>NC_021169.1:1200000-1800000 GCF_000385565.1 Archaeoglobus sulfaticallidus PM70-1 | reverse complement strand
CGAGGGAAGGTTCGTGGAGCGGAAAGCTGGACTCTCCTCCCCCTTGCAGAGTCTCCGTCCCGTCGGGCCGGCGGTTACTGCTGGGCTTTCTGGAGGGAATGTCCGCAGTATTCGCCGGAGGAACCGACTCAGGCCCGGAAGGGAGCAGGTCAACTCCGGACGATCGGCGCTGGCGGGGTAGCGGAGAGGAGAGGGTGAGGAGAGAGGCTTTCCGCAAAGCGAATCGACCCGAGGCGTTCCCACCTCATTTTGTTTTACTAACCACTTACTTGCCATGTTAGCTAATTGGCCAATTAGCTAACATTTCTCAAGATAGTTATTTTAACTGCAGTTTATCAAGCAAGGCTATGCAAAACGAAAGGCTTGGAGTACTGTCGGTAATCGCCGGAGCGATCATGATGGGTTCCCTCGTGATCTTCGTCAGGAACATAAACCTCAACGCAGTTCAGACATCATTCTTCAGATTCTTTTTCGGGTTCCTTTTCCTGCTGATCTTTTCAGTGTTATCTAGGAGGAAAATATCGTTCGAGAGGCCAAAAATGCTGCTTATCATGTCCCTGCTTAGCATTATGGTTGTGAACTTCTATATCGCATCGATCCAGCTAATCCCCGCCGGAACCGCTGCGTTGCTGCTTTACATGGCCCCGGTTTATGTTCTTCCCATTGCATACCTGAGCGGGGAGGTTATAAGCAGGAAGATATTCGTATCCATCCCGCTCAGCATCTCAGGACTCTACCTCATGCTCTCTCCGACTGGAGTTCTGAATGCGGGGATAATATTCGGATTGATCTCTGGATTCGTTTACGCATTATACTTCATGGTTATAAAGAGGATTAGAGATTACATGCAATCAATCGAGCTAACAACAGCCTATCTAGGTATATCTTCACTGATTTTGGCTCCATCTCTTGTGATCTACCCGATTGGTGAGGTAAATCTGATGTGGCTTATCGGTTTAGGCCTGATACCAACCGCTTTAGCGTTCACACTATTCAACTTCGGACTGAAATACTGCAAGCTTTCTGAGGGGCCAGTGTTTGCCCTTATCGAACCAATATCTGCTTCACTGTTTGGGCTGATGCTTTTTGGGGAGACATTTACACCCATCGAGATTACGGGTATGATACTTGTTTTAGCGGGGGTTGCGATAGCCTTGAAGGCCTGAATTGATAAAAAATTAATACCGAGCCTTGCACCGATCAAAAATGCAGGATAGGAAGGTAATAGCAATCATATCAATGACTGTCCTTTTCTGGGGATGGGCGTTTCTTGCAATTAAGGTAGCTGTCAAAGAGGTTGATGCATACAGCCTGACATTCTACAGATTTACAATAGCAAATGTTTTCCTGACAGCATATCTATTGCTGAAGAAAGCCGTTCCTGCAAAGGAGGACATACCACGAATTTTCGCATTAGGGTTTTTTGGCGTTACCGCATATCATGTTCTGCTGAACTTTGGCGAGATGTACATCTCTTCGGGACTTGCAAGCCTTATAATTGCCTTAGCCCCTGTATTTGTTTTCTTTTTCTCTATTTCGTTTCTTGGAGAAGATTTCACTATTAAAAAGTTTCTTGGATCCATCATAGCTTTATCAGGAGTCTTTCTCGTGATTCTTGATACATCAGACTTAAGCTTCTCGATGAATGAATCGATGGTGGGGGTTGCAGCCGTTTTTGTTTCAGCACTTTCTGCAACCTTTTACATCGTCTACGGCAAGGTTCTGTTTGAGAAATATGAACCACTAACGCTTACAGCATATGCCATAATTTTCGCAACAGTACCACTTCTCTTACTCATCCCGTTTGGGGTCATCAACTTTGAGTTCAATTTTTCAGCAGAAACAGCATACTCGATACTATTCCTCGGAATTTTCGCCACATTCCTTGGATACACCGGGTGGTACTATGTTCTTGATAAAATGCAGGCATCCCAGGCAAGCATTTTCTTACAGGCGATTCCTGTGGTTGCGGTTTTCTCAGCATGGTTTCTTCTTGGAGAGAAAATAACATTGCTGACAGTTCTCGGGACAATCTTTGTGGTCGTGGGGGTTTACTTCGTGAACAGATAAGGATTTTGTGGCTGAAACTAATAGCTCAGCGGATTGAGCATGGATTCAGCATTGTAATCTTGCTCTGGACAAACATAGATTTTTGAATTGGATTGTGAAAGATTGTCCAAAGATTGCAGTCAATCACAATTCACACTTGCAAACTCACAGACCCACCAGTCTAGCCAGATACAACACCTGACACGAATGCTCTATGTACTCAATAACATTAAACACCTCTCTGAAAGTTTTTCCCGCACAGTATATCCCGTGCCCCTTGACCACAGCAAACCCTTTCTTCGCAATCCCATCTGAGACCATTTCAGCATACTCTTCTGTCATGAAACTGGCATCTATAACCTCAATCTCACCAAGAAACAGCTTTCCTTCCAGATCAACAGGAACTATCTTATCATAAATCAGCGATAGAACAACATTGTAAGTCCCATGACAGTGCAGAATAACACTGTAATCGCTCTTTTGATACGCTTTTATGTGAAGTAGAGCATCAGATGATGCTGAAAGTGCCTTTAGCTTCTCTGCATCAGCATCAATTCTTACCTTAACAAACGATTCTTTGGTTAAATCATATAAGTTAACCCCTGTCTTGGTTATGAAAACATAATCGCCGTCTTTAAAGCTCAGGTTTCCACTCGCACCATCTATCAATCCCCTTTCATACAGCTTCCTGCCATACAGTGCTGCCTCTTCAAACACAGCTTCTTCAAACACGGCAACCACCTCTAATGCTAAATCTGTCCAGTATGTTGTGCAGTATAACAACACACTGATCGGCCTGAAGTGATATGGGAGATACCGATACCACACCATCTGCCCTCTTTAAAATTTCATCTTCCATATTCTCGCTAACGCCAAGATGGTCTCCCAGAACGAAAGCATAATCCCTTTCCTCTGCAACCTTGTGGAAGTCTTCTCCATCTTCTCTCAGATACAAAATCCTGTAACCTTCCAGCTCATCGAGTATTTCACCTATACCCTTCCTCGAAACATAAACTCCTGGACTGCCCTCCAACCACTCATCCGTAGCTTTAGCTTTCAATGCTTTCCTGATCAATCCAGCAACATTCCTTTCATCGGGAGACATATACTTTATGCTGTCTCCCTTAAACTTCAGACTTTTTTGTGGCCCTCCGAGCAAAACAGCTATTGCAGTGCTGTCCTTTCTCACACCATGAGAGACCAGAAGGGACTGGGCTATGAACCTGCATATAACATCCATTCTCCCTGCTCCGGGCAGATCGTTTAGGCTGAACTCTGAGGTTCTTGCTTTATTGCCAATTATAATAAAAACCCTTTTCATGATCTTTCCACAACAAAAAGAAAGTAATAAGTTAGATTTAAATCAGATCCAGAGTTATTATCTTCCCATTCTCAACATCCTCGTCACTGAGAGTCAGCGTTTTTGTTACATTTCCTGACTGTATTGTGTACTCCGAGGCTTTAACAGGATACTTCGTATTTTGGGCATATGGTAGAACAATTTCATAATGCCCATTCTCAACTTTTGCTTTCTGGATGTATTCAAATGTCCTGTTCTGATTTGTTGTGATATTGGCTTTAACTATGACCTCGCTACCACTCGCCTTTCCAGTCACTTTGACTCCCTTAACATACTCAAACACTTTTACATATCCTGTGGAAGTGACAGCCACGGGATGATCGGCATGGTTTGAGTTGTAGATGATCCTGTAGAGCGCTTCATAGGTCAGCTGATTTTTCGCCTCGAACTCGCTTTCGTAAACCATTCTGTAGTTTTGTAGACCACTACCATCCAGTATGTGAAGCCGGGCCTCCATTGTCTTGAAGTAGTTTTCACTTGGAACATTCATCGTTGCTATAACATTGGACCCAGCAGGAATGTTTAGAGTTGATAGAGATATTCCTATCTGCCCGTTCGGTGTTACGTAAACATAGCCCGGAGCCACATAGTATATTCTGTTCGCTTTCTCCAAGCTACCTTCAGCCCATACTGCCATCGCATAGAACTTTCCAGTAGCCATCTCAACATCACTGACAACATACTTGACATCGAGTTCGTCGGCAATCTTGTTTGCATAGCTCTCATTGAATGCTGTGAAGAAGGGTGCTGCTCCGGGAACGTTGTTGTATTTATTGCCAATTCCTTGCTGGAATGGATTTGCCACGGGAATTCTGTGTGCTATTGCTGTAATCCAGTGCCCGTAATCCCACCAGCTGATTATGCTGTAAACACCATCTGGATATGGGTATCTGTCTGATAGCTTATATCCCTCTGGTGGCTTGTACATTTCGTAGTAGAATTTATCGTAAAGTTCCTTTTCGGGCGTGTTATCTTTCATCCAGACAAGAGCATCGTACCACTGCTTGTTTATACCGCCTGCAGAATATTTCGAGTAGAGATTTGCATCGGAAAGCGTTGGGTAAAACAGCGCTAAAGCCGGGGCAACTATCAGAATTATAGAGATTACGGAAATAGCAGTTACTTTCTTTCCGCTTAGGAGGCCCCTTATCTTATCGACATGCAGCTCAAACGAGTTCGGGAAGTTGATCAGAATGTCTATAACAGCCGGAGCCAATGCTAAAAGGGCTAGGACATATATGTTCATAGTTGTCATGTAGTTGTAAACCAAAATGGCCAATGCAATTACCCATAGTGATGCGTGTATGACAATCCTTGTTGAGTACTTTTTATCTAAGAAGCCTGAGTATATCTTGATTATAGCATCCAAAAAGACCGCTGCGAATAAAGCCGATACTGCTCCAAAATAATATGCGAATCTGTTCTGCCCAGCTAAGGCTGCAAACATTGCCAGACCCCAGACGAGGATTAACAGATATTTGCTGTCCCTCTGCTTTATCAGGAGGTATGCAACATACAGCATTCCCGGCATGGCAAAGAAGAAGGTTATGCTGAAATGTCTCCATGCAGGGGTTAGGCTGGGTTCACCATACATCGAGAAGAATGGCTGAATCTCTGCAACAGTCAAAGCTCCTCCTTTCGGCTGAACGACTCCAACAATTCTGGTCAGGAGTTTGAGGAAATCTGGGGAGATTATTGCTACCCCACCAATAAACAGAACCACGATTACAACAATACTCAATGGGAATGCGTAGCTATCCTTAAGCCCAACTTTGTTGAAATGCCCCCTATTTTTGAGAATTTCTATACCACGGAATAAAAGAACTATTATTGCTGCTGCTAGTAAAACTATGAGCTGGAATGGAGAATATCTTGTCGTGCTAAACGATGGATACTTGAAAGCGAATGGCAGATATATTAAAGCCCCAACCAGAAAGACGATTGCCGAGATGTATGTGATCTTCTTCAGATCGACATCCAGATATGTCGATGTCAGATGTGCCAGAAATACATATCCCAGAATAATTAGAGCGATTATGAAGCCCGGTGCCCATGCTAGCAAATAAAGCCCGAGACATAAACCCGCAATAACAGGGTAAATGAAATGCTTCCTGACATCCTCAAATCTCTTTAAGGCAAATGCAAAGCAGGCAAGAGTGGAGAGCTGCCAGAAGACCTCCCATATATGGTGATCGTTGAAGCTCAGAACGCTTCTGGCCATTAACTGCCCCGGTATCAGAACTACCAGCAATGCCGATGCTGCACCAACCCTCTTATTGAAAATCGATGATCCGAGTATGTAAGCGGGTACAGCAAGTAATGATCCGGCTATAGCTGGGATGAACGCAATGGTTGTTCTAACTTCTGCCAAAGTTGCGGCTCCAGTGATCTTCACGGCTAAAACACTCAGATACACAAGGAATGGTCCAAAGTGTGTATATGTGCCATGAGGGTAATTTGTGAAAGCATCAAACCATATTCTGCCGGAGTTATGGAGAGCAGAATCGATAAGCCTGAAATAATACCAGGGGTCATTTCCACTCAGCCTTGCCCCATCCATCCACGAGACGAAAACCGAGTTCCAGGGATTTATAATTCTGATATATAGTCCGATGATGATTGCGGCAATAACAACAAACCATTGCCAGTAATCTTTTAATTTTGACATGAGGAAACGCTTCTATTGAAGGATTATAAATTTTTTGTGTTAAAAAACCAGAGCCCTGCTAACTTGTTGTTGATAAAATGAAGAATAAAAAATTATCTGGTTTGTACCTTTGTTTGCTGATCTTTGACTTGAAAAATTTGGTTGTACCTTCTATCGAATTTTTTCCAATTTCATTCACCATACTTTGGCAATTCAGGAATCGTCCATTTAAAGAGAGCTAGCCAAATTATAATTCATGGCTATCTCATAATTTTGAGCTTGATCGTGTAGAATGATTTCAATTTTCATAGCACAACTCTAACGAAGCCAAAATCAGAAAGAAATTTAAATAATCTGAATAATCTGCCAGTATGATTAAAGTCGGAGTAGTTGGTGGGAGCGGATACACTGGATCAGAACTCCTCAGATTGCTCGTAAACCATCCTGAAGTTGAAGTGAAAGTTGTAACTTCCAGAAAATATGAGGGAAAGAAAATATGGTCGCTCCATAAATTCTTGAAGGGTTTTTTCGATCTCGAATTTAAATCCCCAGATATTAGATATTTTGATGACTGTGATTTAGTTTTTCTTGCTGTACCTCATGGCGAGGCAATGAGATACGCCCCAGAATTTTTGGATGCAGGATTGAAGGTCATAGACCTGTCTGCCGATTACAGGCTCGATAAAAAAACTTTTGAAGAGGTCTATGAGAAAGAGCATATCGGATACAGAGAGGCTGTTTATGGATTGCCAGAGATTCACAGGGATGAGATAAAAAAAGCCGATCTTGTCGCAAACCCCGGATGCTACCCCACTGGAGCGATACTGGCTGTCGCACCACTTGCAGAAAAGGAGCTCATCGACAGAGTGGTTTTCGACTCAAAAAGTGGTATAACCGGAGCAGGTGTGAGCCCTACAGATTTCACACACTACCCAAACCTGCATGAGGCTATCGTTCCATACAAGGTAACGAATCACAGACACTACTGGGAGATGGTACAGGAACTTGGGAGATTTCAGGGAGACATAAAAATTTCCTTCACACCACAGGTGTTTCCGGGTTCCAGAGGGATACTGACCAATGCCCATACATTCCTGAGAGGAGAACTTGAGCTCGAAGAGGTAGCAGAAATATATGAGAGATTCTATGATGGCTGCCCGTTCATCAGACTTCAGGATTCGATAAGGCTCAGCTATGTGAGGGGCAGCAACTTCTGTGACATTGCATTCTTTGTTGGAACAGATAGGGTTGTAGTCTCTTCAGCCATAGACAACCTCGTCAAAGGTGCCAGCGGACAGGCAATTCAGAACATGAACATAATGTTCGGTTTGGATGAGAGAGCGGGACTCTACTTCCCACCTCTGTTCCCTTGATTTTTTGTCTATTTTTACTGTCCATTCCTGCTGGTTCTTATTCACGAAACACCGAAATCCTTCAGCAAAATATTTATGCCCTCCAAAACTGAATCTGCCCTATGACCCTCCCAAAGCTCGTAAAGGATTACATTGACAAGCTGAAAGGACTCAGAGAATTAGGTAAAGATCCATTTAAGATAAAGAAGTTTGATAGAACCGCAAATGCTGATGAGATCGTTAAAAAATTCTCAAATCTGAATCCGGGAGATGAAACAGACTTCAATGTTAGAATTGCTGGTAGATTGATGTCAAAAAGAAAGCATGGTGGAGTTATTTTTGCTGATTTAAAAGATTCATCTGGAAGAATCCAGCTTGTGTTCAGGAAAGATTTCACAAATGAGTTTAAAGAACTCAAATTGGTTGAGAGGGGAGATATTCTCGGTGTTGATGGATTCGTTATCAAAACCAGAAGAGGAGAGGTTAGCGTTCTCGTTAAAGAATGGACCGTACTGTCAAAGATTCTAAGACCCCTGCCGGATAAGTGGCACGGGCTTGAAGATATAGAGACCAGATACAGGCAGAGATATCTCGACTTCATCATGAACGAAGAGAGCAGAGAGACCTTCTTCCTGATCAACAAAGTGATACACCTCATCAGAAATTACTTGAACGATAACGGGTTCATAGAAGTATATACTCCAATACTTCAGCCTGTATATGGTGGAGCTTTTGCGAGGCCTTTCGAGACATACCATCACTTCCTCGAGGAGAAGATGTACCTCAGAATAGCTCCAGAATTGTACCTCAAGAGGTTGCTCGTTGGTGGTTTTGAGAAGGTGTATGAGTTCGCTCCGTGCTTCAGGAATGAGGATGTCGACCCTCTGCACAATCCAGAGTTCATTCAGCTTGAGTTTTACTGGGCTTACATCGAACTCAGTCAGCTCATGGACTTTCTCGAGAAAATGTTCGAGGAGGTTGTTTTGAAAGCTACTGGAAAGACTGAAATCGAGTACCAGGGCAAGATTGTGAACTTTAAGAGACCATGGAAGAAGATGAGAATGGTCGATGCAATAAAGGAGTTCGGAGGAATAGATGTAGAGAAGATGAGCGATGATGAGCTGTTTAACCATGCAAAAGAACTTGGAATAGAGGAAGAAAGGAGAGGCGAGATAATAGAGAAGCTGTTCGACTACTATGCCAAGGACAAGATCGTCAACCCAACCTTCATCACACACTTCCCGGTGGATATCTCCCCGTTGGCAAAGAAAGCAGATGGCTATGCAGACAGAATGGAGCTGTACATAGCAGGAATGGAGGTTGCTAACGGTTTTTCCGAGCTGAATAACCCGATTGAGCAGTACATGAGGTTTAAAGAAGAGGAAGAGTTGCGAAAGAGGAGCGATAAGAAGGGTCTGGAGACGATGCCGATGGACAAGGACTACATCAGGGCTCTGGAATATGCGATGCCTCCTGCAAGCGGTGTTGGAATTGGTCTGGGAAGGCTTTTCATGATACTGGGAAACAAAAGAACGCTGAGAGAGGTGATTGCATTCCCAACACTTGCTAAAGAACCTGATTTCGAGGTTATACCTGAGATCTATCCAGAGGTTCTTGAGTGGTATGGTCGAACAGAGCGATAATTTTGAGAATAAATAGTTTTTAAATAAAAAATTAATTTATTTTTTGCTTATGATCCAGCTACTTGGGTGAAACTCTACCCCATCTCTCAAGTGCCCTTGCAAGCTCGCTGTGCGATTTCGCGTAATCTTCAAGATCCACCCCTTCAAGTACTGCAGATATCGCTTGCCTTAAAGCCATAGCTCCCTTCTCACTGCCGTCCGGGTGCCCATGGACTCCTCCACCAGCCTGTATTATCACATCAACACCGAACAGCTCAATTATATCCGGAATCAGCCCCGGATGCAGACCACCTGAAGACACCGGAAAGACCGGCTTGAAGTTGTGCCAGCTCTTCCTGCAAACATCTCTGAGTTCCATCACTTCCGCTTTGTCTCCCGCCATCTTGCCAACACCGGTACCGACATGCATGTGATCCACTCCAGCCATTCTGGCGAGCTTTGTTAGAACCTTCAGAGAGATTCCATGCTCCTCATTCCTCGTAAACGCACCATGCATAGCTCTGTGTGCATGGATGGCCAGTCCAAGCTCTTCACACTTATTTCTCACAGTCTGAACTGCAGAGAATCCGGCTGTCAGTATATCTACCATAACGAATTCATTTCCGTAATCTGCTACAAGTTCAGCCCGTCTTTCCATCTCACGGGCTTCAGCAGTTATGTTTATCAGGTATCCCTTTTTCTCTCCAGTTTCATTTTCCGCTCTCTCTCTGGCTTTCATAACCTTCGCCAGCCTCTTTTCGAACCTTATGAATGGCTGGCTGGTCAGATTCTCATCATCCTTCAGGATGTCTATTCCGCCAACCCAGGATCTGTATCCAACTTCAGCATACTCATCGGCATCGAAACCAACCTTCGGTTTTGGAACTGTGGCTGTCAGCGGTCGATCATGCACCCTCATTATATTTCTAACACCATCGATTCCAAAGTTAGGTCCTTTAAAGTGCTTTGCAAAGCTGGCTGGCACCTCAAAATCCTCAAACCTCAACCCCTTTATCGCCCTCATCCCGAATATGTTGCCCGCAACCGAGCTGAGAAACTGAGGGATGTTACCTTCCTCGAACAGATCTGTTTTGTACGCTACAGCAATTCTCTCCCCATCAATTCTGAACACTTTTGCCATCAACCACTTTATCCTGTCAGGAAGCCTCGAAAGAGTAGTCCATGTCCCCACAGAGCTTTCAGAAGCAACTCTGCCAGATGATTCCTCAATTGGCAGATCGGATTTTACCTTAAAATAGCACACTATCTCATCTTCCGGCTTGTAGCTGAGATCCACAAAATCGGTATACCATTCAAAACCCATATGTTAAGCTATCCAAGGTTAAATAAAAATCTTTTTGGTTAAGTTTGGTCAAAATCTGGTCAACTCAGCCTTGTGGGTTTTATGGTTTTTAACTAAACCAAAAAATTACACAAAGTTAAACAAAATATTTTTATTTTCAAAATAACATATCTCTACTGTGCAAGCAGTCATTCTTTCAGCTGGAGAAGGAACAAGAATGCGTCCACTCACATATACAAGACCAAAGGTTATGATTGAAGTTGCCAACAAACCCATTCTCGCCCACTTGATCGAGGAGTTGAAGAAAGTTGGTGTGGATGAGGTTATCCTCGTCGTAGGATATTATCAGGAAAAAGTAAGAGAATACTTTGGAAAAACATGGAATGGTGTTAGGTTAAAGTATTCTACCCAGACAAAACAGCTTGGAACTGCTGATGCGTTGAGATCTGCAGAGCATTACATAGAAGATGACTTTCTGATGTTAAATGGGGATACTATAGTGGATGCAGAAGATCTAAAGAGGATTATCGAAAACGAGATGACAATTGGAGTTAACACTGTAGATGATCCAGAAAATTACGGCGTTGTTGTCGTGAAAGATGGTTTTGTTGAGGAGATTATAGAAAAACCCGAAAAACCAGTAGCGAACACGATAAACGCTGGAATATACCACTTCACAAGAGATATCTTCGATTATATCCGAATCACCCCAAAATCTGTGAGAGGGGAGTATGAGATCACGGATACTATAAATTTGGCTATAAAAGATGGTGTCAGGTTTAGCACAGCCAAGATTTCGGGCTGGATTGACGCCAGCTATCCATGGGATCTGCTAAAAATCAACGAACTCATGCTTTCGAACATAGATACAGAAATAGACGGGGTTGTTGAAAAGAATGTGACAATAAAGGGGAATGTTGTTATTGGTGAAGGGAGCATAATCAAGGCCGGAACATACATAGAAGGGCCGGTAGTGATCGGGAAAAATTGCGAGATCGGGCCCAACTGCTACATCAGAGCACATACATCAATAGGCAATGGCTGTAAGATCGGTGCGGCAGTTGAGGTGAAGAACTCCATAGTCATGAACGGCACGAAGATCCCACATCACAACTACATTGGCGATTCCGTTATTGGTGAGAACTGCAACTTCGGTGCGGGAACGAAGGTCGCAAATCTGAAGCTTGATGAGAAGGAAATAGAAGTTTACACGAAGGACAAAAGAATAAAAACCGGAAGAAAGAAACTTGGGGCAATAATTGGAGATAATGTAAAAACCGGCATCAACGCATCGATAAATGCCGGGGCCATGATCGGAAACAACTGCTTTATAGCTCCAAATGCATATGTTGATGGATGGATTGATCCATATACGAGGGTGTTTTAAATGCAGGCCGTGATATTAGCTGCAGGTGAGGGGCAGAGGCTTCGCCCATTTACAGCCAAAAAGCCAAAACCAATGATAGAAATATCTGGAAAGCCCATTCTGGAGCATTTAATTGAAGAGGTTAGAAAAGCTGGAATTAGAGACATTGTCCTCGTTGTTGGCTACAGAAGAGAGAGAATCATGGATTATTTTGGGAGTGGCAGGGATTTTGATGTGGACATAGAGTATGTTATTCAGGAACAGCAGTTAGGTACTGCAAATGCTTTGAAATCTGCTGAAAGTCTTGTAGAGAACGAATTCATCGTCATTGGAGGAGACAACATAATTGACCATGAAACAATAAAAAATGTGAAAAAAAGGTGTTTCTCTATTGCATATTCAATATCGGAAGATTGCTCCAAATACGGAGCTATAACTTTTAAAAACGGATTTGTGAAGGAAATAGTTGAAAAGCCAGAAGAGAAGTTGAGCTACACCGTTAATACAGGACTGTACTGCCTGTCTACTGATGTTTTTAGATATATTGATGAAGAGAGAGATCTTGTGAATGTAATTAACAGCATGATCTCAGATGGGTATGAATTCAAGGCTATTGAGGCGAGGCTCTGGCAGGACATCGTTTATCCATGGGATATCCTTAGGTTGAATTCCACGAAAATGCCTGATGGAAAAGTTATCGCAGGAAAGGTTGAAAAGAATGTAACCGTAAAAGGGAATGTCATTATTGGTGAAGGGAGCATAATAAAGGCTGGAACATACATAGAGGGACCGGTGATTATAGGTGAAAACTGTGAAATTGGGCCCAATACTGTCTTGAAACCATACACGACCATAGGAGACAATGTCAGCATAGAAGCCCTCACGATAATCTCTAACAGCATCATAGGCGATAATTGCATGATTGGGTCTGGAGCAAATATAAAAGACTCAGTCATAGATAGATTTACAGAGATTGGATGCAATTTCACAGTATTGGGTGGGGAAGGTATCATAGAGATTGATGGAATCCTCAAAGCAAATGCTGGCGCTTTTATCGGTGAAAACTGCAGAATAGGAAACAATATCGTCGTTAAGCCATTAACGGTGATAGGTAATGAATGCATGATAGAAGATATGAAAGTCCTAAGCGGAGTTATCCCAGATAAATCGAGGGTGCTCTGAAATGTGTGGAATTGTAGGTTATATCGGTTTTAGAAGAGCCGATGAGGTTATCATCAAAGCTTTGAAAAGGTTAGAATATAGAGGGTACGATTCATGGGGTATAGCCATTAAAGATAATGGTGGGGTTCTTGTTCATAAAAAAACCGGAGCTATAGGGAAGGTAGAGAAGTTCAGTCTCTCTAACGGCAGGATGGCAATCGGGCACACCAGATGGGCAACACATGGTGAACCGAACGATGTTAATGCCCATCCACATACAGACTGCAGCGAAGCGATAGCCGTTGTGCACAACGGCATAATCACAAACTTTCAGGAACTCAAAGAAGTGCTGACCGCTAAGAACCATGTTTTCAAATCTGAAACCGATACAGAGGTTTTAGCACACCTGATAGAAGAATTTTACGATGGTGATTTGAAGGAAGCTGTTGAGAAAGCGTTGAGTGCTGTTAAAGGCTCATACGCCATAGCGGTAATCCACGCCAACGAAGATAAAATAGTCGTCGCGAGAAATAAAAGCCCGTTGATACTGGGTGTTGGGGATGATGAGCTTTTCGTAGCCTCTGATACTCCAGCGATACTCGACTACACGAACAGAGTTATTTTTCTCGAAGATGGGGAGATTGCAGAGCTTGAAAAGGAAGTTAAAGTATTCAGAAACGGGAAACCAGTTGATAAAGAAGCAGAAATCATACCATGGAGTATCGAGGATGCGGAAAAGGGAGGATATGAACATTTCATGTTGAAAGAAATCCACGAAATTCCCAGAGTCATAGATGATACGCTTTCAGAACATATGGATCGAGAGTTCGATTTAGGTTATGATAAATTCGTTTTCGTGGCATGCGGAACCTCGTACCATGCCGGTTTGATAGCAAAGCATGTGATCGAAAAGGTTGCCAAGCTGCCTGTCAGGGTTGAGATAGCATCCGAATTCAACTACCATCCTCCACCGGAAAGGGCAACATACATTGCAATAACCCAGTCTGGTGAGACTGCCGACACACTCGAAGCTATGAGGCTGGCAAAGAAACTTGGAAACAGGGTCGTCACAATAGCCAATGTTCTCGGAAGCACGGCAACCAGAATTGCCGATGAGACCTTATTCACGAGGGCTGGACCTGAAATAAGTGTAGCTGCGACAAAATCTTTCATTTCTCAGTTAATCGTCATATATGTTCTGGCTTTTAAACTGTCAAACCGCATAGATCTGCTAAATGAGCTGGAAAAGATTTCAGGAGAGGTCAGAAAAATACTGGACAACAAAGAGGATATCGAGGATGTTGCTGAAATCCTGTCCAAGTATCGGAACTTGATGTATGTTGGCAGAGGCATAGCCTACCCTACAGCCATGGAAGGGGCTTTGAAGATGAAGGAGATATCATACATCCACGCCGAAGCATATCCTGCTGGAGAGCTAAAACATGGACCCTTCGCTCTGCTTGGCAAGGATATGCCAGTTATAGCATGTGTCGTGAGGGATGAGACATACGAGATAATGCTGAACAACATAAAAGAGATAAAAGCGAGAGGGAGTTTCGTACTGGCAATCTCAGATGAAAACGATGAGGAGATCGAAAAGTATGTTGATCATGTTGTAAAACTGCCAGCGGTAAATCCTCTGCTAACGCCAATAACACAGTCTGTGGCATTACAACTACTGGCTTACTACACGGCGAAGTTGAGGGGGTGTGAGATAGACAAGCCCAGAAATCTCGCCAAAAGTGTTACTGTTGAGTAAGTTTGAATAGGTGATCTACATGATCATCAGCATTGTAGGCTCTCCAGACTCTGGAAAAACCACACTCATTGAAAAAATGGCCGGATACTTCTTAGAGAGAGGACTGAAAATATGTGTTGTCAAACATCACAGTCATGGGGATTTTGAGTTCGATAAAGAAGGAAAGGACTCATGGAATTTCTATCAAAAAGGTGCTGATGTGGCGATCTCTGCAAAAAACGAATTTGCGATAATTGGGAAAATAAACCAAGAAAAATACAACCTGGATTATTTCTGCGACAAATACCTGAGTGACTATGATCTGATCCTGACAGAGGGGTTTAATATATATGGAAAGGACAGAGTTGTCGTGCTGAACGAGAACGATGACCTAGAAAGGTTCAAGAAAGGAAGAGTTCTCGCAGTTGTTTGCGAGAGAGAAATAAAACCATACAGAACTTTTAGAATAAGTGAGGCCGAAAGGGTGGCAGAGTTAATTTTTAACACATATTTCAATACCCACAAGGACTGAATTATTCCAAAGGATTTATCAAACATCAGTTCCTCCTGTCTTTACCTTCACAAATTTTTTAAGCATTCAGGAAAAGTTTGATTAATATCTCCAGCAGAGGTATACCTATGGCGATAAGAAAAACAATAAGTCTTAGCAAGCTTCAGAAGATAAGAAACTACATTTCATCGAGAAAAGATGATAGGAAGAAAGTAGGCTTGCTGATAGACGGGCCAAACATGCTCAGAAAGGAATTCAATATAAACCTCCACGAGATACGGCAGATTATTGAAGAATACGGCAATATAAAGGTTGCTAGGGTATTCCTGAATCAGTATGCTGGAGACAAGCTTGTGGAGGCCATCGAAAATCAGGGTTTTGAACCTATAATAACCTCTGGAGATGTGGATGTCAGAATGGCTGTTGAAGCCATGGAGTTGATATACAACGACTCAATCGATGCACTCGCTCTCGTAACAAGGGACGCGGATTTCAAAGCAGTTCTCAAAAAAGCGATGGAAATGGGTAAAGAGACGATAATAATCGGAGCCGAACCAGGATTCTCAGCAGCACTGAAAAATTCAGCAGACATAGCAATAATTCTCAATCAGGATGATTTTGACGAAGTTGAAGAAGATAATAATTATTCAAAAGAAATCGAGCATAAAAATAAAGAAAAAGTAGAATACGCTGATTCTACCTGATTCTGCCACCAAAATATTCAATTATCCACTTTCTTATCTCATCCCTTACTTTCCTGAACGCATCCAGGTTGTTGCTCTTTGCTGGATCGGTGAAGCTTTTATGAACTATCTTCTTTCCAGGAAAAAACGGGCAATTTTCCTTAGCATCATCGCATACGGTAACAACAAGATCGAACTTCATTCCTCTGAACTCCTCAACGCTTTTTGACTTCTGACTGGAGATGTCTATTCCTATCTCCCGCATAACCTTTACAGCATTCGGATTTACAGTCTTTGGCTTTATTCCAGCGCTGTATACTTCGAATCTATCACCATACAAAGCTCTCAGCAACCCCTCGGCCATCTGAGATCTTGCCGAGTTCTCTGTACAGAGGAACAGCACTTTCTTCTTCATTCTTCTCATCTTAGCTTAGCCCTGTTCCGCTTTAGATCATCCAATTTTATTATCTAACTCTGATCCAACTCTACAAGTCAATCCTTTTTCAGCCTGAAGTACTCAAGAACCTCTATCGGTATCGGGAACACTATCTTTGTAGCCGGATCGTTTGTCGTCTCGCTTATTGTCTGCAAAATTCTCAGCATCATCGCTCCTTTACTTTCCATCATCACATCTGCAGCTTCCTTCAATTTCTTGGCAGCCTGGAACTCTCCATCAGCCCTTATAATCTTAGCCCTCCTCTCTCTTTCAGCTTCAGCCTGCATAGCCATCGCTCTCTGCATTTCTTTTGGAAGCTCGACATCCTTTATCTCCACAGCGGAAACTTTTATTCCCCACGGATTCGTTGCCTCATCTATTATCCGCTGCAGTTGCACATTCAACTTCTCTCTATTGGACAGGAGATCATCAAGCTCAGCCTGTCCGATGACGCTTCTCAGCGTTGTCTGTGCGATTTGAGATGTAGCAAACCTGTAATCAAAGACTTCCGTAACAGCCTTTTCCGGATCCAGAACCCTGTAGTAAACCACAGCGTTAACCTTAACAGTCACATTATCTCTTGTTACTACTTCCTGCGATGGGACATCATATGTGTAAGTCCTTAAATCAACGAGCATCATATTTTCAAGAATAGGTATGACGAAAAATAGCCCCGGACCTCTAGCACCGATAAGTCTGCCAAGCCTGAAAATTACACCCCTCTCGTACTCCCTCACGACCCTTATCCCTGACAGGAGAAAGAGCAGAACCACTATTGCTATTCCAATTACCACCAAATCAACCATAAAATGATTTAAATCGAATTATATATAAAGATTTCCTTAAGTATTTTTTCCGATGGATTTTTATCTTAAGAATATAACGAGTTTTGATGAAGCGGGTAGCTCTGGCAATGTTCATGCTGCTCATGGTGGTAAAAGCAAATGCCGTTATCGTTGAGCTCAACAAGTACGAGTTCCTTCAGGGGGAGAACATTACACTCAAGATATATACTTCCGGAAATGCAAGCCTGAGCATCGTTAACGATACAACCGTTCTGAGCATGAACATCGAGAAATCCAAAACTCTGGAGATCCCGACTTCTAAGCTCTCTCCCGGAATCTATAAACTATACATTGCCGATAGGACAAGCGAGTTTCTGAAGGATATAAAGATCAAATCGTTTAAAGCTCATGCAGATGTAAGCATAAAATCAAAAATTTCTGGAAAAGTGGTTGTTTTGGGAGAGACAAATATTCCAAATGGATACAAGCTAAAGATAAGACTTAACAGCGTGGAGAAAGAGGTGGAGGTAAATGATGGAAAGTTTGAGGTGAGTTTTGATGTTCCAGAAGGGATATACAACCTGAAGGTTATTTTTGGCTCGCTCGTGCTTAACGAGACGAAGGTCTATGTCGAAAAATTCAAGATCGAGTCTGTTAAAGCCCCATCAGAAATTTATGTGGGTGAGCCAATTACCATCATTATCAAAACGAACGCTGAGTTCTTCACAAGAGTTGTACTCCAAAACGAGAGCTATATGCTGGAGAAAACTGCGAGATTTAGCTCTCTAACTGGAGAAATCGAGTTCGATGATTTATGGCTTAAACCGGGAGACTACAGCATCTCGATTGCCGTGAACAACAGCAAGAATTCTGATTATCTGAAATTGCCCCTAGAGGTTCAGAAGTCGTTTTTGGATGTGAAGGTTGAAAGCTTTGACGGTAAAAAGGCTAAACTTGTGATATTTGCTCCATCCAATCACAGAATCTGGGTTATTGGCTACGAAACAAAAAAGATCGTGATGGGCGAAGATAGAAAGAGAGTTGTTGATATCGCTGCAAACAACAGCATAAATGTTGTGGATCAGATGAATCTTGCAGAAAGAGACATGCTGAAAAAGCTGGAAAGCAATGATTTCGAGTCACTGCCACACCTTACAATAAATCCAAAAGAGAAGTCAAATGAGAAGACTTCTGAGATGTCAGAGACTTCAAAAAGCGATACCAAGGGTTTGCCGGGACTGTTCGCTGGCAGTATAACCATTGCAGTTATTGGCGGGATTCTTGTAGCACTGTTCTTCATTTTAAGAAGGGAGGTGTGATGGCAGCTTACTCCTGAAAGACCTTTCGCACCATCTCAACGATCTTTTTCTCCTCTCCCTTGCTCATCAGGTATATTCTCTCGACAATTAGCTCAGGAGTGCTCCTCCCTATAGCTCCAAACTTCGGCTGCCTGTCAACTATCAGATTGAGCTCATCATCCAGCCCCTTTGCGTATATCCCATCAACCCTGACGAAATCCAGCTCAAGCTCATGACCTAAATGCGAGACCACAACCGTGTAGAACCTTTTCTCGTACGCTACCTTAAGCAAGGCAGAAAGTATTTTCACACCCGCTCCGGGCTCGGTTATAGCCTCGAATTCGTCAAGGAGTATCAGTTTCCTCCCTTTGCCCTTTAAGGCATTTATCAAACTTTTCAAAGCTGTTTCAAATGCTCCAGCACCGTACACGGATTTCTTTTTCTTGAAAAAGAAGATCTCATCCAGAACATTCACCACAGCCTGCTCAGCCGGAACAGGAAAACCCATCTGAGCCAGCACTTGTATCTGGACAATGAGCATTAGCAGCGATGTCTTTCCACCGCTGTTAGCTCCCGTAAGCACGACAACACCCTTTGCCAAATCTTCTGAGAAATTTTCGATTGTATCGAACCCTACGAAGTAGGTTACTGGCTGTGGATCCCTGATGAAAAGATTTCTCGCCTCTCTGAAGTAAATGCAGTTTCCGATTTGCGGAAAGATGAATTCACCGAGGTAGCTTCTGATGGCTCTGGCGATATCCAGCTCATAAACAATCTCAAATTCCTCCTTTAACTTGGGCAGAATGTGTTTTATCTTTCTCATTATGTCTCTCGCCAGCATATATCTTTCAACAGTCAATTCTCGCTCAAGCTCCTGCTTCACTCTCTCAAGCTCATCAAAATTGATCTCCGGCATTACCTTTCTGACAAAAAACTCAGCACGAAAACCAAATTTTTCAGCGATCTCCTGCTCAGCTTTTAAAACTTCTTCAAAAATCGCATCCTCAATTATCGAAAAGACATCAAAGCTCCCCTTCTGCATGAACTCAAGAATATCCCTGCCACTGAGCACGATCTTCTCCTTCTCGAGCCTTTTCTCTATGCTCTCCTTGATCTCACCAAGCTTTTTATGGACGAACTCTTCAAACTCTTTTATCCTGTTTTCTTTCCCGACTATCTCTTCATATCGATCAATTTCTCTTAAAATCTCTGGAGCTACGCTGTTTATACTTATAGAGTTCATTATTTTCTCGACTGCAAGTAAGGTATCTCTTTTTGAGTACAGCTCTTCAACAAAAACCTCTGGAGCTATTTCCTCAGCAGAGACTTCCTGTATTTCAATTCTGTTAAATCTACCCCCATCAGGTGATAGAACTAATGGGTAATCCCCCACAACATTAACATCACATAACCCGAGTGATATAGCTTTTTCAGGTTCCTCTGTAAAAACAACTCTATCGTTGAGCCGCTTTAGCCTGAAGTTCAGTGGATCGAACTTATGTAGCTCAACAGAGTTTATTTTCTCAAAAATTTTTTTAAAATAATTCTGTCTCTTGAGAATTTCGTTCTTGTCTGCTACTGGCTTGAAAAGACTCAAAAAGTCCCTAGACTCTTC
Organism: Archaeoglobus sulfaticallidus PM70-1; assembly: GCF_000385565.1. Taxonomy (NCBI): domain Archaea; kingdom Methanobacteriati; phylum Methanobacteriota; class Archaeoglobi; order Archaeoglobales; family Archaeoglobaceae; genus Archaeoglobus; species Archaeoglobus sulfaticallidus. Next base: position 1,780,074 of record NC_021169.1, on the reverse strand, counting down.
GAAGATTAGTCTGTCCCGAATCTCAGATAAGATTGCTCTGTATATTTCTTTTGCATCTCTACTCAACTTACATTGCCTTGTGTTGAAATCAAAGTCCACAAACATGCTCAAACATCCAGAACTATTCTGAAGTTGCTACCATCAGCAAATATCTCCTTAACCCTCTTTCCAACTTCCAGCCTTATTCTCTCGTTCAGCCTCTCAGAAGGGAGTCCGAGCTTGTTGAATATGAAACTCATAAGAAGGTTGCTGCTCGTGAACAGCATGAAGGCCAGTCCCTGGCTGAGAAAGATCTCGAAGTTCTCCTCCCCCATCAGGTTCTGATAGCCCCTGTCTTTAAGCCACTCCCCAAACTCATCGACCGTGAACTCTATGGTTTTGATACCCATGCAAACACCTCCTATCTCTTCCTATCTCCTCCGCAACAAAAACCTCTTGAATCCAAAGGATGTCAGGGTTTTCAGCCATGAGTCCATTATCTGGCAGGCCACATCATCGCAGAAGCTGAATCTCTCATAGGTCAGGCAGGCTAACTCCTCATTTTCGTAGTAGAGAGCAATATACTCATCCTTCATCAGGTGCAGTGTGTACGGCGGGTCGAAGATTATTACCTTCCTGCCCTCGCATACAGATTTCTCCCTGAGAGCTTTTTTGATGTGCTCAAAAGAGTCCATTATCTTTTTCAGCATCTCTTTCCTATCGAGACAATCACTCATTTAAGATTGGCAGGGCTTTATCATTACTTGAATTTTTCTCTTTGAAATCTGAAAAATTTATATTTTGATGCAATAAGCAAATGAACACAAAAATCAACACTAACACCAGATTTAAAAATTGAACAATGATATCTACATCATGCCCGCTCAAAATCACGATGTCTGTGTTGCCGGTGTTGGTATAGCTGGAGCTTTTCTGCTCAGGAGCCTGAAGGATTTGGATGTAATTGGCATAGATAAGAGACAGAAACTCGGCTATCCGGTTGAATGTGGAGAGATAGTTCCAACAAAAGATGAAATGAAAATCCTTCTTCCGGATCTGGAAGATTACTCTCTGTTTGACATTCCCCGAAAATACGAGAGCAATCGGACAAAATATATGTCCTTTATCACTCCGGATGGAAGGGAGATAACAGTCGATTTTGAGATGCATGTTGTTGAGAGAGATGAGATGATCACGGATATTGCTGAGAAGAGTGGACACAGCATCATGAAAGGAGAGAGAATTATAAGGTACAATCCATCTAAAAACGAGGTTGAGCTTTTTGGTGGCAAAAGGATAAAGGCTGAGGTTGTTGCGGGATGTGATGGAGCCAACTCAAGAATTTCTTCAGCTCTGGGGTTTAAGAGATTCACCGTCCCGGCAAAGCAGTATGTCATGGAGGGCGTTGAGTGCGATGAGGATGTGGTTTACATGTATGTTGGCAAAAGGATATGCCCCGGTGGTTACGCGTGGATAATTCCTAAAGGAGATGGCTTGGCGAATGTTGGTGTTGGATTCGTTAGAGCCAAAGGGGAGAAGGGAGACAACGCAAAAAAGGCTCTTGAAAGGTTTGTCAGGGAGTATCCTCACTCATCGAAGTTCCTCAGGAACTCCAAAGTTGTGAGTGAGATCGGTGCAGTTGTGCCTGTAGATCTCCCACTGGAAAAAGCTGTTCATGGGCGAACAATTCTCCTCGGAGATGCTGCAGGGATGGTGATAAGCCATGTTGGGGCAGGAATTCCAACATCCATGCTGGCAGGAGATTTCGCCGGAAAGATTATAAACGAGTGTTTTGACCGCAACGACTTTTCAAGGCTTGAGAAATTCGATGAAATGTGGAAGATGGCGATGCTGAAGGCTATGCTGGACAGCTACTACATAAAGAGCTTGTGGGATCGCATTTCCGACAGCGATTCGAGGCTATCCAGGTATATGAGGCTGATAAGCGAAAAGGATATGTGGAAGATCCTGCACAGCAAGGTTCCTTTAAAGCTCAGGGTCGCTTCAGCATTTATTCCTTTTCTGAATATGCTGTTCAGGTAGCAGGAAGCTCAGACTACGAATTCGTCGCCATCTCTTGCTACCTCAATCCTTTCATCATCCAGATACTCGAGTATGGTGTCAATCTGCTCCATCGCATTTGGGTAGATATGGGTCAGCAGGATCTTTTCAGCCGTGCATGAGTCAAGGACTTCTTTGAAATTTTCAGGAGTCGTGTGATCGACTGCCTTGAAGCCAAATGGCAGGGACATCTCGTGGATCAGAACCTTACATTCCCTACCGACAACTTCTTTCATGGCTCTCGTGTCCCCGCTTATCAGAACCTCGGAGTCTATTAGGTAAGCTGTGCTTTTTATCGAGTGCTTGGTTGCTATGGCCTCAACCTCGAACCCATCAACCTCAAATTTCTCGTTTTCAACCTCCATCAACTCAAAGGAGAGTTTCTTTCTTAGATAAGGATAGCTCTCAAAAAGAGATTCGATGTGGTTTATTGTGCCTGCTGGGCCTATTATTTTGGGCCTCTCCTCAATCCCGCTGAGCCATCTCGATTTCAGGATGGCCAGAACATCTCCATTGTGATCGAGGTGGTTGTGAGTCAAGAGAATCGCTGAGAGGTTGTTTGTTAGCTTTCCGATCCTTAGAAGGCTTCCAATCCCTACATCAACCGCTATCCTGTCATCAATCAGCACACAGCTCTGACATCGCCCATCAGCCACAGCAGTTCCTGTGCCAACGGTTACGAGCTTCATGCTCGTGGTTGATTATTTTTTGGCTATTAAGGTTTCCTGATGTTCTCTAGGTAGGTAGTGGCAGGGATGAACACTTCCAGTAACAGAGCGCGAGGACAAAGCTATGCGCTAATAAATTGAAAAATAAAATAACAAAATCAAAGCTGGATATTGTAGGATTTGAACAGAACCTCAGCATTCAGCTTTCCATGGACATAGGTCTTTCCGGTAGAGAGATCGTTCACGGCAATCTGTGCCGGAGCAAAGAGGTTTGGATCTATCTTGTAGAAGTCGAAGTTGGCGTCCTTGAATATCTCGTAGAACGGCTTTCCATAATCCTTTGAGGTGTTGGATGGTACATTCTTCAGGATCTCATCGTATTCCTTGACTGTGAGGAAAACGCTTCCATAGTACATCATGCTGTCATTGGTTGAACCCATTGCCTTTAGGTCATCTCCAACGATGGGCGCTATCGGGCACCTGCCAGCACCGCTGACGATGAGCTTTGGATCATATCCGATCTCCGTCATCTTGTATATCGCGGTCTCGACGATTCTACCTGAGATCTGAACGCTTCCAACAATTGAGGCTGTTGGAGCAACTACAGCATACACATTCTCGGGATCGACATCACACTCTTTGGCTATGAATTCCATTACCTCTTCATTCGGCAGTTTTGAAGCCTCAAGAGCTATTACGGCATATTCGGAGTCATCTTGATATTCTATTTTCTCGTAAGTCTTCTTTGGCTTGAGAGCCAAAGCTCTTGCTGGCCCACTCCCCATGGCAAAGTACTTCCCAACGCTGATAGCCCACCCTGCTTTCTGGCTTCCAAGGCATGCCACTGCAGGATGATCTGTGTATTCAGTTATGAACGCAAATGGTACATCGTTTATCGTATCCGTGACTATCTCTATCTCGGCAAGTCCACCCATGCAGATCTGCGTGTAGAGTATTCCTGCCTCGTAACCACCGGGTACATTAACACCGCAATCTATTACTGTCGCTCCGTTCTCGAGCTTCTTTGACTCGATCCTCAGTTCTTCTTCGAAATCGAGCATGTCCTCAACAATATCCATGGCCATTTCGTTTATGCTAACCATACTATCACCACTACGGATAAGAGCCATTATAGTACTTCAATATTTTGTTTTTAATCGGGCATCTGATCGAGATCTACTCGAACATCTGCTGTGTGAAAACCATCTTGATGAAAATAAAGCCCACGATTATGCTTATGGAGAACATTATCAGAAAGTTGTCTATCGGCGGGAAGGATTTGTAGATTGATATCACACCATTGACTATGCACAGTCCGATGAATGTGAAAAGCGACGCAAGCAGAGCTGAGCTAACGAACAGGTAGGGTATCTCAACCCCCCTGTGCTCGAGAAAGGCTGTGAAGAAGATGAACGCTATTGTGAATGCAAGCAGGATGTATGATAATCTGAAGTATATCTGGAATGTTGTGAGGATTTCATACAATCCATAGCCCCAGAAAAAGATTATGAAACCCGAGAGGAGAGAAAGTGCGATGTTTATGTAGAATCTTCTTGTAATTTCCCCGCCACCGAATCTCATGCATCTTCATTAAACTTTCACTTTTAAAATATTTTTGATGGTAATATCTTATGATGCTATCTCAGATTTGATCAAGCTCCAGTTCTTTCATTATACCTTCAAACGCCTTGACAGCTGATAACCTCAGGGATATATCAGAGTATGGTGTGAGTGGAGTCTCGTCAGGGTTTATCTCGATAATTTTACCCCCACTCCTCTTGGTCATCATCGGTACTGATGCTGCTGGCTGAACGACCGCTGAAGTACCAACAACCAGTATCAGATCGCTTTTTTCTGCAAGATCGAACGATCTCATCAGTACATCTGGATCAAGCCTTTCACCAAACCAGACCACTGCGGGGCGAAGAAGTCCACTGCATTCAGGGCATTTCGGAAGCTCTTCCGGTATTCTGGATAGATCTACGAGGTCAGACGGTAAGGCAATTTGAATACATCCGTTCCAGCATTTGACTTCTTTCAGCTTTCCGTGGAGATGTGTTACATTCCTGCTTCCTGCCCTCTCATGTAAGTCATCCACATTCTGGGTTATTACATGCTTTATGTAGCCCGTGTCTTCCAGCTTGGCTATTGCTCTATGGGCGTAATTGGGCTCCCTGCTGAAAACCAGGTTCATCCTCCAGGCATACCATTCCCACACAAGAGCAGGATTTCGCCTGAAAGCTTCCGGAGTTGCGAGTTCTTCTGGTCTGTACTTGTTCCACAGCCCATCCTTGCCCCTGAAGGTGGGTATACCGCTTTCTGCTGAGATTCCCGCTCCGGTAAGCACTATTGCATGCTTGGATTCCTTGAGCATGTCCACTACTTCGTTGAATGCTTCATCGAATGCTTCAGGCATAGAGCTATTTGTTACAACTTTTTCTTATAATTTTTTCAGTCAGTTGGCTGTAGTTGGTTGACTGTTGGCTGGCTGCTGGTTAGCTGTTAGCTAACTTTTCTTCGCTCAATACTGCAAAATCTTTTAAAATTGAACTCCTGAACCTCTGCAAAAGCTCTTCAGAGGGTTTGCCGTGGTAGAATATAACATGCTCGGGATTGCAGTGCTCGATCATGTCAATCAGCCCGTTGAAGTCAAGATGGTCGCTTATCACAATCCTTGGGATCCTGTAGAACCTCTGGGCGGTCAGGATGTATTTCCTACCACTATGGCTGTACAGATTTCTTGGAGATACGAGCTTAACATCTCCCTCGTTTGACACATCTATGTCAAACGCCTTGCAAAGCTTTGTGATCTTATCCTCTCCTGAAACAGAGTAGCCATTCTCCGAAAGAATTTTTGCTGTCCTCTGAGCCTTTCCTATTGGATAGACTCCAAGCACGGAGTTCTTAGCTTCATTTATGAGCTTATCGATCTCTTCCTCGAATGTAAAGTCCGGCTTTCCATAGGTTGCTTCGGTTATCAGCACATCACATCTGGGAAGCTTTCTATAATCCTTGACATCTCCGGTAATGAGAATTCTGGATTCTGATTCTATCAGGAAGGCTGAGGAGCCGAAGATGTGCTCGGTGGGATATGTTTTAATCCTTAAGCCGTTGAGTTTGATCTCTTTACCGATTTCAAAGGTTCTCCCGATGAATCTCTTACCGTTCAGAACGGAAAGCATTCTGGCAGTCTCCTGAGATGCGATGGCGTTTGGATTATCGAGATTGTACTGTCCGTAGTGGTCTGAATGGGCATGGGTTATGAGGTTGATATAGCTGGATCCCTTGCCGGCATATGTGTCGATGTGGACATCAAAAACCTCTCCAAAATTGAATCTGAGGCTTATATGAGGTTTGGCACCTTTCCCTGACTTTCTTCTGTATGGAAAAAATCCATAATGATCAAGAAAATAAATGGAATCCATCAACAATCACTTCTTCTGTTTGAAGCATGTCATACAGTCCTTACACTTCTCCCGCATCTTCATTGAAGGTCGCTGTATCTCTGAATTAAAAAAATTTTATTCGATATCTATTTTTTTCAGTTCTTTCTTTTTCGTGGTCATTTTTTCCTCAATTCTATCGATCCTTTCAATCTTGTATTCGATACCCTTCTTAAAAGCCATCAGCAGTTCCTTGTATGACTGAAGCAGGTGTTTCATAACCTCTTCTGGAAGGATTTCATCAATATCCGGAACTTTTATCTTTATTTCCTTCATTTTACCACCTTTTTGTCTATTTAAACTTAATTCTTATTTCACCGCTCATAAATTTTGCTGAAACAGGCTCCTTTAAGGCGAGAGACTGGGGCAGATATATAATCCTCTTCCACTGCCCGGCAACAACTATCAGTTCCTCGCCCCTCTTCAAAAGCTTTATATCTTCCTTTTTAACGAAAGGAGCTTTTATCGACAGGTAGAAGTCTCCATTTTCTGAGAATATTTCCATGGGCTTCATCTCTGTGAAAACCTGCGATGGGTCTGAATCGTAGAGTTCGTCCGCTATCTCATCAAGCAAGCTTCCAACAACCTCTTCCGACTTGAACTTGAGCATGAACTTCTTTACTGGAAATCTTTCGTATATCTCTTTCAGGTACTCCTTCTGAATCTCTATCCACTTCTTGAAGTAATCTCCAGCCTCTTCCGGGATGTACTTATTTATGATCACGGCATCAACCCTGTATCCGAACAGGTTGAGATATGTGAACGCTCTTTCTGACTCCCTGATAACCATTTTCTCCGGGTTCATTACGATTCTGACACTCGTTTGAGGACTCTCAAGTATTTCCTTGAGCCTTCCAATTCTCATATAGAGATCCTGTATCTTATCGAGAACCTCTTCTGATGGCAGCGGAACATCCAAGACTGGCTCGGCAATTGGCTTAACGATTTTCAGAAGCCTTCTCTCGATTCCGAAGAACCTGTTCATGTACCACTTCGCGATCTCCGGAACGCTGAGCAACCTCAAGGTCTCTCCGGTTGGAGCGCAGTCGAGGATTATTACTTCATAAGTTCCTTTCTCGTAATTGTCCAGAAGGTGCAGCAGGCTCGCGAGCTCATCGAATCCGGGGAATATGGCAAGCTCCTCAGCAACAACATCATCTATTCCCTGTGACTGGAAAAAGATCTTCAGATACTCTTTTATGGTCTCCCAGTGCTTTTCAAGCTCGTATTCAATATTGACTTCCATTGCAAAGAGGTTGTCCCTCACTTTCGTGGGCTCAGGGCCGAGTTCAATGCCGAATGAGTCGGAAAGGCTGTGGGCCGGGTCTGTGGATATTATGAGTGTTTTCTTTCCAAGCTTTGATGTCTTTATTGCTGTTGCTGAGGCAACTGTGGTTTTACCAACACCACCCTTTCCTGTGAAGAGAATAATCCTCGTTTTTGGCTTATCTTTTGAATCGGATTTATCTTTGGTTTCTCCAGAAAGAATTTTTTTGATCATCTTGTATGCTTGTATAAATCGGATTAAAAAGCTAACCCCTGAAATGTTATTAAATTGTCAGTATAATTTTTACAAAAAGTCGCTAAGAAAGCTCCCCGCTTTCAGAGGCTGTCCGATAATTACTGAGAATAATAATTCATCCCGTTTATTTTTAAATTGCAGGCCTGAACGACTTCCTTTTTCACACAAATTTGAATTGCTGGACAGCCACTTTATCAGGGAATGAAATAGGGGAGGCGGGTAGGCACTTTCACTTTCACACCACTCCCCAGACTTAAATACTCCAAAGTCCAAACATAATATGCTCATGAAGGTCAGAAGGGTAAACAAATTCCGTCTGAGACCGACAAAAAAGCAAGAGAAAGTACTCTTCTCTCTCTGCGAGATGTCTGCCGTTCTATGGAACAGGGTAAACTACAAGCGAAGACAGTCTTTCTTCGCTGGCGAAATTGATTGGAATACAGAAGAAGAATACAACGAGTTCAAGCGAATACTGGGCTCAGCCACCACTCAACAGATAATCAGGAAGAACGATGAGGCATGGAGGAGCTTCCTTAAGCTTCTGAGGCTCAAGCAACAGGATAAGCTCCCAAAACACGTACACAAGGTTTCCCCACCACGCTACTGGAAGAATCGCAGAACTGGAAAAAAGAAATTAATGACCATCATCCGGAATGATTGCTATCGCATAGAGGAGGTGAGAGGAAAGAAGTGGTTAATCCTGCCTAAAGGTTTGAAGATTAGGATAACCGGTTGTGTAAAGTGGAGAGGGAAACAAGGCAGGCTGGAGATTCATTATGACGATTTAACGGGTCGGTGGTATGCCCTTCAGTCTGTTGAGGTTGAAGTTGAAGAAGTCAGATCAACCAAGAGGGCGTACGCCGACCTCGGCGTGATCAACATCATAACAGCTTGTATCGAAGGCGAAAGACAACCCATCGCTTTCAGCGGGAAACCGTTGTTAGCAGACTGGTGGTACTGGTCTAAGAAGATAGCCAGGTGTCAGTCCCACCTCAAGCAAGTGAACAACAAAAACACCTCGAAACGACTCAAAAGGCTGTACCGCAAGAGAAAACGAAGGTTCAGACACAACATCAACACGATAGTGTATCGCTTTGTTAGGCTCTGCCATGCGAAGAGCGTTGGAGAGATCGTTATCGGAGATATCACACACATCAGAGATAACAACGACAACGGAAGCAAAGTCAACTCCATGATCCACAACTTCTGGTCTTTCGGCTACATAATGGAAAGACTGAGAACAACAGCAGAGAACTTCGGAATTAAGGTTAAACCCGTCGATGAAGCATACACTTCATCAGAATGTCCGTGGTGTCATTCTAAAAACGTTAAGAAGCACAAGAGGCTGTTTAAATGTCTGAACTGCGGCGTTAAGGCTCACAGAGATGTTGTTGGTGTGTTAAATATAGCCCTTCTCCACGGAGAAGGGTTTAACGGGGTGCTGGCTCACCCCTTGCTTCTGAGGGTGGACGACGCACCTGAGAGTAAAAGCTCGATGTGGGTGCGGATGAGCGTGAGACCCTCAGAAGCAAGAATCACCCCACTTTTAGTGAGGTGAGTGTCAACATGGATCTTGCGTTCCAACTTTACGAATTCATCGCTTTGCTCATGATTTCTGTAGCTGTGGCTATAGTGGTTAAGTATGTTAGACTGCCATATACTATTGCGCTTGTGGTTGTTGGCCTTCTGGTAGGTTTGGCGAACATATTCCCCGAAATAAAACTCTCAGAGGATCTCATTTTTCTTTTGATACTTCCTCCTCTGCTGTTTGAGGGAGCATTGAACACTGATCTTGGAGAACTTAGATCGAACTTCAAACCTATCTTGTGTCTGGCAATTGTGGGTGTTTTGGTCTCTGTGGTTGTTACAGGATTCCTTGTCAGATGGCTTCTCAGCATTCCCTTATCAATTGCTCTCTTATTTGGGGCGATGATAACCCCCACAGATCCGGTCTCGGTTCTTGCGACATTCAGGGAGCTTAAAGCTCCAAAGAGACTTTCAACGATAATTGAGGGCGAGAGCATACTGAACGATGGAACTGGCGTGGTGATATTCGGTCTCATACTCGAAATGGTTCGCACAGGTCATTTTAGCCTGGTATCTGGAATGGTTGAGTTCGGTTTCGTGACTGTTGGCGGTATTGTGGTGGGATTCTCCTTTGGCTATACGGCTTACAGGATTTTGAGGTACATCGATGATCATTTGATCGAGATAACGATTACCATAATCCTCGCATACTCCACATATCTTTTCGCTGAAAGCGTTCATGTTAGCGGTGTAATTGCTGTGGTTACCGCTGGTCTGATAATTGGAAACTATGGAAGGCTGTTTTCGATGTCTCCATCGACTAGGATAGCTCTGACAGATTTCTGGGCTCTGTTCGTTTTCATCGTGAACTCCATAGTTTTCCTGCTGATAGGGATAGATGTCAGTGGTGAGAAGATATTCGTTTATTCTATGGAGACTCTGCTCGCAATTCCAGTGGTGATAGCAGGCAGGGCTCTTGCAGTTTATCCCCTGCTAACGCTCACAGATAAGATATCTGAAAGAATTCCTGCCAGATGGAAGCATATAGTATTCTGGGGCGGACTGCATGGTACCATTCCTGTAGCTCTCGCATTATCGCTGTCTGACATCCCCCATAGGGATATGATTGCGAGCATGACATTCGGAGTGGTGCTTTTCTCACTTATAGTTCAGGGACTGAGCTTGGAGTATATAGTCAAGAGGATCTTCAGGAGAGAAGAATCAATCTATGAGGAGCATATAGCCAGACGGATTGCGTTGAAGAGGAGCATCATGGAGATCGAGAGGATGAGAAGAGATGGTGAGATAACAGGAAATGTGGCAGAGAAGATAATCTCAGAGATTAAAGTAGAGCTTGAAGAAATATCTTCAAAGCTCCTCGAAATAGATGTTGCAGAAAGAGATCTTCTTTTGAAGGCTAGAAAGAGAATATTGCACATCCAGAAGAGTGTAATAAGAGATCTGGCTATTAGGGGCACAATAGGGGAAGATGTTGTTAGAAAACTCACAAAAGAGATCGATTCGGAGCTTGATGCGCTTGAATGAGTTGGTGGAATTCAGCTACTTTACCAAACTTACCAAAATATTTATATAGAACAACAAATCCATAAAAAACTACACAATGGAGGTGATGTAAATGGCTACACTACAGGGTCAGCCAGTTTTGATTTTGAGGGAAGGAACGGAGAGAACGAGAGGCAAGGATGCTCAGACTTTGAACATAATGGCTGCGAAGGTTATTGCTGAGGCCGTTAGGAGCACTCTTGGCCCAAGGGGTATGGACAAGATGCTTGTTGACAGTCTGGGTGATGTTGTCATCACGAATGATGGAGTTACAATCCTCAAAGAGATGGATGTTGAGCATCCAGCTGCAAAAATGATCATAGAGGTTGCAAAGACACAGGAGGATGAGGTTGGAGACGGTACAACTACTGCTGTAGTTCTCGCTGGTGAGTTCCTCAAGAAAGCTGAGGAACTGCTCGAACAGGACATTCACTCTGCGATCATCTCAAGCGGTTACAGGCTCGCATCTGAAAAAGCGATGGAGATTCTCAACGAGCTTGCAATCCCGGTAAGCAAGGATGATGATGAGATGCTGAAGAAGATCGCAATGACGGCAATGACCGGAAAGGGTGCTGAAGTTGCCCTTGACAAGCTTGCTGAGATCGCCGTCAGGGCTGTGAAGAGCGTTGCTGAGGAGGTCAATGGAGAGGTCGAGGTTGATGCGGAGTACATCAAAATTGAGAAGAGACAGGGCGGAAGTATCGATGAGACAGAGCTTATAGATGGTGTTGTGCTCGATAAGGAAGTCGTGCATCCATCAATGCCGAAGAAGGTTAAGGATGCCAAGATCCTTCTCATAAACAGTGCTCTTGAAGTCAAGGAGACCGAGACCGATGCTAAGATAAGAATAACCGATCCAGAGATGCTCCAGAAGTTCATCGAGCAGGAAGAGAAGATGCTGAAGGACATGGTTGACAAGATAGTGAATGCTGGTGCTAATGTGGTTATATGCCAGAAGGGTATCGATGATCTTGCACAGTACTACCTGGCAAAGGCCGGAGTGCTTGCAGTAAGGAGGGTCAAGAAGAGCGACATTGAGAAGCTCTCGAAGGCAACTGGTGCGAAGGTGCTTACCGAACTCAGGGATGTTAAGCCAGAGGATCTCGGTGCCGCAGAACTCGTCGAGGAGAGGAAGATCGGCGATGAGAAGATGGTGTTCATAACCGGATGCAAGAATCCAAAGGCCGTGACAATCCTGATAAGGGGAGGCACAGAGCATGTCGTTGAGGAGATTGCAAGAGGAATTGAGGATGCTATAAGGGTCGTCGAGTGTGCACTGGAGGATGGAAAGGTTCTCGCTGGCGGTGGCGCTCCGGAAATTGATGTGTCACTCAAGCTGAAGGAGTGGGCTCCAACCCTTGGTGGCAGGGAGCAGCTTGCGGTTGAGGCTTTCGCCAAGGCTATGGAAATCATTCCAAAGACTCTTGCAGAGAATGCTGGACTTGATCCAATCGATGTGCTTGTTGAACTCAAGAGTGCCCACGAGAAAGGAAACAAGTATGCTGGTGTTAATGTAGAGACCGGCAAGGTTGAGGACATGAAGGAGAATGGAGTAGTTGAGCCACTCAGGGTTAAGACACAGGCAATCGCTTCAGCAACTGAAGTCGCTGTGATGATACTGAGAATCGATGATGTCATTGCTGCCAAGGAACTGAGCAAGGAGAAGGACAAGGGCGAAGGCATGGAAGGCATGGGAGACATGGGAGGAATGGGCGGAATGGGAATGATGTAACATTCCCATTTAATTTATTTTCAATCAGTTATTTTCAGAAACTTATCAAGCTCTGTTCTGTCTGGAAAGTTTCTTGCACCCACCTTCTGGACATTAACCGATGCAACATAGTTTCCGGTTTTCAGACATTTCTCTAAATCATATCCCTTTGTATATGCGTAGATAAAGCCAGCTGCAAAAGCATCTCCTGCTCCGGTTGTGTCTACTGTCTTAACTTCAAACGCTCTCTCAAAAAATCTTTTGTCTCTAGTGTAGGCTGAACTTCCTTCCTTTCCCATCGTAACAACCAGAATCTCGACATATTCTAGAAAGTCCCCTGTGCTGGCGTCTATGGCTTCAAGCTCATCTCTGGACATGAAGACGATATCACAATATTTCAATAACTCCTTCAACCTCTTGAATCCCAGAGAAATATAGGGAAATCCAGGATTGATCATAACACAGCAATTCTCCTTCCTGGCCTTTTTTGCAACGCTCAGATGGAATTCAAAGCTCATCTCAGCAGGAAAAGGATCTAGATAAACATAATCGATCTCTTTAAAGTCTTCAGAGCTTACATCGAGGTTGATAATTCCCGCAGAGTTGGGATGCACGAAAAAGGTTCTCTCACCACTGGGATCAACATATATATCGCACTTTCCAGCATATCGGTGAGAGATGGTGTAAACAACCTCAACTCCAGCACTTCTCATCTCGCTGAGGTAGAATCTGGAATCATCATCCTCTCCCAGTGTTGTGTAAAATCTGCACCTCAATCCGAGTTTTGAAAGTCCGAAGATAACATTCCCGGCAGCTCCTCCGGCAAACCTCTCTGTTTTTCTGACTATCGCATGCCCTCCAGCAGGGGGGTATTTGTCGATCAGGTGAGTGTAATCCACGAGAGCAGGCCCGAATCCGGCAATCATATAGGATTTCTGGTCGATTTGTATTTTAAGTTATTCTTAAGTTATTCTCTGCTATCTCTCTGAAACTTCTTTACCAGCTGGGCATTTGCAGCACCATGCATGAACTCTCCCCGTACTCTCCGGTTTACTGGAATCCTCCACATATTCGGTCTGTACTTCCTATCCTATCAGCCCAGTAAGCGTTACTGGGGTTGCGATAACCATAGCAAGGCATGCATAATGCACAGCTCAAGCACTGAATCAGATAGACTTTGCTGAGGTATGGGGTGAGCATTTCTGAGAGTAACCAATCTTACAAGCAAGGGTACCATAATTTATTGTAATAAATCATTATAAGATTTATGTTGTGAAAAGATTGAAAATTAAAAATTAGAAGAGTGGATCTATATCTTCATCAAAAAGCTCAAGGGTTTTCTCAAGCCTTATCTTCTCGGCATCCTCGACTTCTTCTCGCGCCTCAACTGCAAGCTTCTGGAGCTGTTTTACCCTCGGTATATCGGTAACATTTGCGAGAACAACCAGTGCAGCCACATACTTGGTCTTTCTCGTTGGATAATCTCCTGCTCTAACCTCAACACCTGCAATCTGATCTTCAAGCCACAGTTTTGCCTTCTCTATGCCCTTCCTGTCAAGATGCTCCGGTGGGCCAGCTACGAGAACCAATGCTCTCTCTGCACTTCTTATGTTGCATGGAACAGATAATCTACCAAGCGCAGCCCTCCTGACGAGGGAGGCAATTTTCATAGATTTATCCTCTTCAAAGCTCGCTTCTTCACGGGATTTCTTGAATAGGCTGAACCCAAATTTCTTCTTCTTTTCCGGCTCAGCGGTGGTTGTTGCGTATCCTATAGAGGAGATCCCTCCACCCTTAAAAGTGTTTATAACTTCAGAGCTATCAACAACCATCTCTCCAACCATTCCCTCTTCAATAGGCTCGCCAGCTCTTGCTAAAATGGTCAGTCTCCTGACTATCTCCTCATTTATTCTCGCGAATGACTCCTTCAGGCTTGCCCCTTCGAACTTCCACGCACCGTTATCTACGAGAATGAGGTTATCAACATATTTCAGGAGAGTGATCATGCTTCTTGCAGCGTTTAGCGAGTAAAGCTTGCCCTCTTCGGGGGCGGGAAGAATTCCCACTGCATACACGGGCTCGGCATACATCTCGCTCAGGTATCTTGCCAGTACAGGGGCTCCACCACTTCCAGTTCCACCTCCGAGCCCAGCTATGATCAGGAAAGCATCAACATCATGAGTACCCCTTTCATCGATGGCACTCAGTATCGTTTCTATATCCTCTTGGGCAACCTTTGCTCCAAGCTTGTTATCCGTTCCGACTCCATGTCCTTTAACCAGTGTCTGTCCGATCAGAATTCTATCTTTATGATCGATATGTCTCAATCCTAATAGATCCGTTCTTGCGGAATTTATCGCCAGCACATTGTGTTTGATACCTGCTCCTCTTTGTTTCTCGTTATCCACAAATAAGTCAAGTATCTTACTCCCTGCCTGACCGAATCCAATGGCAAAGAATCTCATTATTTCACCTTCAGCAATCCTTTAGACTAAAAACTATCCGATGATAATATAAGCTTTTGCTATGGCTTTTGTGATCATAGAGTGCAAAAATGTTATATCTTCCCAGATTTATCAGACAATGATGTGGAGCAAGATAGTCGAGAAATTTGAAAGGTATCCTTCTCAGATAGTCGTTGTTAAAGAATTCCTCAGGCTTGGGATATCAATCAGGGATGGCAAGGCCTACTGCGGTAACATTGAACTAATTCCGGCGAAAATTGCAGAAGCTATAAATGTTGACAGAAAGGTGGTTGTGTCTGCCATACAGAACATCGAGGGTGATGAGGAGCTGAGAAAGGTTTTCTCATCGCTAAAGCCAGTAGCGAACATAGCGGATGTTGCCAGGTATTACGGCTATGGTGTGCTTGAGATCTACGCTGAGAGCAAGAAGATCGGGATTGTTTCTGGAATAACATCTATTCTGACCAGAGAGGGTATATCGATAAGATACATTCTTGCAGAAGATCCAGAGCTGAGCGTCGAATCCAAGCTTACTGTGGTAACGGACACAAAAATACCGGGAAGACTTGTGGATGAATTTCTTGATGTTGATGGTGTTGAGAAAGTAGTTATAAGCTGACAGGCTGATTGCAGGCGGATCGCTGGCCGGCAAAAAATCAATAAATTGGTACTGTAACAACAAGGGTGGAAATTTTAAAGGGTGGAGCGTTAACCCTACCCAATGTGGCTTCGCTAAATACCTGCAATAACTTTGACGATCGAATACGATAAAAAGATTTCCCTAACAACCATCGTCCTCATCGTTCTTGCAATAGCAAGAGTGCTGCTAGGGAAGCTGTTTCTGTGATAAATGTGCAAAAGAGGAAGACCCAAGAAGGTTGATCTGGAGAAGGGGGTTACGCTTTTCCTTTTTGCAAGGTTAATGGATAAATCGAACAGGGATGTTGAAGAGCTTTTAGAGCTATTTGAACCTTTATTCGGGATAAAGGTTAGCTACAAAACAATAGAGAGGCTTTATTCAGATGAGGAGGTCAAGCTTGCTCTGCACAACCTCGTTGTTAAAGGAAGAAGGAGTATCTGGGGGCTTTTCAAGAGAGGGGCTGGTTATAGCTTGACTATTACTAAGCACTACAGGAGCAATCTTGAGAAGAAAGGTAAAGACTTCCGCTATGTTTTCAGGATAATTGACCTTAAGACGGGAATGTACGTTGGATTGGGCTACTCAAACAGATCTGAGAAGGGCGCCTTCGAGAAGGCAATAAGAATGCTCAAAGAGATGGGAGTAAAGATCAATTCAATCTCTCTGGATAAGAAAAGGTTTGGATGGTTGATAAGGTAGAAGAGGAGGATAGGAGGAAGATGGCTCTGTTTGCAATTGGGCTGTGGCACAACGTGTTTGCTGTCAGGGTGGTGGGGTAATTTTGTCCCAAAAATCAAATGTTGGAAAAATTTTAAATATCAGCAAAGCCAATTAATGATTATTTATTATGAGACGAACAAGATTTGATATTGTCATAGATATAATAAAAGTGGTTACTCAAAATGGTAGGTGTAATAAAACCAAAATAGTGTATGGTGCCAATTTAAATTTTAAAATTGCAGAAAAGTATCTTGTGTATTTGGTTGATTTGGAGTATTTAGAGCTTGAATTGATAAACGGTAAAACAACCTATAGAGCGACTGAAAAAGGTAAAGATTTGGTAAGGAAATTTTCTGAAATTAGTGAGGATATGAAGCCTTAAAGCTTTAGCTTTTTGAGTAAAAATCCGATTCTAAAATAGTTATTTAAAAAATAAAATTAAAAATTTGTTACTCTCTACAATATCCACCATCACACAGTTCCGCTATTATCTCTGGAATTTTGTATGGGTAGATTACTGATATTATTTCAAGCTCTATCATTCCAGTGTAATTTCCGGCTGGCAATCCCTCCCTCTGGCAAGTGGATTGAAAAATCTACTTGCGTGGAGCTGCATGGGGCAAAAGCCCTCCAAAGGTTGCAACGTGCTTGTTTGCAGTATAATTTGTTCGTCAAGGAATCTCACGTCGAACACGTCCTCAAATGTCTTAGGTACATTCGTGTCTTGTGATGTTGCACCCCACATGTCGTGTGCTGCGAGTGCAATCATAGCATTTCCCATCATTCTTAAGTGTGGGTAAGGTCGGGTGTGTTAAGATCTTCATCACCGCTGCTTTATATTTGGTTTATCAAAGGAGATACTATTAAAGTCTGTTCTGTATGTAAGTACTGTTACAACCACAAAAAAGTTGCAATATTTCTCACTATCGCTCCTCCCAAATCGGTTGCCCAAGCTACAATATACCAACTATATGGTGAATCTCAAACCCTCCAACAAAAAACTCTTGCACCCTTCTTGTAGACTTCATTCCAGATGTCCTCATGCTGGCTTTGGTTAATGTATCCTGAAGCAAGAGCCCTATCGAGCAAATCTTCAAGTGTCATACCTTAGAACATTTGTATTCATTCTTGAGACGAAATACACCCTTAAACTTGTAATCACATTTGGGGCTGTTGAAGGAATTGAAATTTGAGGAGAACTGTTTTTGTTCCACCACCATAAACGGTAAATGGTTCGATTGGTGTGCCATTAACGTCATACACAGGTAGCTTAGCGGAAACAGCTGGGATAATATGATCGCTTGGTTTTCCTCCAATTCTTTAACCAAGTTATATTTAGAGCAGATTGCAACGGAATATATTATCAAATTATATTATCAAATCAGGGGGCATGTCAAGTTAACACTTCTAATAATTATAAAACATTATAAAGCTCTCAATCCAGCTCTGAAGACTCAAAAGAACTATTGAAGGGAAATCTGTTTCAAATCTCTTTGTTCTCTCCTTGAACCTTGAAAAGAATCCTTATACAGCATTTCTTGTTCCAAAGGTTTCATGTTTATAATTTAACCCTAACCTTTGTAGAGCCCATAAATACTAGAATCCTCTATCAACAATGATCTCTGGTTTATTTTCCAGTATTTGAGCATCTCTTAAAAAACATAAGCTTCAAAGCTCCCTCTTCCTTCTGAAGCCCATATGGTAAGACATTCCTTAGTATCGATCAAGGCTGCCCATACAAAAATCTGTTTATTTTCCAGTTTTATTTTTGTTTCATCTATTGCAATAATCCTTCTTTTTCTCTTTACCGGTGGATTTAGGACCGTTTTAAGTTTTGGTAGTAAATTCTAACTGATTCATGGCTTATTTCCTCGAAAAGAGATAGAAATTGACTTGTTTTTCTTAAAGAAAGTGCAAAAAAAGTATGGTGGAGCTGCTAATATTTTCAGTTCTACATTTTTCTTATTGCGACGAAAGACTTTTGCAGCTTTGATGTGATCCACTAATTGACTTAGTTTGGGTTGCATAATTTGTATTTTCTTTATTTATTTTTTGTTATTTTGACACTGCCCAAATCAGAAACTAAGTTCCTAAGATCTGCTTCTAAACATAATTTCATATGTAACTTAGAAAATTAGGTTCCTAAGATCTGCTTCTAAACATAATTTCATATGTAACTTAGAAAATTAGGTTCCTAAGATCTGCTTCTAAACATAATTTCATATGTAACTTAGAAAATTAGGTTCCTAAGATCTGCTTCTAAACATAATTTCATATGTAACTTAGAAAATTAGGTTCCTAAGATCTGCTTCTAAACATAATTTCATATGTAACTTAGAAAATTAGGTTCCTAAGATCTGCTTCTAAACATAATTTCATATGTAACTTAGAAAATTAGGTTCCTAAGATCTGCTTCTAAACATAATTTCATATGTAACTTAGAAAATTAGGTTCCTAAGATCTGCTTCTAAACATAATTTCATATGTAACTTAGAAAATTAGGTTCCTAAGATCTGCTTCTAAACATAATTTCATATGTAACTTAGAAAATTAGGTTCCTAAGATCTGCTTCTAAACATAATTTCATATGTAACTTAGAAAATTAGGTTCCTAAGATCTGCTTCTAAACATAATTTCATATGTAACTTAGAAAATTAGGTTCCTAAGATCTGCTTCTAAACATAATTTCATATGATATATATATTCTAAAATTACTATTAACCGTTAGAGTTGAAAGGAGGTTAGTAAGTATGAGTAATAAAAAATGTAAGGAATTAGCGAAAGCAGCGATTTTAGTGCTTGTATTGCTTGCAGCGACGCACGCAGCAAGCGCTGCGGACATCCAATTATCTAAGGAAACAATACCGTCTGATGCCGTCTATAAGATCGGTGATACGGTTAACTACACGATGACAGTTACTAATCCAAGCGAAGACTACTCATTTACATTAGACGTATTTGATGATCTTCCTAACGCAACTACCGTATTGCTAGAAAATGACTTAACGCTACTACCAGGCGAGAGCAAGACATATTACATATCTTATGTAGTAAACGCGGCTGACATAACAGATGGCAACCACATCTGGAATACCCTTAGGGTGGAGGGCTACAATAATGCTACTCCTGCAGAATATATTTATTCTTCAGTTGGAAAGACTTCAGAAGTTCTAATGCCAGAACCACCGACCTTTGACTTCACCTGGAGTCAGGAGTGCAACCTTACTGTGAGATTCGTTGGCGTGGGAATCGATCCGGATGGATCGATTGTAAATCACACATGGGACTTTGGTGATGGACCAACAATAACAGATTCCGGAGCTCCGGGGGCCATGCTACACCAGTTCCCGGCAGAGGGAACATACACAGTTACACTTAGCGGCTGCGATAACGATGGGCTGTGTACCTCGGTATCAAAAGAGGTAAGGGTAGTGTTTGAGCCATGCGAAAACTGTACATTAAGGCTTTATGGAACATTTGACATGGGAGCTGGAGATCTTGGCTTTAAAGACCCAGAAACAGGACTAAAACCTGAGAACCCACCATATACAGATCCAGTCGCTCCATTCTATCCGCAATCTGGGCAAGCTCCAAAAAAGGACTTCATAACGTTCAACCCGGCAATCATGGATCACAACCAGGGCTATCCGGAGCTAAGCTTCAGGCAATGCGAGAGTTTTGTGCAGGACGGTAATGACGTACAGCAACCAAAGGAGAAGGTATTCAAGAGAATGTGGTATGAAAAGCTATGGTTCAAGGATGAAGACAAGGATGGATGCTGGGACATTGTTATGGTAAGGGATAGCTATACTAAGAAAGTAGAAGTATGTGGCCCAGAAGACTTTGAAGATGTACATGAAATGTTCACGTTGGGCTACACAATCAAAGAGCACAACAACGATCCAGCACTTGGAGACATTTACGGCCCAGCAATTGTTCAGGAGTTTACCTACATGTTCCTTGACACAAACACGATGCCAATCATGATACAGGATGGAAGCAGAGTCCTGATACCAATGGCATCTTGGACAGCTGGAGACGGTATTGACAGCTTTGATGCAGATGGAGATAATAAGAGAGATGCACTGTATGTTGAAAGCGAAAGAACAGTTGGAATAGACATAGACCAAGATGGAAGAAGAAAAGAATCAATGGATAGGGATAGAAAAGAGCTGAGCGGAGATGAAACACTCGTTTTAGTGCTTAAGAACAAGCTACTAGGCCAGGGTGCTAAAGTACAGATGTTTGACCACGTAGTAGAGCTTGTAGAAGTTCTTGGCGACCAAGCAATATTCAATGTGTATGACAACGAAGGAGGAGGAACTCAAAGATCAACCATGAATGTGGCAATTGGAGTTGGAGAGTACAAGCGCTTCTACAGAGCTCTAGAAGATACAAGTGGAACGACATTCTATCTAAAGCTTATAGCAACAGATTCAGAGAAGACTAAGGCGATAGTTGAAATGGGCAGAATGTTTGGCCAGGCTGGAGCAAACATTGGGGCAAACATCGACTGGAACCAGAAGGCATTCATGGTTGATGGAGTGCTCTATGAGATTGCTGGAATAAAGGCCAAGGACAACTGCGTCAAGTACATAGTGATTAGAGAGAAGCTACCTAAGGATGAAATCAAGCTGTACGGTAAGCATCTCGAAGTCTGGGAGCCAAATACAGTCCTGCCAGAGATGCCACCGTTCAACGAAGAACACGAGATCTTTGTTGATGTGCAGCCAACCTGGACAAAGCCAGAATCACAGCAAGACAAGATAGGTGAAAAAGTAGCAAGACCACCGCTTGAGATCAAGTATGTTAAGGAAGATGTTGAAGAGAGATACAAGGGAGAGCTCAAGGAGATATACGATGAGATGAAGATAAGAGAATGTTCAAATCCACATCCTACAAACGATGAATGGTGTAAAGAAAAAGAACGCTGGCTAATTGAATGGTTCTACACCTACCCAGACCAGTACACAGAATTCGTGCTTCCAAGGGGAGAGCTTTATCTGGTAACGCTTTCATGGTATGCACCTGAAGCAAGCTACCACATCTGGGATGGTGAAGAAGAAGACGATGGACCTATTGCACCTATTGCACATGGATTTGTAAACCGCGTCAAGTTCTGGTACGATCCAAGCGATCCAACAGACATCTATGTGAACAGGATTGAAGGCGGTAATTCGACGCCATCGAACCCATATAATCCACATGAGCCATACAACCCATACGACGCAAACAAGAACTACGAGATCGAAATGGACGAACTTTTGAATGCAGTAGCTGACTGGAATAAAGGAGATCTTTCAATGTCTGGTCTGATGGAACTAGTAAACTATTGGTATGCGGGACAAAAGTACTGTGTCTACTGCATATAATTTTTTTATTTTAATTTTAGATAAGGACAGGTGAAAAAAATGAGAAAAACCGTAGTTGGAGCAATTCTGCTCTTGGCAATGATTGCAATAGCTTCTGCATCAGCACAAGACGTATGCAGAGACCTACCAGATGGATCTCTAGCACCGGGCTCAACAGCAACCGTAACGCTAACAGTAACGGTTGACGGTGCAGACTTCTATGCAATAGATGAAGTTCTACCAGCAGGATGGGAGATCGTTGATGCCGGTGGAGGAAATACAGCCGACCCAGGCCACATAAAGTGGATAGCACTACAAAATGCGGAAGATACGACCTACACGTACCAGGTTAGAGTTCCAGAAGGTGCAGCAGAAGGCACTTACACATTCAGCGGAGATTTCCAGATGCAGGGAATGGATAATCCAGCACCAATAAGCTGTGATAGCAGTGTTGAAGTTCAGGTGGAAACAGTTCAGGTACCTCCACCAGAGGGAATGAACGTATGCAGAGACCTACCAGATGGATCTCTAGCACCGGGCTCAACAGCAACCGTAACGCTAACAGTAACGGTTGACGGTGCAGACTTCTATGCAATAGATGAAGTTCTACCAGCAGGATGGGAGATCGTTGATGCCGGTGGAGGAAATACAGCCGACCCAGGCCACATAAAGTGGATAGCACTACAAAATGCGGAAGATACGACCTACACGTACCAGGTTAGAGTTCCAGAAGGTGCAGCAGAAGGCACTTACACATTCAGCGGAGATTTCCAGATGCAGGGAATGGATAATCCAGCACCAATAAGCTGTGATAGCAGTGTTGAAGTTGCAGAAGGTCCACAACCAACCATAGCCCAACCATCAAAAGGTGATATGCTCAGTGGTATGGCTACAATTGTAGAAGTAGATGAAAGTGGAAGAAACATAACCTACAACTTGTTCGAGTACTATCCAGACCTGAACTGCGATGGCAAAGCAAACGATGGCGCTGGCTGGGTAGAAATATACAATGATACAAATGGAGATGATGGATGGAGTGCTGAATGGGACACAGTAACAGTTCCAGATGGGTGCTACATAATCCGTGCAACAATGGGCGATGACGAGGGGCTGACAGGCTCAGATCAGACCAGTGTTATAGCATGCAACCCACCAGAACCAAGCATACCGAATCCGGGAGATGGTGCTAGTGTTGCTGGTACAATTACAATTGAAGCTGTTGATGACAGCGGTCAGAATGATGTAGTTAAGAGTGTATTCGAATATGCGCCAGCAGCAGACACAACTTGGACGCTTATAGGCGAAGATACTGACGGAAGCGATGGATGGAGTGTTGACTGGAACGCAAGTGGAGTGGAAGATGGAGAATACCTGATCAGAGCTACAATGTACGATACCTGCAGCTCTGCAGAAGAAACAATCACGATCACAGTTGTTTCAGGTAGTATTGTTCTACATCCAGGCTGGAATCTGATCTCAGTAGTATGTGGGCTAGACAACTCAAGTGTTGATCATGTGCTTGAAGGCATTGACTATGAAGCAGTAATATCCTACAACGCATGCAATGGAGGATGGGAGAGCGTAACAGATATTGAACCACTCAAAGCTTACTGGATCAAAGTCGAAAGCATGCAAGTCATAACGAACCTTGAGTGTGGGGCATCGGTTCCACCATCAATGCAGCTTTGCGAAGGATGGAACATCATTGGACACCTCTTAAAATCGCCAGCTTCAGCAGAAACCACGTTATTCATGATTGATGAAAGCTATGACAGAATATGGGTATGGAATGCAGAAGAGCAGACCCACGATCTCTACGGCTACAACTGCAATGTCTGGCCATATCCATGTCCACCGCTGGTGTCGGGTGAACATGTTACAACAGAGGACTTCGTAATGCAACCACACGCTGGCTACTGGATACATGTGACGAGTGAAACAACGTTGGAGGCTTTGGAAAGTTAAATTTTGTAGATATTTTTTTTATCTACTACATTATAATATTAAAAAATAAAGAAAATTAAAAACCAAAAAAGGTGGTGAAAATGAGAAAAACAGCGATCTTGCTATTGCTATTTGTATTAATTACATCCCTAGCCACTGCACAGGAATCTCCGCCATCACTTCCAATGCTTCTGCATGGAAGTGTTATAAACAGCGATACAAATGAGCCCGCTCCAGAAGGCACACTTGTAGTTGCCAAAGTAAGTGGAACTGATGTGGTTATTGGACAAGCTGTAGTTGAAAATGGATTCAATGGTGAGCTGGCAACCAAAAGAATGATTGTTGATGAATGCGAAGCTTTCGATCTATATGTAGTCGTTGATGGAACAGAAATAAAAGTTGCTGAAGAAATTCCATGGATCTCTGGGGAGGTTGGGCAGTATGATTTGTATTATTCCCCAGCAACTGAAACAGGTGCTACAGTCACGCCAACATCTGCAGCAGCTACTATAGCTAGTGCAGGAGGTGGAGCTGGTGCTGGAGGTGGTGCAGGAGGTGGCACAACTAGTGGAACTGGCACCACAGCCTCAACACCAAATCCGACAACAGCTGGTGCAGGAGGTGGCACAACTGAAAGTGGAACTGGCGCAACTGGCGAATCTATTGTATCACCAACAGCAAAGCCGACTGCTCCAGCTAAACCGACTACATCAGCTGAAGTACCATCGTGGCAACAGCCAACTTGGACGATTCTTATAGCTGCAATAATACTTGCAACGATTGGAGCGGTAGCATATATAAGGAGAAGATAGCTTCAATTTTTTCTATTTAAATTTAAAAATTTTAGAAGATTATGACGCTTCAGAAGTCCATAGTAATGTCCAGAACGCTGTAACTAATTACTTAAACGATCTCCACATCGGCGAGGACGTAGTTTACAGTGATCTGGCTAAAGTGATTTTGCAAGTTGAAGGCGTTGACGACATTGTAAGCTTAGAAGCAACAGGGGACTACCACAATCAACGCTTTTGGAGAGTCGATAGCAATTGCAGAAACTGAAAAAGCTCAGGCTGGAAATGTAACGGTAACGGTGGTCTAATGAAAACTAAGATCGCAAAAGTCATTTGGGCTACATCCTGGATTTGTGTCTGGCTTACAGCCTTCTATCACTACAAAACAGTAGGAGAATACTTTGTCAGCGAGAATATGCTCAGTAAGATACCACTTGCATACGTGGCTGTCGAGAGCTGGTTTTTGCTAACCGTAATCGTGTTGATGTGGTTATCCTGGAAGCTAATCGAGTTGATTTCGGATGTCGGCCGATAGAATGATAAAACTTCTTTCAACAGCTTTTCGCAAGGATCCGGACTCGAACAACTACAAAATCATAGCAATAATAGCGAGCGGATTCGACGAGCTTGAGAGGGTGCTTGAGGATGTTAGAAAAGCTCATTTCGTCGAAACAGCTCAAGGAAATCACTTGACTATATCGCTAAGCTGTTTAACATAACCCGACAGCAAGGAGAATCCGATGAAGACTTGAGAGCAAGATTATTCGTTGAATTCAAGAAATATCTCCGCTGCGGAACGAAAGACGACATAAGGATATAAAATGGGAGGTGAATTTACACCTATGGTGTTACATCACCAATTAATTGAAACACAAAATAAAAAAGAAAAAATTTTTCTTTACTCAATCAAACCCTTTTCTTTATAGTACTTCTCAGCACCCGGATGCAGTGGTATTGGCATACCATCGAGTGCTGTTTCAAGGGTTATGTCCTCAGCCCTCTTGTGGGCAGCTTCAAGAACATCTTTGTGCTCGAAGATGGCTTTTGTGACTTCATAAACAACATCTTCGCTGACATCGGCATTTGTAGCGAGCATTGCGAGGACTGAAACTGTCTTGACATCCTGATCTACACCCTTATATGTGCCTGCTGGTATTGTAACCTGTACATAGAACGGATAATCTGCCTTGAGCTTTTCGTAGATCTCATCTGGAACCTCTACTATCGCGACATCTCTCACGGCAGATATGTCTGTTACTGCTGAGGTTGGTACTCCAGCCACTATAAATCCAGCATCGATTGTCTTGTCCTTGAGGGCATCAGAAACCTCCTTGAAATTCAGGTATCTTATATCCGTGTTTGACTCATCAATGCCAGCAGCCTTCAGTATCTGCATCGCATCAACAGCCGTTCCTGATCCCGGAGCACCGACAGCAACTCTCTTTCCTTTTAGATCATATATTGTCTTTATGTTGTTCTCCTTCAGCGTTACGATCTGTATTATTTCTGGATAGAGGGTTGCTACACCTCTTATCTTGTCGATCTTAGCATCCTTGAACATTTCAAGTCCGTTGTATGCATAGTATGCTACATCATTCTGCAGCAATCCGAATTCAGCCTCCAGATTTCCTATCTTCCTCGCATTAACAACAGAAGCTCCGGATGTTACTGCAGTGGCTTTCACGCCCTTGGCGTACTGGTTAATTGCCTGAGCCATTGCACCTCCAATTGGGTAATATGTGCCAGCAGATCCACCAGTGACTATCGTTACCTCAACAGCCTTGGCCTCCTCTACAGTTGGAGTTGCTGTTGGTGTAGGTGTTGGAGTCGCTTTTTTCTCTTCCTCCTGGGCACATCCTGCCAGCAGTAACGCTGACAGGATCAGAATCAATAGTACTTTCCACCTCATAATTTATCACCTTTTAATAAAAATACCATACTGGTTTAAAAAAATTGCTGTAAAAATCAAAAAACCGATAATTTTGGTATAACCGTTTGGAATAAGCAGTAATATTCCCGCAATCAGCATTGCGAGTCTCATCTCTCTACTCAGCTTCTTGATCAGGCATCCGATAGTTGTGGCGTTTATGGCCATTATTCCGAACATAATGCTTAGGATCAGAAGTATCAGGTTCAGAATGCTTTCGAGATCCCTCACACCAATCAGCAGTATTGCTGGAGAGAATATGAATAGGTATGGAACTAGGTACTTGCCTATCCCTATTTTGACAGCGTTTATTCCAGTCTTCCAGGGATCGGATTTGGCTATGGCTGATCCAGCATAAGCTGCTAAGGCTACCGGGGGTGTTAGGTCTGCAGCAACTCCAAAGTAGAACACGAACATGTGTGCTGGCAGAACGAGTTCAGGATAGGCTGTTAGGAAATCTCTGACACTCATGCCATACCCATGAGCCATGAATGTTATGATTGCTGGGGCGGCAATTGTGCTTGTTATGATGTAGTTTGCGGTGGTTGGAACCCCCATTCCGAGAATTAGCGATACGAACATCGTTATTACGAGTATTATTAGAATGTATCCCTGAGATACTGATATTGCCGATGACGCGAGTTTGAATCCCAGGCCAGTCAGGGTAACAACTCCAACGATTATTCCAGCTGATGCACAGGCCATTGCTACGGTTACAGCACTTCTTCCACCATGCTCTAAAGCTGAGAGTATCGTTTTTATTATATTTCTCAAAATCTCATTTCCGGTAAGCTTTTCTCCTTCTGGGGCCCTCTTGTTTCTTATTATCGGTTCGAGGATTATTATTGCTATAACTGAGAATATCGAATATACGGCAGCCAGAATTGGCGTGTAACCGTTTACGAGCATGTATATGATTATAAAGAGAGGAACGAGATAGAACCAGCCTTCTTTTAAAACCTGTAATGGACTCTTAAGCTCACTCCTGGGAATCCCTCTCAGATTCTCCTTTCTCGCCTCAAAATCAACCGCCGAGAAGACTCCGAAGAAGTAAAGGAAGGCTGGAATTATTGCAGCATATACGATGTGGATGTATGGAATCCCTACGAATTCTGCCATAACGAACGCTGCAGCACCCATTATCGGTGGCATTATCTGCCCACCCGTAGAAGCGGCAGGCTCAACAGCCCCGGCAAATTCAGGCTTGTATCCAACCTTTTTCATCAGCGGTATCGTGAAAGCTCCTGTTGTTACGGTGTTGGCCACTGAACTTCCGGATATGGTTCCCATCAGGGCGGAAGACACCACAGCAGCTTTTGCCGGACCACCAACCATCCAGCCTGTAAAAGCGTAAGCCAGATCTATAAAGAACTTTCCAGCCCCGGATTTCTCTAGGAATGCACCGAATATGACGAATAGAACCACGAAGCTCGATGATACGGCAAGAGGCGTTCCAAATATTCCCTCCTTGGTGAAGTAGAGGTGCTCGAGTACTTCTTTCCATGTATATTCGGGATGAGAAAGCACACCAGGAAGGTTTGCACCATATTTGGCATAGAATATGAAAACGAGAGCAATAACTACAAGTGCTGGATTTACAACCCTTCTTGTTGCTTCAAGAACGAATATGACTGCAAGCCCGGCTATGATGTAGTCGAAGGTCGAATATCCAATTGCAGCCTTGAACAGCAGTTCTCTATAGTTCATGGCAAGATAGATTGCCAGATAGAATCCTATTCCAGCGAGTATGAAGTCGTAGAATGGAATTTTGTTGCTATTCTTGTTTTTTCGCATGGGGAACACAAGGAAGGCAAGCGCAACAGCAAAAGCGAGATGAACCGATTTAACGATATCGTACTGCAGAATTCCAGTGTATGAACCGTTTATTATGTGAAACGATGAGAATAATATCGCGATAATCGAAACTATAATCGCGTGTTTGCCTTTCAACTCTCTCTCATGAAGAAACTTTTTCTCCAGTTCGGTTACATCTATGTTCTCGTTTATGTCATCATTTATGTCATTTCTCACTCAAACACCCCCTAAACATTCCGTAAATTTTGTTTTCTCTGACGATGTCAATCCTTAACCTGTTTCCGAATTCTGTCAGATTGATCGAATAATTTTCAGTTTCGAGACTGTACTTGTTCAAGGGATATCCTAAAATTTCGATAGCTTTTAGATACCTGATAATGCGGTATTCAAACCACTCTTCGCCCTTGTATGTTGTTATTGAAAAGTTTTTCTCCGTGCTTGGGAGACCCCACCCAGCTGTTTTTGTCAGGGTTTTGAATAGTATAAAACTGTTTCCTTCAACCCTGTAGAAGTCAATTTCCCTTGTAAGCTCAACTGAATGGATAAAGGAGATGGATAATGTTTCATTATCTTTGATCGGAAAAAAACACTCCTTATTTTCTCCAGTTATGTGCAGATATACTGATTTAGGCATATACTGGGAGATTAGTAATGGTGAGATTACTATTATGAATAGCAGTAGCAGATATTTCCGCATGATCCGGGATTGAGTTGAGGGATTTTTAATTTTCTGGTTATGGTCTTACCAATTTTACAAGAATGACCATAATTTTAGTTTTGAACCTGGTTTAAATTGGTCTCTTAATCCAGTAGGTTTGTCGTGTAGGCCGTGGGAAAAATGTGAGTAAAATGTGGGCAAAAGGAAAGCTAAAGTTTCGCCATTCCCATGATATGGTAAACAATCTTTGCCAGATCTCCAACATCTATCCTGCCATTGTTGTTGAAGTCAGCAGACAGATCAGGCTTGACCTTTTTCATCACCATTCCAGCAACATGCATGGCATCCTCAAAATCAACTTTGCCATTATCGTTGAAATCTCCTTTAATGGTAAAATCACTCTTGTGCGGTATCTCCTGATCCCCACTGGTAGACGAGAACTTTACAACATCACCCCATGGATGGGTTACGGTGTTATACCCGAAATCGTTCTTAACCTGCGAGTGGTTCCATATCTGGAGAAGTAAAGCCTTTGACTGGTTGCTGAAGAAGTCGAATGGTCTGTAATAGTAGTAGCTGCCATTTTCCCTGCCAGCTACAAGAAACTCCATAAAGCCACCATGGAAGTTGGGCTCTGGATACCAGTCGGCAACATATCCTATTACATCACCCTGTTTGACTATATCGCCCTCACTCAGGTTCAGTCCGACAGTTACGATGTGCCTGTATGCAACAGCATAGTTTTCACCATACCTTATCCAGATCTCTCCTCCTTTTCCAGGCTCGGAAGCATTTTCGAAGTACTCCCATGGAAGGAAATAGGTAACGGTTCCATTACATGGAGCATAAATCGGATCACGTGATCTGTTGGCAAAGAATATTGCCATCTCCTGATTCAGAAAGCCACCACCCTCATCTATGCCAAAAGGTCCACAGGCATAGATGTCCGTTGACAGGTTTAGGGGATTCGTTTTGTTCCATATGAACTCGAGAACAGGAGGTGAATCAGTATTCGGATACACCGGATAGGCATCTGATGGCATGGTTAGGAACACCAATACAAAAGCAACCAGCATCACCTTCAAATGCCGGAACATAAAGCTAATCTTTTTTAAAGTTTATTAATTTTTTGTTATGATTTTTACACCTATTGCTGCAGTGTATCGAAACGCTCTATGTGCTTTCTGACCATCACTCTCTCGAAATGCTTGAAAACTTCGACTGGATCGGGAAGCTTCCTGTAGATCAAGCCCTTTCCTATCATGTTTTCAGGATCAATCCCTTTACTCAGCATATCTCGAATTTTGCTCTCTCTATCTAGCAGCCTCTTCAAGTATTCTTCAAGCTTTGATTTGATATCCTCGCCAGTAACAACCCCCTTATGCCCGGAAACTGCCATCTCAATCCCTCTCCTATCGACGATTTTCAACACAGTATGGATGGATTCGATGAAATCATTCACATCACAGTCCAGACACCCATACCAAGGCCCGAAGGAGGTCAGATCGATATCCCCCAGATATATCATTTCACCATCTATCAGAAAGCAGCAGTGCCCCGCTGAATGTCCTGGGGTGTGGATGACCTCCACTTCAGTATCTCCAAAATTGAGTACATCCCCGACTCTAAAAGTAAAGTCCACCTTCGTAAACTCGAAATTTATGAATATCTTTACAAGCTTATCTGACAGCCCGTATCTTTTTTTGAACTCTTCATATGACTCCACAGCTTCTGCATCGAGTTCATGCACACCGATTTTTGCTCTGAACAGGTGGTTGTTGGTGATGTGGTCCTCATGCCAGTGGGAGTTGAGTACAAAATCTGGCTTGAGCTTTATCACTTCATCTCCCGCTCCGGTATCAATCAGACAGGTTTTTCTGTCCTTTATATACACGCAATTACAGAAGGGATATTTTCCTCCATTTTTCTCTATTAGATATACATGTTTACTTAACCTATGCATGTAAACAATTTAATCCTAAATTCTAAAAGTTTACCGTTTTAGAAAAGTTAAATAAAAGTTAAATCAAAAAAAATTAGATCAAGACAGCACATTTAATACCTTTCTTGCTCACTGAAACCCCGGCAGAATTTCTTGAATATACCGGTATCTCGTCCACCGATATTTTTATTGCATATCCATCCTCGCTCATCGTTAGAAGCTCCTCTCCACCTTTCACGAATTCAGCGAACACTACATGTCCGTTTTTGGATGTGATTCTTATGTTTCTGACTCCTTTTGCACCTCTTCTCGTTAGCCTGTACTCCTCTACTGGAGTCCTCTTTCCGAAACCCTTCTCTGTCAGGGTCAGGAGGTAACCATCACCGTCTGCGAAGGTTAAACCAGCTATGGAATCTCCTTTCTGCATGTTTATTGCCCTAACGCCCTTGGCCGTTCTGCTGTATCTCGGGACATTGCTCACAGGGATCTTTGCTGTAAGTCCCATCTTCGTGGAGATCAGGATAATATCTCCCTTCAGTAATCTGACAAAGGCTGAATTGCATGAAACACCACCTCTCTTCGCATTCTCGAACTCGGACAGCTTCGTTCTCTTTATGTATCCATCTTCTGTTAGGATGACTACCTCTCCATCGAAATCTGGAACAGATACAACAGATACGACTTTCTCTCCCTCAGATAGCGATATGAAATTCTTCAGGTGGATTCCTTTCCCGTTCCTATCCTGCTTTGGTATCTCGTAGGCATTAATCCAGTACGCCTTGCTTTTCGTGAAGAAGAGCAGCTTGTGGTGGGTGTTGCAAACCGAGACTATCTCGGGATAGTCGTTCTGTCTGAGGGACACTCCTATCACACCCACCCCACCCCTTCTTTGAGTTCTGAATGTTTCGATGTCCATCCTCTTCACATACCCCTCTGAGGTGATGACGATTATGTTATCCTCCTGAGTTACGAGGTCCTCAAAGGATATCTCCTCCAGCTCTGATACGATTTTCGTTCTTCTCTCATCACCGTATTTCTCTATAATTTCTTTTAGCTCTTTGATGATTATGTCGTCAATTCTCCTTTCGGAAGAGATTATGTCCTTGAAATCCTTTATTTTGTCTTTCAGTTCGCTGTATTCTCTTGTCAGAGTTTCCATCTCAAGGGCTGTCAGCCTCTGCAGTCTCATCTGCAGGATTGAGTTGGCCTGAACCTCAGACAGCTCAAACCTCTCCATCAGCGATTTTTTAGCTGTATCTGGAGATTCAGAGGATTTGATAATGCTTATGACCTCATCGATGTTTCTCAATGCTATCATGAGCCCCTCAAGGATGTGGTATCTCTCTTCAGCTTTTTTCAGGAGATACTGCGTTCTTCTGTAGATAACATTCCTTCTGTGGTTGACGAACTCTGAAATCAACTCCTTCAGGTTCAGTATCTTTGGTGTTCCGTTAACGATGGCCAGATTTATAACACCGAAGGTAGTTTGAAGCTGAGTGTATGCGTAGAGCTTGTTCACAACCGTATCAAAATCCCCACGCCTCAGCTCGATTACAACTCTTATGCCCTCCCTGTCCGACTCATCTCTTACGAACTTAACCTCTTCAAGCTTGCCATCCCTAACGAGTTCGGCAATCTTCTCCACAAGTTTGGCTTTGTTGACCTGATACGGTATCTCCTTTATTATGATCGCATTGCCCTCGAACTCAACTCTCCCTCTCACGATGAGCTTGCCCTTTCCGGTCTCGTAAACATCCTTTATGCCATCCTTTCCGACTATTATCCCGCCAGTCGGGAAATCAGGGCCCTTAACGATCTTCATGAGATCCTTGATGCTGATCAGTGGGTTCTCTATGTAGGCTATAATGGCCCTGCAGATCTCAGATATGTTGTGAGGTGGCATGTTCGTTGCCATTCCAACCGCAATGCCACTTGAACCATTGATCAGCAGGTTTGGTATCTTTGCTGGAAGGGCTGAAGGCTCTTCGAGTGTTGAGTCGAAGTTCGGGACGAAGTCAACGGTATCCTTGTCGATATCCTCCAGCAACTCTTCCGCTATCTTGGTCAGCCTCGCCTCAGTATATCGCATCGCAGCGGGAACATCTCCATCTATTGATCCGAAGTTTCCCTGCCCGTCTATCAGCGGGTACCTCATGCTGAAGTCCTGGGCCATTCTCACAAGAGCATCGTAAACTGCGGAGTCTCCATGCGGGTGGTACTTACCGAGAACATCACCAACTATTCTCGCCGACTTCCTGTGAGGTCTGTTGCTCGTGAGATTCATCTCATACATCGCGTAGAGGATCCTCCTCTGGACGGGCTTCAGACCATCCCGCACATCAGGAATCGCTCTTCCAATGATTACGCTCATTGCATAATCGATATAGGAAGTCTTCAATTCCTCGCTAATGTCCCTTATTAACTCCATAAAATCACCTTAACTAAATGTCAAGATTTCTAACACTCTTGGCATTTTCAATTATGAACTGCCTTCTCGCTTCCACATCCTCGCCCATTAAAATTGAAAACAGTTCTTCTGCTTGAAGCGCCTCTTCTATCGTAACCTGAAGCAGAATTCTCGTTTTCGGGTTCATGGTGGTCTCCCATAGCTGCTCGGGATTCATCTCTCCAAGACCCTTGTATCTCTGCACTTCAGCATTACCAATCCTTTTCAGCAAATCCTCCAGCTCCTTTTCGGAGTAGGCATAGTACAGCTTGTTCTTCTTCTTTATTCTGTACAGAGGTGGCTGGGCAATATACAGGTAGCCATTCTCTATGAGCGGCCTCATGTGCCTGTAGAAGAAGGTCAGCAGAAGGGTTCTTATGTGCGAGCCATCGACATCGGCATCGGTCATTATGATTATTCTCTTGTACCTCGCTTTGGTTATGTCGAAGTCGCTGCCGATTCCCGCACCTATTGCGGATGCTATCGCCCTGATCTCCTCATTCTTCAAAGCTTTGGATAGTCCAGCCTTCTCGACATTCAGAATCTTTCCTCTAAGCGGCAAAATCGCCTGAAAGGTTCTGTCTCTTGCCTGCTTTGCAGAACCTCCTGCAGATTCTCCCTCTACGATGTATAGCTCCCTCTCCTCGACATTCTTTGATGAGCAGTCCGCCAGTTTGCCCGGGAGTGTTATTGCTATATCGTTCTTTCTTTTTACAAGCTCTCTCGCCCTTTTAGCAGCTTGCCTAGCTTTCAACGCCAGCAGGCATTTCTCTATTATTGCATTCGCCGAGTTCGGATGCTCCTCAAGCCACCTCAGCATTTCACTGTAAACTGCTGACTCTACGGCAGTCTTCACCTCTGAATTGGTTAGCTTGGTCTTCGTCTGACCCTCAAACTGAGGTTCCAGGATTTTGACAGATATTATTGCTGTTAAGCCTTCTCTGATATCCTGTCCACTCAGAGGTTGATACTTTTTCACGAATCTTTTTCCATACTCGTTTATAGCCCTCGTCAGCCCGGATCTGAATCCAATTACATGAGTGCCCCCTTCAATCGTGTGAATGTTGTTTGCAAAGGCCAGAATGTTCTCGAAATCTGTATTGGTGAACTGTATGGCAATCTCGATCTGAATATTTTCTTTCTCAGTCTCAAAATAAATAACATCGTGAATCGGATGCTTGTTTTTGTTTATGATCGCAATATATTCGGAAATACCTTTCTCGGAGTAGAAAACCTCATTTTTTCCACTTCTTTCATCATATAGCTCAATTCTGATCCCTTTTGTCAGAAAAGCCAGTTCTTTAAGTCTTTTTGATACTATATCGTATCTGAACT
The DNA here is from genome assembly GCF_000385565.1 of Archaeoglobus sulfaticallidus PM70-1. Classification (NCBI taxonomy): domain Archaea; kingdom Methanobacteriati; phylum Methanobacteriota; class Archaeoglobi; order Archaeoglobales; family Archaeoglobaceae; genus Archaeoglobus; species Archaeoglobus sulfaticallidus. Next base: position 1,745,566 of record NC_021169.1, on the reverse strand, counting down.
CTGTAACCTCAAAGATCTCCTCATCAGGCTTGAATCTTATGGTTGTTCCGCTGGAATCGGTTTCCCCTATAACCTCAACATCTCCCTCTGGCACACCCCTTCTGTACCTCTGATAAAAGATCCTACCGTTTCTCTTGACCCATACCTCTAGCCACTCCGAGAGAGCGTTTACGACACTCAATCCAACGCCATGTAACCCTCCAGAGACCTTATACGCCTTTTTATCGAACTTTCCTCCAGCATGAAGCTTTGTCAGAACGAGTTCTAAGGCTGTTTTCCCGCTGCTGTGCCTTTCCGTTGGAATCCCTCTACCATCATCTTCAACACTCGCAGAACCATCGGTATGAAGCGTGACCTTTATATTCTTGCAGTAGCCCGCTAAAGCCTCGTCTATGGAGTTATCTACGATCTCCCACAGAAGATGATGCAGACCTCTTATCCCAACTCCCCCTATATACATCCCCGGTCTCTTTCTCACTGCCTCAAGATCTGACAGTATCGCGATATCCTTGGCTGAATACTCTGATCGCTCCATGCAATCACCTCAAAAATTTCCGATTATTATTAAACAATTTGATCTTGTTTCAGAACTGATTGGAGTTGTTATCGGAACACAAAGGAACTCCAACCCATCATAGAATGCAGATTTCCAGTTATATTGCCAATCAAAATCCATATACAGCGCTTTACAGGTTTCTATCACAAATTCTTTTAGATAACATTGCACATAAACTTTTCTATTATCAGCAAGAAGTGCTGGAAGACTTCAAGAGGATTTCAAAAACGGTGGAATCAGAATGATCGAATCAGAAAATTATTTATTGTGATTAATAGGATAGATATTATGGAAAATGTTGTTGGGAAGAACATACGAGAAGTTTCTGGTGAGGAAATAGACAGGTTCTGGACGAAAAGCTATGATGAGGGCGTCAGGCCGAGCATAGAGTATCCTGAGATCCCTCTGTATGAGCTGCTGGAGAACTCTGCAAGCAAATATCCGGAAAATGTGGCCCTCGACTTTATAGGCAAGGCAATCAAATACAGAGAGCTGGATGATATTGCCAACAGGGTTGCAAGCTTTTTGTACGAGAACGGATACGAGAAGAGCAGGGTTATCCTTGGATGTCCGAACACTCCACATTATGTTGCAACATATTATGGTATCCTTAAGGCAGGCTCCATAGTTGTCCAGTGCAATCCAATGTATACCGAGAGAGAGCTGAGACATATTGCGGAAAATAGCGAATCGAAAATCATGTTCGCCTTTGAGCCCATGTTCCCGAGGCTTAAGGCATTGCTGGATGAGGGTTTGCTTGTGGATGTGGTCATTTGCAAGATAGAGGATTACCTCAAGTTCCCGCTCAACTTTCTTTATTCTTTGAAGAAACAGAAGGTCAGCATCGATAGGAAGGTGATGTACTGGAAGGATGTTATGAAATACCCACCAACAGATAAGCGGGTGAATGTAAATCCGAAAGAAGATGTAGCGGTCTTCCAGTACACTGGAGGGACTACAGGCCTTCCAAAGGCGGTTATGCTCACACACTTTAACTTGGTAGCAAACATTTATCAGCTTATGGAGTGGCTGCCAGAGGTGAATGAAAACGATGTTATCATGGGTGCTCTGCCCTACTTCCACTCATATGGTATGACAACGAGCATGAATTTGCCCATCGCAGTTGGTGCAAAGATCGTTCTTATACCCGATCCCAGAGACCTGAAAAGGGTTCTTGAGTCGATCCAGAAGCACAGAGTAACGCTTTACTGTGGAGTGCCCACGATGTACAATGCGATAAACAACTACCCGGAGGTAAACAAGTACGATCTGAGCTCGATAAGGGCGTGTGTGAGTGGTGCAGCTCCTTTGCCGCTTGAGGTAAAGAGAAAGTTTGAGGAACTCACAGGTGGAAAGCTCGTTGAAGGTTATGGATTAAGTGAGACATCTCCTGTTACCCATGCGAATCCAATAAATGGAGTCAACAAGGAGGGAAGCATCGGCTTACCAATTCCCGATACCATCGCGGTGGTTGTTGATTCTGAGGGTAACATCCTTCCGATCGGAGAGACTGGAGAACTGGCAATAAAAGGACCCCAGGTTATGAAAGGATATTACAAGATGGAAGAAGAAACGAAGAACACGCTAATCAATGGATGGCTGCTAACTGGAGACATAGCCAAGATAGATGAGGATGGATACTTCTACATCGTTGACAGGAAGAAGGATATGATCATCGCTGGAGGGTACAACATATATCCAAGAGAGGTTGAAGAAGTTTTGTACGAGCATCCAGATATTGTTGAGGCGGCTGTTATTGGTGTTCCCGATCCGAAGAGAGGTGAAACCGTAAAGGCATTCGTTGTGCTGCGAGAGGGAGCGAATGTTACTGCTGAAGATATTGAGAAGTTCTGCAGACAGCATCTCGCAGCATACAAGGTTCCGAGGATCATAGAGTTCAAGAAAGAGCTTCCGAAATCGAATGTTGGCAAGGTTTTGAGGAGAGTCCTCAAGGAAGAGGAGATGAAAAAGAAGGATTAAATAAGTAAAGAATCAAAAACATTTTTAGAATTTATTTTTTAATCTTCGGGTTCATCTGAGATTCGTTATCTCTTTTCCCTCGGAATGCAGATTATTTCCTTTATCTGCATGTCGAAGAAGTTGTTCATGTGTGCCGGACGGATAACAACCGCTGTGTCAGCACCTCTGGCTCTTCCACCTACAGCTATGACCTCTTCAATCGGTATCGCTCCGCTGTCTGCAGCCATTATGGTTATTTCAACGCAAACCTTAAGTCCGTGCCCGAACAGAGATCTCAGAGCCTCTGCTATAGCCTCAGTCCTTGAAGCACCTCCCAGCTTTCTGGATATGCTTCTCTCCAGACCTGAAAGAATGTGCGATTGCCTTACAAGTATTGCCTTCTCTCTTATTCTCTCCTCGGTGCTTTTATCCATTGAGTCTTCTCCTTCTCTGTAGAACCCGCGATGATATGTTACAACTACGGGCTTTATGTTCTTCCCCTCAACCAATTCTATCAGCTTTAAAGCGGTCTCTCCGGTCGAAGATGCAACCACAATGTACCTTATTCCAAGCTCTTCAGCCCTTTTTACAGCAAGCTCGAGTGTTCGTTCTGTATTCTGCTTTCCGGGTTTCTCGAAGTACCATATTTCAGACAGCAAACCACCCCCTTATGGTTATCAGAAATAGGAACATCATGAATATTGCCAGAATAGCAAGATACAATGCCATTCTCGAGTCCCCAAAAATTATCGGTATCGGTCCTATCATAACGATTCCAGCAGATTTTACCTCTCTTCTCGGTTCGGTATCCATCTTTTTAGCATCAACTTTCCTGTAATCTATTTCTTCCATCTCTTCATCCCAATCCCTCCATTCTTCATAATCTGGTGGCCGGGAGATTAAACCGAAGAATATAAGCAGGATTCCTGTCAGGATTATCAGCATAGCGATTATGCCAAGCATGCTATCTCCTCCATCACCTTCTCATCAGAGCGAACATCATCACGAAAAAGAACAATCCCAAGATAAGTGCCAGGCTAGCAGACTCTGGAGAGCTGCCAAAAACTATCGGTATTGGCCCTATCAGGATAATCCCTCCTACATTTGCATGAGTGGAGAGTGACAGCATAGCCAGACCGATCATGATTAACCCAAAACCGAAAATGATGTAGTCCATTCGCATGGTTACTTGTTGTCGGCTTAGATATTAATGTTTGTTGGAACTGTTTTTGGGAGGGGGTGGGGAAGATTTAAATGTGAACTGTTTAACAAAAATCAATGGTCTCAAGATTGGGAATCTTGCTGGTTTTGCTGGCTGTGGGTATATCTTTGGGATGTATATCTAATCAGGAGAATATTTATCCAGTTACCCCGAAAACAACTCCCAGTATCGTGGTTATAAAAAAGAACGACTCCTGGATAATGAATGTCGTTCAACCACATCCCATGTGCCATGAGATGAAGTATGTTGGAAAAAAGGTCACGAAAGACGAGATTGTGCTGTACTTCACTTACACGGCAAAAAAGAATTGTGAGAGTGATAGGATCGCTTATTACAATCACAGCGAGAACCTTGGCGTCCTTGGGGAGGGTGTTTATAAAGCGATAGTCGAGGTGAATGGCAAAGAAATTAAAAGAATCGTATTTAAGGTGTAGTATGGAGAATGGCATGAAAAATGTGATATGCTATGTATCCATACCTTTACTGTCTAGGCTTTTAATACTGTTACTGATCTTCTCCGCCTCTGGTGTAGCAACCGCAACTATTGTTGAGGTTAACATCGATGGGGAGATAAATGAGGGAACCGTCGTCTATGTTGAGAATGCATTCGACATGGCTGAAAATATCCAAGCTGATGCTGTTCTTGTTGTTATCAATACTCCTGGGGGGCTGGTCTCGTCAACGGAGAAAATTGTAAGTATGATTCTGACGAGCGATATTCCTGTTATCACCTATGTTTATCCTCAGGGAGCATTTTCAGCCTCTGCCGGATCTTTTATCCTGCTGTCAGGAGAAGTCTCAGCGATGTGCAACGGGACATCTGTCGGGGCAGCAACTCCAGTCACAGTTGGGTTCGGGAAGGTGGAGAACAAGACCATAAACTACATTGCCAGTTATGCGAGAAGCATAGCTGAAAAAAGGGGGAGACCGGCAGACATAGCAGAGAAGTTTGTAACGGAAAGCCTGAGCCTTACATCTAGGGAGGCATATAAAAAGGGAGTTATAGATCTTGTTACAGATTCAAAGGAAGATTTAATAAGAAAAATCAATGAAAAGGGATTGCTTGATGTTAAACTCGATTATGAAATTGTTACAGCTGAAAAGCCCGTTCAGGCAAAGATATTTGGATTTATATCCAATCCTCAGGTTGCAACGATACTCTTTCTGGTTGGTCTGTATGGACTGATATTCGGTTTAACCTCTCCGGGCATACTTCCGGAAACCATAGGGGCGATAAGCCTCGTTCTATCGTTAGTTGGATTCGGAGCGATCGGAATAAACGCCCTAGGGATACTACTGATAGCCCTGGGCGTACTGTTCCTCATCGCAGAACTGGCAACGCCTACCTATGGAGTCCTTGGGTCAGCATCGGTAATATGTATAACTCTGGGAGCCATTATGCTGATTGATGAGCCGTTAATGCCCTCGAACTTTTACAGTTCTTTCAGAATGCTCATTGCAGGAATTGGAATAGGGATGGGTGCTTTAGTGACATTTATGCTAATGAAGTTAGTTCAGCTAAGGAAGGAAAAGAAGAAGGTTGGTGGGGAGGCTTTGATTGGCAAGAGGGGTAAAGTTATGGAGTTTTCAGATGGAAGCGGTCTGGCAAAAATAGATGGGGAGATATGGAAGATAGAAAGTGATGACGAATTAAGGGAAGGAGATGAAGTTATTGTTACAGGGAGAGATGGACTGATACTGTCTGTTAAAAGAATAAAGTGAGCAGCATGAATGTGGAAGAAGAGCTTAGGAAGGAAACTGAGAAGTGGAAGGCTAAAATCGAGGAGAAAATGAAGAATGTAAGCGGAGATGAGGATTTTCTAAGGAACATTCGAGCTTACATATTAGACTCTACCTATTTTTTGGAAAAGGGGGATCTGGTAAGGGCTTTTGAGTGTATAGTATGGGCTTGGGCGTGGCTTGAGATAGGGGAGATTGTTGGCAAGTTGAAGATTGGCTGAAATCGGTTAATTGATTTTAAAAAGCAATTTTAAAAACAGAACCTGATTACAGATGGCAGATGGATTTTGTCATCTTCCTTCCGATATCCCCCTTAAATGAAAGAACTATCTCCCCACTATCTGTTTTGAGAATCATTTCGGTTTCATCTTCATAAACGCAAACCTTGAAGTGGTGTATGCACTCTTCGAACATCGAATAGTCCCTTTTAACGATGATTTTCCCGCTACATCCATCTTCGTAATAGGATTTCGTTCTTAAAAACCTCTCAAAATCCTTTAGAGCTTCTACCTGCTCGGAAAGTTCAATATAGCTGTTGAAAATGGCTTTCAGCCTTCGGATTACCTCATCTGTGCACATATTGAACTTGTATATCAAATATGCTCCTAAAATACAGCCGGTCTTGCCTTTTCCGAACTGACAGTGAACCGCCACCGGCCCATCGACATTGTCTATGAATTCAACAGCCTCGACCATCTGATCCAAATAGGGAGCTTTAAAATTCTTCAAAGGGATGTGATGGTACTGGAAGTATCTTATCTCATCATACATAAGGGGTTTTTCAGTTAGGGTTAGAATTCCTTTGAAACCCATATCCTTGAGCTGTATCAGTGCTTCCCTGTCTGGTAGTCCCATTCCAGCAAGTTTGCCATCGATAATCACTCGGAAGTTATTGAGAGGCATATCGATGAAACTCCGTGGTATTTAATAAATTTTTCTCAGTTTTTCTGGTTGAGGTTTCTACTGAAACTGCTTTTTCCAGCAAAAGATTTTAATTACATTTAATTAAACATAGCTGGGTGATGTTATGAGCGATGAGGGGAGAAAGTATACCACGGTTTCGATTCCAAAGCCTTTATATGACAAGATAAAGAGTAGAATCGAGGGTACGGGTTTCACTTCGGTTTCAGATTATGTAACCTATGTTCTGAGGGAGGTTCTCGCAAGCCTGGAGGAAGAGGATAAAGAAGAGGTTTTCAGCGAGGAGGAAGAGGAGAAAGTTAAGGAGAGGTTGAGGGCTCTGGGTTATCTCGATTAATTAATAATTTTTATCTTCCCGTTGCTTGCAAGACCCCTTGCGAAGCGAGGGGATACGCAAGGAGAGGTGGGCGGGTTGATATATCCTTTTCACTTTCACACTACTCTCAACATCTATATGCCCAAACGCAGACGTATGTATGTGCAGGAAAACCGATGCATAGTCATTCAGCCCAGACTAACCAGGGAGCAGGAGATAGTCATCGGCAACCTCTGCTACAACGCGGGCAAGGTGTGGAATGTTGTCAACCACCACCTCATAAACGGAAACCTCAAGTTCAACGTTTACGACATCTACAACAAACTCAAAGACAACTTCTTCGTCAGGAACATTCACTCAAGGTCAGCCCAAATCCTCATGGGTCAGCTCGTTGAGGGCTGGGAAAAGTATTTCGACTACCTGAAGAATCCTGAGAATTACAGTTCTCCCGTAAGAAGGCCAGGATTCATGGATAAGAAGAAGCCCCATCGTACTATCGTTTACGACAAAACAGGTTTCAAGGTGCTCGGGAGTAAGATCAGGTTATCCATACCAAAACAACTGAGAGAATACTTGAAAGAGGAGTACGGCTACGATAAGAAGTACTTGTGGATTGATACTGGTATTGACTTAACTGGTTACGATGTAAGAAACATCCAGATAACTCCTCTCAAGTACTCTGGCAGGATATTCTACCAAATAGGAATCGTTTACTCTGTAGAGCAAGAGCAAACCCAACAACCAGAAAAAGAGATGTTGATGAGCATCGACTTCAACACTTCCAACTTCGCTGTTATCGTTATCGAGGGCCATCCTGTGTCATACATCATCGATGGCAGAGGTCTAATGTCCCTTCTAAGAAAATACCTCAAGAAAATCTCCAGATTGCAGTCTAAAAGAGACAACCTGAACGAGGGCTTACCACACCACAAACTCGACGAAAGAATTGCCAAGCTCTGGAAGCGGGTGAGAAATTTGCTGAGAGATTTCTCTCACCGTGTATCAAACCTGATTGTGGAGCTTGCCAAGAAGTTCAGGGTAACAAGGATCGTTGTAGGAAATGTTCACTCATCCAAGAACAAGGAAAGCAAGTTGCCCGACCTCGTAAACCAGATGTTCTCTTTACTCCCTCATGGTAAAGTAGTAAAGCACCTCAAGTACAAGTTTGGGGATATCGTAGAAGTAAGCGAGGAGTATACATCCGGTGTGGACTCTGTTAAGCACGAGTATCCCTCAAGAGAGTACTACGAACCTCGAAAAAGGGTAAAGAGGGGTCTGTTCAAATCCGTGATCGGTATCATCAACGCAGATGTCAACTCCGCAAGAAACATCCTGAAAAAGTACCTGTACGAGATTGGCCAGACGGATCATGGGTTTTTGAGGGATATGGCGTCTGGCCTCAAACAAATAATCAGGTTAAGAGTCTTCCACAGGCTGAGAGGTAGCTCCGAGTCTGTCCCCGTTCTGGGACAGATAGGAGTAGCAAGGGGTTGTGTCCCCCTTGGGATGGTAAGGGGCTTAGCTCAAACCCATCCCGAAGCCCCTTGTGTGAGCGAGGGGTGATTCACTATGTCGGCTTTAATCATCCACCACTGGGATACAGATGGTGTTGCATCTGCAGCCTTGGTTGTGAAAGCTTTAGATGAAACATCGGATTTCAGGAACTTGGTTCCTCCTATAGGGAAATTCAGACTTGATGAACGCATAAAAAAATACATGGCAAATGCAGAAAAACTGTTCATTCTTGATTTGAATCTTCCAGATGAGGTGGAAGCTCTGGACAGGGATGCTGTGTTCATCGACCACCACATTCAGCCGAAAATAAAGAACTCACGAATCAGGCAGATAAATCCCGTTCTTGATGGTAAAACCTCACCTTCAACTACTTTCGTTGTGTCGGAGTATTATAATCTCTGGAACGCCTGGAGCGCGCTGGGTGCAATTGGAGATGTTGGTAGGAGAGCTTTTGAAATCCAGAGGGTTATAGAACTATTGAAAAAAGAGGGAATAACCAGAAATGAGGCGGAAAAGATTGTGGAGCTTATCGACTCCAATTATATCGTGATGGACAGAAATAAGGTTGAAGATGCTGTAAAGGTATTGCTTGAGAAATCGCTGACTGAGTTGCTGGAATTTGAACCATGGCTGAACAATCTCGAGGCAATAGAGAGCGAGATTGACAATGTGCTGTCGAATGTGGTGGTTGAAGATGGTCTCGCTCTCGCTGAATTCTCCAGTGACTTCAACATAATTTCAAAGGTTGCCAGAAAGCTCGTCTGGGAGTTGGGATATAATGGGGCTGTAGCCGTTAACAGAAACTTCCATGGAAAAGCCCAGCTTTACTTCAGAGTATCTCCCGATATGGCCGAAAGGGTAAAAATGGATGAAATAATTTCCAGCCTTAAGGATTTTAACGCTGGTGGAAAGAAGGATGTTTTTGGGTGTGTTTGCGAAAGAGATAGGTTGAATGATGTGTTGGAAATTCTGATGGGGTGCCTGAAATGCGTAAGGTTTTCGTGATCGGTTTGGATTCTGCTCCACCCGAGTTGCTGTTCCACGAGTTTATCAACGATCTGCCCAACATAAGGAAACTACTCGAGAACTCTATATACGGGGCGATGAAAAGCTGCATACCAGCCATAACGATCCCTGCTTGGATGGTCATGGCTACCGGAAAAACTCCGGGAGAAATGGGACTGTATGGTTTCAGACATCGCAAGGGAAACAGCTACAGCGATATATGGATAGCCCACAGCTTGATGGTCAAGGAAAAAGCAGTATGGGATTATCTTGGGGAGAAGGGATACAAATCAGTTCTGGTGGGAGTCCCTCCTTCCTATCCTCCAAAGAAGATCAATGGATGGCTTGTTAGCTGCTTCATAACTCCGGACTCATCTGTCAGTTACACCTACCCTCAAAACCTCAAGGCCGAGGTTGAGAAGGTTGTTGGAGATTACATATTCGATGTGGTCTTCAGAAAGGATGAGCGAGATGAAGTTAAGGACAAAATCTGGGAGATGACAGAAAAGAGATTTGAGCTTGTGAGGCATTTAATCGAAACAAAGGACTGGAACTACTTTGAGTTTGTGGAGATAGGGCTTGACAGGATTCATCATGCATTCTGGAAGTACTTCGATGAGAACCATCACCTGCATGAGCCGGATAGCAAGTACAGGAATGTGATCCCTGATTACTACAAACTGCTGGACAAGGAAATAGGAAAAACGCTGAAACTGCTGGATGAGGATACTGCTGTGATGATAGTCTCAGATCATGGCATAAAAAGGATGAAAGGCTGTTTTGCCGTAAATCAATGGCTGATCGATGAGGGGTTGCTTAAGGCAGAGTACGAGTATGGAAATGTAAAAAGGCTCGAAGAGCTGAAAACAAGCTGGAGCGATACCATAGCATGGGCATGGGGTGGATACTACGCAAGGATCTTTCTGAACATCAAGGGCAGGGAGAAAAATGGAGTTATCAGGCTTTCAGAGTATGACAGGTTCAGGGATGAGATTGCTGATATGGTGAAATCCATAAAGGGGCCGGATGGAGAGAGATGGGACACAAAGGTATTTTACCCAGAGGATATATATCCGGTTGCAAAGGGTGATAAGCCAGATATGATGGTTTACTTTGACGATCTGTACTGGAGGTCTGCCGGTACAGTAGGTCATGATTCTCTGTACCTGCCAGAAAACGATACCGGCCCGGATGATGCTGTCCATTCTGAGTATGGAGTATTCACCCTACATATACCTGATATCGATAGCAAGATGGTGGAGTGCTCTATTTACGATTTCGCCCCAACTGTGCTATCCCTTTTTGGAATAAAGCATGACCTGAGGGGGAGAAGTCTGATATGAGCTTCGTTATATGGCTAACCGGTCCGAGTGGGGCTGGTAAGACTACACTTGCGATGGCACTGGCTGAGAAGTTGCAGGAGATGGGTTGTCAGGCTGAAGTTCTGGATGGTGATGGAATTAGATCGAGGCTTTATCCTGATCTGGGCTTCAGCAAGCAGGAGAGGGAGATGCACAACCGGGTTGTCACTGAAATGGCCAAGCTACTGGCCAAGAATGGAGTTATAACTATAGTATCTGTAATAGCTCCGTATAGAGCCTGGAGGGAGTACGCGAGGAAAGAAATTGGGAGCTTTGTTGAAGTGTATCTCAGATGCCCGCTTGAGGTTAGGATTGAACGGGATCCCAAGGGTTTGTATGCGAAAGCTCTGAAGGGAGAGGTTAAGGAGCTAACAGGCTTGGATGGTGAATACGAGGAGCCTGAAAGTCCTGAGCTGATACTTGATACTGACAGGATGAGCGTTGAGGAGGAGGTTGAGGAGGTTTTAAAAAAGATTAAGGACTTGGGGCTACTGGATCAAATTACACAGAAGTCTGGAGTGGTGTGAATCCTGCAATGTGTTCTAGTATAAAGCTCTCCAAAAGGTTTTGTTGGGTGGAAGAAATTAGCGATACCTCCATATCTTGCTCTTTCAGATCTTTTTCTTGCTCACACTCTCCTATATTTTCCGTAGTCCAAAGATAGCAAAATAGTAATTAAAAATTACCTCTTAAGTGTCTCCTTTAAGCGCATCCTTCAGGAATACAAAGTAGGAGGCTGCAACACCAAGACTCATTATAGCCATCGACGGCTCTACGAAGTACTGCAACCAGAAGTTGTCGTAGGGGTTGGGCACATACGGTAGCGGCGGGTTGGCGAGCATGTAAAGATTTACAGCAGCGATTGATCCGAGCATGCCGATAGTTGCAGTCCATCCGGCTATAGCAGCGAACCTCGACTTGCTGACGATGGCTAAGTAAACCAGCAGAAGAGTGACACCCCAGATCGCAAGGAGTATGTGCCAGTGACCTATGTTGTAAGCAAGCTCTGCCCAGTCCCAGCTCTCAGCCCGAAACTCGGGGTTAAAGAATTTGGGCTTTCTGAGACTTATCGCAACTATCGCTCCCGGAACGGCTACGAAAGCCCAGACCCAGAGGTTTCCCAGCCTCAATCCCCAGCTCAAAGCTCCCTTTGGGCTTGCAGCTTCAGGTCTCTCGGTTCTGAAGGACAACATTAGGGTGCCGAAGATCAGAGCCAAAGCTGCAGGTGTGATTATGAGGTGAGCAATCTTTCCGGCAAACCACACGGAGTAGGATGCGAGAGCCATTACAGTCTCGCCGAATATCACGGCATATACTGCCATCTGCGTCAATCTACTCTGTCTGACCCCAACTGCCTTCACGGCAACTACGAAGGCTAAAGCGAGAGATAAAGCAACCATCGCATGCAGATGCCCGGTCATAGCTCTCCAGACTGTGCTCTCCTCAGCCAGATCGGGATTGAACCTGCTCTGGATCTTTGCTATGAGGAACTCGTGGGCGAGATTGCTGTCTATAAAGCTGCTGCCAACCCACCCGCCTATTACCGCACCGCCGAGCAGGAGCAGTCCTGCAACCAGCACAGCCCAGTCGAGTTTTTCGGATGGCTTGAACCTGAAAAGCAGCAGCAAAGCGCTGGAGAAAATAACTGCTAAACCTGCTATGAACAGCCCGTGCCAGAAGAACGTGTGATCGATGTAAGCGTAAACTATACTGCCTGCTACGACCATCAGCACACCAGTCAGCATCAGCAGCAGAATATCGGTTTCCATGCGATAGATCTTAACGAGGGCTGCGATGGTTGCATAGATAAGCACTGCAAAGACCGCATGGTAGATATGGGCAATCCTCGTAAGGTACAGCTCTGCCTGATCGATGTCGGGGTTTATTATCTCCGCCACACCATTCGCGTATCTCGATCCAGGCAAATCCTCTGGAAGACCGATAGACTTCCGCAGATCTTTGAACGGTGGAGAGAGGAGTACACCAAAACCCACAAGCAGCACTGCGAGTGTGAAGGCGATAACCATGTGGTATCTCGCTTCCATAATCCCTCACTCGAGCCCGAGGCCTCTACTCACATAAAGCCCTGCAGCCATAACGAACGCTGAGAGGAACAGCAGCGGGTGGAGGATGAACACTACCGTTTCAAATGGCAGCAGCGGTTTCCCTGCCATCAGCGTAGCCAAGGCTAATCCACCTATCGAGATCAGCAGACCGCCGATGCTGACGAAAATTGACGATGCAGGAGCGAGGCGCTTGACAGCGAAAACAAGAGGCAGAAAGACTATGATGAGTCCCGATACCGAGTGCAGCAGAACCCTTGATATCTTCACCAATCCTTCGCTGCCCGCCGCCATCAGGACAAGCGCCACGATCACAAACGCGAAGTAGTACCTCCAAGCTTTGCTCTTGCTCGCAATTATGCCTGCTGCAAGCAATCCCGGATATATCGATCCGAGGTACGGTGTTACCGCAAGCTGCAGAGCGTTGAGTCCCATTACAGCCAGAGCTATTGAGATTACCAAAAACGACGCCGCAGCTATCGTCCACAGCAGAGCTGAGATCTGCTTTGTTCTTGAGTACAGCAAAACTGCCACAGCTGTAAAAGCGAGACCGGAAACGACAGTAACCCACTCTTCAACCGGAAACATACTATCACTAGTTAAAGTTCTTCGTGATTAGATATTATCATTTCCCCGAAGATTTTAGGGTGCTGTCAAAACTTATCGGATATAAGGTCACTTTCTTCCAAACCCTCAATAAAATTAACTAAGACAGACAGATCCATATTTTTATTCTTCATCTCCATCAAAGTGTAACTCAGAAATAACAAAATTGAGAGATTAAATCAAGAAAATAATCCATAAAAATAGAAAAATTTAAAAATAGAATTACATCGTTTCTTTTTATGATTCTGAGGAGTGTAGTGGAGAAAATAAACAGTGGGGATATGACAGAAGATGATTTCTGGATAGTGGCTTTGGAATGCTAAAATTGTATCAGAAAAAGCTACCGGATTATTCAGGAGAAAAGAGAAGCATGATGCTTATTTAATCGACTATTATAAAGTTGAGACAATTAAGTTCTTCTTCGGATTTCCTCTAATTCTCTTTTATGTATTTCTCAGAGATCACAAAAAAGTTGAAAGACATTCTCAACCTTAGGTACTAAAGACATTCTCAAACTACGAAGATTTCAGGAAAAGACTCCATACTAAAAGTTAGAATCAACAATACAATAATAGAGGAATGTTTAAGGAAAAGTGGATGAAATCTACAGACTGGATACAACAGTAGCAACGGTAGATTTAAACAGACTAAGACACGGAAAGAAGACAAAAGATTTTCGATGCAGAGTTCTGCTACGATTCTGTTAGAGGCGTTGAGGTAGGATACTTTGTCTGCACTCTGCTCTATCTGACCAATTTCTCGGTTGTCGACATTAAAATTTATCCGAAGAACAAGAAGAAGGAGATTTGGGTAGAAAGGGTAATATCGAATTTGGGAACTGAAAGTGGCAAGATAGAGGTTGTTATAGCAGATGCTAGTTTTTTCGCCTACGACAACGTTTTGTTACCTTTAAACTACAGAATAATTCCAGTAATCTAGGTGAAAAGAAACGTAGATAGAGGAATTCGCAGAAATAAGGAACAGGATAGAGCTCTTCTTCAAAGTAGCAAAAGCAATGTTCGAATTAGGAGATTTACACGTTTACTACTGCAAGTACGCTATTACATATATTAGGATGATATTTTATGCTACACAGTTATTCTGCCAGTTCTGCTTGAAGAATGGGATAAATATAGAGAGGTTCGTTGAGAGGGTTAGGAGGAGAAGGGTCTGATAGCGAACACATTGTTGGAAACTTTCAATTTCTATGAAAAATTGTCTGGATGGTTATTTAATTTTATAGATAGATTGAAAGAAAGAGACCTCTATTTCGTTTAAAAAATGTTCTACTTCAGGTATCTCAGCTTCAGGAAGATTTCAGTGATTTTCCTAACTTTATTCCTTTGTATATCAAAACAAGCCCGGCAGTTATCCCAATCGTGCTAACGATCAGGTTATATGGATATGTCAGAAAAAATATCGATATCGCAATTAAAAAAATAGTTGAAAATATTCCGAAATGGAAAAGTGCGAAAGCTATTATTACATCGAACTCTCTCGACATCTCGCTGCCTGTCCAATCTGCTACCCGGCCTGAGGCCCGAGCATTGATTGAATCTTTTTCTGCAGTTCGACAAATCTCTCTCTGAGCTTCTCTTCCTGCCTCTGCAGGGTTTTTATTCTGATCTCCAGAGTCTCCTTCTTCTCCTCAAGCTCCTTTAGCATCTCTTCCTTGCTTGTTTTTACGAGTATATTACCAACTGTTTTGTAAACAGTAGTATCTTCCTTTTTTTTCAGCTCTTCCAGCGCCATTTCAGCTTCTTTCAGTCCAGCATCAACCTGTGCTTTCTGAGCAACCACAACCTGAAGCTGCTGTTGGATCTGCTGAAGCTGAGCAACCATATTCTGTACCTGGGGTGGAAGTTCAACACTCATCTCGAACACCTCTACTCTACTTCATCGATTACATTCAATATTTCATTACATATTCTTATAAGCCGTAACCACGAATTCAGGCTGGCTCTAAATGAAGTTAGATCTTCTGCTTCGATTTTTAAGATTAAAGACCCTCCCTTTAAATAAATCTTTGCCTCGCTTCTTATCCCTCTACCCCCCTCAACTTTCAGCGCATTAAATATCAGTTCTGCCTTCTTGTAATTCTCAATCTTGAACTCGAAATCACCTTTATAGTTCAATCTTTCACCTCATGGATCTCATGACAATAAGCTTGCCCACGAGCCTGCCACTGTAGTTGAAAAGCATGTGGTATTTATTCCTGTCTTTCTTTACAAGAATCTCTTTCTTTAATGCTCCCATGGCCTTGAACTTTTTCTTCATCTTTTTCCCGGCAAAACTTACTGGAACAGCATCAAATATTAAAGGATCGAACCACACATCCCCGCTAAAGAAGACAGGGGAGTTATCCATCTTAACTTTTTCTATCTTCCCGGGATTGAATCTCATTGAAAAAACTTCCCGTCCATTTTTTATGATCCTGAGGATAGATGGATTTCCTTTTATCTCTTCTAGTATCGCAACATCAGGGGACAGAGAATAGACCTTTTCAAGACTCTTTTTTCCCCTTGAAATGTACTTCCAGTTCATGAATTTTGCGAGAAATTTGGCAAGCGTTCTGGTTTTCCTCCCCGGCTTTCTTGAGGTTGTGAGGATCACATGGATTTACTGGATGTATGGAGATTTTAAGTTTGTGTAGTTGTAGGTTTGTGTAGTTGCGTTCATTGTTGTAGGCAGTAAGCAAAAATTTGGTGAACTTGGAAATCCTATGACTTCCAAAGTACTTGATACTAAGGAGGTTTAATTCTCAAAGCAATCAGGAAGAGCTCTTCATTCTGCATAAAAGTGTTTTTCAACTTAAAATCCCACACAATATTGTAGAGGTCTATATGTGATGTGAACTACCCCCGTATGAGGTCTTGCAAGCAAGGGTGATAAAACAAATAACAAATTTCGGTTATTTCCGGTAGATGAAATTTTTTATTTTCACTTGCGTATTTGCTAGGGAGCGTTTTACTGGGCTAAATTTTCAACTATACATACAGGAAATCAAAGAGGAGAATCTATTGCGAGTAGGTCATTCATTGCTTAACCTCCCAGTTACATATATCGTTTGCACAGATCATTCCTGATATTACCACTGCTTCTATTCCACCACCCGGGAAAGTTGAAGCACTTGCCAGATACAAGCCCCTTATTGGGGTTTTAAAGTACGGTCTCTTGGTGTCAATCGATTGATCAAAAGCGTAGATTGCTCCTTCCGGCATAGAGGTGTATCTCTCGAACGTCTTTGGTGTTGCTGCATCCTGAACGATTATACGCTTGCTTAAATCCGGAATGACTTTTTCAGCCTTCTTGATCAACATTTCGGCAAATTCCTTCTTCTTCTGCAAATACTCTTCTGTTCCTCTCTCTGGAAAATCGTGATAGTTGGCGAGAGTCAGTATTGTAACGCTCGCTTTACCATTTGGCGCTAAGCTTGAGTCAGCATTCGAGTTTATCACAACATAATATCCATCATCCAAATCTACGACAATCGTTGGATATTCAGTTAGGTCTGCATCAACTCCTAAGAACACCGCAAAGCAGGAAGGAGACATCTTCAGGGTTTTTAAGTATTCAATGAATCTCGCATCCAAGTGCTTCTCTCCAACGAGTTCTAAGAAAGTGGTTTTTGCGTTTGCATTTGCCACAACAATCGAAGCTCTAAAAACTTTGTCTCCAACCTTTATACCCTCAACCTTTCCGTTCCCGATCAGTATCTTATCTGCTTTATGCCTAAGCAAGACTTTACCACCGTGCCCCTCAATAACCTCCTTCAAGCTGTTTGCAAACCTTTGAGCTCCTCCTCTTGGAAAGTACCCCCCATGGATGTAGTATGAAACTACAGCAGTAAGTGCGTTGCTTGCAGGAGTTTTATCTGCTTCTGTTCCTATATAGCCTAACAAAGCGCCAAGTAAAGTCTTTAAATCCTCATTTTTGAAGTATTCATCGAGTTTTTGCCTGAATGTTTTGTTCATCCAGTCGTAAAAGTGTGGATGCTCCTTAGGATAATCCAAGAGCTTTTTAGCTCCAAAAACCTTGACGATTAGTTCAGCTGGCAAGGGAATGCCATAAGCTTCAGCGTCTTTGTAACACTCCTCATAGGCTTTTTTAGCTTCATCGAAGAAGGCGTAAATGTTCTCTTTTTCTTCTGGAAACATATCTGAAAGCTTTCTCATGAATTCCTCCAGGTTTTGTACTTCTACTTCCTCGTCTTTGAAGACGTATCTTATTGTATTTCTCACAAACAAATCTTCTCTTTTTAACCCAAGCTCTCTGAGAAGATAGGCGATAGGACCTTTTTCCCATAAACCGCTTACATCTGAGACACCAGCATTAAAGACAAAATCCCTCCTTTTAAAGGATGAGCAGTAGCCTCCAACCTGATAATGTTGCTCCAAAACTAAAACCTTGTATCCTCTTTTTGAGAGTAAAGCACCGCAGGTTAAGCCAGCAATGCCAGAGCCAACGATGATGACATCGTATTCGTTTTCTCCTTTTAGCTTTTGAGTTACCTCAACGCTCCAATCATATTTCTTGAATTCCTTTGAAGCAAAGTAAGCGGGTGCTTTCAAGGGAAAAACAATTGAAAACGCTATACCAAGAGCAATTAAAGTGTTTGAAAGTATTATGGTAAAGGGTATGTCGAGAAGTAAAAATATGGTTGCGTTTGCTATGAAGATTACTGCCCAGACCCCAGTAATTATGTTGTTGATGGCCAGAAATGATTTCTCCTTCCAGTAGATTTCAGGATAATCCCTTTTCGAAACCTGAAGGGTGTAAGGTTGTTTGATGATTAGAGAAAATAATGCCATTAGAAACAAAGTAAAGTAACCGAGAAAACCGCTTTTCTCAACAAATATGTTCAGGTTGAAGATAAATGTAGCAGTAGTGGCTATGCTGAAGTAGAGAAGAGAGGTAACATCCATCAGATTGAAATCTCTTCTGCAGATTTGAGGGATTATAAGCAGTAAAATAATAACTAAGGGAATGACTACGCCCAACATGTTTCCCATTCCACATAATACCCAGTAAACAACCCATGGAACAAAAGAAATAAGTATATAGAGCATACCGGGTATTTTTCTATTGTTTTTCACATTTCCCTTCATTTTCTACACCTTTCTGGTTTGCTTTATATTGTTTTAATGCTTAAATCCTCTTCAACTTTTCACCCTCTTTTATCTTCTCTTTCATCCTTTTCTTCCATTCTTCATACTTCAAAACTCATTTCTCTTCAAGCAATTCAACCAAAGCAGAAAGTATATCATCCAATAGCTCAATCTCTTCTTTCAACTCCTTAATTTCTTTTTTCTTTGTCATTTTATTTCACCACCATAAGCTTTGGATAATGAACACAAATACCTTTAACAAAAATTTCAGCCTTCTTTATAGCATTTATTACTTCTTTCACATACTTTTCAGCTTTGGTTTTATCAGAAAGTATTTCATAGCTTTCTGGATAATTTTGCTTTAGCCATTCTCTAAACTCCTTACCAGAAGCCTTTAGATTCAGAAACTCAAACCAGTAAAAATTCGTAAAACTTTTCGTTTCTTCTATTAAATGTTCTATATCAGTCAAATGAGGAATTATCGGAGAAATAAATGCGTAATTTCTAACCCCGTTTTCACGAAGTTCTTTAAATGCTTCTATTCTTCTCTTATTACTCGAAGAAAACGGTTCAACTTTCTTTTTAATCGCACCTTCAAAGCTGTTAATTGTGAGACCAACTTCTATATCGTTAAACTTCTTAAACAAGTCTATATCCCTTAAAACTAAATCGGATTTTGTTAGAATAGATAGTTTTATTCTTTTATCCATATTTTTCAAAACATTCCTCGTTAACCTAAACTCCTTTTCAATTGGCTGGTAAGGATCGCTAACACTACTCATATAAACGGAACCGTTAACTACCTGCTTTTTAACAAGATCTGCCATATTTTCTTTAACAACTACCCAAGATCCCCACTTTCCGTGATTATACCATCTGCACATGAACTTGGCATAACAGTACTTACATGCGTGCTGGCAGCCAATATATTGATTTACAACCCATTTAGCTCCAGGAATTTTGGTTGGAGCAAAGGCTTTCTTGGCTTTTATCTTGACAATCTTCATCTTCACACCTTGCCACACGGAAGATTGCAAAACATATCAAATATACGCCACCAACTACGCTAATAGCCTTCCATGTCCTCCAGTTCCCAGTAAATACGTCGTACAAATTCTCGATTATTACAGGAATAAGACATAAAGCACATACCAGCAAAATAAGATTTGCTTTTCTTTCTTCACCACCTTTATACAATCTTCTCATCAGTGAACCCAAAAACCCTCCACCGAAAAATCCAGTTCCTATTACAGCAGGAAATCTCCAGTCAAGTATGCCTGTTGCTGAGTACATGGTTAAAAGAGTAAGAGTGAAACCTACGAGTCCAAATAAAATACCAAATTTGATATCTCTCAGCCAATTCATTTTTTTCACTCATTGACATTTTCTATTATTCAAAAGTTTCCAGTAAACCAATCGATTGAGCATGTTTGAAGGTTATAGCTCCGAGAGAACCGACCATACATCCTGTAGTAAATACGAACAATGTAGATTTCTTAGGATCTCCAATCCATTTTAGAGGAACTGTTTTTATCTTTCATTCCTTTCTACCTCCTCTTATTAGTAATCACAAATTAAATTTTCAAGCCTTGCTGTAAGCACGAATTTAATTATTTCTTGAAGCTTATTCATTTTAACCCTTTAACATATTTTTCAACAACCTTTTTATTTTTGATTGCTTTCATTATGTTTCTTTTCTTTTTTATAGGCTGTATAGGTTATCAACATCCTGCTTATAAACGCTGCAAGAAACATTATTATGCTGTTTGTGATAGCAACAACAACAGAAGCTAGGAATATCGTAGCTAAGGTACCAAGAGCGAGAATATCTTCAGGAGTTGGCTTTTTTGTGAATTTGTTTGTCTTTAAATCATAGACTACAACTATCAGCCAAAGAACTCCGAAGATCAACATCATCTGCCAATACATATCGACACGATTCTTCAGGAATCCAACGACACCTAAAATAAAGTATCCAACCCCTATCGCAACCCAGAGCCATAGCGGTGGATTTTATAGTTTCATTTTCTTTTCACCTCGTCATTGTTAAATTTCGACATTGATAAAAATAAAAATACTGTACCGCTTGATAAGAAACTTATTCCGAGAGCTTACTGCTTTAGTATTAAGATAGGGCTTCCCTTTATAAGCTTTCCGAATAAAATCAAATAACAACTCTTACAACTCCATATTTTTATCTCTCTATTCCAGAAGAGTGTCTGCAAGAAATAAAACTCAAAAACAATCAAAATCAAAAAAGAAGTCAAATAAATCGAAAAAGTTTAAAAACAGAAGCACCAAATTCCTTTTCATGATTACGGATGAGATAAGGGAGAAAATAAACAGAGGAGAAATCTACGAAGAAGAATTGAGAATTCTCGTTTACAGCTTCGCTCAAACAATAAGCATAACTGCAAGAAAGCTGTTCAAAAGAAAAGAGATTGAAGATGATACCTTCATTGACTACTTCAAAGTTGAGACAATAAGGCTTATGGAATGATTCCAGCCTTCTTCTACCTCTATTTAAGCTTTGATGAGAAATTGAGAGAAATTCTCGATCTAAAGCTGAAACGATAACAGACTATGCAGAATACCACAAAAAGAGGAAAAATCTCTCTTATCACATGGACAGAATGATATTCAGGAATCTGAAGGTTAAAGAAGGTGAGATATACGTTCTCGATACTTTTATCGTTCCAGTTGATTTGAACAAACGTAGAAATGGAAAGAAGATAGCTCAGGAATTTGATGCTGAGTTCGTCTTCGATTCGTTAAAGGGAACAACAGTCGGCTATATAGTTGCTGTTTTAATAAATCTCTCCAATCTAAGCCTGGTTGATGTTAGAATCTTCTCAAAGAAAACTTCAAAGGTTAAAGCGGATGAAATGGTGATATCGAATCTGGGAACTCTAAACGGTAAAATAAAGGCCGTAATAGCGGATGCAGGATTTAGCTGCTACAAAGTGTATGAGATGTCAATGTCGTACAGAATAATACCGATTGTTAAACCCAAAAATAACCTGAAGAAACTTGAAAGGGTTATTAAGGCTATGCTAGTCAACTTTGACTGGCTAAATTCGAGGTATTCAAGCGTTTTTGATGATCTGGTTAAAGATTTGAATGAGATAATAAAAACGACCCTTCAAGCAATCAACGATTACGAGGATTTTGCTGAGATGAGGGCTGAGATTGAGATTCTATTTAAAGCGACAAAAGCTCTTTTTGGATTGAAGGATTTGCACATCTATTACAGAGATCTGGCGATTCCAAGGGTTACTATGTGTCTGTACGCTGGATCTCTGTTTATGCAGTTCTGCATTGAGAATGGACTTAAAGCTGACGTTATCATAGAGCATTTGAGAGGGAGAAGGTTGTAAATCATAGGGCACTTTTCTGGAGTTGTTTATTTTTGATTTGGAGTTGTTAAATGCTGGATTTGTTAAAATAGAGAGATCGGATAAAGGGAGGTCCTATAAAGATATGTCCGTAAATTTAAATCAGAAAGCTTTTTAACTTAGCTCTCATAATTTCACTGAAATGTCACGGGTTGAGGAACTCGGCTACACCACGACTCCCGAAACAACCGATCTGGCAAATCAGATTATGTTCTGTCTTGTGAACAAGTACTCAATCGAGGAGATAATGGATATTACGAGAAAAAATAGCTCGAAGAACATATACATAATGGTCAGCAAGAGAAATCCCGAGAAGGTGAGCCTTTTTGTCGATCATAATGGAAATCTGAGCTACTGTTGTGATGATCCACTGTTAATTCCAATACCAAAAAAGTTTGCAGTTCTCGAGCCAGATAAAGACTATTTCGAGATAACACTTAAGGCTAACATCTGCTTGGCTTTGATGAGAGCTTCTGAAAAGGATCTGCACAGATAGCGATAGTGATGGATGACATCGATGGATGACATAATTGTCGTGGATAGCATCGGAAAACGGTTTGGCAATCTTTATGCCCTTAAAGGAGTTTCTTTCAGGGTTGAACGAGGAGAGATTTTTGGTCTTCTGGGCCCAAACGGGGCTGGAAAGACAACTTTGATAAAGATCCTCTCGACACTCCTGAAGCCGAGTGAGGGTAAAGCGTTTGTTGCCGGATACAGTATAACTGATGAACCATCCAGAGTAAGGCAGAACATCGGAATAGTCTTTCAGGAGCCGACTCTAGATCTTGAACTTACAGCAAGGGAGAACTTGGACTTTCATGGAAGGATCTATGGAATGGACGGACAACTGAGGAAAGAACGGATTGATGAAGTTCTCTCTCTTGTGGGGCTGTTAGATAAGGCTGATGAGCTTGTTAAGAAGTTCAGCGGTGGCATGCAGAGGAGGCTTGAGATAGCGAGAGGTCTGATGCACTCACCTCAGGTGCTATTCTTGGATGAGCCGACCCTCGGGCTCGATGTTCAGACGAGGAGGAATATTTGGGAATATATTGAGAGCATGGAAAATGTCACGATAATCCTTACAACTCACTATATAGAAGAGGCCGAAAGGCTGTGCGATAGAGTGGCGATCATCGATCACGGCAGAATCATTGCCCTCGATACGGTGGAGAGTCTGAGGAGCTTGGTCGGAAGGGACTCAATTGAAGTATATACCAGAGATGGAGAAAAGCTGATCGCAGCACTGGCCGAATACGATGAATCTGTTTTTAAAACAGATTATGGCGTGCTGATAAGTGCCAACGAGGGAGAGAAGTTAATTCCGAAGATCGTTACGCTTGCAAATGAAAATGGTGTTGCCATCAACTCAATAAGTCTCAAAAAATCGAGCCTCGAGGATGTCTTCATCAGGCTGACTGGTAGGACGATACGGGGTGGAGGATCAGATATTAGCAGATTTGTTATTGCAAGGAGAAGGTGATTGAATTTGACAATCGGAATGGAAGTCAAGATTAGAAAGGAGCTGAACGGGGTATACACGCTCTGGCTCAGGGATCTGAAGAGGTACGTAAGGGCGAGGAGCAGGATTATTGGATCACTTGGGATGCCGGTGTTTTTCTTAGCTTTTCTTGGCATGGGATTTAGAAGGGCTAACATCCCCTCACTGGAGGGAATGAACTATATCGATTTCCTGGCCCCGGGAATAATCGCGATGGTTATACTTTTTACAGGAACCTTTTCAGGAGTTTCTATTGTCTGGGACAGGCAGTTCGGTTTTTTGAGGGAGATAATGGTCTCTCCGATAAGCAGGACAGCGATATCCATCGGCAGAAATTTTGGTGGGGCGACAACAGCCATAATTCAGGGGTTGATGATGTTTGCATTAAGTCTGCTTATCGGTTTCAGACCGAACATTTATGGCATCGCTTTAGCCCTGGTTTTCATGTTTCTGATAGCGGTATCTTTTACAGGATTGGGAATAATAATATCTACCTTAATGGAGGACATTCACGGATTCCAGCTTGTTATAAACTTCTTTGTTTTTCCCGTCTTCTTTTTATCCGGTGCTCTTTATCCCCTGGACGAACTGCCAGCATATGTCAGGCTGGTATCCTATTTCGATCCCTTAACTTATGGAGTAGATGGTTTGAGGTACAGCCTGACGGGTTTTAATGAATTCAATCCTGCTTTGGATCTGATTGTGCTGATAGCTTTCTCAATTTTCGCAATATTGTTCTCAGCGATCAGATTCAGCAGAACTGAGGTTGAGTAATTTGCTCCTGATTTTCTCGACAATTCTCTTCTTTTTATTTATGGCGTGCTCTACAGCTTTATCCACTTTCTCCCTCATCTCTTCAAAGTCTGGTGGAGTCTGTTCCCCTACAACCTTTTTCAGCGGAGTATAGGCTGATTCTCTGAACCTTGGCTTCAGTGGTCTCTTCTCAGCAGTATCGTCAATCACGAAAGCTCCCTCGCCATCCTCTACCCACCCAACCTCGTGGATGTTAACGAACTTCCTGACAGCTTTCTTAACCTCATCAGCAACATCTGGAGGGCAGATAACCATCAGAGAGTCTATTGAAACTCCCATAAAGTCTATCTCCAGCTTTTCGAGCATCTTCAAGACTTTGGGATTGACAGCTTTCCTGACCTTCTCATAATCGAAAACTATAGCCTTCTTCGATACCGCAGAAATCTCTTCAGCATCTCCCCTTATCCCGCCGTTCGTAACATCGCTCATTGAATGAATCTTCCCGACAAGATTTTCTTTGAAGATGGATTCACATGCGAGCAGGAAGTCGATGTTGAGGCTTTCCTCGATAACCTCGTGCATACCATAGTATATTGCGGTGGTTACAACAGTCCCCCCTCCTGCACCCTCTGTAAGCAGGATCACATCTCCCTTCCTCGCATTTTTTCTGGGGGTTATGTGTTCCGATATACCAACACATCCGACACCACCTGTCATCCTCTCTCCGATAACCATATCCCCGCCAATCCTCAGTGTGCTTCCGCTGACGAGCGGAACATTGATTAAATCGCAGACGGCCGTTATTCCTGCGATATGGTCGAATATCTTGGAGACATCTCCATCATCTGCAACATGTATGTCTGAGAAGACAGCTAAAGGCCTAGCACCCATGACATAGACATCCCTCATTGCCGCACGGGTAACATGGAATCCTGCAATGAAAGGATATTCGCTGAGCCTCGAATGGATGCCATCTATAGCGATTGAGATGTAAAAGTCTTTGTATTTCATAACCCCGGCATCATCTAGGTCTTTGGTTGATAGAACTGCCGAGCTATCCCCAATAACTTCGGCGATCTTCCTGTGAACATAAAAGTCTCCTCTACCTCTTGAACCAACACCGAACTCACCCATCTTAACTCCTGAACGGTAGTACTCGAGGATGTAGTTGCTCTTTGAATCAGCATTTTTAACTTCCAGAATAACAGCTTCAGCCCACTTCAGAGCTTTGTCTGTATCCCATCCTTTTATTTCAGCAATTCTCTCTGCAAGAACTTTTTTAACTCTATCCTCATCCATTCGCTTTATCATTCTCCTAACAAAACCCTCAAGATCCATGAGATCACCCGAACTTTCCACCCTGTCTCAACGATTCGTAGATAAGGATTGATGTCGCGTTGGATAAATTTAATGAATTCACTTTGCCAAACCCTCTGATTTTCAGAACCCCATCACAAACCTTCAAAACTGGTTTGGACACTCCCTTATCCTCTTCTCCTATCACAAAAGCAATGGGTGGGGTTAGATCAAACTGAGATATATCTTCTCCAAAGTTCTCTGCTGAATATACTTCAATCCCCGCATTTTTGATTTTTTTCACGGCATTAACGGGGTTCTCTCTCGCAATGGGTATGTGGAAAACCGCTCCTGTGGAGACCTTTGCAACAGTTTCGTTGATTCCAGCACTCCTACGCTTTCTTATAACCACTCCGGCACAGGAGAAGAATTCTGCCGTTCTGATAACCGCTCCGAGGTTGTTCGGGTCTTTAACCCCATCTAATATAACTATGGGTGAACTTTTAAGCAATGCTCTCTCTATTATGTGATCCAGTGAAGCGTACGGGACTGGAGAGACCTCAGCCTTGATTGGATGCTCACCTTTGATTACAGATTTTTTTACAGGAACACCCCTCTTTTTACAGAGCGAAATAACCTCTTTTATTCTTGCACTGGCTTTTTCTGGGTTGTAATATATCTTGTTGACCCTATCAGCCTTCAGGGCCTCGATTATCGAGTTGATGTCTGAGATTATCATAATACTGACTATATCTATTTATTTTAGATAAACTGTTCTGTCTTTATGCTTTAAGTTTTTCATCAACTTTTTGACAAAGTCAACAACCTTCTCTGAGCTATCTATGCTGTTTATGTCGAACCATCTAACCTCAAGAGCATCACTTCCGGCCTTTGGTTCTCCACCCTTAATCTCTGAAAAGAAATCGATTATCACATAGTGGAACCTTACTTCCCCATTCCCGATTATCTCCTCGCTCACACAGGCAACATCTCCAATCTCTATCTCAAGCCCGGTCTCCTCCTTAACCTCTCTGGCGAGTGCTGACCTGAGAGACTCACCAACCCTAACTAATCCTCCAGGAACAGACCAGTAGCCCTTGTTTGGCTCATTGGCTCTCTTAACCAGCAAAACCTTTCCGTTCTGTATTATAACTGCTCCAACACCAACCATAGGCCTCACTGGATTCTCTCTCATTTTATCCCCTTCATGATCAGTTCGATCTTTCCTTCTAGGCCTGAGAATGTGTACTCAACAGCTATCGCAGCAAGAAATATCGCCATCAGTCTCGCAACTATATCCGAACCACTCTTTCCGAGTACCCTGATAATTTGATTCGTATATATATGTGTTAGTCTGACAATGGCGTATGTCAGCAGAATGCTCAGTATGACCATCAGCTTCATAACTGGAGTCTCAGCGGTTGAGTAAAGCACTATGGCTGCCGTTATTGCTCCGGGGCCAGAGTAGAGTGGCAGGGCTATCGGAAATACAGCCAGCGAATCGACATCAACACTCTCTTTGCTTTTTTCCACATACGCTTCCTTCCTTCTGCTTCCCATCAGGATATCTACAGATACGGCGAAGAGCAGAATGCCACCGGCAATCTTCAAAGAATCCATCGAAATCTTGAAGAAGTAGAGGATGTATCCTCCTGTAACCGTTACAAGCAGTAGCAGGACTGTTGCAAGCAGAACGGCTTTCTTTGAAATCCTGTCCCTGTCTTTTTCATCCAGCATCTCCGTTATGGCTATGAACATAGGTATATTTCCAGGAGGATCAACGATTATGAAGATGGTTGTGAAAGAGGTGATGAAGAAGCTCAGGTAGTCCACTTCATCACCCCTTGAATCTTGATATGGCTTCTGCTGTGTTCTCGAGCAGTTTTACTGCTGATTCCTGTGTTGGGAACCCTCCAAGCCCGCAATCTGGGCCAACATAGGCTATTAGCTCTCCAAAAATGTTGTATGCTTTTTCAATCCTCTCGTATATCTTTTCAGGGCTTTCGAGTTCATCAATGGCCTTGACTATAAGATCTCTGTCTTTCCATGCGTTAACATTGTGCTTAGTATTAAACTCGGCGATCAGCGCATCTATATCGCTTCTCGATATGCCGATCCTCAGCATTTTATCGTATGATTCAAGCTCTTCAGCATCAATGAAGTTCATGACATTTTCATCCTTTGCTGACTCGACCCCGATGACATCTATTGCCTCTATCTCCAGAAATTTTTGATAGTAAAGGGGAGCATGGAGGTGTATCTGAACATCAACGCTGAAATCGAAGTTTTCATAAGCTAATTCCATCTGTTCGGGAGTTGGCTGGAGTTCCGGATTTAAACCTAAGCTCGGATCGTCAATGCTTATGCATGTAACATTTAAGCTGGATTTGATCGCATTCTCAGCAAATCTCGCAATAGATTTGGATATTGCTGAGAGAACATCTTCATAGATGACAGGTCCAAACTCCTTAAGATAGATTTCAAACGGTCCGGTCAGACAGATTCGGATACCGCTACCATAGCTCAACTTCTTCAGACTCTCAAGTTCTGGTATGATCGCATTTTCTTTCTTTATCAGGTACGGACTCTCCTGAAACGCCTCATCTTTCATTAGATCGAGAAACATCTTAACCATATCTCTGAACTGCGGGTAGTTCGGCACCTCAACACCAGACTTAACTTTCATAACAAAAGCCCTCTGACACATTTCCTCGAATTCTCTGCTTGATAGATTTTCTTCAACCCATTCTTTGGTTATGCCCTCTGGTAGTGGAAAGCTACCGATGTCATCGAATTTGAAATCCATAATGGTCATGATATAAATGCCTTATTTAACTTTACCCCCACTTACTTCTTACCTCCTCAACCGTAAAGGCTGTCAGAACCATTCCAAAAATTATCATTATGAAAGAGAACCTGAGCATGATCCTGAATCCGTACACCTGTGCGAGGGTTCCACCTAAGAGCGGGCCTATAACCCATCCCAGATTCCATGCTGTGTTGTAAACACCCATTGCTTCTCCACGATTTTTTATGTCTGAGAAGTCGGCAACCAGTGCTGGAGCTGAGGTTGATGCTGTAGCCCATGCAAACCCCTCCAGAGCATGTATTGGGAAAGCATAGATGTAGTGGTTGATCGTGGAATACAGCAGCATCGTAATCGCGAAAAGGAACTGGGAGAGCAGTATAAGGGGCTTTCTGCCGAATCTGTCAGATACCTTGCCAAGCAGAATGGATACAATTGCTCCAGTTACAGCTCCTGTGGTGAACAGCAAACCAACATGTATTTCTTCAGCTCCAAGCTCTTTTGAAATGTATATCGGGAGTATGGAGTATATCATGCCTGTTGAGATCATTAAAGGCAGTAAGCTGAAACTGAGGGCGTAAATTTTTCTCATAGAGGGTGTTGGTCTAGCCAGGATAATATTATTTTTGCAATTCGCAGAAATCTGTCACAAAAATTCTAAAATTAAAATCCTGAAATCGCCAAAATCAAAGAAAAATTAGGTTGATTCTTCAGACTTTGCCCTTCAGCAGTTCTGCACCCTTTTCAACCACTACCTGAGTTGGAGTTGGTAGCTTGTATCCAGCCCTCTTGAGGGCGTTCTTGCCAACCTCGAAACCTTCAGGGCGAACCCATATGCTCATAACCTTCGTTCCCTTGAACACTCTTGCAGCGTTTCCAACTGGTTTTCCATATGCCATTCTCATTCCCTGTGAAATTCTGTCTGCTCCAGCTCCTACAGCCATTTTGTGCTCCCTGAGTATGTGATGTGGATAGATTCTGAGCTTGAGGTAATAGTTTGAACCTCCGAGCCTTTTAGCAGCATACTTGTTTGCGGTAATTCTTGCGGCCTCTAAAGCTGTATCTCTGATCTGAACATTTTCCTTGGCTACAAGCGTGAGCTGGATTGGGAACTCAGCATTCTTGTTACCCATATCGAACTGTCTGACTCTAATACCTGGAGCACCATCTACATACTGTCTTTTTGTGAGCGGTCTTTCGAGCCTCCTGAACATTCTTGCTGGTTTTCTTGCCATGGTATCACCTTCTCAAGATAGACAATCGTTTTGTATTTAAGCATTTTGGGGTAACTTTTTGCAGTACCGGTTTTCCAGATTATTTCAGCACTCTAAACTTTTTATCTTACCGTTGCTTGCAAGACCCCATGCGTGAGCGTGGGGATACGCAAGGGGAGGTGGGTGGGTAGTTAAGCTTAAATACTATTAGTAAACAATTAGTATATATGCCAGTAATAAGGATAGACAACAACGCTCATGAAATCTTGAAAGAAGTTAGAGATAAACTCAAAAAGAAGGGAATAAACGCTACTTTTTCAGATGCGGTAAGATGGCTGTATGAAAGTGCAAAAGACGATTAAAATACCTGTTTCAGATAAAATAACCCAAGAAAAGCTTGAGAAACTTGACAGATTAACTGCTCGGCTTACTTACGGTGTTCATATATTCCTTGATAAAATCATCGAAAACGATATTACTTCATTAAAAGAGGCTGAGCAATTTAGAAAAGAAATCCAGCAGATAACTGGCTTACCCTCTGCTTTCGCTCAAGCCTGCAGAGATAAAGCTTTGTGGATGTACAAATCTTACAAGAAACTTCACAGGGAGTGGCAGAAAGAGGTTGTTAAACTTGAACGAAAGATTGAGCGATGTATGGATAAGCATAAGCGTAAAAAGCTTGAACACAAACTATATCGATTGAAGAAGAGAGAACCATCCTTACCAACCATTATGGGTAAAATTCCTGTTATGTTTGACTATCGTGTTGGCTCAATCGAGTTCTCTTATTCAGCTAAGGAGTTCAAGCTCTGGATGAGGATTTCAACGCTTGAGAAGGGTAAGAGAATTGACGTCCCGCTACATTCCTATGCTTATGCTGAAAAACACCTTAAAAGTTGGTCGATAAAATCCTTCCAGATTGTTTGGAGGAGCAAGCTTAAGCGATATGAAGTTCATGTTGTGGTTGAAAAGGAGGTGGTAGTTAAGCCTAAAAGATTGGTGGGAATAGATTTGGGTTTAAAAAGGATAATAACTGCATACGAAACTAACGGAGAGGAGAACCGTGTTCTCCTCTTCTCAAAGGAAGAATACAAAGAGTTCTTCATTCGGATGAGAAGATTAAACAACAGAATAGGCAAACTGCAAAGATTGAGAAAATACAGAATTTTAAAGAAGCTAAGGCATAAGAGGAGAAACTATGCAAGGGACTTCCGCAGGAAACTGGCAGTTGAACTTGTAAGACAGTTCAGTAATTGCTTGATTTTCATAGGACATCCCTCCCACGTGAGGGATAAACACTACAAAGGTTCTGGACATCGTAAAAACAGAAAACGCATAAATCACTGGGCTTTTCGTGAATTTGCTGAAATTTTAAAGACTAAGTTGATGGAGAACAACAACATAGCAATAATCGTTAACGAATGGATGTCAACCAAACAGTGTTCTGAATGTGGTTCAAAGAAAACGGAAGTTAACGATAGACACTTTAGATGTCTTGAATGTGGTTATGAGGATGACAGAGACGTTAATGCCGCTAAGAACATCCTTAAGTTTGGTCTAACTAAAGCGCTCCGTAAAGGAGCGGGGGCTGCTGTGAACCAGCCCGAACTACCGATGATAGGGCAGAAGCCCTTGAAGGTAGAAGCTCCGTCCGTAAGGGCGGAGTAGTTCACGTTGCGATTGCGGATGAGCCGGGGGATAGGCCAGTGATAGCTAAGTGATAGCTAAATTTATTAATAATGTTAACTTTCAGGAGAAGCATGAAGCCAGTAGGGTTGGACATTGGCACGAACTACACGAAAACCACAGCAGATGGCAAGGAGGTTCTCACCTTTCCAAGCTTGGTTGTTTTTGGAGAGGAGAGAGACTGGAGCCTTAAAGCGAGTCACAAGGACATC
The DNA here is from genome assembly GCF_000385565.1 of Archaeoglobus sulfaticallidus PM70-1. Classification (NCBI taxonomy): domain Archaea; kingdom Methanobacteriati; phylum Methanobacteriota; class Archaeoglobi; order Archaeoglobales; family Archaeoglobaceae; genus Archaeoglobus; species Archaeoglobus sulfaticallidus. Next base: position 1,714,334 of record NC_021169.1, on the reverse strand, counting down.
TACATCGGAGATGAAGCTCTCACGATCGTGCAGAACGTAGAGAATGTCGAAATACTCAGACCACTTCATGAAGGAAGGGTTATGCATAAATCGTATCTCGAGCTTGCGAAGCATGCTCTCAAAACGCTGGATGTAAACGATGCGATCATTGCTACAGGCTTGCCTGTAAAATCATCGAGAAAGGAGAGGGAGGATGTTGTTAAGAGTCTCGAAACCGAGCTAAAGGCCAAGGTTCTGCTTTTTCCAGAGCCAGTTGGGACGATGGCACACATGGGTGTTGAGACAGGAGTCTGCATAGACATCGGTTTTGGAACGACAGATATTGTCGTGATAAGCCACATGGAGTATCTAAAGGGGGATACACTTCTAATGGGTGTTGACAGGCTGTATGAGAACCTTGAGGTTACGGTAAGGAATAAGGCTGGAATCAGCTTAACTCCTGAAGAGATGACAATGCTTCTTATGAACGAGAATTTCGAGATTGGAAGGATAAGAGGTGGGAAGAGAATATCCGTATCTCATGGAGACATAATTGAGGATTACAGGGATTTAATGGTATCATGGGCAGAAAGGATAGCCAACAGAGCAAAGATGATAGTGGAAGGATTATCCACAACAATAGTCGATAACATCATACTGACTGGCGGGGGAAGCGCACTTCCGGGAGTGTTTGAGGAGTTCAGGAAGAGCTTTGAGGATGTTGGTACGATCTCAACACCAAAGGATCCGATGAAAGCAAACGCCCTTGGATATTACACGCTGGCCAAGGTCTATTCTGGAGAGACACCTGAAGAAAAGGCTGAAACGCCTGAAGAGCAGAAGGATCAGGGGAAGGAAGAATCTAAAAAGAAGAAGAAATAGGCTTGGCTAAAGATTTATAAAATTTTAAATTAATTTTTGTCTGGATGAGAATTACGATCGATATACCTCCCGATGTGGAGAAGAAATTGCTCGAGAAATGCAACGCTGCGGGAGTTTCGCCATCCGAGTTCATTAACGCATTGGTAGAGTGGTACTTTCTCAGGAGAGATAGAAAGCCGGCGGTCAGTGTTAACGAGTTCGTGAGCAATGCGATGAATATAGCGAAGGAGAGGGGGGTAAAATGCAAGTACAGCGACGGATCATACTGTGCCCTTGAAACTCTCGGGGATTTATTTGAAGACAGAAAGCCAGAACCTTTAAACCCGTATAAATGCCTGTTCTGTGTGGACTACGTTGATAGAAGCAGAAAGAAGGAGATCGAGCTTGAGGATTCGAGAGTTAAGATGAAGATGCATGAAATTGCAATGCTCGCAGCCAGGTATGTCTTTGAGCTTTATGGAGATAAGCTCGGATACCAGCCAGAAGTCTATAAAATCGTCGAGGAGGAAAAGAAAAAGGAAATCTCAAAGGAGGATGTGAAAAAGCTCCTCGATAATTGGTAGCCTCTCAATCCCAAGGAATGTTCTTGTTTTTGACCAGATATTCAAAATCCATCTCCGTGAAGATACCCATCTCATTCAGCCTTTTCCTTGCTACATCTATACTCTCGACATCCAGTACGGTTTTTGCGAGCTTGTTCATTTTGAAAACACCTTCTGTTTTGAAGTAGAAGGTCATGATTGATAGCGGAGAGACCGGAACGCTTCTCTCAGCCCTGACCCTCAAAACTCCAAGCTCCCCCTCATAGGCCCTTAAAGGGATGGAGCTTGCCTCTGTAACGACGTTTTTCGTGAGTTCCATCATCTCTCTGTAGTCCTCATCGCTCATCGATACCGATCCCAGAAACATATTCTCCTTTATGAGGCTTGAGACTTTCATAAGCAGTTCTTCAATTCTGAGTTCTCCATCGCTTCCAAACCCGAAAAAACCTATGAATGAGTTCTCTATCAGAGATAGCGTTGCTAGGGAAATCGCATCAGCCAGTGGACTTCTAACTCCAGATTCGAAACCGGAAGCGAGAACATCTCCTCCGCTATCTATCCCGACCGCTATGGCTATATTGTTCTCATCCATGAAGGCCTTCAGCCCTTCTGCAAGCCTTTTTGGGCCCTTTGTTATGTCCAGAGCGACCACCTTTCCTAGGCACCTTCCAGCCCTTGCAACGGTTGGAATTATCTCTCCTATCCTCGTTTTCTCGGATGCTATGGCTATGGTGTCGTTCACGATCTCGACATTCTCCAGATCCTCTATTGCTCTCGGTCCCGGTTCCGGGTCTATTATATATCTATCCCAGACTATGGTTCCGTGGAGCACTTCGAACCCGAACTCCCGCATGAGGTTCGCTGTGGGGACTGTTGCGACTATATCTCCTCCACCACCCATTCCGAAAACAACAGCCTTCCTCGTGTCGAAGCTTTTGAGCAGCCTGAACAGGTTCATCCAAACACCTTAGCCGATAACCAAATCACCCTCTTTCTTTATGTAATGAACCAGTCCACCAGTATCGATTATCTTCAGCATGAAATCCGGCAGGGGTTTTGCCTCGATCTCGATATTTTTGGTGAGGTTTCTTATGATTCCCTTCCTCAAATCAACTTCAAGCTCATCACCGCTATCTATCTTGTCGGTATCTGCTATAAGGAGCGGAAGGCCAACATTTATCGAGTTTCTGTAGAATATTCTTGCAAAGGATTTTGCAATAACTGCTGAAACTCCTGCAAGTTTTATCACGATAGGTGCGTGCTCTCTGCTGCTTCCCATCCCAAAATTCTTCCCGGCTACAATGAAGTCTCCTTTCTCAACTTTTTTAGCAAAATCTGGATCCGCATCTTCCATAACATGCTTTGCAAGCTCCGGGAGGTTGCTTCTGAGATGGTAGTATCTTCCCGGAGTGATGTGGTCTGTGGAAATATCATCTCCGAACTTCCAAGCTCTGCCCTTCAACATGCTCTGCATTTATAGCGAAGTTCTTTTAAGTTTTTGGTTTTGGCTGGGCTGAAAGCCATTAAAATGATTAGATTGATATATGTGGACTACTAAGCAACTGGTGTTTTAAAGCTGCCATGTACCTTTTCTACAGACTCCAGTTCTAATTGAGTTCGGGTTGTCTTTATTTTGGACTCTATAGTTTTCAGATGTGTTTTTAAATCTGTCCGATCGTCATTTTTCTCCAACAACCTGCAAAATAATCTTCCTTTTTCTTCTCTTGTTATCGAAGTCTAGGACAACCACCTGCTGCCAAGTCCCCAGGAAGTCCTTTCCGTCCTTGAATGGAATTGTAAGGGATGGTTTGAGCAAAGATGCCCTGAGATGGGAGTGGCCGTTAGCATCCCCCCATGTTAGATTGTGGGCATAGTTCCTGTTCTTCGGGATGATTTCCTCAAAAAATTCCCTGATGTCCTTTATAAGGCCGCTTTCGTACTCCATTACCGTTACTCCTGCTGTCGATCCTTGAACGAAAACATTCACGAAACCCTCCTTCCAACCCTCAATAACCTTTCTGATCTCTCTTGTTATGTCGATTATGTCTATATCCTCTCTTCCTGTATCGAAAACCAGTTCGTGGGTCTCGATCTCCATGATCTTTCATCGGTCTGTGTGTAAAAATAATTTGCTATTTTAATATAGAACAATCAAATTATTATTATTTGTAATTTAAATTAACAATCATCATAGTTAAACCAAAATCCTTAAATACGATGGCGTCATACTTCTGTCGGACAGAAGGGTGACGTAAGGCTCACGGTGGTGCGGCGGGAGGAGCACCCCGGTCACCCACAGAGGGTGGAGTATGAAGAAGATATCTTTGAGATTGACGGAACAGCATTATGAAATTCTTGAAGCTTTGGTGGCTGCGGGGGAATATCCCTCGGTTAGCGAAGCGATTAGAGATGCGATCAGGAAGCTAATTACTGAGAAAGCTGAGGTGCTTGAAAGAATCCAGAAGTTTAGCACCTTTACATGATTTGGGGGGTTTGTATGAAGTCTCTTGTAAGTGAAGCCCAGAAGTATTATATGGAAGAGAGAAACAGGAGGATGAGCAGCAATTTCGACATCGAGGAATACGGTCTGCCGAAGATCATTGTGGTAGGGTGTGGAGGTAGTGGTAATAATACGATAACTAGGCTGAAGCAGCTTGGAGTTGAAGGTGTAACCACGATTGCAATAAATACGGATAAGCAGCATTTGTTGAATACTCAGGCGGATAAGAGAGTTTTGATTGGAAGAACGCTCACGAAGGGATTAGGAGCAGGAGGCTATCCTGAAATTGGTAGGAAGGCTGCCGAGCTGGCTAGAGGAACACTTGAAGAGCTTTTGAGCGGGGCAGATCTGGTATTCGTTTGTGCGGGCATGGGGGGCGGCACTGGAACAGGAAGCGCTCCTGTTGTTGCTGAGATTGCGAAGAAGCAGGGAGCGATTGTTATCGGAATGGTTCAGACGCCCTTCAGGGTGGAGAGAGCGAGGATAAAAAAAGCTGAAGAGGGCCTTGAAGAGCTAAGAAAGCAGGCTGATACGGTTGTAGTTCTGGACAACAACAAGCTTCTGGAGTATGTTCCTAATTTGCCGATAGAGCAGGCTTTTAGCGTCATGGATCAGCTTATCTCGGAGACAATAAAAGGAATCTCTGATACTATCACCCAGCCCTCTCTAATGAACATAGACTTTGCGGATGTGAGGGCTGTTATGGGACAGGGCGGAGTTGCGGTGATGCTTGTTGGGGAATCGAGGTCTCAGAACAAGGCAAAGGATGTCGTCAAGGACTGCCTGAATCATCCGCTCCTCGAGGTGGATTACAGAGGGGCGAAAGGGGCTTTGATACACCTGAGTGGTGGCACAGATCTCACAATAAAGGAAGCTGAAGAGATCGTGAACAACCTGACCTTCGAGATTGACGATGCTGCGAATGTCATATGGGGTGCCAGAATATCGAAGGAGATGGAGGGCTGTGTGAGAGTAATGGCTATAATGACTGGAGTGTCATCGCCGAACATAATATCAAGAAATCTGATAGAAGAGGAAGCGAATTTTGAAAATGGAAATGGCAGATCAAAATTCAGAAAAATAGAGAAAATTCAGAGAGCCAAGAAGCTGGAAAAAGTTGTTAGATCCAGAAGGAGTTATTTAAGAGAAATAGATAGGCTTTAGTAAAACCAAAAATTTTTTCTATTTTTTATTTAATTTATTATTCATGATTGTTGAAATCTCTGTTGTGCCCATTGGTGTTGGTGAGTCTCTTAGCAGATATATTGCAAGAGTGATTGATGTAATCAAAAAACAATCTAAAGACTTCAAACTCACGGATATGGGTACGATAATTAAAGTTGACTCGTTCACAGAACTTGGAAAATTGCTCGATCTGATCAGGGAGGAACTCAAAGACTGTCCGAGACTTTATTTTGTTATTAAAGCTGATGAGCGGTTCAAGGATTATGATCTGGATTATAAGGTTGAATCGGTAATTGAGAAGCTCAGAAATGGTTGATTTTTGTGGAGGTGGTTTGACTTGGATGTTAATATAAAAATCCACAGAGCGGATAAAGACCTTCCAGTCCTATATATTCATGGTTCTGGTTCCAATTCAAAGATCTGGAAAAATCAGTTAGAGGCTATTGGCGGATACGCCATCGATCTTCCAGGACATGGAGAGTCTGATGATGCTAATATCGAAACAGTGGAGGATTATGCAAGATATGTTTTAGAAGCAATGGAGGAAAAGGGCTTGGACAGAATGTTCATTGCTGGCCACTCCTTAGGTGGAGCCATAGCCCAAATGGTCTACCTTATCGACAGGAGCAGGGTAATGGGGCTGATACTCGTTGGAACCGGAGCGAGATTGAGGGTGCTGGATGAGATTCTCGAGGGTTTGAAGAATGATTTTGATACTATGGCTAAGAAGCTCGTAAATATGCTGTTTTCAAGGAAATTCTCTGATTCTCGTATAAAGGATGAGGTACTCAAGGATCTCCTGAGTTGTGGAAGCAGGATAACTCACCGGGATTTCAGTGCATGTGACAAGTTTGATCTGCTCAGTGACTACAAAGAAGGTAAAGTCAAGGTTGATGTTCCGGTTTTGTGCATAGTTGGAAGTGACGATATAATGACTCCTGTGAAATATTCTGAATTTTTCAGAAAAACGATAGGTGCTGAGGTTAAGGTAATAGAAGATGCAGGACATATGGTAATGATCGAAAAGCCCGATGAGGTGAATTCCACCATTCTTGAATTTGTGAAGTCAAAATCGTAGGTCAGAGTGGAATAAAAAAGATCAGAAGCTGGATACAAGTTTGCCTATTTTCCTACACATCGTTTTGATATCTATCTCTATTTTATATTTTGAAGCTTCTTCGTCTATCATAACGCCAATAACTGTTGTTTTTGATGCCGGAAATAGTATTATAACAATTTTTCCGAATTTGAACCTGGCTTCATCCAGATCTCTTGAGGATATCTGGTATAGCATTTCCTTTATCTGGTTCTCAAGCCAGTAAAGTGCAGTCAGTACTTCTCTGCTACTCACGTTCGTTTTTGCGCAGAGTATTTCGCCATCTATGCGATACAGTGCACTCATAATAACTCCATCTATCGCCAAAATTTTTTTGAGAATTTTGGACACATCTGAAATCATTTTCCCACTACTCTCTCTATAATATTGGATATTACTTCTTTCGCATTCTTCTGCCCGGAATTTGCTAAAATTTCAAGTCTCCTTAACAGAAATGGATCTATATTCTCTCGGCTAACTCCATGATCTCTGAGAATCTCGTCAAGGTCTATTTTTTCTTCAACGAGTTCTTCTAGGATATCTCCGGTTTCAACAAATAATCCAATCCCTTTTAGGATTTTATAGGGGAATATACCTTCCGCATGCCAGGAGCCTCTGTGTTTTATAATTTTAAGAGTTCTGCTAAACGCCTCTCCATACCCAATGTTTTTCAGGTGAATTGCTGTATCTGACAGAAAGATTGGTATGGATACGGAAGGATCGTCAATCTTCCCATCGAGCGGTTCTTCGACTGTTATAATCGCTGTGCTTATCTCCCTTACTCTCTGGAAGAACCACTTTATATCATTTCTCGATTCGAGGTTGAAAGATGAGATCATCGGTGTGAATGAATCTATAACTATTCTGGTACTAATTCCAGCTTCGGAGACGAGGATGTTTAGAAGATCGTTGTTGACAAAAGAGACATTCTCTGCAAAAAAGCTTTTTACATAAATTTTTCCATTTTCGATATAGTCTGCGATTTCTGTCCATCCCAAGGAACTCATCTGCTTTATTATATCTTCTTTTTCGAGATCGAATGAAATGTATATGCATCTATCTCCTCTCTGAACGCCACTCAGCAGATACTGTATTGAGAATATTGTTTTACCAACACCGCTTGAACCTAAGACAGCTACCACAGAATTCGGGAGGAATCCACCGTCTAACAGTTCATTTAGGCCGATTATACCAGTATCTATCCTTTCCATTATCATTAGCATGTAATAATCAAATATAAAGTTTGTTCTTAGTAGCGGTGTTCATTATTTATTCTTCATTTATCTGTAATTCCTTTTTCCGTTACCTTAAAGATGGCCTCTCCCTCTGGAAGATGTGGAGAGTCAATAAGCCTTGCAACCCTCAACTCTCCCTTGCTCTTTCTGAGGTATATTCTGAATGTGGCCGTATGTGCAACTATATGTCCTCCCACCGGTCTGTTCGGATCTCCAAAAAACGTGTCCGGCTTGGCCTGAACCTGGTTTGTTACGACGATTGCAGCATTGAATATCTCTCCAAACCTCATAAGATCGTGGAGGTGCCTGTTCAGCTTCTGCTGTCTGTCTGCGAGCGTACCCCTGCCAACATACTCTGCCCTGAAATGGGCCATCAGGGAATCGACGATGATCAGTTTGACATTTTTCCCTTCATCTTTCTTTATTTTCTGTGCAAGCTCTTTTGCGTTGTCAACAAGAAGCATTTGATGGTTGGAGTTATAGGCCTGGGCGACATAGATGTTCTTCAGAACCTCGTCAGGATTCAAACCTTTCGCCTCAGCCATCTGCACGATTCTCTCAGGCCTGAATGTGTTTTCGGTATCTATGACCACAACGCACCCTTCCAACCCTCCCTGATCTTTTGGGAGCTGAACATTTACGGCAAGCTGGTGGCATAGCTGGGTTTTACCTGAACCAAATTCTCCGAAAAGTTCTGTTATTGCCTGAGTTTCAACTCCGCCACCGAGAAGTTTGTCGAGTTCTTTGCTGCCTGTGGTGATCTTTCCGACCTTTTTTCTTCTCTCAAGTATTTTTTCTCCACTCTCGAAACCTCCAATCTCTGCCAGCTTTCTTGCAGAGGAGATTATCTTGACAGCAGTTGATTCCCCAACTTCAGCAATGCTGCTTATCTCTCCAGGAGTTGCTACTGCTACAGCTTCAATAGTGTATATTCCGGCTTCTCTTAGCTTTTCGGCTATTGCTGATCCAACACCCGGTATATCCTCGAGATCAACTATTTTGTTATTAGCCTCAGATTCTGATTTTTTCTTCGCCATACAAAATCCCTCTATACACTTGGGTTAGACTCAAATTAAGGTATGATATAAATTAATGTTGTGGGTGGTCTGAAAGTGATGAAAGAAGTATATGTTCATGATGTAGGTATGTTCTTGAGAGAAGCTGTGGAAGAGTTTATCAGACTCCTTCAGGGACTTGGTTATGCTGTGAAGGTGAATAATAGCATCAATTGCAGCATCACTGCTATAAAAAATGGAGATATTGTTAAGATCAGGTTTAAACCAGGTGGAAGAAATGAACTGGGAATTCAAAGAACAATAGTTGAGATAGAATGCAAAAAAGACATCCACGAAAAAATTCAGAAAAAGCTGTACTATCTAAGAGGTGGGGGATAGCTTTTTTAGATTTTGACGCTGAGTTGTTTAAGTGGCCGTTATTGTAAAAAACCAGCTACAAACATGCACATCAACATAAACACGAAACTGTTGACGTGCTTTCAATGACCCCTGATTTTATTGTTGTGGACGGTATTGCTGTGGAGAGAATTCGGAGAGTAATACAAAACCCATAGATCATGTAGTTATTGTTGCTGGAGATAATGTCGTAGAGGTGGATGCAGTCTGTTCGTATTTAAATTCAATCGCTGAAAATATTGATTTTCTAAGGATTGATAGGCAAAGAAGTTTCGAGAATGTGATATTCAAAATAGAAATTTCAGGCGATATCAAATTGGAGAAAGAAATACAGAATATCTATTTTAGGAAGGTTTCTGGAGTAGCTGGACATCTAAGTGCCCTAAGTTTATTGTCTTTTATTTATTTCTTACAAGGTTGTAATCGCTAATTTTTTATAAGCAAATGTAGAAAAGACACTGGTGGTTATATGGTTGGAATCTTTGAACTTGATGAGAAGGATAAGATGATACTTGAAATCCTTGAGAGAAACCCTGAAATTTCGCAGAACGAGATTGCCAAAGAGGTTGGACTGTCGCAGCCGTCAGTAGGAGCGAGAATAAAGAAGATGAGGGAACTTGGAATAATAAATCATGCTTATGGTATAAATCTAAAAAATGCTGGGCTTTATGTATTGAAGGTTGATTTGAAGTGCAGGCAGCCAAGGGATCTGATCAATGTGTTTTCTGGATGTCCTTTCTTCCTCAACGGGTTTATAGTTGCAGGGAACAAAAATCTAACAATGATGTTCATCGGGGAGGATCTTTCAACGCTCGAGGCCATTGTTGACCAGCATATAAGACCGGATCCAAATGTTTACGATATCGATGTTGGCATAGTTGTCAGGGCTGAAAGAGATACAGTGGTTCCGATGAGGATACACATCGAGCCAGCAGATACAGCACCATGTAATTCTAACTGCGATGTGTGTGACTACTGGCAGAACGAACTCTGTCTTGGGTGTCCGATAACGGGACACTATAGAGGGAAGATCTGGAAGTAACTGGAAGTAAAAAATTAATATCTTATCTCATCCCTTTGGTCATGCTCAGTTCGCTAAAGTTGCATATAACCAAGGTTCTCGCACCACTAACTTCTACCATTTACAGACTTGGTGTAAAACCGAACCACCTCACATTTATCGGGTTGCTCGTTGGATTTTCTTCAGCGTATTTAATCTCGATTGGAGAATTAATTCTTGGTGGGATTTTTATAATTTTAAGTGGATTATTTGATATGCTCGATGGAGCTTTAGCGAGAAATCAAACCCTGAAAACGGATTTTGGGGGATATATAGATTCTGTTTCGGATAGATATGTTGATGTGGCAATTTTCATAGCTCTTGGCATATACGGTGTTAACTGGGTATATGTGGCGTTTGCGATGAGTGGGGCACTTCTTGTCAGTTATACAAGAGCAAGAGCTGAGAACATAATTGAAAAATGCGATGTTGGGATTGCCGAGCGAGGGGAGCGGTTAATCATAATCTTCGCTGGTCTGATTCTCGGTAATCCAGAACTTGCAGTGCTGATTGTGGCGTTGCTGTCTCACTTTACTGCCATTCAGAGGGTATATCACACTTACAAAGAGACTGTCAAAAGAGGTTAAGATTTATATATTTAAACTGAAAACTAAGCTGGGGGGAACTTCATGGATGTTCAGATGAAAAAATCCCTTTTATGGGATGCCTTTGATGAGTTGAGAAAAACATGGGGTGTTGATGAGAGGATCCTTGAAAATCTTGATTACGGTGAAGAAGAAACTGTGGATGGAATTCCCCAAAGCTGGGCTGAAAAGCTGTATGAGATAAAGAACAAATATCAGCTGGATGACATTGATTTCCTCTTCATAGTTGGAGCGGCAATAGGATACTATCAGGGTCAGAAGAATGTTAAGGATGTTCTGAGAAGGAAGATATCCACGGTAAATGAATTCGTGTCATCTCTGATTCCCAATAAATAACTTAGAAAGAAGGTTCAGTATGAGGGTTGCCTATAAATTCGCCTATTTCGGGGATAACTTTCATGGATCGCAGTATCAGCCCAATCTGAGGACTGTTGAGGGTGAGCTGTTCAAAGCCTTCAGCGAACTGGGAATAGATGCTGGGGTGGCGAGATACAGATGCTCGAGCAGAACTGACGCTGGAGTTCACGCTCTGGGCAATGTTTTTGCAATCGATGTCGATGCGAAAAAGTATCTGCCGAGAATAATCAACTCCAAGCTTCCTGAAGATATAACGATATGGGCATGGGCTAAGGTCAGCGATGACTTCGATCCCCGAAGGGATGCAACCTCAAGGGTCTACTCATATGTTATGTTGAAGTCCGATATAGATGTCTCGCTGATGAGGAAGGCTGCGTGCATAATAGAGGGAACTCATGATTTCTCGAACTTTACGAAGAGGTTCGCTGAATCTTCGAGCAACATCAGAACCATAAAGAGCGTTGAGGTTAGGCTTGACGATCGCTTCATAACCATAGAAATTGAAGGTAATGCATTTACATGGAACATGGTCAGGAATCTTGCCACAGCACTAGAAATGATTGGCAGAGGGGTCAGGGATGTTGAGTGGATGAAATCTATGCTCGATCCGGAAAACTACTTTGAGCGAATGGAACCCTCTCCAGCATATGGCCTGCTGCTCAAGGACGTTAAATACTCCGATATCGAGTTTGAGATCGATGAATATGCCTTTAACATGTTCAAGAGGAAGCTTGAGCAGAAGATAAGATTTTATGGTACTCAGTTCAAGGTTTTCTCGATTATGGATGACTTTCTGGATGATCTCACCGAGTAGGTGGCTCACTGAATAGGTGGAACTGTGCTGATTGCTGAGAAGCACGACGATGTGCTTGCAGTTAAGTGCGGAACTGAGGTTGGTGGCAAGGTTCTCTACTGGACTCACTTTTATGTTTACAGAAATCTTCTGATAGACTGTGGATGCCCGAACACAGCTAGAGAAGTCGTGGACCTGGTGAAGAACTTGGATGTTGAGATAGCACTCATAACCCATTACCACGAAGATCATGTTGGGGCGATTAATAATCTAAAGGAGATTGGAATTAAGGTGTATGCTCCTGAGAAATCCATCAGCATTCTCAAATCTCCTCCTGAAATTCCTGATTACAGAAAATTGGTGTGGGGTCAGCCAGTAGCTGCAGATTGTGAGCCGTTGGACAGCAAAATGGAGTTTGGAGATACTGTTGTGGAAGTTGTGGAAACTCCTGGGCATACATTTGACCATGTTTCTATCCTCATCGATGACTTTCTTTTCTCCGGAGACCTCATAATATCCACCAATCAGATGATCTGCCTGAGGGAAGAGGAGTTTGGCGACACTATAACCTCTTTGGAGAGAATCCTCAAAAAGGATTTTGAGTACTACTTTGGAGGAGTGGGTATAGCAGAAAGAGAGTATGCGGTGAAATATGCTGAATATGTGTCTGACTTGAGAGATAGGGTTAAAGAGCTTTTTGATGCTGGTAAGAGCATAGAGGAAATAGTTGCCGAAGTTTTTCCAGAACCACCACCGAATGTTCTTATGATGGAGGCGGTCAGCCAGAAGGAGTGGTCGAGAGAGAATCTTGTCAGATCTCTGCTTGGACTGCCGAGGTAGTAGGTTAGTAGGTTAGATAGAGCGAGCAGCAACCAACATTTTAAATAATCCTTCCTGTTTTTTTCAAATCAGGTGATTGGATGCATGAAGCTGATAAGAAGGTGGAGGTGCTGAAACTCCTTGAAGACAATGCAAGATATTCTGTGGATGAGATAGCCGATATAACTGGCCTGAGCCGTGAAGATGTAGAAAAGATAATATCCGAATGCGAGAATGAGAAATCGATTCTAAAATACAAGACTATAATCGACTGGGAAAAGCTTGGTGAGGAGTTTGTGGTGGCTTTAATCGATGTTAGGGTTAACCTCACGAGAGAGAAAAATTACGATGATATTGCAAGAAGAATTGCCAAGTTTCCTGAGGTACATGCTGTAAGGCTGGTTAGCGGAGAGTATGACTTTCAGATCGTTGTTAAAGGCAAATCCTTGAAGGATGTGTCATTCTTCGTTTCAGAAAAGGTATCAACCCTGCCTGAGGTCAGGGATACGAACACACATTTTGTGCTCAAATCGTATAAGGAAGAGGGAGTTCTGCTTTTCAGTGATGAAGAGGATAGGAGGCTTGCGATAGTTCCGTAGCGATAATTCCGTGAAATCGGGAGGATTTGAATGGAGAAAATGAAGGAAAAAAAGAAGGTGAATGAAAAGCTACTTGAAATAAAGCCATCCGGGATCAGGAGATTTTTTGACCTCATTATTGGAAGGGAAGATGTTATAAGCCTTGGAGTAGGAGAACCTGATTTCCCAACTCCTTGGAGGATAAGAGAGGAAATGATCTATTCTCTCGAGAAGGGAATAACATCCTATACATCAAACTATGGCCTTGAAGAATTGAGGGTTGAAATCGCTAAGTATTACAGAAAATTCGGTCTCGATGCCAACCCGGACAACATCGTTGTAACTTCTGGTGTTAGCGAAGGATTTGATCTGAGTTTGAGGGCTACCGTAAACCCCGGTGATTTTGTTCTGATCCCTGAGCCATCGTATGTTTCCTATCAGCCACTGGCAATTCTTTGCGGAGGGAATGTTGTTACAATATCTATTCCTCCACCTTCAAGGCTGACATACGAAGAAATAACTACCGCATCAAGAATGATAGACCCGAAAATTCTGATTCTGAACTATCCATCGAATCCAACTGGGGTTAGCTACAGCAAGAAAGAGCTAGAGGAGATAGCTGATGCGGTAGTAGAGATGGATATGATTGTAATATCTGATGAAATCTACTCTGAACTCACTTATAAATTCCCTCACACATCTATTGCTGGACTTAATGGAATGGAGGATAGAGTAGTGGTTTTGAACGGGTTCTCAAAGTCTTTTGCTATGACCGGGCTCAGAATTGGGTATGTTATCGCTCCGGATGAGATACTCGATGCAGTCCTCAAGATCCATCAGTACTCCATGCTATGCGCCCCGATAACCTCTCAGATTGGAGCTATTGAAGCTCTGAGGAATGGTGAGAGCGAGCTTGATGAGATGAGAGCGGAATATATGAGGAGAAGAAACTTCTTTGTCAGAAAGCTGAATGAAGTTTTAGAAACTCACATGCCAGAAGGGGCATTTTACGCTTTCCCGAGCATAAAAGACACCGGCCTGTCGAGCGAAGAATTTGCAGAGAGGCTTTTGCTGGAAAAGAATGTTGCTGTAGTTCCGGGAAACGCTTTTGGGGAGAGCGGAGAGGGATATATCAGATGTGCCTATGCGGTTAGCATGGATAAGTTGAGAGAGGCTGCAGATCGCATCTCTGAGTTTGTGAATAGTCTGAGGTAAATCGGATAGTTTGTAGCTTTCGGCTTTTTCACAATTTTCAATTGTTGCTGGGAATTCTACCCATACTTGTATCTGAACACCTTTCTTGTTTTACTGTATCTAACATAAACCAAAAGACTTATTAACAAGTAACACCACACAAAGTGTTGGTAATACGGAGGTGAGATCGTTGCATATACCTGATGGCTTCCTTGATCTGAGTATAGCCGGTGTTTTTTATGTTTTGACTGGGATAGTGTTTGTCATATCTTTGATAAAGGCTAAGGATGAACTTGATGAAAAGAGGGTTCCTGTTGTTGGGATGGTTGCTTCAGCCATTTTTGCAGCACAGATGCTAAACTGGCCCATTCCAGGAGGTACATCAGCGCACTTCGTGGGTGGTGCACTGGCTGGCGTAATTCTCGGTCCGTATGCTGGATTTCTTGCAATGGCTTCAGTGCTGATCATTCAGACGCTGGTTTTTGCTGATGGTGGTATAACGGCCCTGGGAGCGAACATATGGAACATGGGTGTTGTTGCAGTCTTTGTTGGATACTATGTGTTCAAGCTGCTGGAAAAGAAGAACCCGTATCTTGCAGCAGCAGTAGCCGGGTGGCTTGGCATAACGCTTGCAGCAATATTTGCTGGGATTGAAATTGGGCTGTCAAGTACGTTCAAGTATTCGATTGCTGTGACCGTTCCAGTAATGGGGATGTGGCATGGTATCCTTGGCATTATTGAGGGAGTAATAACTGCTGGTGTTGTTGCATACATATATTCCACAAGGCCGGACATCCTTTTCACGGAGAGCAAATCGAAAGTAGGTGCGTGAAGAAATAAAGTAAGGGGTGTAGTATATGTCAAAAAAGTTCTGGATCCTGCTTGGTATTCTTCTGTTTCTGTCTCCAGTATTTGCATATCTCGCAGACCTCGTCAACTACTCCGAACCCCTTGAGAATGTTGCTGAGCATCTTGGAGCTGAGGAGCATCAGGATTATGAAGGAATACTTCCGGACTACTCCGTACCAGGCTTGGACATGTTCTCTGGGACCTTGATCTCCGGAGTTATCGGTGCATTGATTACTCTTGCAGTTGCATATGGCATAGCGAAAGTCGTTGCTTCGAGAGAGTAGCAAGAGAATAGTCATGATCGAGTTAATCGAAAAGACGGCAAAGGAGGCCTCAGCATTTTTTAATAATTTTTTTAGCTCTGAGAGGACGGTATATAAGAACGGATTCTTGCAGAGAGTGGATCCCAGAATTAAAATTGCCGGAATTTTTTTGCTGATTGTGCTTACAACGACAACATTTGATGTGGATAAGCTCTTGGCTGTATTTTTTGTAGTGGTGTTATTTTTGATTCTGTCCAAAATAGAGGTTATGCTCTTTTTGAAGAGGGTATGGCTTTTTCCGCTGTTTTCTTTCATTATTGTGATGCCCCACATGTTCGGTTACAGCGGCATCAACTGGGATGGTTTCGTTTATGCTGCAGTCTTTACTTTCAGGGTTTTAATTGCCGTTGCTTTGCTTTCACTCTTAATTCTCACAACGCCTTTCTCCGACATAGTTTCAGCCTTCAGGTCCTACAGACTCCCTGAAACTTTCGTATCGATCATCGTGGTGACATACAGATACATCCACCTGACCTTCTCCGAGCTTTTCAGGATAATTCTTGCAAGAGAGAGCAGGAGATTTCGGAAGATGGGGTTCTCCGAGATATGGAGAAATGGTGGCAACGCGATGGGTGTGTTCTTCATAAGGGTCTTTGAGAGGTCTGAGAGACTCCATCTCGCATCGATGGCGAGAGGGGGTTACAGATACAAGCCGTATGTTAAACCTTACAAGTTAGGCTCAATCGAAGGATTTTTTATTCTCGTGATCTCCATAGCCCTCTGGTGGTGCATCTGAGAGAGGTAGTGGTTTCAGCAGAGAATGTATCATATGAGTATCCAGATGGGACTTTAGCCGTAAAGGATTTCTCGGCTGAGATACGAGATGGGGAAAGGATAGTTCTGCTTGGGCCAAATGGGTGTGGAAAGTCCACACTGATCATGCTTCTGTCGGGGCTGGTTAAGCCCAAGACAGGAAAAATCAGGATTTTTGGAGTTGAACCAAACAGAAATAATGCCGAGTTTTTGAGAAGGAACATCGGTGTGGTTTTCCAGAATCCAGATGATTTCCTTTTCAACCCAACAGTCCTCGAAGAGCTTCTTTATACGCCTTCTCAGCTCAACATTCCTTACGATGAAGCTGTCGAGCTTGCCAGAACCCATGCACGAAAGTTTGGAATTGATTATCTCCTTGAGAAACCACCATTCCGGTTGAGCGGTGGGGAGAAAAAGAAAGTGTCAATCGTATGTGCCCTGATGCTGGATCCAAAAATTCTTTTCCTGGATGAACCTACTGCAAATGTTGATGGAAAGACGAGGCGGAAGATTGTGGAAATCCTGCAAAAAAGAAATTCTACGCTGATCGTTGCCACTCATGAGCTCGACATTGTGCCGAAAATAGCAGATCGGATCATTCTGATTGGCATGGATAAAAAAGTGAAAGCTGATGGAAGTCTTGAGATACTTGAGGATCATGGGCTTCTGGAGTCTGCAGGAGTGATATGAGAAACTCGGGAATCAGCCTCAAAACATCAACAAGACAAAATTAAAAAATAAAGTCAATTCTCGTAGCCTTTGAGGACTCCATAATGGAGAGAATTCTTTCCACAGAATTCATCCCGTATTTGAGCATCTTGAGAAGCTGGATCTGGAATATCTGGGCTGTCAGGAAAGCATCTGTCAAGGCATGATGCCTGAACCTCCCGCTGAGGTTGTATGATTTCAGGAGAACATCGAGAGTCAGATCCATATTGCCCTTTCTCTCTCCCAGCCTCTCACAGAGCCACTTCTCCACTATCGCTATGTCTATGTACTTGTTGTTCAGGTTCATGTTCTCGTTTTTGAAATATTTCTTGAGAAAGCTGAAATCTATCTCAACTGCATGTCCAACAATTATAGTATCCCTTAGGAGGTCGAACAGGTATTTTGAAACCTCGGAAAATTTTGGTGCGTTCTCTATCGTGCTGGGATCGATCCCATGGATCCTCATCGACTTCAGTTTGTATCTCTTTGGCTTTATGTATGTATGAAAGCTCTCACTGCTCAGTATCTTCGTCCCTTGCATTGGCACTACGGCTATAGATAGGATTTCATCTCTCTTTACATTCAATCCGGTGGTCTCGAGATCGATAACCGAAAATCTTGCTGATCTGAGGTTCATGATCCTCACCTATAGTCCATACACCTTGTATCTTCCTTTTATGAACTTCTGGAATGAGGAAACAATCTTTAAAGCCTCTCTCAAAACAAAGCTCTCGATCTTGTCGATCTCATCGATTTTTATTATGTTGTCTCCTTCAAATCCAGCTGAAAATGAAATCGACTGGTGTCTCAATCTCAACTCCTGCAGGAACTCGTAAGCCTCAAGCAGATCATCCTTTCTATCGCCAATAGCTGAGATCTCAGATAATCTCTCAATTCTCTCTTTGGTGTTAGTTATCTTTACAATTCCATTTTCAAGTGCCAGCACCCTGACACCGTTCGCTATTGGATATATTCCGAACTTTTTAATATCCAGTCCCTTATCCAGCCCTTTGATCCCGAAAATTCCGATCGGGGGCTCAATTGTGGTTGCGTCAAGGGCGAGGAACCTTATTGCCTGAGAGGTTATGTTATCCTTTATGAACTCCAGAAGCTCAGTGTAGAGGCTGGTATCTCCATGAATCGGCCTCAGATCGAGAAAGACCGAAAGGTATCTTATATTTTCTCCGGTTAATGCGTTAAACCACCTCTTGAAGTTATCCTTCCACTCATCAATGGTTAGATTCCATTTGGGGTTTGAGGCCATGTAGTTGGCCGTGCATTTTGGAATGCCTATTTCATCAAGCCTGTCGTTGACTCTTTTCGCGAACTCGAGCACCTCCTTCTTATCGCCATCGTAAATTATCATGTTGTCCTGATCAGTCGCAATGATCTGCTCCTTTCTTCCAGAACTTCCCATGTGGATCCAGACATAATCTGGCAGGTCGAATTCCTTTTCGGTCATCACGAGCACCCTGTGGACTGCTGAATCATAGACGGAGGTAATCATTCTGCTGAGCTCGTAGAAGTGGAAACCCTTCAACGCCAGAGCAGCAACAGCTTTTCTAACTCCACTCAGGTAAGATTTCAGCTCTTCAATGCTGCTGGCCTTCTGTATTCCCCTGTACAGGGAGATGAGTGAGGATGCTGGCTCCAGTTGTGACAGGATATCCTTGCTCGTTATGACTCCAATGGCCTTCGAATCCTTGTTCACAACAATCAGATGATTTATTCCCTTGTTCAGCAAGGTCAGATAAGCTTCAAAGACAGGCTTCTCGCTATCAATATAAATCGCTGGAGAGACCATGTGCCTCTCAACAGGATCTTTTTTGTCTCCATAAACCAGAACCTTCTTCAGATCGCTGTCGGTGAGAACCCCGACGGGTTTTCCATTCTCAACAACAACGATCGATCCAACCCTGTTGTTTATCATCGTCTTTGCAGCATCCTCCACTACAGTGTCTCTGCTACAAACAACAGGATCTTTACGGATCAGCTTCTCGACGCTCATCAGATATATCTCTTCTTGCAGTGTACCTTCAGTCTCTCTGACGAGGTTCGTGAAGGATCTGAACCTCTTGTTGATGAATGTTGTGAAGAAAGCTGAGAACTTCGGGTTTTTCTCGAAAATCTCGTTGAACGCATCCTTCTTGATCTCGTAGCATATCAGATCTTCCATTGCGATAGCGGTTAGCGATAACGGGTTTCCTGTTATTGCAGAAATTATTCCGAATATCTCACCCCTTGTAACAACATCTATGAGCGTATCGTCATCATACAGCCCGACAGAACCCTGAAAGACGACATAGACATACTTTGAGTGCTTACCTTTTTTGAAAACAACCTCTCCCTTTTCATATGCCTCAACATCCAGGTTTGCGACCAGATAGTCAAGCTCTTTTTCAGATAAAAATGAGAATGGCTTTATCTTCCTGAGGAACTCCTTTGGTGGTGCGGCCATATTTATCAGAAGCTCCTTGACAGGATTACCTTCATGATCTCAGAAGTACCCTCAGCTATATCAAGAATCTTGGCATCTCTGTATGCTCTCTCTACAGGAGAGCCGGACATCACTCCATGCCCTCCATAGACCTCTATCGCCACATCTGCACACCTCTTCGCAACCTCGGCAGCCTTCAGCTTGCATACAGCTCCAAGCACTGTGGTTGACCCCTCTATCTCTCCATCGGCTACCATTGCTGAGTATTTTATCAGTTTGTCTAACGCTTCGATATCTGCGAAAATGTCTGCGAGCATCCACTGCATTCCCTGAAAGTCCATCAACTTCTTGCCGAAGGCATCTCTCCCTTTGGCGTATTTTACTGCAAGCTCGAAGCATCTTTTCGCAATCCCGAGACCTATCGCTGAAAAAGGAATTCTGTTGACTGCTAAGGTAGCCAGAGCCACCTTCATACCCTTGCCAGTCCCGCCGAGGATGCTGTCTTCGCTAACGAAAACATCCTTGAACTCGACTGAAGAAAGTCCGCTCCCTCGAAATCCAGAGGGGTTGAGCTTTCTTGTTGTTATGCCATCGTCTCTATCCACGATAAATGCAGTGATCTTCCCATCAACCTTGGCAAAAACAATGAATATCTTCGCAAAAGCGGCATTAGTTATCAAGGTTTTTCTTCCGTTAATCAGATAGCCCCCTTCAACTTTCTCTGCCACTGTTTTCATCGATGCGACATCGCTCCCCCCTGATGGCTCGGTTATCGCTATGGTTCCGACATCTGATTCAACCAGCCTTTTCATGTATTCTTTCTGATCTTCGCTGCCGAAGAGTCTTAAGGCATCAACTGCCATGTTGTGAACAACTGTAACATGTGCCACCCCAGCACTGACCTTTGCAAGCTCTTCAGCAATCAGCGAGGCTTTTGAGTAGCTTTCCAGACCAAAATCTTTACTTGCTAATGCTGACATCAAACCGTTTTCGAATAAGGCTTTCAGAACCTCTTCAGGCATCTCGTTTTTTGCATCAATCTCAGCAGATCTTTTCTGGATGAGGGAGATAACCTCCTGCAGGTTTTTCATATTATCACCATTAACTCAGTTAATTTTCGAATATTAAATTTTTTTCAATCATTTATTTTGCAGAATTGTTTGGTTGGTATCGGGTTGCTGGAAACCTATGAAAAACTTATTAATCATTAGTATCAAATATCTAATAACCCCTATCGGGGAGGGAGCGGAGTATGCGTGGCAGATGATGATGCTTCCCGCAAGCATAGGGGTACATGCATCTTGCATCCACGCATCTAGGTCCCCGGATGAGAGAGCTCAGCTTTCAATGATTTCGGGTCAACCCATGCGTGGTACATCCCGGCCCGGGTCATCTGCTGGAGGCTGCAATAGCAAAGCTATGAACTGCAGTGTTAAGTGCCGGGAACAGCTTTTAGCATAAGGCAAAAATAAAAAAGGTTGGTTAGTTAACTCGCCATCAAGGCTATCCAGGACAGTGCGAACAGCAACAATGCCAGATATATTATCGCATCCATGTGACAACTTCAGAATAAAAAAATAAAAAATTTTCTGTCCGGCTTGGGTTAAACTCCTGGGTTAAATTCTATTGACTAATTTCTCACTCTCCAAAGGATATTACTGGCTGTGTGGCTATTCTCTTGCCTCCCATCTCTCTGATAACGGGCTTGAGGAACTTAACCTTCGATCTGTCGATAATTATGTGTATTGCCACGCCGCCTTTAGCGAGCTTTGATACGGTTGGATCAAAACCCTCGCTGGTGAGGAACTCAAGTATCTTGGGTATGTCGTTCTCATCCGGGACATTGAACAGGAAGCTAACGAGATTTCTTGAATCGAGCACCTCTTTTATGTCTGTTATCAGATTTTCCATCAGTTTTCTCTTGTGCGGATTGCTGTATGATTCTTTATTTGCTATGAAAACGGAATAAACAGGATCTTTAACGACATCTATTATTCTGCATCCGTTCTCTCTCAAAGTTGTCCCGAATTCGGTTATTTCCAAAATTAAATCTGCTTCTGGATCTGGGGGAAGAATTGATGCCTCTGTTTTGCCAATGGGATCAAAAACAATAGCATTCAATCCCTTCTCCTCGCAATATTTTTTAGCCAGATCTGGGAACTCGGATGCGAACATAAGCTCTTTATCTCCGGCAACCTCTTTCAGATCTTCAATTGTTTTTACTCCCGGATACATTTCTTCTGATACTGCAACAACAAGTTTTGTCGGTCTGAAAGGTAACCTCTCCACAACAACAACCTTCTCATTCAGCTTTTCATATCTAAGCATGGAGTTCTCGAGAATATCCTCTCCGGTAAAACCACCATCTCCTCTACCCCTCATAATGTAGAATGGCATGATTTGGGGCCTGACCTGCTTTAAAATGATCTCGGGATGGTCAACACTGATGTGATAACCTCTTTCGCTCTTCTTCAGCTTATATCCTGCCTCGATCATCGCATCCCATACTGGCTTCTCCAGATGTCCATCCGGGAAGTATATTTTCACTCCGTTCTTTCGCTCGAACATCCTTATGCTGAAAATGGTCTCATAATAAAATTCTTTTGCAGGCTTGAATGTACTTGAAATGACTGGTTAACACTGGTATCTATTCAGGTATTCAAAATAGTTATATACTGTTTGGGAGGAAGCGTTTAAAGATGGAGTGTAGAATTTTTGTAAAAGCTCTGGCAATTGTGCTGATAGTTTTTATTCTCTTTCCTTCAGCCTTGGGGGAGAATGTTATTGTATTACTCGATAAAAATCCTAAAGCTAAAATGAAGGGTCACACGATACTGTCGGAAATACCAGTTAAGGGGAAAAGGGACCTATGGCTGGTCAATGGTGTTGCCATAAATGCGTCTCCTGAAGTTATTGACGAGTTAAAGATGAAAGGTTTTAGGGTGGTACCTGATTATATTGTTAGACTGCCCGACTTCGAAGTGAATACAAACGATGTTACTGGTAGCAATGCTTTCGATATACAGTCCAGCATACAGGCCACATCAAACATCGCATGGGGCGTTGATTTCATGGATGCCGAAAAGGTCTGGGGTCTTGGCATAGATGGTGGTGGAATCAAGGTTGCTGTTGTTGATACCGGGATCTATCCACATAAAGATTTTTCAGATAGGATAATAGCATGGAAGGATTTTGTGAACAACAAAAATTATCCCTATGATGATAACGGTCACGGAACTCATGTGGCCGGGACTGTGGCTGGAAATGGGGCAAGCGGAACAATAACGGGTGTGGCTCCGGATGCTTATCTGATGGGTGTTAAGGTTTTTGATAGCAGTGGATCGGCTCCGGTTTCTCGGGTTATAGAGGGACTTCAGTGGGCTTACAGTAATGGTGCGGATGTTATAAGCTATAGTGGTGGAGTTTTGCAAATGGAGTGGTTCTACTACTCGTCATCACTCTCAGCAAGTGAGGTTGAGGAGTACAACATCAGCGTTGAGCCTCATCTGTTTGAGGAAGCTTACAAGCCAGCTTTCATAACACTCAATATTTGGTCGTCTGACCTAAATAATCTGAGCTTCACCCTATACGATCCGAATGGTAATGAAGTTCAGGGAATTGAAATTAACTGGACTCAGACGAATGATATGGTTTATGGGTTCTACAACGATGATAAACCTTTGATAAACGGAAACTGGACTTTAAAAGTTGAATCTCTTAAAAATACAGAAAACTACATCTGGTATTCCGGAAATGGGAACAATTTGGATAACACTCTTAGCAGAGATTTTGACCTTAGGAACATTACAAAAGCGACACTCAGGTTTAAAACATACTATGACATTGATGAAGGATGGGATTATGGTTATGTCGAGGTTGTGTGCAACAACACAACTTATGTGCTCGCAGAATACACAGGCTATTCCAAGCCATATGTTGAGGAGATCAATCTGAGCAAGTTTGCTGGAAACAACATAACGCTAGTATTCAGATACGTTACCGATTCCAGTGTTGTTTATCCGGGCTGGTATATCGATGACATAGAGATTCCTGAAATAGGATTTTACGATGATGTCGAAAAGGGTAGCACTGGATGGAATGCGAGCGGATGGAGCATTGTAGAAGAAGGGGTTATACCATATTATGTTAAGGTTTATGTAGGATACGAGAGTGACGGAACGAGCTTGGCGGATAAGGCTGTTGATGCCATCGTGAGAAATGGAACAGCGGTTGTCATTGCTGCTGGGAATAGCGGATCATATGGTTTCAGAACCATAAACTCGCCGGGAACATCCTACTCTGCCATAACTATTGGAGCCATAGACAGCAGTGCCAGGATAGCTGATTTCAGCTCAAGAGGTCCTGTAGGCTTTGGAAGCAACATTACAATTAAGCCGGATTTCGTTGCTCCCGGGTATAATATTGTATCAACATGTCTCTGGGGCTACTGTTACATGAGCGGAACCTCGATGGCGACACCCCACATCAGTGGAGTGATAGCATTGATGCTCCAGGTTAATCCCAAGCTGACACCTGAAGAAATCAGAAACATACTCAAAAACGCATCAATTGATCTTGGAGATGCCGGGCCAGATAATGTGTATGGCTTCGGGATGGTCAATGCATTCTGGGCGGTAACGAACAGCACTGTGAAGGGAGATATAAACCTGGACGGGAATGTGGATATAGCGGATATAACCAACATGGCATATCTTCTTGTTGGCAAGGTTAAAGCCGATGGCATTCACTACTACAACGGAGACCTCAACAGAAACGGTAGGATAGATATCGGTGACCTTGCGAAGCTGTGGTACACTCTTAATGAAAGATTTGAGTTAGGTGGGGTTACAGGTCAATCAAGTAACAATTAAAACCAGATATTATTTTATTATTTTATTGATTAGTTTTAAGTAAAATTGTTTTTGATTATTTACGCATTTCTGCCCTATTCTGAATGATTTTCGATTTAATATCTTCAAATGTTTCGATTTTCAGATATTTCAGGTTTTTTCTCAGTATTTATTCTTTGGTGATACGATACCAAAAGCTTAAAATATTTTATTTAGAATCGAATTATTGTATGGGAGGTTTCTAAAATGAAATCACATGAAAAAAATAGAGATGTTCTTCGCAGAGCAATTACCATAGAAAAGTTATCAATTGCCACTATTCTTCTGGTTTTCATTGTATTAGGGACATCCAGTGCATCAGATATCTCTGTGGGATCTGCAACGATTGACTGGGGTGATACTGCTGAGATACCAGTAATGGTAGGAAATATAACCAACGCTACAGGCATAGATTTGGAGCTAACATTTGATCCTACTGTTGTAGTGGCTACAGGGCTAAAGAACTCCACCTTTGTTGCATTTAACCTCAGCGCAATTGACAACAAAAATGGAAGTATCAGGGTTGTGATGGTGCTGTCGAATTATCCAACGATTGTTCAGCCAACGGAAATAGCTAGGATATATTTCAGGGGAATAGATGCAGGAACAAGCGACCTTAATATAACTATGGCAGAATACAGTGGTCAGGATTTCAACACGAGCTATTTTGACAATGTTGTTAATGGTTCAATTACAGTGAATAAGGTTAATAAGACAGCGTTTTTCAATGTTGCGGGAAATGCAAAAGTGCTTTGGAATGCCAGCTACAGCAATATTTCTGTATGGGATACTTCAGTTCTTGAAGATCTAAACGGAGATGGGGCAAAAGACTTTGTTTTTGCCATACACACTTATGATCCTAATGAGGGTGGCATGGTTTACAAAGTGGTGGCTTTGAATGGTGTGGATGGCAGCGAGTTGTGGAATGTTCCTCTGGCGAGTCATGAAATAAGTCATATTACTGCAGATGACCTAAATGGAGATGGATTGAAGGATATTGTCATATTCTGCGGTGATGCAATCTTTGCTGTGAGAAATGATGGATCACTTCTTGTAACTTACATTAATTCAAGTCTTAGTATATCCCACTGGAACTACGGGATAACCGATGTAGATAATGACGGATTCAAGGAGATTATAGTTGGAGCAACGGATTCTGACTGGTTCAGCTCCTATGTGGTGAATGGCTATGTGGTGGCTATTGACTTCGGGTTCAACAACGTTCTATGGGTAAGATCCTTTGTGGAAGAGTGGCCAAATGTTATATCAGGTAATGCAGCAAGTGAGGGAGATTTGGATAAGAATGCGGTGATGATTGTTACCACAGCCCAGAACGAAATAGCGGGATATGATTTCTCGTATTATTCATGGGGATACGATTTTGACAACAATGGGAGAAAGGATGTCCTTCTGAAGTATTCTCAGGGAGGAAAATATGTACTTGAAGCGATAAACGGCAGCAGTGGAGAAACATTCTGGACAAGGACTTTCGATTACGAGCCGAATGTTTATTCACCTGTGGACGACAAGGATGGTGATGGAATAGAGGATGTTCTGGTAAGCTTAGATGGACCATATACGGTAATCCTCAGTGGTGGTAATAATGGAAATGAACTGTTTAATGTCTCCCAAAAACTAATAACTCCCTGTCTAGATGCCGATCTGGATGGAGCCTGTGAGTTCCTCACATATGACAAGAGTTCTGTATACGTGAGGGACAACACAGGAAACGCTGAATGGAACTATGAGCTTGGAGACTTTGAGGAAGTTACGGTTGCGAAAGGAAGCATAGTGGTTTATGGAAACAATTATGACTGGAAGAATCACACTGGTAACTTCAAACTTGTCAAATTAGAAGTCAACGGAAACGAACTCTGGAACTTATCAAGAGATTATGTTAGCAATGCTGGATTAGATCTATTCTGTGTGGGTGATCTCACGGGAGATGGTGTCTTGGATTATGTAGTGAGACCGTACTATGGTGTTGGTTACGCTCTGGCTGTAAATGGTGCTGATGGAAGTATAATCTGGGAGAAAAATACTGTGTTCTATATCTTCTTAGGGGACTTTGATGGGGACGGAAAGGGCGACCTGTTCAATGTGACAGAGTTTGCGGGCTTCGATTCCGACAAGTACCTGAGTGGAATTGTGTTAACGGGAGATAATCTGGCCTATATATTCAATGTCAGCAGCAGTGATCAGTTTATGCTGATACAACCATTCTACTCATATGATGGAATGGGGTATGATGTAAATGGAGATGGTGCTAAGGACTTAATTGCCGTGCTGAACCCCTATGAACCCAACTCATCGATATATGTCATCACAGTTAAGCAACCACCTGCACCCAAGCCGGATCTAACTGTCAGCATTGAGTGTGTCGACCATCTTAATATAAACGAACAGCTACAAATCAACCTCACGGTTAAGAACATCGGTTCTGCTAACTCTAATTCAACAACCCTTGATCTGTATGTGAGTGGCACGAGAGTTCAGACATTCAATGTACCGCAACTGGCACCTAATGCAGAAGCCAAGTTCAGCTACAGCTACACTTTCACATCAGAGGGGTTGCATGAAATCAAGGCTGTTGTGGATCCTGGAAATGCGAACGATGAACTGAACGAGTTGAACAACTTTAGTATTGCCTACGTTTATGTCATAAAACCAAAACCGGATCTAGTAGGTATACTGCATGTCTATGACGAATTCGGTAACGAGACGATGTATATCAAAAAGCACAAAGCAGGGGATAGCTATGGTGGAACAACATACAGCTATCCTTTTGTAGTGGTGAATTCAACATTTGAGATAAGAAATCTGATTCCTGGTGTAACTGTGGACAAAACATTCGATCTGTCTGCCACCTACAAAGGCCACAGCTACAGTACCAGCATTGGTCAGGAGGAGCTAAATGATCTGAATGCTGATGGAGTCCTCAATCTGAGTGATACGGCAGTTGTGGATGCATCGAGCATCGATGTCGGTTGCTACACGTTCAACATAACAGTTGATTCAAATAATGATATTGAGGAGATTAATGAAGGCAACAACAATGCTACGAGAACACTTTGCATTTCTCAGCCTGATCTTGTACCAATCGTGTTAGCACCAGACCTCATAAACCCCGGAACGGCAAACTTTGAGATTGTTGTTGTAAATATTGGAGATGTCTGGGCAAAACAGACCAATGCATCGCTATACATAAACAACAACTTGGTGAATACGTATTCAATACCATTGTTAAAGCCTGGGGAGTTCTGGAACATCTCTGTTAACTACAACTTCCCTGCGGGAATACACAACATAACTCTGGTTGCAGACTCCGATGATGTTGAGGCAGAACTTAATGAGGGCAATAACACATTCACAAAGATGCTTACAGCAGCCATTCTTGAGGTTAATGGCACCGTGATACCAAACACAACCTCTGCAATGCTGGGAGATACTGTTAATGTCAGCATTGAGCTAAACTCCTCGCTTGAGATTGATAGTGTCAATCTGTATTTAATATATAACTACAAAGCCTTCTACTTCGTCTCAGCATCCTCAGATTACAACCTCAACTACTACAACATGTGGGGCTGGCCATACAGGGCGATCAGAATTACTGGTGACAATATAAACGCAAGCGGTAAGTTCCTGCTTGCAAATCTGACTTTCAGGGTAAAGACGGACAAGTATGTATTCTCATGGTTTAACCTGACTGGAAACTTAATATCCACAAACAATCTCTACATGAAAGTTGTTCCTGAGAATGCGAGTGTTGTTGTGTCAAAGGTTACCGACATTCAACCTTATATCTATGGTTACTACAGCTACTATGTGGTTGGCGATGAGGCTAACTTCGATGTTATAGTCAGAAATCTCAGAAAAACGGAGGTCGACAGCTATGTGCTGAATGTTTCAGTGTATAATGAGAATGGCTTGCAGGAAGTTCTGTTTAACAAGACTATGCAAACATTATTGAAAGGGCCAGCACTGACAGGATATGGCTGGAATGTGACAAAAATAACTTGGAATACAACAGGTTATCTTGGTGGAAAATATTGGATTGTTGCAAAGGTTTCTGGTGATACGATAACTGCGAACAATGTGTATACAACACACCCAATCACACTGAAAGAATTCCATCTCGATGCATGGAGGATGTACTATCCACGGAAAGTGATGATGGGCAGGGAGTTCTGGATAGGTAGCTATGTTAATGTAACTGCTCCGGGTAAGGTGAACGCTACCATAAAGGTTCCTGATGGTTTACTGGTGTGGAATGGAACTGGATGGAACGATACTGCCAAAATTGAGAGGTTCCTCTGGGGCGGAAAGTGGAACTGGTTTGGATTCAGACTGAAAGCAGTCAAAGTTGGAGAGTACGGAAATGGAACTACCAAGGAGATCAACATAACATTTACTGGCAGAGATAAGGTTGATGAGATCAACTCGAGTTCAGCGGTAGATCAGGTTCCAGATTACAAGCTGATTGTCTGGGTGCCGACCATCAAACTGAGATCTTACAATACAACCATACTGAGCGACACATCAAATGAAATGACCTTCAAGACAATAGACACCAGTAATGTTACAACATTCAGCCAGAAAATATCTCTCGTTGTGCTTGCAGGACAGGAGGGAAGAGTGCTTAGAGGACTTGATTATCTTGTCCAGTATCCCTACGGTTGTGTTGAACAGACCACAAGCAGGCTGCTTGGTGCACTGCATACCGACTGGTACTACAGAACGAAAGGATATCCGGATGTTTACGATTCAGCAAGAGTCAATAAGTCCATAATGATGGGTGTACAAAGCCTTGCCAAAGGAGGTGTCAGAGGACAGCACGACAATGGATCATGGAGTATGTGGGGCTGGAACCCCAAGGGAGATGGGTTCTACACAATGTATGCAAGCTATGGACTTGGAAGGGTTGCGGAAGACGATGTGTTTGGATACCTTGTCAAAAACAATCTCACAACAACCCATGTGTACAGCTCGAGTGTGAACAAGGGTAAGTTCAACTTCAACGACACAATCTATTGGTTCGCTCAGGCGGCGAATAGGAATGAAACAACAGGGGCAATATGGTGGGAGCCATGGCAGGGTACACACTGGTTCTTCCAGGGTCATTTGCCTGTAACATCATGGATCATGGTTTCACACTACCAGCTTATCAATGAAGGTTTGATAAACAGTTCAGCCAAACAGGTTGCCAATCAGACGATGGCAAACGTGACGAAGTATCTTGTGAGCGTTCAGAACTCAGACGGTGGATGGAACCAGTGGGGAGCCAAGGACGATCCGGCCAAGCCATCGGATGCGATCTCAACTGCACTGAGTGTATGGGGTCTTAAGCTGTATGGTACACCATCTGACGAGGTTAACAGAAGCCAGATAGAGAACGCAATTGAGAAGGGCGTAGCATGGTTGCTGAATAATACTTACTCTGCAGCTCCAGACAAGGTTTACTGGCACCATCCACTGGCAAGCCCGTGGTGGGACAATTATGGCAGGAAGAGTGAAGCTACAGCTTACGCAATAATAGCACTCAACGAGAGCAGAAGTATGAACAATTTGAACTTCACAGTTCTGGACTCCAACAATGCAACGATTGCTAAGGCGGTGAATTATCTTGTAAGTGTTTACAGAGGTCATGGTAGCTTTGGATACACAGCATCAACTCAGGCTGCTTTACATGCTCTGACACTGTTGCAGGTTGTTCCGATGAATGAGACCACTGTTACGATAAACATAGACAACGGAGCGGTTGTGAAGGATGTCACAGTTAATTCAACAAATCCAAAAGTCATTATAGTGCTGACACCCGATGAGTTAAATGCTGTGAACAGCAACGGAACTTCAGAGAATACAAACAGGAGGATTCATACTGTTAATGTGACGAGAGTAAGTGGTGACAGTCTGGTCATAGTCTCAGTTGAAAATGAGCAGACGGTCGCTCAGACAGACTTGATCTACGGTACGGATTATGTAGGACACAAGATTCTTGAGGTGGGTAGTGGAAGTGGAACTGTAAAAATCGCATCAATGGAGGTACAGCAGCAGAACGAGTTAACAATCCTGCCAACGCTTCCAGACAACATGGTAGAAGGCAAGTCGTATGAGGTGACGGTCAGGGTTGACAACAACAATGCCACAGCTTTGCTGTCTCCAGTTATTACTGTTCCGCTGGGAACCATGAACTTTGATAGTTCAGTTACTCCGAGGTGGTTTGACAGTGCTCTTGGATGGAACAACTTTATAGATGGCAAGAACTTTGAGTATGATTCTGTCAACAACACGCTCAAGTTCTATCCGGATCAGGTGCCGGGCACGGGCTACATAGATATCCGCTTTAATGTAACTCCGAGTGCCGGAGATACAACCTTGGAGGTCAAGATGTTCCCGATGTACAATGAGGAGAACCAATACATTGCCAATACTACGAAGTATGTCAAGGGCTATGGCAACATAAGTCTGAAGATCTTCAACGCATCTGGAGCTGCACTGGATGCGAGTGTTACACTTGATGGAGCTGCAAAGACGAGCAAGATTCAGGCAATAGAGGGATCGCACAAGATAAGGATCTCCAAGAGTGGATATGTGCCAGTTGAGTTCGATGTATCGCTGAACCCAGGTGACAATGTTACCTACTCGGTTGCACTATACAAACCAGAAGAGCTTACACAGCCAAAAGTCGTGTTTGCAGAAGCTACAGAGTTCAACGACATGAACACAATCATGTCCGTGTCCAAGGATCTGTCGATAACTCCAAATGCATCAGTTAAAGCCAGCAAGGAGTACATGCTAAGCCTGGGCGGTGTTGGAAAGAAAAAGATTGCAATACCAATGCCTAAGTTTGAGAGAGGCAATCTGTGGGCGTGGATCAACGACAGCGTAACTGTGGAGGTTAACGGACAGGCAGTTCAGCCGGAGGAAGTTACCATTGGCAACGAGAAAGTGCTTATACTTGATGTGGATGGGAGTGCTACCGTTAATGTGACATTTGAGGGTAGAAAGCTTGGTGATGTAGACGGCGACTCAGGGGTTACTGACTGGGACTCATGGGTTGTGCTGAGATACAACTACGAGAAGACTCTCGAGAACATGGGCATACAGGTACAGCGCCACCCAGATACGTCATACATGTGGTCGAAGAGTTCAGTCTACGGTGATGTAGACGGCGACTCAGGGGTTACTGACTGGGACTCATGGGTTGTGCTGAGATACAACTACGAGAAGACTCTCGAGAACATGGGCATACAGGTACAGCGCCACCCAGATACAGCGGATCTCTGGGGAGGTTAGATAGTTGAATGTGAGAAAAATTTTTTATCTAATTTTTTTTTGCTTACTAGCTGTTCATCTCGTAAGTGGGAGTCAGATAAATGTAAAAACGAAGGTAGAGAATAGTTATGTAGTCGTTGGTGTGTCTTTAGAGAACTTTACGGGAAAACTTGCGTTAGGCTCATTTCTTATCAAATATGATCCAAATCATGTAGAATTCGTAGAGTACGACAAAACTCTGAATGGTTATATCTATGCGATATTCGATGAGTACAAAGAGGTAGGTATTATTAAGATGTCTTTGTACAATGTTAGCCCCCAAATTTTGCGCAATCCCACTTTATTTTCACTCGTTTTTGAGTGTAAGGAGGGTAGTTTTTCAGATGAATGGGTGAATGTAACGGCTCTAGAATTGCGAGATTATAATGGGAATGTGATTAGTACTGGGTACAAATATATCTCAATGGAGAATAATATAACTATTCAGAAAAATGTCCATCCAGAACAATCCTCAAAGCCTAAGACTGAAATTACTGTTGAGCAGAATAGTAATTTTGGTGGATATGCTGATAATACTCAGAAAAATAACTCCGAAAACAAGGTTACAGTCAACAGTACCGTGGTCAAACATGAAAAGAGTGTAGAAACAAATTTAAATAACTCTAATTCTAAAACCAATATAATTCCTGAAAGTTCTGAGCAAAAGGTTACATCAACATTGGAGAATAGTGGAGAAAGTGGTGGATTTGCCGAAAAATATTTTATTGGGGGTTTTCAGGTTTATTTGTTCGCATTAAGTTTAATAATAGCAATGGTTATATATAGGAGGAAAATATGGTAAATAAGTTAGGGAGGTAAGAATATGATTTTTAGAAAGGATAAGAGCGAAAGATTGTCACTAAAAATACTTCTGAGTACAGCGTTGGTCATAGCCTTGATTTATCCAGCAATTGGAGCTAATCTCATCGTTGGTAGCGTGACACAAACAAAAACTGATGGACAGCTCGATACAATGGAAGTAACAATATCTCTCGATAACTATTCTGGAAAACTGGCGCAGGCATCGTTCTGGATTAAATTTGATCAGAACATGGTGAGTTACGAGGGGATTAATCAGACCCTTTCAGGTGCTGGATACTCATATACTCTGTTTGACAGTTCTGCAAATGGTCTGTTGAAAATAACTGTAAGCAGTACAAACCCTCCACAGTTAACAAACCCCATTCTTGTAGGAATTTACTTTAAAGAAAAAGTAAACGACGGATCATTTACATGGATCAACATAACGCAGGTAGATTCTCTGAAAGATTTCGATACTGGTGATATCCCCTATCAGATAACAAACGGAACCTTCACGACCCTCGACGAAAAACCACCGACAATAACCTTCAACAGGGCGAACTACTCAACAATCGGAGGCCCAGTTATTGATGTTAAGGCGAACCTCTTTGATCTGAGCGGTATAAACACGACGCTGGTTAAGGTTTACATAAACGGCACAGAACTCACTACGGGCTATACTGTAACACAGATCGACTCCCAGAACTATCAAGTAAGTATCACCCCGAACATAACTCAGCTTGGTTACACGCTCCCAACCAGCATCGCAATAAAAGTTGTGGCAGCGGACAGTATGGGTAATGCAAACACATCCTCCGTTATTGTCACTGTATCTGAGATGGGATTCTTCAACCCATCTCCTGCGGATGGCAGCTATATAAACGCAAATGCGACGACAATATCTGTAAGATATTCTTTGATAGATCCCTCAACGATAAAGATGTTTGTTGATGGAAATAATGTTACCTCTTCGATTACAGTTGATCAAAACACTTCAACAATTACATATCAAGCTACAAATCTTGCGGAAGGAGCACATACAGTTAAAATAAACGGAACAGGAACGGATAACAGCGGACATAGTCTTACCTGGAGCTTTACTGTAGATACAGTAAAACCACAGATCGCAAGCTTTACCATCTCAGATAGTGATGGGGATGGATTTATTGAGAGAAATGAAGTTCTAACAGCAAGCTGGAATGTTGCAGATACGAACTTTGACAGAGTTGTCTTGCTATATGGCACAACTGAGATATACACGAGTAACTCCAACCAGTCGACAAAGCAGTTCACTCTTGATAGTTACGGAAACAAGATCAAGATCAGAGTATATGATAAGGCTGGTAACTTTGTGGACTCAGCAGAATACTATGTTTATAACAACTATGTGGCTTATGCAGTTAGATCCCAGGCAAAAGAGGTAATGGGTCTCAACATAACGAAGCTCGCAATTCTGGATCTGCTTGATAAGAATATTGTTAGCTACACGCTGTACGGTGCTACTGGCTTCACACTTCCGCTGAACCAGGTGGAAAAGACGATAGTACCCGGGAGCAAAACCAATTATACCGTCTATATAGATAACAATGCAAACAAAACGATTACAAGCTTCCCGAGCACAGCAATTGTATACGACGAAAATACAATGCTCGACTTCTATGTCAAAGCTCCTGCAAAAGGGTTGATAATGGTTATGAAGATTAACGACACGAAAGCGAAGGATCTGGCCAACGATCTTGTCAGCAGCTTATCTCTAAGCTCATTGAGCCTTGACAATCTGCCAGAACTCATGGAATATGCATACATTTTCGACGAAAATGGTTGGGTCCAAGCTAAATATGTAAACAACCAGTTTACAAAGATTGGAACGACAAGAGGGACATTCACACTTCAGGCTAACATAAAGGATATAATCAACTCACATGCGGTTGATATCACCAATGGATTCAGGTTGAGCAACTATGACAGCAAATATGCAACTTCCGGCTACACCACAAGACCGGAACTCAGCTCTGGATTCTATGTGTTGCTGGTGATCGGAATCGACAATGATGTTACAGCACTGGACTGTGTGGTGCCTATTGTAACAGTTAACGGAACCCTTGCAAATAACAAGCCGACGATGGATACTTCTGTTGTTGCAGGTGGAAAGGTAAAGATCTCATTTAATCAGCAGATTAAGGCAGTTTCAGCAGTTGCAATAAAGGATGTTAAATATGATGCAGCCGTTAGAATGGACATCACACAGGGGCTGCTGAACATCGCGAACATAACGCTCAACTATGGTGGCAAAGCCTTGAAGGAGATCATACTGCTCAACAAGCATACAAACATCTGGATACCGGAGAGGATGGTTAAGGCGGCGTACACTTCATCTAACGAACTC
The DNA here is from genome assembly GCF_000385565.1 of Archaeoglobus sulfaticallidus PM70-1. Classification (NCBI taxonomy): domain Archaea; kingdom Methanobacteriati; phylum Methanobacteriota; class Archaeoglobi; order Archaeoglobales; family Archaeoglobaceae; genus Archaeoglobus; species Archaeoglobus sulfaticallidus. Next base: position 1,679,637 of record NC_021169.1, on the reverse strand, counting down.
GAACTCGACACATCAGGACTGGAGACTGGAACTTACAGAGTTTATGTTGTTGCACTGGATAACGATTACAAGGTATTCTATATTGGAGAATTGCTTTTGACTGTAACCACAGATACTGAAAAACCAAAAGTGTATCTGGATGTCTCATTTAGCGGAAATAATGCTAATGTTTCCTACTCTGCCTCGGATACAAATGAACTGGACACTCTGAAAGTGTATCTGACATATCCAAATGGAACAAAAGTTAGCGTTGTGGATCTATCAAATATCGGAAAGGAAAGCTATTCGGGAACCTTTACAGTGCCAATGACACAGAGTGGTGCTTATACTGTCAGTGCAGAGACCACAGATATTGCGGGCAACTTGGCCACAGATTCGATCAAATTCAGCAAGCCAGTTATTGTTCCACCAAATGTAACCCAGCCGGCAATAGATGTTCCTGATACGAAAGTAGAGGTTGAGGGTGGAACTGGTGGAGCCAATGTGAGTGTTGTTACGAAAGCTTCCAATGATCCACAGGATGTTGGGGTTACAGTAGCCCTAACTGCCAAGAAACCAGTTAAATATGTCAAGGCAGAGATGAAGATTGTAAACGGGAGTGTCAGGAAGGTGTACCTGTATGTCAAGTACACAGATGCAGAGATTGCAGGATTGGACGAAAACAGCCTAACTTTATTCTACTGGAATGCTGCAAACGCCACATGGGTTGATCTGAAAGCTTATGTTGGGAAGTGGATCGATGCGACGCACTATGTTTACAGCTATGAGCACAACAAGAATGCCAACTACATCAAGGTCGCACTGAGCAACCTCAGTGTATTCGCACTTGGTGGTGCAAAGCCAGCTCCAGCCCCGGCACCAGTGGTTGGTAGAATCGGTGCTGGAGGTGGATATGTTGTTACTCCAGCCCCAACTCCAACCAAGCCACCGGTTACCCCAACTCCAACCAAGCCACCGGTTACCCCAACTCCAACCAAGCCACCGGTTACCCCAACTCCAACCAAGCCACCGGTTACCCCAACTCCAACCAAGCCACCGGTTACCCCAACTCCAAAGCCATGGTGGTCTATACCTGGATTTAAGATAGTCTATGCGATCGCTGGATTGCTTGCAGTGGCTTATCTGTTGAGAAGGAGAAAGTAATGGATAGGAGGATTTAATTGAAGTACTTGAAATATTTCATTCCTCTTTTTTTTATTTTGGTTGCAGCTAATGCAGCTAATGCAATAGAGATCACAGTTACACCCTCAAAAGTTGTTGGTGGTAATTACTACATCGTCAAAGGAGATGCTGAGAAAATAACTGTAACAGGATCACCCAATCAGGTTGTTCAGGTGAGCCTCACATGTAAGTTCACAGTATCTGCGAGTTCTGGGAAATATGATTATAAAATAGACAGTTTTCCTATACCGTTGGATGTTGATTCGGTATCGGTTAAAGCGTACAGGGTTAATAACCTGCGACTCAAGACAGTTTTTTTCATTTTTCCTGTCTATGTACCTACAAGTGGCCCGAAAGTTGCAGATTCAGCAGGATATGCTACAGTCTCGATAAATCAGAGGATATCTAAGGGAAGTTACGATATAGAGATATTCGGAGACACTAACTATACTCAGGTTACTATCGAGGCCACAGTTAAATCCACAATAGCTCTTGATAGCAGTGGAAAATATGAGTTGGTGTATGATACCTCCAAAATACCAATTGGGGAGTTGCACATTGTTGCTGACGATAAGTCGTTCAAGGCATTTGTTGTTGGAAGCAGCAGTGAAATCCCTGAACCAACACCAACATCCACACCAACCCCAACTCCTGTGCCAACTACTCCAACCCCAACCCCAACATCCAATCCTGAACCTACCCCAACCCCAACCAAACCACCAGCTACATCAATTCCAACTACTCCAACCCCAACCCCAACATCCACTCCTGAACCAACACCAACATCCACACCAACCCCAACACCCGTGCCAACCACTCCAACACCCACTCCTGAACCTACCCCAACCCCAACATCCACTCCTGAACCAACACCAACATCCACACCAACCCCAACACCCGTGCCAACCACTCCAACACCCACTCCTGAACCTACCCCAACCCCAGTCCTGTATGTGCCTGGATTCACTCACACACTGTTGATTATAGCAGCCATAGTTTCAATAAAGCTAATATCCAGAAAGTGAATCACCCCTCGCTCACGCAAGGGGTTTCGGGATGGGTTTGAGCTAAGCCCCTTACCACCCCAAGGGGGACACAACCCCTTACTACTCCTATCTGTCCCAGCACGGCAGATTCGGAGCTACCTCTCAGCCTGTGGAAGACTCTTAACCTGATTATTTGTTTGAGGCCAGACGCCATATCCTTCAAAACATGATCCGTCTGGCCAATCTCGTACAGGTACTTTTTCAGGATGTTTCTTGCTGAGTTGACATCTGCGTTGATGATACCAATCACGGACTTGAACCTCTTTACCCTTTTTCGAGGTTCGTAGTACTCTCTTGAGGGGTACTCGTACTTGACAGAGTCCACACCAGAGGTATACTCCTCACTTACTTCTACGACATCCCCAAACTTGTACTTGAGGTGTCTTACCACCTTCCCGTGAGGAAGCAGGGAGAACATCTGGTTTACGAGGTCGGGCAACTTGCTTTCCTTGTTCTTGGATGAGTGAACATTCCCAACGATGATCCTTGTCACCTGTCTCCTGGCAAGCTCCACAATCAGGTTTGATACACGGTGAGAGAAATCTCTCAGCAAATTTCTCACCCGCTTCCAGAGCTTGGCAATTCTTTCGTTGAGTTTGTGGTGTGGTAAGCCCTCTTTCAGGTTGTCTCTTCTAGACTGCAATCTGGAGATTTTCTTGAGGTATTTTCTTAGAAGGGACATTAGACCTCTGCCATCGATGATGTATGATGTGGGGTGGTCCTCGATAACGATGACTGCAAAGTTGGAGGTGTTGAAGTCGATGCTCATCAACCTCTCTTTTTCTGGTTGTTGGGTTTGCTCTTGCTCCACTGAATATATGATCCCCATCTGGTAGAATATCCTGCCAGAGTACTTGAGAGGTGTGATCTGGATGTTTCTTACATCATACTGAGTTAAGTCGATACCAGTATCAATCCACAAGTACTTCTTGTCAAAACCGTACTCCTCTTTCAAGTATTCTCTCAGTTGTTTTGTATGGATAACCTGATCTTACTCCCGAGCACCTTGAAACCTGTTTTGTCGTAGATAATGGTATGATGTGCCCTCCTCTTATCCATGAATCCTGGCCTTCTTACGGGAGAACTGTAATTCTCAGGATTCTTCAGGTAGTCGAAATACTTTTCCCAGCCCTCAACGAGCTGACCCATGAGGATCTGGGCTGACCTTGAGTGAATGTTTCTGACGAAGAAGTTGTTTCTGAGTTTGCTGTAGATATCGTAAACGTTGAACTTGAGATTTCCGTTTATGAGGTGGTAGTTGACGACATTCCACACCTTGCCAGCGTTGTAGCAGAGGTTACCGATGACTATCTCCTGCTCCCTGGTTAGTCTGGGCTGAATGACTATGCATCGGTTTTCCTGCACATGCATACGTCTGCGTTTGAGGATATATATGTTGAGAGTGGTGTGAAAGTGAACAGGAGTATCAACCCGCCCACCTCCCCTTGCGTATCCCCTCCCTCGCGGAAGGAGTCTTGCAAGCAACGGGAAGATAAAAACCTAAACTTTAAATCCTGAAAATGACAAGTTCTATACGGGCTTGCAAAACCGGCGGGGCTGAGCAGTGATGCTCCGTGCGCTCTGCAAGCCCACATCACAAATACTTTCTCATTCTTTCGCTTAATCTCTCTCTTGTAATCGGTTTTTCGAGTACCTCTAAAGCTCCGGCATTGACCAGCTCCTTTCCTTTCCCTTTAGCATATGCTGTAACTCCAATTATTTTTGCATTGGGGTCTATCTTTAAGATCATCTCTGAAGCTTTAATGCCATCCATTTCAGGCATAACAACATCCATCAGTACCAGATCTGGCTTGTAAACCTTGTACAGTGCTATAGCCTCTTTTCCATTTTCAGCCTCATATACCTTATACTCTTTTGAGAGCATACTCTTCAGAATGGATCTAACAAGAGGGTCATCGTCTACAATCAGGACTCTCTTCATGAGATTTGAGTACATCTCAAATTATTTAAGATTTGTTCGTTTTCCGACTTGTGTTAAAAATCTAAAAAGTATTGATAATATATTAATAATAATAAGCAATAACTTTAGCTAATCTCTCTATTCGTCGACTGAAATCCTCTCGAGCTGGCTGGAAACATTCCATATCAATGTTCTCACATGCATTGGCAGATTTGGGTCTGAAGCTACCTCTTCAAGCTGAGATATTGCTGAGGATGCTCTAACAGCTAGAGATTCCTCACCATGAATCAAATCTTCCTTAATTTCATTCGCAAGCTTTCTAATATTCCTCGGAACTGAATCATCGAATATTATTCTGTCGAGGACATCTAACACTTCCTGTGGTACTGTTTTTGCCATAGGCATCACCCCTCTGAAAACTGAAATTTTTTATTACCGTTCAACAACTTAACATCATGGAAGATAAAAAAATTTCGGAGTCGGTAAAATTACTATATAAAGGGGCTAAAATGCTCCCATATCACTGTCCTGAATGCAACTCACCACTTTTTAAAAAGGATGATAAAATGTTTTGTCCGTATTGCAAGAAAGAAGCTGTATTTGAAAAAGATGTTGAGAATACTATAATGGGTGCTGAGGTTATCCCTGAAGCCTCTACAACAAAGATTGAAAATCGGGAGAATCAGGCTTTAGGTATGAATCACAAGAGCATTCTCGAAGAGAAACTTAATTATGTGCTTGAATATATGAAAAAAGCGAAAACAATAGATGAAATAGAAAGACTGACAAATTTGGCAGATAAGCTCGTGACTCTGATTGAGAAAATTGGTAAAAGCTAGCCTTCCATAATCTGATAGTACAGGCTCAGAAATTCCAGATATACTGCTCTTGTTATCCACTTTGCGTGAGATAGCAAGAAGTTGTATATTTCGCTACCTTCTCTGGCATTGCTTATCATCTTCGGTATGTCTATCTCAAGGGGACAGTTTTTCTTGCACCTCTTACACGAAAGACAGAGCTTCAGATTGGATTTTCCTTCATAGAATGCTGAATATAATGCAAATCTTCCTCCTTTGAACTCTTCACCAAAAACTCTGTATGCGGGACAGTTAATAACGCAGTTTCCGCAACCTATGCAATGAAAAAGCTCCTTGTATCCATTTTCGATCAGATATTTCCTTTTGTTGTCTATTAAAATAACTGTACACTCTTTTGGATTGTGGATCCCTTTAATAAGCTTTTTTTCAATATCTGCTGTTTTACTGACACCGCTAATGATTTCTATGAATGATGGTACGATGTTTCCAGTAGCGTAAAATGTCTGTATTTTTGCCGAATTAATAGCCTCCTCTATATTTGGATAGAACTTGTCTATTCCGGCAACTATGATCCACTTTTCTGGCCTATTTGCAACCTCAAAAATGTTGCCCTCATTATGCAGGACTAAAATGGAACCTTCAGCAGTTATCGCATTTGCACCACTTATTCCTATCTTTGATTTTTGTATACTTTCCTTCACATCCTTAAGCAAAAATTTGATAATCTCTTTAGGACCATTCAATCGGACACCATATTTTTTATCAAGGATACTTGAAATTTGGTTTAAGGACAGATGAACTGCTGGTCCTGTAGGATGAGATGGGTTCTCGTTGAGCAGTTGTATCAGCCTATCTCCGATATCGGTTTCCACAACTTCTATTCCATCTGCTTCTAACTCTTTAACAAGGTTGATCTCCTTTGTTATGTTTGATTTTGATTTAACCACTAACCTCTCTTTACCTATCTCTTTTTTTATAATTTCAATCGCTTTAGAACTATCTTCAGCAAAAAACACATTGAACCCATTCTCTTTTAAACTCTTTATAGCTGCATCCATGAGTTTCTTGTTGCCCACTGATCTTTCCCTAACATCCTTCAGTCTCTTCAGTCTGTTATCGAGATCTCCTATTTTTGGAAGATTCTGTCTCTGCCTCCTTTTCACTTCCTCGAATGCTTTCTTCATCGAAAGCAATTGAATGTCGTTCATTGTCGTGAAATCCACTTTAAGATTAAATATCTTGTTGAAAAAAATTAAACACCGAGATAGATTCTTTTTATTTCCTCAGAATCCTTGATCTCGTCTATCGTCCCTCCGAGAACGATCCTGCCCTCGTTGAGGACATACGCATAATCTGATATTTCCAGAGAGGCAAAGACATTCTGTTCCACGAGCAGTATCGTCAGCCCCTCATCTTTTAGTTTATGGATTGTGTCGAACATCTGCATCACGAGTTTTGGAGCCAGTCCCTGGCTTGGTTCATCTAAAAGAATTATCTCTGGATTTGTCATTAAGGCTCTTGCTATCGCCACCATCTGCTGCTCTCCACCACTGAGTGTTCCTGCAAGTTGCTCAGACCTCTCTTTGAGCCTCGGAAAAAGCGAATATATCAGTTCCAGTGATTCGTTCATTTTCTCCATTGCCCTATCGCTGTAGGCCCCAAGTATCAGATTTTCTCTGACAGTCATGTTTGGGAACAGATGTCTACCTTCGAGAACCATTGTTAATCCATTCTCAACTTTCTTGTGCGGTGGCATAAGTGTTACATCCTCATCCTTGAAGAAGATCTTACCGTTCCACGGTCTAACCAGTCCAAAAATCGTTTTCAGCAGAGTAGATTTTCCTGCTCCGTTTGGTCCCAGGACGGTGGTTATGCTGCCTTTACTCACTTCAATCTCAGCGCCCCAGAGCACCTGCATAGTGCCGTATCCGGATTCGAGAGCTTCAACCCTGAGAATTTTATCCATAAAAACACCCCTCAACTCTCCAACTTTTTGCCAAGATAGACTTCCACAACTCTCGGATCGTTTAGAACCTTGATCGTTTCCCCTTCAAGCAGTTTTGAGCCCTGATGCATGACTATAACTCTTTCCGCAAACTTCGTTATCGCATGCATCAAATGCTCTACCATAGAGACTATCGATATATCTTCTTCCTCTCTAATCCTTTTGAGCAAGTTGATCAGCCTGTCAATATCTGATGGATTCATTCCTGCCATGACCTCATCTAAAAGCAGAAGCTTTGGCTTCATTGCTAACGCTCTGGCAACCTCCATCAACCTTTTTTCCAGAGGAGTTAGCTTGCCTGCTGGGGCATCCCTCTTATCATATAATCCAACCACTTTCAGGTAGTCATCTGCAATGGCTAACGCCTCATCAACAGAAGCTTTTGCATACCCAAACATCGCCCCAACAGCTACATTCTCCCTCACTGTAGCGGAGTTGAACGGTCGTGGTATCTGGAAGGTTCTCGCTATGCCGAGGTGGGCTCTGGTGTGGATTGGGAGGTTTGTTATATCCTGCCCCTCAAAGAAAATCTTTCCCTCATCTGGGATGTAAACCCCATTGATGAGATTGTACAGTGTTGTCTTTCCACTTCCGTTTGGGCCAACTATTCCTATTGCCTCGCCCTTCTCGATTGAGAAGCTGACCTTGTTTACTGCTACAAGTCCACCAAATCTTTTTGTGACATTCTCAAGCTTTAAGATTTCCATAATCTCTACCTCTCTACCTCAGATATTTTCTTGCAGTTTCACTCGACAACCTGTTCTTGATACTGCCAACAACACCATCCGGGAATGCGACAATTATGACAATCAGCAGTGGTGCTAGAATCAGCAGCTGGAATCCAGGTAGAATTATTGACAGGTAGTATTTCAGTATTCCGTAAATCAATCCTCCAACAATCGGGCCAAGCAATGTGCCAGCCCCTCCGAGCATGACTATGACTATAGCCTCTACAGTGTAGGTTATCAGAAACACATCTGATGGGAACACATATGTCATCTTGAGCGTCCATGCGGTAGCACCAATCAATCCCGCAAAGGATGCACTTGTTATGAATGCCATGATCTTATACTTCGTTACATTTATTCCCATAACCTTCGCCGCATCTTCATCCTCTCTAACTGCCATCAATGCATACCCCATTTTTCTGTTCAGGATCATTACAGTTACAATTGCTGCAAGGATTGCTATGATGAACACGAGGACATCTGAGACGAATGTTGAGATGTAGTTCGCCATCTCCCTGCCAAACATCTTTCTCATGTCTCCTGAGATGATTATCCCCTCCGAGCCACCCCAGAGCTTTGCACCCTCGATGAAATATCTGAAACCCTCGTTGACACCTATGGTGGCAATTGCGAAGTAGGCTCCCCTCAACCTCAGCGCAACGGCACCAACTGCAAGGCTGAGAATCGAGGACATTATTATCGCAAGGATCAGGCCAAGTATAATGATCCCGAAGCCCATTCCTGGAGAGGCAAAGGTATCGAAAGCTAGAGCCATTCCATATGCACCCAAAGCAAGAAATGCCACATAGCCGAAGTCAACATATCCTGTCAGCCCGAGGAATATGTTGAAAGCCTGTCCCAGAGTTATGTAGAACATTATGAAAGCCACTGGCTGCCACATTCCTGGGGTTGAGATTCCTATGAGAAAGAGCACAGCATAGATCAGCATCACTGGAAGTAGAGAGCTGTATTTTTCAATCATTTGCTATCCCCTCCGAACAGACCTGTTGGCTTTATCAGCAGTATAACCAGCAGAAGCGTGAAAGCAACAAACCTTGTCAGGCTGAACGGCTCAACACCCGGTATAAGTCCGAGAATTGTGTATGAGCCATTCTCTATCAGTCCGAATAAGAATCCTGCAAAGAAGGCCCCCCATGGAGAGCCAAGCCCACCAAGCACTGCTATTACGAAAGCCTTCAGCGTGTACTCATGGCCCATGTATGGGTTTATTCCCACAGGAACGAACAGCGTTACCAGAACACCACTTGCGACTGTGAGAGCTATTCCTATTGCAAAGCTCAGGGCGTAGATCCACCTCACATTTATCCCGCATGTCGCAGCACCTTCAGCATCTTCAACAACAGCTCTGACAGCCTTTCCGAGCTTGGTCTTCTGGAACCAGAGATACAGCAGGTACGCTATAATTATGCTCGAAATGAATGCAAGTATCTTTGAGTATGGAATTAGGATTATCCCAATATCTACATCACCTATGTTCCATGAGTATCCTCTGTGATCTGGCCCCCAGATGAACTTCGCAACTTCTTCAAGCAGAATACCTATTGCGAATGTCGCCAGCAAAGTTGACAGTTCTGGAGCGTTTAAGAGCCTTCGTATGACCGTGTAGAATATCACAAAACCTAAAGCCAGTCCAAGCACTATCGCTACCGGGATCGAGCCTATCGGTGCCAGGCCGAACAGTGTGAACATCCAGAATGCTGTGAATGCTCCGACCATTATGAACGGTCCATGACCGACATTGACGATTCTGAGCACGCCAAATATCAGGCTCAGACCCATTGTGGATAGGCCATACACTGAACCGAGGATAGCTCCATAAATTAGATTCCCAGCTAACTGCTCTAAAAACACCATCTTTCCACTCCTAAAAAATTAAAAAAATTTATAAAATTATCACTCTTTAACAGCTTTCTTACCTTCAGCTTTTTCTTCCCAAGTCGGGATAGGGTAGTATGGATCCGCATTTGCGGCAGCTTTAGGCCAGACAATCTTCTTCTCTCCGCCCTGCCACTGGAATATGACCATCTTGTGTCCTATCTGCTTTCCAGTCGCTGGATCGATCTTCCACTCACCGAAGAAGGTCATGAAGTGCAGGTTGTTCATTGTCTCCCTGACCTTGTCAGTGTCGAGGCTGTTGGCAGACTCAATTGCTTTGACATATGCAAGAACTGCAGCAGCTGCTTCAGCAGCATGGTAGCTTGGAGTCACATCCTTTCCGGCGAACTCATGGAACAGCTCGAGGAATTCATCCTGTGTTGGTCCGAAGTACTCCAATCCGGCTTCCTTAGCAGACTCTGGGCTGTACTTGACTCCAACCTCCCACTGTCCGGGACCGCATATACCCTCAGCGTTGTTGCCCAAAGCTTCATAGAATGCTGGCAGTGCTGGGGCGACGAGTATCGATATTGCTTTTGCATCAAGCTTCAGATCAGCCATCTGGCTCGCAAGCAGCTGGCCATCTGCGAAGTGTCCACCGCCGATTATTATGTCTGGATTAGCGGCCTTAACTTCCTGCAGCAATGGCGTTAGATCCTGTGGGTTTGGCGGATAGGTCTTGTCTATCACAACTTCAAATCCAAGTTCCTCGGCATGCTTTTTGGCTCCGGCAAAAACAGCCTTTGAGAACTCGCTGTCTTCATAGACCATCGCTATTTTCTTGGCATCTGGATCGATAGCCTTTATCATGTCGATGAAGGCCGTCTGGTACTCGCTGGCCGGGCTTAATGTCTGCACAACATAGGCATAACCCTGATCGAATATTCTGTCACTTGCACCACCGTGGCTCATGTAGAGCACACCATGCTTGTCAGCTATGGGTGCTCCGGCAAGAGTCAGTCCGGAGCTGTATGGGGCTAACAGGAAGTTGGCCTTATCTGAGGTTATAAGCCTTTCAACCAAACTCTGAACGGCCTCCTTTTTAGACTCATCATCGTAATACTTGAACTCCAATTTTAGTTTCTTTCCACCAACACTAACTCCGCCATGGACATCGTTAACCCATTTTATGGCGGCCTGAATACCCCATAAGGACATCTGTCCTTCTTTGGAATATTTACCACTCATGCTGAGTGTTCCACCAATTAGAATGCTCTCTGGCAGAGTTTCAGTGTTTTCAGCTTTTGCTTCCTGGGTTGGTGTTGGTTTAGCCTGCTCCTGCTGTTGGGCACATCCAATCAATAGAGCCCCAATCAAAAGAGCCACTAAAATCCCGATTTTAATTTTTTGCATCCTCTAACCCCCAAATCATAGTTTTTAATAATTTTAAAAACATCGCAAATAAAAACATTTCGGTTTGTTAATCTTTTATCAGTTTCTATCATCTGCTATTTAGGGGCTATCTAACTGTTTTTAAAAATTGTTATGAAACTTTATTAATAATTTATTTTTTGAGATCTAGGTTTTTCGATCTCGTCCTTGATATGCTTTACGAGCATCGTTTATCTTCCCGTTGCTTGCAAGACCCCGTGCGTGATAGTATTTCACAAAGTAACAAGCGTTGAAGTTGTGTTAACACTTACTATTAGGTGAGAATATTCATATTCCTTCCTGTAATTGTTATACTTTTAATCCTCGCGCCATTCGGCTCGATTCACTGTAGATTGTTAAAGTCGTTAGAATGCTAGAAAGTACAGTCGTACTCCTTACAATGATTCAAGTTTTAAGGTGCACCACAAACCTGCTCTCACTTTCAACAGGGCATAAATGAATATATAAAGTACTGGCAGTGTGATCACGTAAATAAACCCTTCCAAACTTCAACAGAACACATGTGAACGGTCTCGTAGAAAGAGACGCCAAGTTTATAGCTTAAATACTCAATGCGGTTACCAGCTATAAGCAAACGAACCCGTTACATCTCTTCTCGCTCCCGAAATAGTTACCTTCAAAATCTTGAATTTCCTGGCTCTGAGACCCATCACAACAGTATCTTCACTTTTTAGATTTTTTGTTTGTTGTTTTTATTTTTGCAATTCAATCTTTACAATGATGTATTTATAAATCAAGTCTTAAAGTACTCCAGTGATAAGAACAGAATACATGAGATAAGCACTGTAGGCAGAAGTTGTTCGATACTCTCAAGTCAAGAACTGCATGGATGAAACAATTAACTTTAAATATAAAAAATTTTAAATTAAATTATCTAATCCTAATCGTTGTAGTGTAGACTTTAATGGCTCTCCTGTTTTCTCATTCCAACCCATTAGCCTGTAGTATTCCCTGACCATCCACTTAACATGCTTTCTAACATCCTTGTCTTTTCCCGGCCCCTTTGGAGGTGGTTCAAGAAATCTGGGGCCAACATCGTATATGTCATCTTCTGGTCTTAATCCAAGCCTCAGATTAACAATCCTTTCTAAATTTATCACCTTCTCTCCGATTATAAGTGCTTCATCTCTTGAAACGGTAAATCCTGTTGCTGCCTCAACAACCATTGCTTCGAATTCTAAAGCACTTGGAACACCCCAGTCAGCAAACCAACAAATTCCAATGCTATCAACCCAGTTCTTCTTCAATTGCGTATCTCTTACTGCTTTCGGCTTTAGCCTCCAGTCAAAGGGATCCTGATATGAATCATAGCCGATATCTGGTTCTGTTGCCCAAGCATCAACTCCTGGAGCAGGCCAGCTGTAGCCACCACCAATCAGCTGACCAAGAAGAATCGCCCATGTAACTCTCCAGTCATGCAGATTTATTCCAGTACCTTTCACATGGATTGCAATGTTTTCAGCACCTATAGCTTCAGCAGCTCTTTTTGGACCCAAAGAAAGCAAGTAACCTATAAATCCTTCCTTATTCGCCGCCTTCTTCATAAGTTCTTCAACAAGTTTTGGATCACCCCACTTAAGTTCCATGCCATCGAGATCTTCCTTGCTCACTATGCCTCTCTCATACGCTTCAATGAGCATGGCTATTGTTGAGCCTATTGTGCTGGTTTCAAATCCTAACCTGTCTGCTAACTCAATCAGGTAAAATGTAGCTCCAGGATCGTAAACGCCAAGAAGAGACGAGACTCCCTCTAAATTTTCTCCTCCCCCTGCGGGAGTAGCTACAAATCCTTTGTAAGGCCCTTCAGTTATCTCAACTTCATAAGAACATGCAATCGGGCAGCTAAAGCATGCTTTAGGTTTATATTTGAACTTAGACATGCCTACAGCAAATTCTGGAGGACTGACATCGGTAAAGTTTTTGGCAGACAGCAAGTAACTTTCTTTAGTATATTTGTATTCGGACTGCGGAAGACCTCCTTTTGCGAGAGCATTGACTACATCGCTTTTCCAGAGGTTTTCTCGCCACATCTTCGCAACTTCTTTTAGTTTTTCCTCATCTCTGATTTGCACGTCCTGGGTTCCGTAGACAGCTATTGCTTTGAGGTTTTTTGATCCCATTATTGCTCCCATTCCAGAATGTGCAAATGAATGATGCTTGTCGTTCCATATGCCAGCTCCGCAGCACATATTTTCTCCCGCTGGGCCAATTGCTGCCACACTTGCTTTATCCTCGCCCACATCTTTTTTGATCAGATCTTCAGTTTCGTGGGTATCTTTTCCCCAAAATTTCGAAGCATTTCTTATTTCAGTTTCTTTGTCTTGGATCCACAGATACACTGGACTTTCAGCTTTTCCTGTTATTATTATTCCGTCAAATCCAGCTTTCTTTAAATTTGGACCGAAATATCCGTGGGTGTGTGATGCCCCCGTAGTATAGCCCGTGTCTGCATTGATTGAGACTGCTGTTGTGTTATTGCCGCACGGAACGGGCAAACCTGTGAGAGGTCCCGTCATGAATATTAAAGGATTGGCTGGATCGAACGGAGAAATATTTTCATCCAAACAATTAAAGAGATACCATAAGCCCAGTCCTTTTCCGCCTATAAAGCTCTTAAGAACACTTTCGTCTGGTAGGGGCTCGAACCACACTTCATCTCTGCTTAGGTCTACTCTCAAAATTTTTCCAACATAGCCATACCACATACATCGCACTCCCATCCACTAATCACTATCATCACTAATAATTATAGTTTGATAAATACTTAAAAATTTCGGGAAAACACACTAATCAATCTTGCCAACGCGCAGGCTTAGCTAAGTTTATATAGTTCTGCGAAATCCTCTCTTCGATGGCTGATTTTACAGCTACAGAAATGGCAGAGATACTGTTGATGATAAGAAACAGGTTCATGAGGCTGGTTGCAATCATAGCAGTGACATGGGCTTTGACATACATGTTCATCGCAGATACTATAATATCCAAAATAAAAACCGATCTTCTGCCAGAAGGGGCCAACCTGATCTATACTGCTCCACTTGAGGGTCTCATTCTCAAGCTGAAGATAAGTCTGTACATCGGCATAATTGCCGGGACGCCATATCTGGTTTATCTGATATATAAAGCCCTGAAAACAAGAACTGAGCTTCTCGAGAACATCAACCTAACGAAAAGCTCTGCGATCAAATATCTTATTGTGGCAATCATGCTGTTCACCTTGGGCATAGCTTACGGATACATGATAATGCTGCCGATTTTCATGCAATTCCTCTACAGCAGTGCAGCATCTCAGGGTGTGCTTGCCACATACTCCCTCGCAGAGTTCATAAACTTCATAATCTTGATGCTTGCCGTATTCGGTCTAGTTTTTCAAATGCCACTGATAATGCTGTTCCTCGTTGGAAACGATCTTGTAGAGTACAGAACAATAACCTATTACAGAAAACACTTTTATGTTGCTTTCTTCATTATCGGGGCAGCGATAACCCCTCCAGATGTGTTCACACAGGCGATGGTCGCCTTCCCGATGATCCTGTTCTTCGAGATCAGCATATTGTTTATAAGGATCGTTTATAGAAATAGTTTATAAGGATCGTTTATAGAAATAAAATAAATAGATAAAGAGTAAGTGGTCCAAGATCGTTTTTGTCGTAAAAAGAGATGGTAGAAAAGAGAAATTCAGCAAAGAGAAGATCATAAGAACCTTTGACACTCTCCACACTTTTAGTGAGGAAATTCTTGCTTCTGAGGGTTTCACAACCATCTACACCCACATCGGGCTTCTGCCCTCAGGTGCATCGTCCGCCCTCAGAAGCAAGGGGTGTGCCAGGCCAACGCATTCTTTTCTAGAGTTCTATATCGTATTAGAGTCAAGAGATAAGTCAGGAGAAAAAACAGGTCTTAATAAACTGTTCTTTGATTACCTCAAGAATAAGATGAAAATTTATATTTTAGTCTGTAGTCAAGTCTGTAGCCAAGACAGGAGAATATGCGGTAAGAAGCCAAGATTTGCTCCTTGCAAGTAGCCAAGTCAGTAGCCTTGTCAAGAGAAAATTACATCTTGGCGAAAAGTCCATAGATTTATCATGAGATTTCTCCTGTGTTTTCCCGAAATTATTTCTTCACTTCAACAAACCCCTGTGTGAAACTCGATGAAAAAGCGATAAAATGGATAATCCGAGAAAAAAAGAAAGGTACACCGACCAAACTGATAGCAAAAATAGAGAATATCACACCACAGAGAATAAATCAGATCTACAAACAATACAAGGAAACAGGAGGGATACTAAAGCTAAAGAAACCAGGAAGATCAAAGAAAGAACTATCCAACAATGAAATAAAAGCTATAAAGAAGCATACGAAGAATATAGGTGCAATGCAGCAGTTCTCCAAACAATTTAGAAAAAAGGCTATAACATAAGCAAGAACAAAATACATGAAGTGTTAAGGATGAACGGCTATGCTAAGGAAGAAAAAGCCAAAAAGAAGAGAAACAAGGATACGCTACGAAAGAGAACATTCCATGAGTTTGAGGTATACAGACTGGTTCTATTATAATGCAAGGATAATAGCCTATTTAGATGATGCTTCCCGTTTAATTGTTGGCTATGGTGTATTCGACAATGCAACCTCTGAAAATGCTATAAAAGTTTCTGAAGGAAGCCATAGAAAATTATGGCAAGCCTGAGTCAATATTAACTGACAGAGGATCTCAATTCTACGCTTCTCCAGGAGAGAATAAAGCTAAAGGAATCTCTAAGTTTGGAAAATTCTTGCAGAGAACGGAATTAAACATATAGTTGGTAGAGTAAACATTCCCAGACAAACGGAAAGATTGAGAAGTTCTACGGGACTCTTAAGGCAAAGATAAGGTATTTCGATATCATAGATGAGTTTGTGGAGTGATATAACCAAAAAACCTCATATGGGCCCTAATTTGGAGGATTTAGAGACACCTTATCAGGCGTTTCTGAGAAAGCTTCCTGCTGAAAGGATATTGGGTTACTGCTGGAGGTGGTTTGATGGCGGAAAATAATTTTAGGAAACTACAGGCAAAATTGATTAGCGAAATTCTTATATTCAATCCGGGAGTTAAAAATCTTTGACGCCGTCGTAGCTCAGCTGGCCAGAGCGGGTGACTTGTAATCACCAGGTCGCGGGTTCGAGTCCCGCCGACGGCTTAGATTGTGATTTTCAAACTTTACAAACTACTTATTTGAACTCTCGTTGTATGCAGAACCCATCTTCTTGAGAGCTTCTCCAAGCTTCTCTATGTACTCTCCAAAACCGCTCCAGTTTCCTTTCCTTATCTCTTCCATTGCATTCTGGTACAGCTGAATGGATGTCTTTATCAGGGTCTGCAGATCTTGGGTTTCGTAGCTCTCTTCCTGCAGTTGTCCGAAAACGAGCTTGAGCGAGCCCTCGAGGCTAGAGGTCATGGCGATTTTGTTTCCATAGGCTATCACTACCCCTCTTAGCTCAGGTATTTGTGCGTTCTCGGCCCTCAGATATACTGGCTCCACATAGATTATCGAGCTATCTATCGGAATCACGAGAAGATTGCCTCTTATTATCCTCGATCCGGTCTGGCCCCACAGTGTGAATATCTTGGATATCTCGGGATCCTGATCTATTCTGGCTTCGATCTGCATTGGGCCGTAAACGAGTGTGCCCTTTGGAAACTCGTACAGCAGGATCTCACCATAATTCTCCTTATCGCATCTTCCTGCCATCCAGGCGATGATGTTGTTCCTGTCCTTGGGTGTGAACGGGAGCATAAGGATGAACTCGGTTCTGTTTCCTATATTCATCATAACATAGTACGGCTCCATTTTGATCTCAAACTGGTCGAACATCTCTGTTGGGATATCCCATACATCCTCCTTGTTGTAGAATGTTCTTGGGTCATCCATATGATATATGGAGTATATGATCGCCTGAATCTTGAAGAGGTCTGCCGGATATCTCATGTGCTCTTTCTCTTCTTCACTCATCTCAGATGATGGGATAAATAGCTCCGGAAATGCCTTCATGAGTGTTTTTACGACTGGCTCATCGTCAACAACATAGAACTTGAGGGAGCCGTTGTACGCATCGATGTACACCTTTACAGAGTTCCTGATGTAGTTGAAGAATCCGTAGTTGTTGAATCCAGCAGAATACGGAAATCTATCCAGTACGGTGTAGGCATCAACAATCCAGTAGAGTTTTTTATCTATCACCACGATGTATGGGTCGGTATCGTACTTCAGAAATGGTGCCACGCTCTGAACCCTGTCCAATATGTTTCTGTGTATCAGTATCCTGCTTTCCGGAGTGAGGTATGTTGTGAGGAGGAGGTTAACATCACCGTACCTTATGCTGAAGAGCAATTTTTTAAGGTAGCTGTCTATTTTTACTCCACCAGTGCCGTTGTATGTTGTAAAAACATTTCTCTCTCCGGAAGGATAGTCGAACTCTTTCTGTTTCGTTTTTACTATTACATAATCGTTTGTTAGCTCTCCGAAGTAAATCTCCGGCCTGTCAACCTCAATCTCTCCCTTTGGCGGGATATCGTACACTATGAAATCTGGCTTACCCTCTTCGGAGACAACATTAACGGGTGAGGCTATGATTCCATATCCGTGTGTGTATATCAGATGCCTGTTGACCCATGTCTGCGCGTTTGTCTGGAGAAGGTCTGTTGAGAGCTCTCTTGCGGAAATCATTATCTGTGTGTAGTTTCCGTTTATGTAGTATCTGTCTATGTCAACATCGTTGATGTAGTAATAGGTTCTAATCTGCTGAAGCTGACGGTACACCTCCAGCAAAGGACGGTGATCCCAGAGCCTTATGTTGTTTATGATACCCTTGTTTCTCTCGATATCCTGGATCGTTAGAGTTTTTCCCACGGGAAACAGTTTCTTGTTGACATCCAGCCCGTAGGCCATCCTCGTGAAGTTTATGCTGTACTCGATGTACTTTTCCTCCAGAGAAATCTCGTTTGGCTCAACTCTCACTTTCTGAAAGGCAAATGCAAAGACCATTGCTAAGAAGAATATGGCTATCACTATCAGAAAGAGCGTTGGAAGCATCTCCAGCTGTCTTTTGACTCCGTAATATATAGCAAAGATCGATGCCAAAAATGATATGAACGAGATCAGGAGCAGGGAGGGTATCCTGACGTACACATCCGTGTATCCCGCTCCACTCAGAACACCTCCCTGAGCGTTTAGCAAATCAAATCTTCCTATGTATGCATAGATCCCAACAATGAAGAGGATTACAGCTATTAGAGCACTTATGTGTATATACCCGAGGTTCGGAAACAGCTCTTTAAACTCCTCAAAACTCTTAACCCATCTGAAGATGAAAAAGTAGTACACTACCGATATGAGAAAGCAGAAAATGACTATTGCCAGTATGGTGTACAGTATATCTTTCAGAAAAGGAAGTTTGAATACATAGAACGACACATCAATCCCAAATATTGGGTCTGATATGCCAAAATTCTCTGCATTCTGGAAAAAAACGAATTTAATCCAATCTCTCGCGAGAACATATCCTATAAACAGAGAAAGCAGGAAGAGGATCCATAAGGGTACTTTTAAAGGCTCTCCTAGGAACTCTTCACTTGCTTTATGCATCGCAAACCTATTAATAGCAAATATCAGAAAGCTTAGTGTGAAAAAGAACCCGAAAAGCTCGAGTCTGTAGATTATGGTCTTTACGAAATATGTTCCAAGATCGAGCGACTTAAACCACAGGTATTCTGTGTACAGGTATACTCCGGTACTCGACAGGATTATCAGTATGAGAATCGTTAGAAGGGCCCCCAGCACTTTCCTGTCAAGAGGAGCGGATATCTCAAGCCTTTCCTGTGCCACATTAGGGAATTATTTTGAGAACTATTTTATTTTTTTGGTTACTTTTTATTCTCTTACTTGGAGAGGATTTAATAACTCATTTCGCATTATGGCTGTAAAAGGTGGTCTTGATGGAAGTGAACATCATCGATGGAAACTTCATCTGCGATCGATACAGAAAACTTCTCAGGAGAAACTTCGGTAAGGATGTGGGTGATAAGCTTGAGCTACATCCAGTTGAAGTAGGATACCTGTTATTGAAAGGTATTGTAACACTTAAGGATGGCGATAAAACCATAAGCTTTGCTGAGTTTATTGAAAAATTCTCAGAGAAAGAAGGTTTCCTTCCGTACTTTTTTGTTTACTGTGATCTGAGGGATAGGGGGAGAAAAGCAGCTCCAGTTGAAAACTACATTGTCGCCAACAACATTTACCTTCCGGTCTCTGAGAGAAAAAAGGTTTTCCTTAAAGATTTGAACGAATTTTTTGATGAGCATGGAGCGTTCATTCTTGCTGTGGTGGATGAGGAGAGCGAGATAACTTACTATCGCGTTTACAAGCCCAAGATGGCTGGGAAAACGAAGGGGATAGACAAAAAAATAGAGGGCTACTTTGCCGGAGACAGGGTTTTAACGGATGATCTCGAAATCTTCAGCAGGTTCTTCTTTGGGAGTGAAAAGGATGGTATGGTTGCGTTATCGATTCTGGAGTCGCTCTACATGATAGAAGAAGGTATTCTAACACTTAATCTAAGCTTGAACGAGTTCAGGGCTAAGGCAGAGGCTATTGAAAGCAACTTTTTGGAGAGGTATGAGGTTTACAGGGATTTGAGAGAGAAGGGTCTGGTGGTTAAGACGGGATTTAAATTCGGAGCTGATTTCAGGGTTTATGAGGAGATAGAAGATGTAAGCCAGCTCCCACATAGCAAATACCTCGTATCGATAGTCTCGAATGATGGACTCAATCTGCAGGACATCTCGAGAGCTGTTAGACTTGCTCACAGCGTCAGGAAGAAAATGGTATTCACATTTAAGGATGGGGGTTGGACATACCTGTGTCTCGAGAGGGTTAAGGTATAGGTGTATAGAATAACTGAGAATAACTGCGAGAATCAAGGGAATCAAAAAGCTATTATACACACCGCTCGTTGCCCAGATTATGGAAAAGAACATCGTGACGCCATGGGAAGTCGAGGGAGTTGTTGATTACCAGAGACTGATGGATGAATTCGGAATCCAGCCGATGGCGGAACTCGTTGATAAAATCCCAAATCCAAACCATCTGATACGGAGAGGAATCATTTTTGGTCATAGAAATTACGAGAGGATTATAGATTCTATCAAAAATAAAGAACCCTGGGCAGTGATGTCCGGTTTCATGCCGTCTGGATACCCTCATTTCGGGCATAAAATGACGATGGATGAGATAATCTGGCATCAAAAAATGGGTGGTATGGCTTTTGTCGGAATTGCCGATCTGGAGGCAAATGTTGTCAGAGGTTTATCAAAGGAGAAATGCAAGGAGATTGGACTGCTTTATGTTAAAAGCATAATAGCTCTTGGTTTGGAGAAGGAGTCCTTAATCTATTTCCAGTCCGCGAATCAAACAGTAAAGGATTTGGCCTTTGAGCTATCCGCGGAGGTTAACTTCAGCGAGTTGAAAGCGATATATGGCTTCCTCCCGGAAACAAGTCTGGCAAAGATGTTCGTTACCTGTGTTCAGGCTTCAGACATCCTTCATCCTCAGCTTGAGTTTTATGGTGGGCCAAAGCCTGTAGTTGTCCCGGTTGGAGCGGATCAGGATCCTCATCTCAGGCTTACGAGGGATCTGGCAGATAGAATCAGTATTTTCTCATTCGAGAGAATTGAGAACGGTGTGAGGGTAAGAAGCAGGAAAGGTGAAGAGCATCTGAAAAAGCTTGAAGCTCTGGATTTTGAAATGAAGGTTTATGAGGCTCATGTTGATGTTTTTGGGGATCATGTGGAGATCGAAAAGCAGGTCAGAAAAATTGAGGTGGAAAGTGGAGGTTTTGCGTTCATTCAACCATCTTCGACCTACCACAAGTTCATAACGGGGTTGACAGGAGGTAAGATGAGTTCAAGCAAGCCTGAAAGCTTCATTTCTCTTATGGAAAGACCAGATACTGCTGAGAAGAAGATAATGAGGGCTGTTACCGGTGGGAGGGCTACTGCAGAGGAGCAGAGGAGATATGGTGGAAGGCCAGAGATATGCACGGTCTTTGAGTTCTACAGCTACCACCTCGTTGAAGATGATAAGGAACTTGCAGAGATTGAAAGCGAGTGCAGGAATGGAAAAATCCTGTGCGGAAGTTGCAAGAAAAGATGTGCACAGATTGTGAGAGAGTTTCTGAAAAGCTTTCAGGAAAAAATGGATGAAGTGGAGCTTGAGGAGTACAACATTGTAATCTAATTGACTTTTACTGATAGTTGTGAGTTCCCATTACAACTTTGATGCCTGTTTTTTCCTCTATTGCTTTCTTGGCATCTTCTGGAGACATGTACGGGCATCCGGGCTTTGCCATGCATGAGCTCATGTATATAACATCTGGCTTTATTTCTGAAAGCTTCATCGCCATTCCTATGTTTGGCACCAATGTTTTACCGGGGCATTCGCATCTCACGAAGGCTATTATTGCTGAGGGCTCGTCAAATTCACCCTCACCGAGTGCTGCAGCCTTCAGACACCTCCACTCTCCCGGACAGCCATATGTGGCGTCCATGTATGCCCCACAACCAACGACAAACACTTTCTTCATATCTCTCACCACTGTAGTGTGCGGCAGATGTGAATATAACCTTTTTCTTCCAGAATTCCGGTTTTGAGCCTGGAATGGTTCTAGTTTTGATAGATCAGTCTTTTTAACCTAAAAATAATCTGAAAAAATATATTGGTGCTAAGTTTTTGTAGATCATGAACTGCTGATGTTTGATGAAGTTTATTCACTTGATATTATTTTTTGTAGATGATATTGTCAAGATACAGTGCTTTAATTTTGCTTTAATAGCTTTGATTTAACTGACTGGAAAAACCACCGTTGGTGCAAGTTTGGCCAGGGTAACGCAAAATTAAAATTTCAATAAATCGTTTTAGTATTTGATGTTCGAACTGCTGCTCGAAAAAGCGGTTGAAATCGCAAAAAAACTGAATGAGGATCACATCTTTGTCATATCGCATGAATTCTATGATATTGATGATTTTAATGGAGTGAAGATATACAACATTCCAAAGAAATTTTCCAACTATCTCGAATCCATGCTGTTCTCCTTTGAGAAAGACTATGATGCCGAGAAGGTCCTTGGAAGTCTGATCGAGAAATCCCTGATCGCTCAGAACATTCTCGAGTATGTTTCATCCCTGTCATTCCTCAAGAACATCCCGTTGAGTGAGAACTGCATAATGCTGATCGATCTCGAATCGTATAAAGGCCTGATCGTGTCGAATCAGAAGAAGAGCAGGGTGAATAAGGCAATTCAGGAATGCAGCGATAGGATAAATCCAGAGGTGCTGAAGGCGATAATCAACATAGCAATAAGCGTATCCCTGAAAGGTAGGGAAGGTAGAAAAATTGGAACGGCATTCGTGATCGGTGATGTTAAGGAGGTCATGAAGAGATCGAAGCAGATGATAATAAACCCCTTTGAGGGACATCCTGTTGAAGTTAGAAACATTAAGGATCCATACATCTGGGAGAGCATAATGGAGTTCGCCCAGCTCGATGGTGTTTTCATTGTGGATGAGGAAGGCACGATAATCTCTGCCGGGAGGTATTTAGATGTCTCGGCCACGAACCTCGACCTCAGACCGGGTCTGGGAACGAGGCACCTGGCATGTGCAGCAATATCGCAAGAGACTGAAGCGATATCGGTGGTTGTTTCTGAGAGCGGTGGGGACATAACGATATTCAAGGATGGAAAGGAACTGCTGAGGATCAGTGGGATACTTTTCTGAGGTAAGGTTTTTATCCTCTTGATTGTATTGTGATTTACACTCTGATGGGGTGGGGAGATGCAATACCGAAAATTTAAAATTTTGGAAAAGAAAAACGATAACGGGGGTATTAGCAAAAAATGAGCTCGGAAATATGCAGCATATGTGGGTTGCCGAAAGATTTGTGTGTGTGTGAAGAGGTTGCCAAGGAGCAACAGCAGATCGTGATAAAAACAACGAAGAGGAGATACGGGAAAGAGGTTACTGTTATTGAGGGCATCGATACCGGGGAGATAAACATCGAGGAGCTGGCGAAGTATCTGAAATCAAAGCTTGCATGTGGTGGAACTGTAAAAAATAAGGTTATAGAACTGCAGGGCAATCATGTCGGGAGGGTTAGAGAACTCCTGATAAAGAAGGGATTCAACCCGGAGAGAATTAAAAGTTGATTTGATATTTTTGTAAAATCAAAAATGGATCATACTTGCAATCCTATTTTTCAGTATCTCCGTTATATCGATTCCAGTCAGGTTAAGCACAGCATATATGCCAATGAATGTTCCGATCATACTGCCGAGGTTTGTCAGCGCTGCAACCAGCAATACTCTGAAAAATTTGTTGTCAAGCAGGTCTCTTATGGATCTTGCTTCAGATAGCTTTTCAAGGTCCTTGGAGGTGGGTTTTCTTACCCATGCCTCCACAATTCCTGAGATCCACCCAGCCGCTATTGCCGGGTTAAGTGATGTGAGCCATGCAAACAGGAATGCAGATAGGATAGATAATGGACTGCCCCTTGCCAGCAACGCTCCCAGTGCTGAAAGAATGCCGTTGATCAGGAACCAGTAAATGAAAGCTTTCAGAATGAGTTCGGTATTCAGCGAGAGCAGAACGGAGATGAAAATTATGGCAACGAATGCGAAGATCGAGTAACCAATAGTCTTTGCCAGATTGAACCTTGACTGCTTAACCTCCAGCAAAGCATCTAAATCTGGGATCTCTCCACCCTTGAGTTTCTCTTTTATTCCATTAACATGCCCAGCACCAACAACAGCAACTATTTTGTTGTATCTTTTAGAAAACTGAAGGAGCTTTCCGGCCATGTATGTGTCTCTCTCCTTAATCAGAGCATTTACGGCATTGGGGGATATCTTCTCGAATTCTGACACCATTGCCGTTATTATATCCTCTTTTAGTAACTCATCAACCTCAATTTCTTCCTTATGGAAGAGAGAAACTATCAGACTGACGAACAATTTTACCTTCTCAATGAAAGACAGACTGCTCCAGAACCTCTTGAATGTTATGGATATATCCCTGTCTATCAGTAAAATATCTGCACCAACCTCTTTTGCAACCTCTATAGCTTTCAGCATCTCCTCTCCAGGAGTTACACCGTATTTCTCACCAACCTTTCTCTGGAAGTATGATAACAAAAGCTGGAACAGAAGTAGATGGGTCTCGCCCCTCTTTATAACATCAACTATCGATATCTCCTGAGCTTTTTTATGCACCAATGCAAAAAATCTTTTCTCATCAAGCTCTATGGCAACAGCATCTGGCTTTTCTGATAGAATCGTCTCTTTAACCTGTTCGATAGATTTTTTAGATACATGGGCTGTGCCAACGAGGATTATTCTCTCATCGATATTCTCACGAATATTTTCATCGTTCAAACCTATACCTCCCTGCTTTTGGTTCCAAGAATTTCAAGTGTTCTGATCAGATCTGTTCTTGAGACGATTCCCACGAGCTTGCCATTCTCGACTACGG
Organism: Archaeoglobus sulfaticallidus PM70-1; assembly: GCF_000385565.1. NCBI lineage: Archaea > Methanobacteriati > Methanobacteriota > Archaeoglobi > Archaeoglobales > Archaeoglobaceae > Archaeoglobus > Archaeoglobus sulfaticallidus. Next base: position 1,655,108 of record NC_021169.1, on the reverse strand, counting down.
GCAGTCTGCCAATATTCCTTTCGTTCATAAGCTGCAGAGCCTCTATAGCATTTGCTGATGGGCTGATCATTAAGACATCTCTGCTCATCAACTTTTCAACCTCATCGTCTGGACTGGCATTCATTATGTCTTTGAGTGTTATTATTCCAACGATGTCGCCATCATCCACAACAGGATAACCGAGATGTTTGTACCTCAGCATCATGTCAAGAACCTCGCTAACCTTCATTGCTGGCGTGACTGTTATCGGGCTGGGAGTCATTATCTCTCTGACCGTTACATTCTTCAGTATGTTTTCCACAATGACAGACTTCTCTTCCTCACTAGCTCCCATGTATATGAAAAAAGCTATGAGGATCAGCCATGGATTGAAGAAAAGCCCGAGAATACCAATCAGGAAGGCAAGAATCTTTCCAACCTCTGCTGCTATTTTTGTTGCCTTTAAAAATCCCGTTTTCCTGGCAATTAAAGCTCTCAATATTCTGCCACCGTCCAGAGGGAAAGCTGGAATGAGGTTGAAGAATGCGAGGGCGAAATTGTATATCGAAAATGTCAGGAAGAGCTCGGAGATTATATCTATTTTTGAGAGGTAAATTATTAAAGAAACAGAAGCCAAGAAGATGCTCATCAATGGTCCGGCCACAGCTATTTTGATTTCACTTCTTGGCTCTTCCGGTATTTTCTCAAGCAGCGCAACTCCGCCAAAAATGAACAGAATTATTCCTTTCACTTTGACTCCCATTCTCTTTCCGATCAGTGAGTGGGATAGTTCATGCAGCAGTACTGCCAGAAACAGGGATATCGCGGAGATTACTGAGAGAATAGCTCGGATATTACTTGAATACTTTAAACCATAAAACCCGAATGGATGGGGTGTGATGTACAGTGCATAGCTGAAGATTATCAGAACTATGAAAAGTGTGAAATGGACATAGATATCTATTCCCGCAATTCTGCCGATTCGAATCGATTGCTTCATAGCTTAAGTTTCTGTTCAAGTGATATAAAAATTGGGTGCTGATTGGTACTGACAATCATCAGTCTATGAACCACTCCAGTGTTCTTGCCTCGACAACTCTGTCTCTTTCCCGATCAAAATAAAAGGTCTCAAAATCGTAGCCTAAGGGATAGACTTTTATGGCCTCACTATGGGGGGGATAGAAGTGTCCGATGTGTGTGAAGACGGTTTTTCTTGCGCCAATCTCATCGGCCAGCTTCATGGCAGTCTCCGCATTCATGTGCTTTCTCAGTTTGAAGTTCTCTGGGGCTATTGCATCAACTATAAACAGATCTGGATTCTTGAAAACCTCTATCGTATTTTCTGACAAATTCTTGTTCGTATCTCCGGATATGACAATCTTGTAACCCCTCCACTCGGCAACAACGCCATGAGCCCTCCTCATTGGTGGGTGATTTACATCGGCGAGAGTGAATTTGATTCCGGCTATCTCAAATGGTTTATATGGCTCAACCTCGATTTTTCTGTATTTGAGGAACTTCATGTAGTTGCCAATATCCTCGTGAACCTCTTTTGATGTGTAGACCTTGACATTGTCCTGAACTCTGTAGAACTCTCCAAAACCAGCAAAATGGTCGAAATGACAGTGCGTCCAGATAACAGCCTCAATCTCCTCAACATTGGCTCGCATTAGCTGCATCCTTAAATCCGGAGATGTGTCTATGAGTATATTCTTTCCCTTGTTCTGGATCAGTATTGAGAATCTGAGCCTCTGCCAGCCGTTTTTTCTGGCATCCTCACAGGTTCTGCAATGACAGTTCAGGATCGGTGTACCAGGAGAGTCTCCAGTACCGAGGAGCGTGATTTTCATACAACTCAGTATGATGTCTTGAGGTTTAATCTTTCTCTTACCTCACCAATTGCCTCGACAAGCAGCTTTTGGTCGAGCCCCTCCATGTTCATCATGAGAGAGTTAAGGACAGCCTCCCTTATAACCAGCTTTATGTCCGCTCCTGTGAAGCCATCAGTTAGTTTGACAAGCTCGTCGATGTCGAATTCACCCTTTATGCGGGACAAAGATAGTTCAAAAATTCTTCTCCTTATAATTTCAGGCGGTTCTGGAAACTCTATTATCTTGTCAAACCTCCTCCAGACTGCAGTGTCGAGCAAACTCGGATGATTCGTCGCGGCTATCAGTATAACTCCATCCTCTACTAGGTTTATCTCGTCAATCGACTTTAACAGCGTGTTCACAGCTCTCTTTACTGCTGCATGCTCATCGCTCGTCCTCGTTTTTGCAACATAATCGAACTCATCTATAAAGAGTATGCAGGGACTGAGCCTTTTGGCGATCTCGAACACCTTCTCAATGTTCTTTGATGTCTCGCCCAGATACTGGCTCGTTATCATAGAGAGCTTGACCTCCACCAGAGGAAGGTGAAGCCTTTTGCTCAGGGCTCTCGCAGTTGTGGTTTTTCCAGTTCCTGGAGGTCCAATGAACATCAGTTTCCCGACTTCAAGAACTCCTATCTCTTTTAGATAATCTCTTCTCTCTAGGGCAACCTCGATTTTGTCGAACTCCCGTATTTGCTCATCTGTCAGGGCTATGGATGCGAAGTCGATCTTTATATCTTCAGGAGAGTATATTCTCACAAGTCCGAGCATCTCTGCAGTCTGTTCGTTCTTTTCCAGTTCGGCAATTATTGTCTTCAACCACTCCCTGTCTCCGTATTTTGGCTTGTTGAATCTTTTTGCCTCCTCGTAAGATACACCAAGCGAATCATAGTTTTGATAGTAGTATGCGAGCACGGGATTCTTCTTTATCTGCTCCAATCCTCTCTTCGCAAACCACTGAATTGCCAAATCAAAGGATGTAATCTTGAACTGTTTGCTGAACTCGTTAAAGTCGATAAACGGAAGGCTTTTTATGGAGTCAATATTCTTTGAAACCTTTTTTGCTGTATCCATTTTAACAACTAACGGTCTGGATATCCCGCTCTTTCCATAAAAGATCTTTCTTATCTCTTTTGGTATATCGTCTTCGGTTAGCTCCTCATACCTGTTGTACACCTCTGCCGTTAGTAAAAGCTCAATGACCTTTGTTTCTTCCATGAAAACACTCTCCATCTTCTTTGTAAATCTGAGTTTAAGTTTAATTCCAGAAAAATCTGGCTCTCATCTTTTAAATTTTTTGCTGTTGAACATGCGTACGGGAGCGAATTTCTCAGAATAATTTATAACTTTCTCGGAAATTTCCATCAGGCTTCGCTCATTAGGATTTGTTCGTGGCAAGGCTTGAAATTTTATGCTGGATATTTTCTATTTTGCTATCTCAATTTTTGGCTGTGAAGTTAGATCTTTATAACTGCAATTACATAGTATCCTCAGTTGAAAGAAAAAGTTTATTTTCCTTCTCGTTTCGCTCTTCTCATGGTAAAGAAGATGGAATCAAAAGGTGCGAGAATACTTGCTTTGATGTTGGCCTTAATAATGATCGGCTCAGTTCTTGCCTATTCAGCCAAGCAAATGGCTGGAAGCCCTAAAAGAGAGTTAAAGTATGAGCTTCCCGATAATTTTAAGGGTTATGTTTCAAGTATCCCAGATGGGGCAGGAGAGGTAATCTATCTGAACTTTAACTCTGCAGATGAACAGCTATCGAGCTATCTAAAAAATATTCTGTCTTCTAACATGAATTACAAATTCTTCTCGCATATCCGCTTCTCCCACGATGTCGAAAAAGCCCTTATTGCCATGTACCCTTCAGCATTCCCAGATTTGCTGTTTCTGATCAATGTCAACAAGACAAAGGTCTTTTTCACCCATGAATCTGTGGAGAGTTATGGAGATTACAGTATCGAGTTGAACAAGGGTGTTGCGCTGGTTGACCAGATAAGTCCATGCGTTTTTGGCACTGTAAACATAGTTTCAAAGACCTTGGATGTGGTATCCACAAAGAATGGTAGCCTGAACGATTCAGTTGGAAGTTACATCCAGAAACTGCCGGATGATGATTACAACCTCGTACTGATGTTCAGGGGTGAAGCGGCAAAAAGCCTCACGAAAACACCAGATCTAATGGATTTCTACCTTTCAGCCTACAGAATCAATAAAACAGCCAACATGTATGAGAAAGTTGTGATCATTAATTTTCTGAAAAATGCCTTCTTTGTTGAGTCAAACAAAACTGAATATTACAATTACACCAACTATGGTGAAGGGCTGAGCATGGCTGTTATGATGGACACGAATTTCACAAAGCTCCTTAGCGCTGAACCAGAAATGAGGATAATTGAGATCAAGCCTGTGGAGGTAAATGAAACGAAGTAATCCAATTTAATTAATATTAATATAATATCAATAATAATTTATATTTTATTTTTGGGTTTTGTGTTTGGTCTTGAAGCTCTACTGTGTGTTTTGATCCAAACATCCGGCAGATGGAATATTTTTGGTTGGATGTATATTCTCAAAAAATTTGAAATCCCAAAGGTTATAAACTCCCTTGAGCATGAAAATCTGATGTTATCTGTGTGTATGCAGTGCGGGACATGTTCTGCAAGCTGCACATCGAGGCAATCCTTCAATCTGAGAAAGCTTATACTTAACCTGAACCTTACAGGTAACGATCTAAGCGATAGCATTTGGGACTGCACGACCTGTCTGACATGCCAGACGAGGTGCCCAAGAGGGATACCGCTGACGGAAATTATAGTAGATTCAAGAAAAGAGTTCGTAGAAACTGGAAGGATTCCATCTGAGATCAGAGATATGCTGGATTCGATTTACAAGCATAAGAATCCGTTTGGCGAGGGTAAATACAAGAGAAAAAAATTCATTGAGGACATTAAGAAAAAGTTTGATGTTTCCGATATTTCAGAATATTACTGGTTTATTGGATGTGTCAGTTCCTACGAGAGCAGGAGCATGGAGGTTGTTGAAAAAACTGCGAGAATTTTCAAGGATATTGGAATCGATTTCAGTGTTGATGCAGATGAGGGTTGTTGCGGAAATGAGGCAATGGTTCTCGGAGAGGAGGGTCTTTTTGAGTTGCTTAAAGAAGAGAATGAAATGTTCTTTAAAGAAAGGGGTGTAGAGAAGGTCATAGCATCATCCCCACACTGCTACAATGCTTTCAAGAAATACTATGGGTTGGAAGTCTTAACTCCTGTTGAGGTTATATATAAGGCCATTAAAGAAGGAACTCTCGAGTTCAAGTACGATGTTGATGCTAGGGTAACATATCACGACCCATGCTATCTGGGTAGATACAATGGAATCTATGATGCTCCCAGAGAGGTTATAAAATCGGTTTACAATGTGGAATTTGTTGAAATGCAGAGGATCAGAGAGAACAGCTACTGTTGTGGTGGAGGGAGTGGAAACTTCTTGAGAGAAAGCAGGGCTAATGTTCAGAGAGTCAGAGAAGCTTTATCCACAAATGCTGATATACTCGTGGTTTCCTGCCCCATATGTCTAATAATGCTCGAGGATGCTGTGAAAACTCTAAACTCCGATCTTGCCGTCATGGATGTTGTTGAACTTGTACATCTGGCAATGTATGGATATTAAAAGGCAAGTTTATTTTTCCTCGGCTTAATGGTGGATAACTTCTATCAACAACTTCACCTTTCCCATTCTATCTCTTGAGCATATACTGATGTTGAATTAATCCGCTGGAGTATTGGGGTTGGAGATTTGTACTCAGCGAACTATCAGAACTTCAACCCACTCATGCCCGAGAAAAGAACCATTGCTTTGAGGTATTTGGAGTGAGGTACAGGGTAATCGCCATACCTCAGTTCGACTCCTGAAACTACCTTGTCTATCATCTGAAGGCTGGTGAACATACCGTCCATTGTAATATCTTCCGGATCCCCACCAAAAAGCAGTAAAGCTGTTTTCGCCGAACTGATATCGCATCTTGCACTGAGATTATCATTTATGGCCTTTTTCATAATATTTACCATTTTTTCCGTTTTTTTTGCGTGGTCTTCTTTTTTGGCAAACCTCCTGAGAAAACTCACTCTCTCAAGAAAGCTTCTGTTAACAGGCTCTTCTGCATAACCTATTGCTGACAGCCCTTTCATAAAGGAGTTGAACACATCGCTCGTATCAACAACGACCTCTCCAGCAATCTTCTTTTTCAGATCAATCTCTCCAACCAAAGATAGCATGTTCAGGGAGTTCAGAATCATTTCCTGATATCCATCTTTCTCTTCAAACAGCAGGACAAATTTGGAGCTGTTTGAGATGATCTTTAACCTCTTTCTGAGTTCGTGGTAGTCGGAGATTGTGTCAAGAGGAGGAATCAGCAGAAGGTTTATTACGGGATCATCTGAGAGAGACATGAGTTCCTCGCCAATTTTTACTGTAAGGTCAAATCCATATTCATCATCGATATGGCTTACAATCATGAATGCCTCATAAAACTCATGTTTCGAGAATATTGCTGTCAGTATGCTTCTCGCCGCCTCTGGGTCGTCTTGCCAAGCAAGAAATCTGTTGTCTGCAGGAAGCTTCAAGCTCCCAAGCTGCGAGCTCTCGCCACAAACAGCATAGGTCTTGAACAGGTTTACCTTATTCACTCTTGCCCCTTTCGCATGCAGCATATCGGATATCGAGGCTCCCTTTTTGCCGATGCCGATCGTGAGCAACCTCATTGCAACTATTCTTCATAAATGAAAATATAACAATTTCCGGTGCCGGTATGTGATTATCGTTCAATTAAACATGACAGAGATATTTGCATCGAAAAAGATATAAATCGGAGTTGAAAGAAAGCTTATACACGCTCCGGTGGTGTAGCCCGGCCAATCATACGGGACTCTCGATTCCGTGACCCGGGTTCAAATCCCGGCCGGAGCACTATTATGTTTATTTGTTTTTAGGTCAGCTAACATAGCCGGATATCGTCTTAAGCCGGACTTATTTTTGGCTCAATGTGAAACATTAGATTTCAAAAACAAAAGTTAAATAAGGTCCGATGATCACTGTGTAATGTCATGATGTCTGAAAGAGCTCTTGCCAAGATGATTGAAGCAATGAACAAACATATGCCTGCCAGAAGAAAAACCCTGAAAGAAATGCTTAATGAGGACGAACCCTCTATTAAGGCGAGAGATGGAAATGAGTACATAATAGAGAAAGATGAACTTAAGTTCATTTCTGAGTATGTGGATGAGCTTGACTGGGACAAGTTCAACATCCCAATAATCCTTGAGATGAACGATCTCCATGGTGAGACAGTTGTCTTCATCCGCGATAAACTTCATCAGGAGTTCATGAGAAAGGCCTTTGGATTCGACAGATACGTCAGGGATGTTATGATGATCTATCTCTATGAGATGAGAAAGGTTAGAAGAGCACTGAGGACAGCATCACAGGTGGTATTCAAGGTGAGCTTTAGGTAGCTTAATAGCTTAAAGATGGGTATGGACTATTATCTGCTCATATTTCCTCCATTAATCGGAGCATTCGTTGGCTTTATAACGAATGTTGTTGCAGTTGAGCTTCTTTTTCACCCTAAAAAACCAATAAACATTTTTGGAATAAGGATCCAGGGCTTGGTTCCTGCAAGGAGCAAGGAGATTATAGAGCGGTTTATGGACTCTCTTTCTGATATACTCAACGAGGGGGACTTTGAATTCATAATCAACAGGGCGATAGAGAGAGCTTACGATGAAAAGTTGAAAAGCAAAATAAGCTTCTCAGTTCTGAACTTTAAAATAGATGAATGGGTCTCCAAGACCATACTTCCTTGGGTGAAGGATTTTCTGACCAAAAGTATTTCAGAGAATGTGGATGTCAGGGAGTTTGTCCTGAGAAAGGCTGAAGAGATAAGCGATGAGGAGATCGAAATCTTATTCAAAAAATTCGCAAAAAAGGAGCTGAGGTTTATAGAACTCTCTGGTCTGGTTTTGGGATTCGTGATCGGAATAATTCAATCAATCTTTTTCTATTTTGCGGGTTGATTTTTTTGTGGGTTAAATGGCCAATTACGGCTGAATTTCTTATGGATCTGATTCAATCTATGCCGTACTTGGCCATATCCTCTTTGGTTCCAAGATACACGAGGAATCCTATTATCCCTATGTTTATGAGCAGCAAAAGGAGAATCAGGAGCAGGTACAGCATATTGTCTGAGGACATGAAGATCAGGAAGTTCCACAGGAAATGCATGAACATCGCTAACAGGAGAAAAGGTATTATGCTCCGAACATAACCCTCAGCTTTCAAGCCATATCCAACACCCACTATGGCGCTCCAAGCTCCATGAGCGAATGGTGTTAGAATAATTCTTATGAGAGTTACCTGAATCCCAAAGCCCAGCCCATATAGAAGGTTTTCCGTGGCTGCAAAACCCAGCCCCGCGGTAACTCCGTAAACAACTCCATCCATCAGCCCATCCATCTGTTTTGAATCATATGGTATCCTGATGGCCAGAGCTTTGGATGGCTCCTCAATGCTTGCTGAAATCAATGCGATAAATAAGGCAGCTTGGGGAAATATATAGCTGGCCAGCCTCTCCAGAAACATGGCTATGCCGACTGAGACTATTGCGCCGTAAAAGAAGGTAATGGCTATGTACTTTGCTGGTTCAGGCTCATATTTATCTTTGTGGTAAAAATACCACACCAGCGCTATGGCCGGGACATAAGATATCAGAATCAGGAAGTACAATGTGTCCGGCATCCGAATCAACTGGTTGTTTAACATATTTAAAGGTATTTTTGGGTTAGAGATTAAGCATGCTGATACGCAAAAATCTGTAAAAGCTTCCAATCAAAGTGAGAGCCATTCCTATCCACAGCAGAGATGCTAACCTGTTGATATGTACTTCCAGCTGTATACCATCCTTTGATATGCCTGTGGAAACATATATGTCTTCAAGTGGTGTGTTCAGGATGCCAACTGAAGATACGATCCTCTCCATCCGCCAGATTTTGTACTCTATCACTCTTGGCTCCACAAAGCCAACATGTTTTCTATCCTTCAGCACCTCAAACCTGAACTTTATAATAAAGCTATCCCTCCTGTCTTCGCTATCGATCTTGATCAGCCTCAATTCATAACCATCTGCTGTTATTGTTTGATTTTCTGATATTGTAAAGGTGTACTTTTCCGAGGCTTTCCATACACCGATCGATCCCATGAATATCAGCATGATCCCGAGGTGGATGATAATGACATGGCTTGGTTTTCTGAGGTTTACTGCAGAAAACACGAACAAAGCTGAGAATATTGACAGAAGCAGATTGCCAAATAGAAACTGGATGGCTGCAAAAACGATAACTGGCAGGATGTAATATGTGTACCTCCTTATTTTTAACCTGCTGATACAGAAACCCAGGATTACTAGTACTATTGCCTCATACGGGATCATCAGGGACTCGTAGTAGTTCTTGTCAGGCTTCAGGTTTGTGAATAATGTTAGGCATGAACCTACGAGTATTGAAAAGAGCAGCAGGACAGTTAGATAGATGAAAAGGGTTATCAGTCCCTCCATGTTAAAACCGAACTCGAACTTTCTCCCTTCAATTCTGAAGAGGAAGTAAACAGATATTGCAAGCAGTATGAACACGAGCATGAGGAAAGCCTTGCTCTCTGATGAGACTCCAAAGGAGTGTGGCGAGAGGTCTGAAGGCAAGGCCCTTGTAATGTATCCGGCGACTACAACCAGCACGAAAGTTAGTGTTGTAAGCAAGTAAGTCCTGCGTCCTTCTCGCTTTACGGTGTGGATGAGTGCGGTTGAGCTGAGCCATGGAAAGAATGAGGCATTCTCCACAGGGTCCCATCCCCAGAATCCACCCCAGCCGAGCGTTTTGTAAGCCCATAATGCTCCAACGAATATCCCGGCTGATATAGATATCCATGAAAATAGGAGGTACGGGTAAGCCTTTTTTGTCCATTTCTCTCCCAGATATATCCCAGCGATTGCCATGGAGAATGGAATGAGGAATCCGGAGTAGCTCATGAATATCAGCGGAGGGTGTATTGCCATTTCTATAGTTCTGAGCAGAGGGTTCAGTCCAACCCCTTCAAAAGCCTGAGTTCTTGTAAATGGGTTTGATGTTGTTAGTAACAGTAAGGTCAAAAATGCGAAGAAAAAGCTGGAGATTGAAACACTCAACCTTGAAAGTCTGTCACCATTTGATACGGCAAATAGATTCATCAATGAGACGAACAACGCCCAGAGCAGGAGAGCCCCCTCTTTGCCCGCCCAGAAGGCACTTATAGTATAGATCAACGGCAGTCTGGAGTCTGAGTTCATGTAAACATAGAGGTATGTGAAATCTCTTTCGAGAAAATGATACAGCAGAAGCATGCAGGAGAGAAATATTGTTAGGAAGTAAGCATATACCGTGTAGATTGAGATCGATGAGAACGAGCTTCTATTGATGGAGAGATAAAGTGTAATCGATGAGATGATTGAGAGCAGGAATGATATGAGAATTAAGAGGTAGCCAGCATCCATGATCTCACTTTACTGTTTCTTGGCAACATATTCAGTGTGGCACTTTGTCAGCACATTGGCTGCGTAGAATTTTCCATCAATGTAGTCTCCAGTTACAACCACAGCAACATCTTCTTGATTGTGGGTTGTTCCCTCGTATATGACCTCCATAACGGATTTTCCGTCAGTTAGCAGGAAAATTGTTTTACCGTCAACAATTCTTGTTGAGTTCTTAACAATGCTTCCGTTAACCTGAATGTTGTACTGATTGCCTGAATTAACGACTTCTGAGACCGTTTTGTATGGAGAGAGGTTTGTAATTAGCGTGTAGTAAACGAATATGATCGAGATGACCATCACAAATCCGAAAATGAATTTGGATTTGGAGTTACCCATAGCTTAAAACTCTTCCATTTGCTTTTAACTTTTGCTGTGTTTTTGTGTTGAAGGTATTTTTAGCAGCCAGCATGTGTATACCAACTTAGAACCTTGCGTAATATCACCCGACATCAAACAGCTTCAAACCGAATTCAACAAATCTTTCGAAATGCTTTTTGTTAAAAGTTGCTATTGCTGCATTTCTGTTTATACAGATGGCAGCAATCATTGTGTCGAATCTTCCGACCGCATTATCCACTTTTTCAAGCTTGTTCTCAAGTTTTGCAGAGAGTAAAGCGTCTTTCGAAGTAAAATCCAAAATTTTTAGAAATCTGATTTCTTCCGGCAGCAGCTTCCCAATTCTGCTAAAGCCGCAGGCAATTTCATGCAGGTTTATCGAGGTTGTTGCCACATCGTAACCTTCAAGCTTTTTCAAAACCTCTTCGCCCTTTTTAGAGTTTCTGTCGAAAATTTCTATCAGGACATCGGTGTCAAGAACTATCAACAGAAACCCCTCCTCTCGCTCCTCTTTGCGTAAATTTCGTCAAGCATCATTCTTTTCTCGTCTTCAGAAATTTCCACCTTGCTTCTAATCTTCCTGAGAATTTCCGTCCCACTGCCCTCAATGAGTCTTGCGTAGCAGGAATTTGAAATCATCATTTTCATTCCCAAAAAGAACTCCCTTGTTGAGAAACCCCCACTTATGTACCGTTAGGTGGAGTAAACAAATTGGGAGTGGGTAGCAGCACTGAACCTCTACACATCCGTGTGTGTACACATTGATGTGCATTGGAGTTGAAGGGTTATGGCAAAAAAGAATTAATCTCACGATTGATGAAAATCTGTGTAACCGTGCTCGTGAATTGGGGGTTAATTTTTCCACTTTTCTTGGAAATCGCATAATAGAAACGCAGATTCTGGAAATAAGGAGTGCGGGGGGAGGGATTTGAACCCTCGGACCCCTACGGGACTAGACCCTCAATCTAGCGCCTTTTCCTGACTCGGCAACCCCCGCAGATTGAACTTTTAGATGCCCTTAACTCTCGATCATCTGTTTGCAGTATCGAATTATAATCTTTTTGGCTGATACCCAGTCATCAACTCTCTGTTTTTAAATTATTTCGTTGGGTTGGTTACTATCAGGTTGGTTACTAAAATTCTGTCTGGCTGACATGCACTCTGGCGATTCTAGAGACATCAGAAAATTTATATATGCTTTTCTTCAAATTTTCAGAAATTTAAAAAATAGGTGGTGAAGAAATTGAATGAGAATTTGAGGGAGAAGGTAATCGCTCTTTCTGAGGCGATTACAAAAACTGAAGAATATGTGGATTTTTTGGAGAAGGAGGAAGTTTTAAAGGCAGATGAGGAAACTCAAAAACTCTTATTGGACTTCCAGCAGAAGCAGCAGGATTTTATAGCAAAGCAGATGTCTGGTGAGGTTGATCAGGATCTTCTCAATCAACTGTCAGGCTTACAAAATGAATTGAGGTCCAGGGAGAGTCTCACGAACTTTTTGGACTCGTATTCAAGACTTTTGGACCTACTTGGTGAGGTTACGGATTTGATGAGCGAGAAGCTGAATGTAGATATGGCAGATGTATTCAGGCAGAGGTAACCTTTTTTATTTTACTTTTTTACGGCTTTTTCTTGGATTTGCAAAATCGATTCTTGGTTGGATGAGAGGGGATTAAGATTAACCACCGGAAATAACTTTCATTATTTTGATCTCTCCCTCTTCCACGACATCATCTAGCGGAACAGGAGAGCCATCTTTCAGTATGAGAACGGATTCAGGGTTAATAGAAAAAATATTTAAAATATCGAGATATGTTGAGTTTTCTTCAAGAATGAGTTCCTTTTCCTTTGGCTCAAAACCCACAAGGCTTACTTTCACTTTCACTTTCATGGTTACTCCTCATCAGGGAGCAACTCTTTAGCTATTGCCTTTATCCCAACATCTCCTCCTTTCGTTAAAGCCTCAACCTTCAATTCCTCCACGTTTTTCTGAAGGAGTTTTTCATCCCTTGTAGCCTTCTTAGAAGCGCCTTTCCTTCTAAAAAGTCTCCACTTAAAACGTCTCATAGCTATCAACATTATATATTCAACTACTCAGTAATAATACTTTCGGATAGCTCATGATGGATATCCAGCGCCAAAAACAAATTTTGGCGTAATTTCAAAAATCCATTTCCAATCAGCAATTCAGGCACTGAAGCAGATGAACTCTCGTCCTTAATCCGTTGAACAGTTCGATAGCCTCATTAATTCTCTCTTTCAGGCTTTTTGTCGGACTGCCGAAAACGATATTCTTGCAGGACACATCGATGTACACATAGTACTCTTCGTCTCCGTACCAGTATAATGCATCGTCATTCCCTCGGAACCTTATTGTGAAAGGAAACAGCTTGCATACTATTGGTTTTTTATCCTGGATTGAGCATATGTTCCCTATTTGGAATGGACACTTCCCGTTAATCTTTCTCAGGTAGAACTTTCTCTTTTCTTCGACGAGACCCAATTTTTTGAACCTTAGGTACTCGCCGAAAGTGAGCGGAACTCTGTATTCTCTGCAACATTTCCCGCAAGCAGAGCAGTGCCATGAAGAAACCCTTCTCCATGGCACCTTCATATTTTTCAGTAGGCTGGGAAGATGTTAAAAGTTATTGCTTGGTTGATTAACAGTCATGTTGTTTAATCAGCCCTTGGTTATCAGATCTGCATCGAACTCAACCTTCTTGAGCCTTGGCACTCTACCAATCTTGCCTATTATCTCTTCCTTTATCACGAGGATGCCATCGATAAATTCGTCCATCCAGAACCTCTCAAGAACTTCTTTGATCTCACTTTTCCCATAATCCTTACCAATCTCGTTACATATTCTCGTTGCGAAGGCATCGGCAATTGCCGGATTGGATGAGAAAACGGTCACAGCATCAGCATATCCAAAGCTTACTGAATGGCCTATCGTCCCGCTAGATGTGCATATCGAGTATATGCTGTCAGTCATATCGCTGGGATTTAATTCAAAACCAACCTTTAGTTTTTGAGCATATACACCAATTGTTAACCTCTCTTCTCCAAACATTGCTATGTCTCCACCATTATCCACCACTGCAAAATCTGCCCCGGATTTTTTTGCATAATTTACAGCATATCCTGCTATCGTTCCTGCAACGGATGCCATCGGGCCAACATTCGCAAGCCAGGAAGCCTTGAACATCTCCGTGATGATATCGTCGGTAAACTCGAGTTTAGCATCCTTAACCTCATTATATGGCTCGTATGCTATCAGAAAGTAGGGATCTCTGGAGATTTGATCTTCTATTATCCTCCTCGCTTCCAGAATCCCATCTATTACTGGCTGGTAGTATCTCTCATCTTTCAGCAATACGGTTACTATTGTCTCCTTGTGCTTGAACTTGTATCTCTTATACATAAAAAAATTAAATTTTTGATAGTTCTAAAGCTTTCAGTGGACATACTGTAACGCAAACGCCGCATCTCACACATCTCTCTGAATCCGCAGCAACCCTGTAATCATACTCGAGCCTGAAAACCTCTACCGGGCAGATACTTATACATGCCCCGCAGTGGACGCATTTCTCGTCGTCCTTTATTATTTTTTCATATATCTTTGTAACCTTTACACCCTTGCTCTCAATGAACTCTATGATCTCATCTGCCCTGCTGTCATCGACCTCTATTATGAGTTCTCCCTCTCTCGCCCCGACGCTGGCCCTTATTATATTTATCAGCGTCTTCTTCTCGAGAGTTGTCTGGGAGATAACAGGCTCCCTGACAGTTTTTGAGTCAAACTGAAGCAGAATCATCATGTTATCACCTCTTAACTATCAACCTGCTCAGATCCTCGCTGCTGAGCAATCCAAGAACCTTCTTTTTAGCATCTATCACCGGCAGTGCTGAGATGTTGTGCTTCCTCAGCTTATCTGCTGCAAGCTCTATCGGATCGTCTGGATAGACTGTAATCACTTTCCTTGTCATAACCTCGCTGACCCTCTCAACTTTGCCTTTTGCCACAGCCTTCGCTATATCCCATGATGTCACAATTCCCTTGAGTGTGTTAGATTCATCAACCACAGGCAGATGGTTAACTCCCTTGTCGATTATTATCTTTGAAGCCTCGACTATGGTTGTATTCTCCGGGATTGATATCGCCTTTGACATCAGATTCCTGACGACAACGATCTCCTTCTGCCTCATCGGTTTGAAAGTGGCTTTCGTAGGAATTCGCTTTACAGGTGATGTGAGGTAGAACTCTCCTTTCTCAATCCTTTTCTTGAGTTCGATCATTATCTCTCTAGCTATTGAGTAGCTTGAGAGTGGTGAGACCCTGACCTCCTCACCGTTTATTTCCACCTTACCGCTCTTCAGCTCCTCATAGTTGACCTTTCTCACAACGGGACGGTTTCTCCTTGGAATGGCATAATCTATTATTTCTGTCTCGATATCTCTGTCTCTAACTGCCGTGAACCTCGCCATCTCCTCATCAAGCACAGGTATTGGAATCCCTATCCCTATATACATCGTAACACCGTAGCCTGGAAATACAGCAGCCCTCATGTATTTCTTATCCATCTCTTTCAGATTACCCTTGACCATCAGCGTTCCGAAGGGCGGGCTGTGCTGGGTTCCTTCGCCAATAACATATCCTTCAGCCCCGCAGAGGAATATCCTTGTTCCGAGTCCTATCGTTCTGTACTCTGGGTCGTTATTCAGTGGAGAGATCTCCCCCGTGCCTGCAAAGGTTACATTTCCGTAGTTGGGTAGGAGGGTTCCCATGTATGTCCTCAAAATCCTGTTTGAGGAGTTCGTTGCAGCCTTGTATCTCTGATACGCATTTCTTGGATTCACCATCTCTGCCTGATTGAGATCTTCCAAGGCGATCTCGGTTACGATCTCTTTTCTTGGATAGCAGTCCGTTCCGTATGATTCAGCCTTTAACTCGACTTCCTTACCCCTGACAAGATCCTCAATTACATGAGCTCCACCATACTCCATTCCGAGCTTATCGGATATCTGGGTTACTCCCAAGTAAGCATCCACAGCAGCTATGCCGGTGTAAGCCTCCACATCGTTCAGCCATATTCTCTTCATCTTTATGGGTGGATCAGAATGACCGAAGTTCAGGAAAACTCCTGATGAACACATGGCTCCGAAAGTTCCTGTAGTGACGACATCCACCTCTTTAGCCGCTTTCTCTTCACCAAGCTCTTCGACTATCTCTTTCATTTCCTCAGCAGTAACAACGACTGCAGAGCCTTCTGAAATCCTTCTATTTATTTCCTCAATACTTTTACCCGTCACGAGAGTTAGCTTCACACATCCATATATAAATATTGCGAATGAAACACTGTTAACTAATTAAGAATAGTAATTTTCAAAACGGTAAAAAATAAAAATCAAACTTTGTTTTCGAGGATTCTCTTTATAACATCATCCCTCGGGATTGTCGAAATCCTGGCAACCTTGTCCGGGTCCTTTCCGAGGCATATTGCGAGGATCTGGGAGTAATCGAAAACTGGTATCTGGTAATCTATCATACCAGCCTTCTTCATCTCCTCCTGAATATTGTCCATATGCATGAGGCATGTTATGCACGATACCACTATCAGATCTGGATCTACTTCTTCCTTCATGGAGTCAAATTTCATCTTGACGAATTCGAGATTTGCCTTTTTATCTCTCTTGGAGAAACCTCCGGCCCCTCCACAGCACTGCTTTTCCCTCTCGTAGTATGGAATCTCTGCACCAAGGGCCATTACGATCTCCTTAAAGGCCATCGGTCTCTCAGGATCATCGAATCCAACTATCTTGCTCGGTCTCAGAACATGGCACGGGTTTTGCACAACGACTTTCATACCCTCCAGGCTGTACTTCAGACTGTTTTTGATCTTCTCAGGGCCAATAACATTCCTGTAGATGTCGATTATGTGTCTGACATTGCTCTTTCCTTCGTACTTGACTCCTGCTTTTGCAAGATATTTGTTCACAACATCAAGCTTTCCGTTCAGTATCTTGTGCCTGCCTATTTTGAGGGTTGAGTAGCAGCTACCACACTGGGCTATCAGATCAACCCCCAACCTTTCCGCCATGGCGAGATTCCATGCGTTTACAGCTAGGGCAGAGGTTTCATCTACAGAATAGAATGTTCCGAATGCTGGACAGCATGCAGCACCCTCAATATCGACTATATCCAGGCCGAGGGTGGTTAGGGACTCTCTTATCGCTTTCTCAACATCCGGCCTTATTGCAGGCATGTTGCATCCAAGATACAGCCCGTATCTGACCATTTCTATCACTCCTCAACATCTATTCCAAACATGAATCCGTATTCCTTCACGAACTCCATCTCTCTCAGCATTTTCTGGAATCTCTCAAGCCACTCTGGCTTGCTGATGACAGTTGGCGGTAGCTCAGGCAGATCGAGCGACTTTCTCAGGTTGGCAGCGTTGGCTATGTTCTGTGTGTGTCCTCTCATGTATATCTCTCCAAGCACGGTGGGTATGAATGTCTCATCCTCTCTGCACTGCCACCTTCTCACAGCCAGCACGATCTCAAACGGCTCGGCCTCTCTCGGACATCTCTCTTCACACCCACCGCAGGTAACACACATCCATGGAGTTTCATCTTCCAGCAACTTGTCCCTCAATCCGAGCTTGATCATGTGAATCAGCCTTTTAACACTGAGCGGCTCGGCAGCAACGCCAGTGGGGCAGTCTGCGATACATGTCCCGCACTGATAGCATTTGAGGAGATCATGTCCTCCAAGCTCAACGATCTCCTGGATCAGGTTCTTATCCCTCTCTTCATTCAGATTGATCATGATAACACCTCCTTAAGCTTTCTCGAGCAGTGATGAGAGTTCATCATACCTGAAAACCGGCCCATCCTTGCAAACATACTTGCCCTCTATTCTGCATCTTCCGCATTTACCAATTCCACACTTCATCCTTCTTTCAAGGGTTGTGTAAACCTGCTCCTCTTTGAAACCAAGCTCCTTCAGGACATTCAGCGATATCTTGATCATTATCGGCGGACCACATATAACAGCTATCGTGTTCTCAGGATTTGGCTTCAAACGCTTCAGGTTGTCAGGAACGAAGCCCACGAAGTACTTCCAGCCCTCTTCCGGCATGTCTATGGAAAGTTCAACATTGTACCCGTTCTCGATCATCTTCATGAGTTCATCTTTGTAAACCAGATCCTTGGATGTTCTGGCTCCGTAAACTATTGTGAGGTCTCCATAATCCTTCTCGTTGTCCATAACATACTGATACACAGATCTCAGGGGTGTCTGTCCGATACCTCCTCCAACCGTGAGGATGTTCATACCCTTCCATTCCTCTACCGGAAACGGTCTGCCGTGGGGGCCTCTAAGCCCAACAACATCACCCACATCCATCTCATGCAGTTTTGTTGTCACCTTTCCTGTCTTCAAAACGCTGAACTCGATGTCTGGGCGGGTTGGTGAGTTCGCTATCGTGAACCAGCTTTCCCCCCTACCAAAAACGGAAACGAGGCAACCCTGACCGGGTTGGTAATTGAATCTCGGCTCAACCTTCAGTCTGAAAGTTTTAATCGGTCTTGGACCTTTTACCTCATCCTTTATATCGATTATCGTGGCTTTGAATGGTAAATATGGATTTTCTGAGTTGTAAATTTCTGTGCTCATCTGCCCACCTCCTCAAGAACTTCAACAATATCCACTCCCGCAGGACACTCCGAGATGCACCTTCCGCATCCAACGCAGAAGATCTCTCCCTTGTTTTCGAGCATGTAAAGGAACTTGTCATAGAACCTGTTCCTCAGCCTCTGCCACTTCTCATTTCTGGGATTGTGGCTTGAGCTTTCGAGAGTGTACAACGGGAACTGGCAGGAATCCCATGCTCTGTATCTGAAGCCCTCCTTCTCACCCTCATCAAGCATATCAAAGCAGAAGCAGGTTGGACAGAGGAATGTGCAGATCCCACAACCGACACAGTTTATGGAGACTTTCTTCCAGTAATCGCTTTCGAAGTTCTCTTTCAGTCTCCCGGATAGGCCTTCAATGTTGAGCTTTCTCTTGAAGGTGGACTTAACTTCATTCTCCTTCTCTCTGAATTTTTCAATGTCATTTTCATCAGCCTCTTTTAATTCAATGTCGAGGATATCTTTTGCCTTATCGCTGAGTTCGATGAAGTATTTGCCATCTACCTCGGCCACAAAAACATCTGAACCTTCTGAGGAGTAGGGTGAGAATCCAAGGCTTTCACAGAAGCAGTAATCTCCAGCCTTGTTGCATGCAATTGATATCACCAAGCTGTTATCTCTTCTTGCCTTATAATATGGATCGACAAGTCCATCAAGGAACACCTTGTCGAGCAGAGTTATGCCTCTCGCATCGCATGGACTGACAACTATCGCCCTCTTTTCGTTATCTACTGGTACATCCTCAACCCAGTCACTGTACTTTATGAGAATCTCGTTCTGAGGGAGGAAAAACTCCTTTGCTGATTTTTTGGATCTCTTTATCTCTTTTATCTCTTCACCCTCTTTAAAACCATACCCGTCGGGTATGTAAATTCTGTATCCTTTACTTTTGAGCTCGTCAAACAGTGATTTAAAGAAATCACCCTCAAAAATGTACATAATCATCACCTCTCCGGAATTATGTCAAGCTTTGCGAGGAACGGGATGTCTTCTGGAATCCCACCAAAAATCTCGATGATCTCCTTTTCGAGCTTCCTCTCAAGCTTCCTCAGCGGTATATCCATTGGGCAGGCTCTTTCGCACTCACCACAATCCGCACACCTTCCTGCATGGTGTATAACCCTTATCAGATGATAGAACAGGTTGTCACTCGCGTTCACAGTTTTTCCGAGGAATCTCGGGTACATGGCTTTCTCCTCAGCTTTCGTCATTGGTGATACGGCAAGATTTACGGGATCCACAAGGCATTCGGTGCAGTAGCACATCGGACAGGCACTCCTGCAGGCGTAGCACCTTATGCACTTCTCCATCTCCTTCATCCAGTACTCCCATCTCTCCTCTCTCGAGAGTTTCTCGAACTCTTCTATGTCTGAGAAATCCCTCTCCACGGTTTTAATTTCGCCAAAGAGTTCGTCGTATATCACCGGAGTTGGGGCATCACAGTACTTGCAATTGTCGTAGATGAAATCGTCTATGTTCAGAACGGTGTCTCCCGCTACAATCTTATCCCCCTCTATCTTGAAATCAGACCCGACAGCTTCGACGATTTTCCTATAGTTCGCTACACCATCGCATGTAACGCCTATTATGTAAACCCTCTCTCTGTCGATCTTATCCTCCATCATCAGCTTCTTTATCGCTTTAGAGTCGCAGCCCTTTACGACAACTCCCACTTTGTCTCTTTTATTCAGTTCCTGCATGAGGGTTATTGCTGGGTTGTATGAGCTCAACCTCGAAATCGTCACATCTTCAACCTCATCTGGAGACTCTATCACAGTAATCTTCTCTCTCGGCTCGCTCTTCTTCCTTGCAAATACGATAAAAGCATCAACATCCTTTTCCAATAGCTCCGCAATTCTTTTTCTGAGGTTCTCAGCATACTGCTCCATCTTTTCACCTCCTGAACTTCTTTTGCGGGCCAAGTTGCTTGATCTTCTCTGCAAACTTCGTCATCTCCTCAGCGAACTTCTTGCCCTCAGCAGCCGAAGCCCAGATGAGCATAAGCCTCTCACTATCGAATCCAACGAACTCAAGCAGCTCTTTGAGCAAAACGATCCTCTTCTTGGCGTAGTAGTTACCAACATTGTAGTGGCAGTCACCGGGATGGCATCCCGCAACAACAACTCCGTCAACACCCTTCTTGAAAGCGTAGAGTATCATCGCCGGGTTGACCATTCCAGAACACATGACCCTCACGATTCTGATGTTCGGCGTGTACTGTATTCTGCTCGTTCCGGCTAAATCCGCCCCGGCATATGAGCACCAGTTACAGGCAAAAACCAGAATTTTTGGTTCGAAATCCTCCATAAAATCACCTCACAACTGCTATAGCCTCAACCATCGCCTTTATCTGGTCTATTGTGAATCCCTTGACGACTATGGCACTCTTCGGGCATGTGGCATGACATACTCCACATCCTAAGCATACAGCCCTGTTAACCTCAGCTTTCAGTTCCACAACTCCTCTGTTCTCGAACTGCTTTAGCTCAATCGCATTCACCGGACAGGCTTTAACACACAGGCCACAGGCATCGCACCTCTCTCTAACAACGAACGCTTTGCTCGCATCCATGACCATTTTGTCCTTGGTCAGTATGGTCAGGGCCCTTGAAACTGCTGCACAGGCCTGAGATATCGTTTCCTGAATTAGTCTCGGACTGTGGGCTAGTCCGCAGAGATATATTCCTTCGGATGCAAAATCAACCGGCCTGAGCTTTGGATGTGCCTCAAGGAAGAAGCCGTTCTCATTCAGCGGGACCCTGAGCATCTTCGAGATTTCCTCATTATCTTTTCTCGGGATCGTTGCGGAGCTGAGCACTATATACTGCGGGCTGTAGGATATCTCCTCCTCAAGGATTCTGTCAAGGAATATTACCGAATCTCCCTCAACCTTTGGCGGATTGTTTTCATCATATCTGACAAAAACAACTCCCTTCTCTCCTGCAAGGGCATAGTACTTCTCCATGAATCCGTAGGTTCTGATATCTCTGTAGAGTATCAGAACATCTGCATCAGGGTTGAGCTCTTTGATCTTGAGAGCGTTCTTAATTGCGGTCTGACAGCAGATTCTGCTGCAATATGGCCTCTCATCGTTTCTTGAGCCCACACACTGTATCATCACAACGCTTTCAGGAGCCTCTCCCCTTGCGAGCATCTCTTCGAGTTCAACCTGTGTTATGACCTTCGGGTTCTTTCCATACTCATATTCTCTGGGCTTGTATTCTTCTGCACCGGTTGCCACGATGACAACCCCATGCTCAACCTCTTTAACCTCTCCATCCACACTTATTTTCGATCTGAAGTTCCCGACGAAGCCGTCTATGCTCTCGATCCTTGCATTCCTGAAAACGGTTATCTTCGGCTCTTTCTCCACTTTCTCAACAAGCTCTTTCAGAAGCTCCTGTGGGTTCTTGCCATCAATCGTGTAGAAAAGGTGTTTGAGATTACCTCCAAGTTCAGCCTCTTTCTCAACGATGTAGCTCTCGAATCCCTGCTCGGCAAGCTCAAGTGCACATGTCATCCCTGCGAGACCGCCTCCGATTATGAGAGCCTTCTTGTTTATATCAACTTCTACATACGGAAGAGGCTCGAGCAGTCGAGCTTTAGCAACTCCAGATCTGACAAGATCCATCGCCTTCTCCGTTGCCTTCTCAGGCTCCCTCATGTGCACCCAGCTGCAGTGCTCTCTGATGTTCACGAACTCGAACAGGTATGGGTTCAGCCCAGCCTCTCTTAAAGTGTTTCTGAACAGAGCCTCGTGGGTTCTCGGTGTGCATGCAGCCACAACAACTCTGTTTAGGTTGTACCTATTGATGATCTCCTTCATCCTCTCTTGAGTGTCAGCAGAGCATGTGAACAGGTTGTGCTCTGCATAGACAACATTGTCAAGGGTTTTCGCGTATTCGGCAACCTTCTCAACATCAACAACCGATGCTATGTTTATACCGCAGTGACACACGAAAACACCTATCCTTGGAGGCTCACCCGTAACATCCCTTTCTGGCGGATATTCCTTGACTGAAACGAACTTTCCTCTATCTTGGGCTATGAGGCTTGAAGCTCTTGCAGCAACACCGCTTGCCTGTGCAACACTTTCAGGAATATCCTTTGGCTCGCTGAACACTCCTGCAACGAATATTCCCGGCTTGTTTGTTTCTAGTGGCTTGAATGGATCCGTCTTGCAGAACCCGTATTCGTTAAGCTCGATACCGAGAATTTCCGCATACTTCTTAGCCTCTTCTGGAGGCTCGAATCCTGTAGAGAGAACAACCATGTCGTATTCTTCTTCAAATGTCCTTCCATCCTTCTCGTACTTGAGAATCAGATTTCCATTCGGCTTTTGCATTACAACGGAAACTCTACCATACTTGTAAACAACTCCATATTCCTCTTCAGCCCTTTTAGCGTACTCCTCAAAACCCTTGCCGAATGTTCTGAGATCCATCACAAAAATGTGGGTTTCGACATCCGGCATATGCTCTTTCGCTATGATCGCGTGCTTGGTGGCGTATGTGCAGCAAACCGAGGAGCACCATGGATTGGTTTTCTCATCTCTCGAACAAACGCACTGAATGAAGGCTATTCTCTTTGGTTCCTTCCCATCTGCTCTCAAAACATGCCCCTCAAACGGGCCAGTTGCTGAGAGCAATCTCTCAAACTGGATTCCTGTAACGACATTCGGGAATATCCCGTATCCGTATTCTCCTCTCTCCACCGGGTCTGCCAGCTTCCCACCAAGTGTCAGGATGATTGAGCCAACCTTAAGCTCGATTTCCTCTGGCCTCTGGTTGTAGTTGATTGCCTTTGCAACGCAAACATTCTCACATATCCCGCAACCTATGCACTTCTCCTTGTCGATCGCATAGACCTTGGGTACTGCCTGCGGGTATCGGATGTAAATCGACGATCTGAAAGATAAGCCTTCATTGTACTCATCTATCGCATTCACAGGACAGGCTTTTGCACATTCCCCACAACCAGTACATCTGTCCATGTCCACATACAGTGGATTCCTTTTGATTCTAACCGTAAAGTCTCCAGCTTCTCCTTCAACGCTCAGAAGCTCTGAGTTGTTTATTATCTCAATATTTTCATGCCTTCCCACTTCGTTTAACTTTGGAGACAGGATACACATCGCACAGTCGTTTGTTGGAAATGTCTTATCTATCTGCGACATTCTGCCTCCAATTGCTGGAAGTTTCTCAAGCAGGTAAACCTTGAATCCTGATTCCGCCAGATCTAGAGCGGATTGCATTCCGGCAATTCCACCACCAACTACAAGCACAGCACCGCTCATTTTCACACCCCTGAAACGCATTTAAGTTCATCTTTAGTCTCAAAATTAATCATACCTCTTCTTCTCATTTCGAGAATCGTCTTAACAACTTCTCTGCTATCCATTCCGGTTTTTTCTGCCAGCTCTTCGATGCTCGTGTAATCCATAACCCTCAGCAATTTGCCTGCGTTTATTGCGAAGGCTATGCTATCCTCTATGAGTTTGTTCATTCTTTCCACGTCAACTTTTTCTCCGTAAACATTCCCTTCCTCAACAAGAGACCTCTTCTTTGCGGTAAAGCTCCTCAAAACCCTGTCCTCAACAACCTCTTTAACAATCTCGAAATCGAGTTCCGGTTTTCCAAGCTCATTTAGCTTTTCGGAGAATCTGGTGATTTCTTCCTCAGGATTTCCGTAAATGAACATTATTCTGCCTGGATTTTCACCCATCTGCTCGAGCACTTTTTTCATGACATCCACTTTTACCATTGCCTCTTTACTGCCGTATTTGTTGCTGCACTCCTGACATCCAGCAACGATAATGCCCCAAGCTCCCCTCCTGAAAGCCTCAGCCATCATTGTCATGTCTATTCTTCCGCTACACATCATAGATATTATCCCGGCATTCTCGAATTTTTTCTCTTTAATTAGCTCTTTAACAAGCTTTCTGCATGAGAAAACAGCTATCTTCGGGTCTTTCAGATTTCCATTAAAGCTCTCAAGCAATCCATCATCTGTGAACTTCTTGGACTTCATTGAAATTGCTTTGGTTACGCATGAGGCTGAGCATATCCCGCAAACCTTGCATTTTCCTGTGGTAACTGGTATGCCATTTTCAAGCGATAGAGCGTTATGGGGACATAGTGAGACACAGATTCCGCAGCTTATGCATTTCTTTTCGTCGATAATTATTGAACCCTTAGCTGTTTCGGTCATGCAAAACCGTTAAACAATATTCTATAAAAATTTTGGCTTTTAATCCTTGAAAAAACATTTATTTACCCGAATTTTGACGATAATTAATAATTAAAATTCAATTGGGCCATAGTTTGACCCACTGACACTTCTGGTTCACGCACTTGCATCCGTAGCCATACTTTAAGGAGTCATAACAGTCCTTCCACTCACATGTTGTAATTACTGGCTCTTCATATACAGACCTACAGATCTGTGACGAACATCCATCGACCACACAGTCATTATCGTTCTCGCATTTGCCATAGGTTGACCTTCCACAGAATTGACCTTCTATTTTCCAGCAGCTGTACATCTTGCCGCTGAGAAGGAGTATAATGTCCATTGATCCATTCACTACGAAAAGAGCCTTGCTTACATTTTCTATGACTCTGTAGTTGCCATCGTCGATTAGGCTTGTCGTTATGGATATTGGCTCCCTGAAGATGATCTCGATCACGAAGTTGCTCTGTTTTATACCCTCTACTGTACTTTCATCGAACACGCATCTTGCCTGAACATTTATCTTGTGTAACTTGGGAAGCAGCAATTTTTCCGCAGTTCTCTCTTCACTCTCGTTTAAAAGTCTTGGTTTACCATGATCGTATTCAATAATTTTTTCTACTATTCTGCTAGACTCTTCTTCTGCAGGATGTTCTTCTTCAGAAGCACAGCCCAGCATCAAAAGTACGATTACAATCAATAAAAGAAATCTGAGCCTCATAATTAAATTTGGTTAATGTTCAATATAACATTTGTTAGATCTCAAAATTTCATCGAACCCTGTATTTCTCGGTCAGCGAATCTTTCTTCAGCACGAACCATACATCATCCCTCAGAATAACCCTGAAGGTGTGTTTTGCAATCTCCTTGTAGAACTCACAGTAGTAACTTTTGGCATACATTGTACCATCGGTTGAAAGGATCTCGGCAGGACATGGAGCACCGCACAAGTTCCTGAAAACACAATCCCGGCATTCTGGAATGTCCTCAACTTTTCTCTTGGTAACTGCTGCAAAAGCTTTGGAATTTATTATCTTCTCGAAATCATCCCTGAATATGTTGCCCCCACAGAACTCAGTTCCTATGAACTCTCCACACGGATAACAACTTCCATCAGCGGTTATCGAGAAAAATCTCCTTCCTCCTCCGCATGGTGAGATGTCGCACATCAAAACTTTCGCAGATGGAGCAACTAATCCGAGAAGCACATTCGCGAAGTCAGCAACAACTATTCTTTTCCCGCTTTTTGTCAGCTCAATTGCTCTTTCAACAGCCTCTATGAAATTCACTGCAGCCTCTTTCGGATCTGGTCTGAAATCAATAGCCTCCTTCTGGGTTGCTCTGACAGGGTTCATCAGGCACAGGGAGACCTTACCGCTCAGAAAATCGACCATATCTTTTAGATGGTTTTGATTGTATTTTGTTATGGTTGTTACGACATTTAAACCACTGTAGTTATCAAACAGCTCAAGCAACTCAGATATCTTGTCGAAACTACCTTTTCCTCTGAGAAAATCGTTCGTTTCTTTGTGTGGGGAGTCGAGCGATAAGCCAACATTGACTTCAAGCTTCTTTATAAACTCCACATCCTCCTCTTCGAGGAGCAGACCATTGGTTTGAATTCCGAAATTGAGTTTATCGCTGTAGTCTTCAATAATTCGGAATATGTTATCCTTGTTCAATAAAGGCTCGGTTCCATGGAAGACAACTACGCTGTTGCCCAGAAACTCTATAGCCTTCTCTGCAATGTAAGCCAGCTCATCATAGCTCATCTTTTTCCTTCTAGATTTGACTGATGGAGGGATATAGCAATAGGGACATCCAGCGTTGCAGGCATCGGTCGGATTTACATACAGCAAAACCAGGTTCCTCTCGAACCGTAGTTCATTCATTTCTTTTATCAAGTCCTTTCTTATTTTACTGTAAAGTTCTTCTATCTCTTCGCCACCAACTCCCCAGAAATTCGTTTCTGGATCAAACTTGATTGATTTGCCGTTTATTTCAAGAGAATCGAGCATTTTTCCACCTCTTAAATAAAAAAATTAAAATGGAGAATCTTTGCTTTGCATGACATAATGTGTCAGTCCACCGCCTTTGTATTTGCATTCGTATCTGTAGCTCATAATATCACCTAAAGTTTGTTTGATTTGAGATAAAGGTAAATTTAAGTTTTTCGAATTTCGAGCAAAATTTTCCCCGGAATTATTTCCTACCATCGAACAACCTCCAGCGGTAGGGGGTTTGTTGAAGTGGGAAATAATACAGAAAGTTGCTAAGAAAGCTCAAGGATTTAACTGTGAGATGAATTAGGGAGGTTGGAGGGAGTTGGTGGAGAATTAAGTTTAAATTACCTTGCATTCGAACTAAATTGAATACCCGTCCTCCTGTCGGACGACGGGGAACGGGGGGTGCTGGCACACCCCTCGTTTCTGGGGCAGACGACGGGTTGAAGGGTAAAAGCCCGATGCAGGTTGGATGGGGATGAGAGCCTTAGAAGTAAGAATCTCCCGGCTTTAGCCGTGGAGAGTGTCAACAAAGTGCAAATTTCGAGCAAAACATTCTTTTTTTTGAAATACAATTAGGACTCAAAAATAATATATATTGAGGCAAGGTTAGGCAAGACATGCAAGGATTTGATGGGATTTACGATCTGTTTTGCGATAGCGATACTTGCTAAACCTGAATGTTGTGTTTCTGTAGAATTTCTTTAAGCTTTTCCGCTTTTTTACTATCCTTCCTCTCAATAACTTTCACGAAATCTTTTATGTACTCTATGGCGAGATCTCTTACATTCGGGTCTGGATCATCCAAATGTTTTATCAGCAAGTCTATCTGTTTTAACCTTCCTAAAGCAGAAACTGCATGGTATCTAACGGTCCAGTCCTCATCTTCAGCGAGTTTTTTGAGTATAGCTATTGCTTTGTCTCCACCAATATCCGAAATAACTTCTGAAGCCCACTTCTTTATGTTCCAGTCCTCATCTTTAAGTGCAATCTCAAGGGCATCGATTGCTTTATCTCCGAGCAGAATCAGTTCGGCACCCCTCATCAATGCTGAGAGATATAATGCCAACTCTTCGTTATCTTCTAGCTTCAATCCAAGTCTTTCGATGGTTTTAGCAGAGGCTTTCCTTACCTCATAGTTTTCATCCTTCAGGCTATCTAGCAAGGTTTTTTTTACCTCATCATTCAGAATCCCGATTCTACCGATAGACTCTACTGCTCTCTTCCTGACATCTGCATCTGGATCCTTGAGGGATTGTATGAGGTAGTACAGACTCCTTTCATCCCTGATCCTGCCCAGCGCGATTACACTGGCCCTCCTGACATACTTGTCTCCAAAGTTCTGTGCTTCAGCCAGCGGAGCTATCGCCTTCTTATCTCCAAGTCTGCCGAGTATGTATGCGAGGGTTACTTTCTGGAAAATGGATTTACTGTCGATAAAAGCCTGTATTAGCACATCGGTTTTGTCTCTGCATAGTCTTTCCAGTGATTTTGCACTCCTCCACCTAACCTCTCTGTTTTTATCTGCCAGAGTATTGATCAAAGCTGATATGACTTCTGGCTTGTCGAAGTCGCTCAGAGCATCGGCTGCACCCGCTCTGACTTCAGGATCCTCATCTTCGAGCAGCTTGATCAGTCCCTTTACATTTCCCTTAATCCTGAGGCTTTCAACATTTTGATTCCCAAATAACCACATATCAAACTCCTTTCCTATTTCAAAACCAAAACCCTCGCTGAACTCAAGGCCCACTCTGTTACTGGCCCTGCAAGAATTCCCAGTACTACGAGTATCAGAGCCCCTGCAACGATTACTACTGTACATTCTTTATCTTTTTCCCTTATAAACTCTACCATTTTTTCGTGCTTCCAGAACATTCTCATTATAACCTTCGAGTAATAGTACAGAGAGAGAGCAGAGTTCAGAAGGGCTATCAAAGCCAGCCACAGTAGCTTTGCCTCTATTGCAGAGAGAAAGAGAACGAACTTTGAGTAAAACCCAAGGGTTGGTGGTATTCCAGCAAGGGAGAGTAGTATGATGCTCATGGAAATGCCTATGAGCGGTTTCCTCCTCCCAAGACTGTTGAAGCTGTCAGCTTTATCCAATATGTACCCCCCAGCATACGCTACTGTAACGAACGCGCAGGCTGTGGCAATAGCATGAGATAAAACATGCAGAAAAGCTCCAGCCAGAGCCATGTCCATTCCTGAGATTGCGAATATCGCAAAGGCCATCGATATGTATCCAGCATGTGCGATCGAGGAATAGGCAAGCATTCTCTTTATGCTTTCCTGCATCAAAGCGGCAAGGTTGCCCAGGGTCATGGTTATGACTGCTATAACTGCCATCAGGACGTACATCTCCAGCTTAATGGCCAAAGCCATGAGAATCATCACCTTGAACATACCTGCAAAGCCCATCTTCTTTGCAGAGCTGGCAAGCAAAGCGGAGATGGGTGTTGGAGAGCCATGATATGTGTCGGGGGCCCACATGTGGAATGGAACCAGTGCGGATTTGAATCCAAAGCCAGCAACTATCATCACCAGGCCTATCGTCGAGTATGCTGTTGGTTCCATCTCAGCCATTCTGGTGATGCTAGCAATCTCAACACTTCCGGCATACCCGTAAACTATTGAAATTCCGAACAGGAGTAAAGCTGAGGAGAAACCGCCGAAAATGAAGTACTTGAAAGCAGCCTCAACGCTGAATTCAGAGCCCTTCTCAAATCCAGCCAGTGCATAGGTTGCGATGCTCGCAATTTCAAAGGCGATAAAGAGCATTATGAAGTCTGAGGACATCGAAACAACCATCATTCCGAAAGTTGAGAGCAAGATCAGGAAATAGTATTCATCTTCGAATCTGCTCACCGAATTCAGCGAAGATAAGCAAACGAAAAGGGCTACGGTTAAGAACACGAGTGAGAAGAACTGTGAGAATGGCGTGATTCTGAGAGAATAGAACTCGCTTTCAGCATTCCAGTAAATTAAAGTGAAGATTATAGCTATTGTCAGCAAAATCATGCTTGTGAATGCGAAGTATCTCTTCTTTTTGAGGAACAGTCCGGGGAAGATGTAAAAGATTGGGATAATCCCGGTGGCTATCAGGGGTATTAGCGTTAACATCACTTCAGCACCTCCAGCATCGACAATGCGGCATCCTTGAACATATCAAACACCGGAGATGGATGAATACCCAGCACCACCGTAGCCACAACCCAGATCAGCAATGGCAGCAGTTCATGGAAGTAAGCCTCTGAGTATTCCTTTTTCGGAATGCCGAACACTGATCTCTGGAGTGCATAGATGTGGTATATTATGCTGAGCGGTATGCTTGCCAGAGCTATTATTGCAAATAGCGGCATTAATGCTAAAGCTCCTGCAAGCACTGAGAACTCGGCAACAAACCCGGCCATTCCCGGGAAACCCATTGAAGCGAAAAATCCGATGACCATTAAGAAGGAAAACTTGGGCATGCTCTTCATTAGCCCACCAAGCTTCTCAAAAAGTCTACTGCCAACATGGTGCTGGATAACCCCTGCAGATCCGAACATGACAGAGGTGATTATCCCATGTGCGAATAGCTGGAATCCAGCACCGCTCAATGCAAGAACTCTGTATTTAACATCTCCCGCCATCAAAGCTGCAGCCATCCCTAGACTCACGAATCCCATGTGTCCGATGCTCGAAAATGCGATGAGCCTCTTGATATCCTTCTGCGGTAAGGCTGCAAAAGGTGTGTATATTATGCTCACAGCTCCAAAAATTGCTATCAGCAGAACGAAAAATTCTGATGCGTTTGAGCTCATTGGAACCAGGAATCTCAGCAGACCATATCCACCCATCTTAAGCAGAACTCCAGCCAGGAGAATTGATCCGACTGTTGGTGCCTCAACATGTGCATCGGGAAGCCATGTGTGGAACGGCACGGCTGGCATCTTGACAAGGAAGCCAAAGAGCAATG
Organism: Archaeoglobus sulfaticallidus PM70-1; assembly: GCF_000385565.1. Lineage (NCBI taxonomy): Archaea > Methanobacteriati > Methanobacteriota > Archaeoglobi > Archaeoglobales > Archaeoglobaceae > Archaeoglobus > Archaeoglobus sulfaticallidus. The sequence continues at coordinate 1,624,413 of NC_021169.1, read as the reverse complement.
CGAGGAATATGAAATCCTTCCACAGCTGTGGTATTTCAATGCTGGAGTAGTTTTTGAGCAGTGTTAGGATATCAAAGGTAGCTTTTCCGGTGTCAATCCAGTTGAAGTGGTAAATTGCGAAGATCCCTGCGAGCATCACAACGCTCGAAACATGAGTATATATCAGGAACTTGATAGCTGAATAGTCCTTTCTTTCCCCTCCCCAGATCCCTATCACGAAGAACATCGGAATTAACACGATCTCCCAGAATATGTAGAAGAGGAAGAAATCTAAGGAGCAAAAAACTCCGACCAAAGCAAAATCCAGAAGGATAATTAACCCGAAGAACTGATTGGCCTTAAACCTCTCCTCCCAGGCGTAGATCACGCACAGTAATGAGATGAATGTTGTGAGCAGTACCATCGGCATGCTCAGGCCATCAACTCCAACATGGTATGATATTCCAAGTGAGCTAACCCATGAAATGTTCTCCTCGTGGTTAAAGCCGTTATCCATGTTCAGGAGCATCATAACTGAGATCAGAAATGCGATGAAAGCAGATATCAGTGCAACCACTCTGGAAACCTCTCTTTTTGTGGCAAAAGCAGACAGCGATCCAATCAGCAGAACCAGAAGCATGGCTGAGATCAACATGGTACCACAACCATGCTACCACAACCACAGGAGCATCATCAGCACAGCCATCCCAGCGATAAAGATGGAGATGTAGTTCTGCAGGTCTCCCATCTGGATTCTTCTAACCTTCTCAGAGACAAAAATCGTAGCACTGGATATTCCGTTGACAGCACCATCCACCACATGCAGATCAAATGCAATCCACAGATCTGTGAAGTTCAGAATGGCTTTTGGGAATTTGTTGAAGAAAAACCTCTCGAGGAGCAGACCTAAGTTAGCGAGAGGGTTCCTTATAAACCACATGAAGAGCTTCGCACCCTTTCTGTAGAACCAGTCTGTGTCGAGGCTAATTGTTGGCTCTCCAGCCAGCTTACCAAGGAGAAGGAAGAATCCGAGTGCCGTGAATAGCAGAATCTGCATTGTCTCTGAAATGTGCTGTGCTGTGTATGGCTCAAAGTGAACCGGATATGGCAGAATGCTGTAAAGCACATCCGGATAGACTCCGATGAAAATGCAGAGGATTGCAAGAAACAGCATTGCAAGCAACATGTTGGCTGGGGGTTCCTTAGCCCTCAATCCAGAATTCTGGCCGAAGAATGTGAAGTATGGAAGCTTCAGTCCGGTATGCAGGAAGGTTCCTGATGAGGCTAGAGTGAGCATCAGCCAGATGAGCGGAAGATGAGATTCTGCTGAGGCTGAAATGACCATGGATTTGCTTACAAACCCGCTAAACAGCGGGAAGGCTGAAATTGAGAAACCCCCAATCATGTAGAGGGCTAAGGTGATAGGCATGTATCTGTACACCCCTCCAAGTTCTGTGAGCTTTCTTCTGCCTGTGACATGGATCACAGCTCCGGCACCCATGAACAGCAGGGCTTTGTACAGAATATGGCAGAACGCGTGACTCGCTGAACCATTAATTGCCATCTCCGTTCCGATCCCAGCTCCAGCTACCATGTACCCAACCTGGCTTATTATGTGGTATGCCAGCAACCTCCTGATATCGTTCTCAAGAACGGCATATATAACTCCATATACTGCCATTATCGCTCCGAGCCAGATTAAAATCTCCACTCCTGAGAAAGCCCTCAGAAGGACATAAACTGCTGTTTTTGTTGTGTACGCGGTCATGTAAACAGATCCGGTAACGCTTGCTTCCGGATAAGCATCAGAGAGCCATGCGGAAAGCGGTGGGACTGCAGCGTTCAGCATAAAGCTTATCAGGATCAGTACCGAGGCAAGATCTCCATAAATTATCTTATCGAATTCTATCGAGCCGGTGTTCAGGATGTAAAGCACTATTCCTCCAAGCAGTATGACTCCTCCGGCAGCATGAACCATTATGTACCTGAACCCTGCCTGTAAGGCTTTCTTTTTCTCCTGCCACGGATCACTGTTAAGCCAGATCAGGAAAACTGAAGATACTGCCATTATCTCCCAGAAGATGTATAGTGTGAATAGATCTCCAGCAAAAACAACTCCCAGCGAACTTCCTATGTATATGAAGGCTGAAGCAAACTCCAGATTGTTTTTTGAATGCAGTGCATACAGCACCCCAGCGAATGCCATTATCACGAAAACATAGGCAAAGACCATGCTCAGATCATCAACTCTTGACAGAACGAGGTTATAGCCCATGAACTCGTAGGAGTGGTGTATCCCGCTCTCCATCCTGAGAAGGTCCAGGAAGGCTATTACCGGTATTGTTAGCAGATATATGTTTCTTATCTTCCCCTTCAGGAGTGGGACTGCTATTGCTGACAGAATGAATATCAGCGAGGGAGGAAAGAAGGGGTAAAAGAAGTCAGTCATAATAATCTTCCTCTTTCATCAACCATCTGTGCCCGATCCATTTGGAGAAAACTATGATGAAGATGCATGAAATGAAGCCGTAGAACGAGGCAAAACCAGGTATTGCCTGCCAGACAAACTCCACATGTTCTCTTCTGATGAAGAAATCTGATATGAATGTGATGGCAAGCACTATGTAAAAAATCCTTCTCAGCTTCCTTCTATTCTCTCCTTTCTCTACCAGATCGAATAACTTCTCCGATAGATTCATGCTCACACCCCGAGCGTTAGTTTTGCTAAGCTCAGGAAGTAATCTGGATAGAAGAAGATCGCAACTGAAGCGATGGAAGTGATGAGAAGAGGTATGTACACGAATGGCGACGATTCTGATATGCCTGAGATCTTCGGATTGTCTTCGAAGAAAGCCTTGTAAACCACTGGCAGGAAATATCCAGCATTCAAGATTGAGCTTACGAGCAAAACAATCAGCAACGGAATTTGATGCATTTCTATTGTTCCTAAAGCCAGATACCACTTGCTTATGAATCCTGCCCCAGGGGGGAGGCCTATCATCGTGAGCGTTGCGATTGCAAAGGAAATCATCGTGATCGGCATTTTTCTACCAATCCCGGACATCTCGCTTATGTTCTTCAATCCAGAGCTAACATATATTGATCCAGCACAGAAGAAGAGCGTTATCTTGCCGAAGGCATGGCTTGCGATGTGGAATATGCCTCCAATCATTCCACTTGGGGTTAGCAGCAGAGCTCCCAGTATTATGTAAGAAAGCTGGCTTACCGTGCTGTAGGCAAGCCTGAGCTTCAGATTGTCCTGAGATAGCGCAAACAGAGAGGCGACTATTATCGTGATGGAAACGAAGTAGGCGAACAAGACCGAGATGTCGGCAGACAAGTTCTGATACCCTATGATAAAGAATACCCCTCTAAGGATCGAGAATACTCCTGCCTTAACAACTGCCACCGCATGAAGCAAGGCACTGACAGGAGTCGGGGCAATCATTGCAGTGGGGAGCCATGAATGAAAGGGCATAACAGCAGCCTTGGTATAGCCAGCGATGAAGAATATCAGAAGCAGGATTGCGATTTCGGGCTTTATGTTCCCGAAAACACCTCCATAGCTGAAGTCAGTGGTTCCGGTATAAACATATGTCAGAACTATTGCGCTTAACTGCATAACTGATGCACCGAGCAGATACACGAAATACTTCCAGCCAGCGAAGAAAGCTTCCACGCTCTCCTCGTGAACAACAAGAAGGTAGGTTGAAACGGTCAAGATCTCGTAGAAGAGGTAAAGTGTTATGAGGTTTCCGGCAAAGCATATTCCCATTGTGGCTGATAGTGCAATGGCAAAGCACGCGAAATATCTTGTCTGCGAGTGCTCTCTCAAGGATCGCATGTATCCTATCGAGTAGAGGGTGTTGAGAATCCACAACAGTGATGCTGTGGTTGCGAAGAACATTCCAAAAGCATCAACTTTAAGCTTCAGCTCAACGAATCCCGGAATTATCTCGCTGATTTTCAGGACTATGGCATCTCCGTGCAGTATAGCCGGAGCCATTGAGATGACTATTGAGAATTTGATAATGCCAGCAATAACGCTCCAGAACTCTCTCAGGTTGGGCTTTTTGTCGGACAGAATGATGAGCAGGGATGCAACCATCGATACAAGGATTGCAAGAAGAGGTTTGATCGATATTATTTCCATTGTATCACCTAATATCTCAGCTTCCTCAGCAGGCTGGCTTCTGTCGAGTGGTAGGTTCTGAAGATCAGCAGTATTATGCCAAAGCCTATACTCGCTTCTGCTCCAGCAATTGCAAGTGAGAATGTGACGAGTATTTGCCCAGAGATATCACTCAGGTAGTTCGAGAAAGCGATGAGGTTTACGTTGGCTGAGCTCATCATTATCTCGATGCACATCAGAATCCTGATCACATTTCTGCTAACTATGACTCCATAAGCCCCTATCAGCAGCAGAGTGGTTGATAGAAGTATGTAGTTCTCAAGGCTTAGCATGTTCAATCCCTTCTGGCGAGATAGACTGAGGATATCAGGGTTACCAGAAGCAGAATCGCTATCAGTTCAAAGTGCAGCACATATCTCTCGAAAAGCTCGCTTGCTATGATGTATGGCGAACCGTAAATGCCTTTTTTGATGAGCAGGATTTTTGATGTTCCGGCGAGTGGTATTATCGCAAGGGCGAATAATATAATAGAGATCACTTTAAGTGGATTTATGTCTGTTCTGAGCATATCCTTTCCTTCTTCCCTCTTCGTCAGCATTATCGCAAACAGCAAAATCACTGTAACGGCTCCAGCATAGATCAGTGTCTGAACTACCGCCACAAATTCAGCATCCAGCAATATGAACAGTCCTGCCGTGGCTATGAAGAGCAGGGCCATGTATAACGCTGAATTGAAAACCTCTCTGGCATGAACAACCATGATAGCTGAGAAGAGGATTATCGCCCAGAGCACTATCTCTATCGTATTGATCACCTTATCTCTTGGATCTCTCAACTTTTACCAGATCGAAAACCAGAGATGTTCTGGAATCGCTCGCCAGCTCATATTCGTCCGTCATCCGTATCGCCTTTGGCTTTGTGGGACAAACTTCAACGCATATCCCGCAGAACATACACCTTCCGGCAAAGTAGATGTACTCTTCAACGATTCTCTTCTTGTTCTCTTTTCTAGTCTTTATTCGGATGCAGTTGTTCGGGCAGTTTCTCTCGCAGGAAAGGCATGCTGTGCATTTGTCAACATAGTAAACAAGAAATCCTCTGTATCTCGGAGATGGCTTTACCTTCTTATCCGGATACTGCACAGTCACTGGCTTCTTTACAAGATGCTTCAGGGTTACAAACAGTGGCTGGAGCATTAAGGTTCTCATAGCAACCTAATAATAATGCAACCTAACAATTCCAGCAATCACGATGTTGAGTAGGGCTATGGGGATTAGAACTTTCCACCCAAAGTTCAGCATCTGATCTATCCTTATTCTTGCAACTGAAGCCCTGACCCACATAAGGAAGATCATGACAAGAAGGGCTTTAATGATGAGCCACAGCGATGAATCGAATGGTCCGAGCCAGCCTCCAAGGTACAGAATTGCTATGAGCATTGCTGAAAGCACGGAATGAGTGTATTCTCCGAACATGAGCAGGGCGAACTTGACACCGCCATACTCTGTCGTCCATCCTTGGACGATCTCAGATTCGGCTTCAAGCAGATCAAATGGAGGTCTTGCTGACTCCATGAAGGCTGATATGAGGAATGCAGCAAATCCAAGAAATTGTGGCAGGATGAACCATCCATCTCTCTGTGCCTCGACTATATCCGCCAGTCTCAGCGAACCCGATTGCACCAGGATGCCTATTATCGCCAGACCTGCTGGAATTTCGTAGCTTATCATCAAAGCTGCCCCTCTCAACCCTCCGAGCAGGTTGTACTTGTTGTTCGCAGACCATCCAGCCATCATAACAGGAATCACTGAAAGGCTCGCAACGGCGAGTATGAACAGTATTCCTGCGTTGAGATCTGCCACAATGTAGTTCCTGCCGACCGGGATGGCTATGAACGGGATCATGGCCAGAGCGAAGCACAGTACTGGAGCTAAAGAATATGTGATCCTGTCAACTCCTGCAGGAGTTATATCTTCCTTCAGAAACAGCTTTAATCCATCTGCAATGGTTTGCAGAATCCCGAACTTTCCCGCTCTGTTTGGGCCGTATCTGTGCTGTAGCCTTGCTATGATCTTTCTCTCAGCCCAGATGAGAATCAGTACTGAAACTGAGATCATGCCCACGACTATCAGCGCTCCAGCCAGCCCCCTAATCAGCGGGTTCTCAAGCAAATATAAAGCTGAATTCATCTGTCAACCTCCCCGAATACGGGATCGAGACTCCCGATGATGACTATGAGATCCGCTAGGAGAACATCTTTTGATATATGTGGTAGAATGGAGAGGTTGCAGAATGCCGGGCTTCTTATTTTGAGTCTGTATGGTCTTGCACTTCCATCGCTTACCAGATGTACACCAAGCTCACCTCTCGGACTCTCAATTCTTGAATAGACTTCCCCCTCCTTTGGTCTGATGACCTTGGGAACCTTCGCCCTTATACTGCCAGCAGGGATCGAGTCAAGCAGTTGTTCAACTATCTCAGCACTCATCTTCATCTCTTCAATCCACACCGAAACCCTCGAAAGGCAGTCTCCCCTCTTGCCGGTGATTATCTTCCAATCCAGTTCGTGGTAGATGCTGTAAGGCTCATCTTTCCTGACATCCCTTCTCACTCCAGAACCTCTCAGCACAGGGCCTGTAGCACCGAGGTTGATCGCTTTATCTGGACTCAAGACTCCAATACCTTCAGTTCTCGCAATGAATATCTCATTGTCATAAACCAGCCTCTCATAGTCCTCCATCCTGACCTCCAGCTCCTCAAGAAATGTTCTGACATAGTCTGTGAACCCAAGAGGAAGGTCATCTGAAACTCCCCCGATCCTCATGTAGTTATATCCAAGCCTCGCCCCGGTCAGCATCTCGAACATATCGAGAATCTTCTCCCTCTCTCTGAATGTGTACATCATCAGCGTGAAGGGCATGCCGAGGTCGTTCCCTATGCTTCCCAAAGCGAGAAGATGGCTGGCTATTCTTTGAAGCTCCAGAACCATAACTCTGATGTACTCCGCCCGTAAAGGCACCTCTATGCCCATCAGCTCCTCCACAGCCTTCACATAGGCCATGTTATTGGCCATGGAGGCTATGTAATCGAGCTTGTCGGTGAGGGGTATTATCTGGATGTAGTTTCTATTCTCAGCGATCTTCTCAAACCCTCTGTGCAGGTAGCCTATTACCGGCTCAACCCTCACAACCCTCTCACCCTCAAGCTCGACTATGAGCCTCAGCACACCGTGCGTGCTCGGGTGCTGGGGACCGAGGTTGAGGAGAACCGAATCCATGTCTGAAATCATATCCAGTCCCTCTCTTTAAGCTGGAATTCTTTTCTAAGCGGAAAACCCTTGAAGTCCTCTGGGAGAAGTATTCTCTTGAGTTTTGGATGATTCGAGAAGATTACCCCGAACATGTCGAAAGCCTCCCTCTCATGCCAGTCTGCTGAGCCCCAGATATCCGTTACAGAATCGATAACAGGGTCATCTGCGGGAAGTTTTACTCTCGCAGAGATCATAACTCTGTGTATGTAGGACCACGCATGATATACAACCTCGAGATAATCCTTCCTGTCGATTCCAACTATGCATGAGAGGTGATCGAATCCTAGATCTTTTATGAACCTGCAGAATTCATGAAGGCTGTCTCTATCGATCTCAACCCAGATTCTCTTTTCGTTCTGGACAGCTATCTGGAAAGCTCCAGCACTCTCAATCTCTTTCAGGAGAAAATCTAGCCTACTTTTTTCCATTAAATTCTCTGTCATACCTCGTTTTCCCCTCTCGAATCATCCTTCTGAGCTTCACAATTCCATCGAGCAGAGCTTCTGGCCTTGGGGGGCATCCAGGCACATAGACATCTACGGGAATTATCCTGTCAACCCCATCAACGACATTGTACGAATCGAACCATGGCCCTCCACTTATGGCACACTCACCCATCGCAATGACATACTTCGGCTCTGGCATTTGTTCATACAACCTTCTCACGACCGGAGCCATCTTATTCGTAACCCATCCGGAAACGATCATGACATCTGCCTGCCTTGGGGTGGCCCTTGCGAGCATGCCGAACCTCTCAACCCCATCGAATCTCGGCGCGCCCATGGCCATCAGCTCTATGGCACAGCACGCAAGCCCAAAGGTGAAGACCCATGGTGATTTGGATCTTAACCATCTTACCAGCTTGTTTGCATCAACGATATCCTTTAAGCTGTCCAGTCGAATCATGAAGAGCATCATGTTTTCTGCCACTCGAGTATACCTTTGCTCCACTCATATACAAGCCCAACAAAGACGATGAACAGGAAGATCATTCCTGCTACAAATATCTCTGTATTCTTCATCTGCAAGGCCCAGGGGTAGAGGAACAGTATCTCCACGTCGAATATGACGAAGAGAATGGCGTACATGTAGTACTGCAGGCTGTACTGATACCAAGCAGGAGTTATTGGCTCCTCTCCACACTCATAGGTAGTGTACTTCTCCTTCTCAAGCTTCTCTGGCCTCAAAAGTCTGGATACTATGTAGGCTAGGAATGCAAAGGCGATTACTGTTACGCTATATACCATAACTGTAAGGTATTCATCCATCCTTTGCTATCACCTCCAATATTTTAACGATTAATTGTTAATATTAGTTTGATTTAAAAATTTTTCTGCTGGGACATGGTGATTTGAGTGCACTCAGAGAAATGGTAAGATCTCCTAGAACTCGATGGAATGGAGAATAACAGCAAGTGAAGAGGAAAATGAAGTTACTAAGAAAAGATTTAACATGTCTCAGCAATTTTTTAACACCATCCAGAGCAACTTCTTCGGAATAAAATCCGGATTGTACTCCTTAGAGATAATTTCTGGTTTTTGCAATGTCCAAAACTCATCAAACGCCCTTTGCATCCGCTAACTATGGTGGTAATCTGAATCCGCAAACATATAATGAAATCAGAATAACTTCAAATCAATCCACAATCCCTATCCTCTTTGCATTTCTGTAAAACATCTTCTCATAGGTTGTTTCCTTCAGATTAAGCTGTTTCAACTCTTCAACAACTCTTTTGTAATTCATCAGGGGATAATCTGTCCCGAAAAGAACCTTATCGCTCAGTATGCTGTTCATCTGCCTGATAACAACTTCGGGAATGTACTTTGGACTCCAACCGGCTATGTTGAAGTACACATTCTCGTTTCTCCTGACAACAGCCAGAGCCTCCTCATACCAGGGATATCCGAAATGAGCAATAATTATTTTCAAATCTGGAAAATCCACAGCTACATCATCCAGATATAATGGCCTGCAGTACTTTATTTTGCTGCCCTTATGAAACTGGGTGCCTGTGTGGAATAGCAGTGGTAGTCCGTAATCGTTCGCAGCCCTGTATATCTCATACATCTTTGGATCGTTGGGATTTAGCTCATGCAGATGTGGCATGAACTTCAATCCTTTAAAATTAAGCTTCACTATTCTGTCTATCTCTTTTAACGCAACCTTTCCTTTATGGGGATCAACTCCAGCAAAAGGTATCAATCTCCCACCGCTCTCTTCATATGCCCTATACACAGCATCGTTTGATACTTTATAGCTGTATGTTGTTTCTGCATCTACTCCCACCACAACAGCCTTTTCAACTCCAGCTTCGTCCATATCTGCTAGCATTTTCTCTACAGAGATGCTAAAGTCCTTGCCGAAAACTCTTGAGTAGCTATCCACCATGCTCCTAGGGAGGGATTCGATAACCTCCCTCGTCCACAACTGAGCATGAGTATCGACAATCATACTTTTTCTTTAATCTGGAAAGTTATTTATCTTTTTGTACTTCTGAGATTGGAGCGGTATTCGTGGTATTTGTGAGGTTATCAGAAAAGGAGAACTGCCAAACTGCAGTATCTTTTTATTGCTGAGATCTCAATGGGTCTCGAGTTTTAGTAGCTCGACGATCGCGCTGCAGAAGTCTGGTTATGCTATCGTATAGAATCTCGAAAAGTCAAGGATCTAACCAATAATCCGATCTTTGTTTGCAGTATATGAAAATTCTAATAAGATAGATTAAGAAATTTAGAAGTTCTGTTTATATTTATTGCTTTGTCGAACAAAACCTACTCAAAATAATACACAATAAAAATTAAATCCGGATAAAACTTCTAACACTTCCATGCCGAAAATAAACTGGAAAGAGTACAATGAAGGGCTTGTAAAGAGAGGATAATTTTATTCAGCATAGTGTTCATGGAGAACTGGAAAAGAGTTTTCCAAGATGTAAGAAGATTTATAAAGAAGCTATTGAAAATAAAATTTAATGTTCTCTTTAGAAGAAATCACTATCAGAAAAGCTTCCTTAGAAGATTACACTGAAGAAAAATACGAATTTATTTATAACTGGATGAGCCAAGTCGCAGACTACCTATACTTTACTCCAAAGAGGGAGAGAATGGAGAAAGACAGGATTCGATTTCTCGCTTCCTTAGAATCTAACCTTACGGTTGTAGCTGTAACCAATGATGGAAAAGTTGTTGGACAATGCCAGTTATTCAAATCCGATTCGCCAAAACTTTCTCATGTCGCGAAGGTAGGCATTGCTGTCGCCCCCTCCTACTGGAGAAAAGGAATTGGAACAGCCTTGCTACGAAAAATTGAGGAGATAGCAAAATCAGAGGGTATTATCAAGATAGAAGCTGAAGTGATAGCCCCAAACACAGCAGCACTCAATTTATTCAAAAAGAATGGGTATCACCAAGAGGGAAGACGACTGAAGAAATTTAACTTCAAAGGCAGTTTGGTAGATGAAATCGAATTTGGTAAATTCCTTTAAGGAGTGGCTCATTTGGCAAAATTTTCTTGTTCGCGGGATATGTATATTGGGATTTATCTCCGAAATCGGCACAGGGCTCGTAATACCATTTATACCTATCCCTTGGTAGGGAGCTACAAGCTACTCCTGTTTTTAATTGGGAGCTTTTTCACGGCTACTGCCATAGCTCGAACACTATTGAACTATTGAACATTCCTGAAGGTATGATTTCCGATAAATGGGGGATAAAAAGTCAATCATGATAGGATATTTCCTTATGGTTTTGTCTCTTTTTCCCCCTTTATACTACTCCACAATCCAATCTTTTTTATCGGACTTATGACTCTCCTTGGCATTGCAAACGGAATAGTTACACCTCCCATCTTTTCGATTATTAGCCGATGTGCACCACAAGGAAAGATGGGTGAGGCGATAGGAAGTTATGAGATGTTCGCATCTTTTGGTTTTGCCTGCGATCTTATTTTATCTACATTCTTTATCTACATTCCCTTGTTATGGTAAAATAGTTTGATAGGTTCAGACATAACAGATGTGAGTTCGGAGTACCCGATCTTGCATGGATAGAACATGTAAATGACGAGTGTGAGAAAGGGTAAAATTTATTTTTTACAACTTGAATTCAGGAACATGAGGCGAACCATTCTTGTGGCAATGGTACTTGCTCTTCTGCTGATTGGATGTGCAGAAGAGCAGAAAGAGGCAAAACCCAGCCCCACTCCAGCAGAAGAAAAACTCAAGGTTGCTTTTGTGTATGTTAGCCCCATCGGTGATGCTGGCTGGAGCTATGCTCACGATCTCGGCAGGAAGTTCATTGAGGAGCATTATCCTGTGGAGACGAAGTACAGCGAGGCTGTACCTGAGGGCCCAGATGCTGAGAGAGTTATAAGAGAATATGCCGAACAGGGTTATGATATAATCTTCACGACCTCATTCGGCTACATGGATCCGACTATCACGGTCGCGAAGGACTTCCCGAACACGGTTTTCATGCACTGCAGTGGATACAAGACGGCAAAGAATGTTGGAACCTATTTTGGAAGAATGTATCAGGCGAGATATCTGAGCGGTCTTGTTGCCGGTAGCATGACCAAGACCAACAAGATAGGATATGTTGCAGCACATCCGATTCCTGAAGTTATCAGAGGAATTAATGCCTTTGCACTGGGTGTTAAGAAAGTAAATCCGGATGCCAAGGTTATAGTTGTCTGGACTGGAACATGGTACGATCCTGCAAAGGAGAAGGAGGCTGCAATAAGCCTTCTCGATCAGGGATGTGATGTTATTGCTCAGCATCAGGATTCTCCCGGACCACAGCAGGCTGCTGAAGAAAGGGGTGTTTACTCCATAGGCTATAACAGCGATATGTCCAAGTTTGCACCAAATGCACATCTAACAGCCCCGATATGGAACTGGAGTGTAATATACAGCTATGTTGTTGAGAATGTGATGGCTGGAACCTGGAAGAGTGAGGAGATCTGGTGGGGAATCGACAAGGGTGTGGTTGATCTAGCACCATTCAACAAGGTTGTGCCGGAGGATGTCAGGAAGATCGTTGAGCAGGAGAAAGAGAAGTATCTGAAGGGAGAGGTGCCTGAGCAGTATCCATTTGTTGGGCCAATCATCGATCAGAATGGAAATGTTGTCAAGGCTGAAGGAGAGGCAATGACCGACGAAGAACTGCTTTCAATGAACTTCTTTGTGGATAATGTTGTTGGAGAGATCCCACAGAAGTAAATTTTTTATTTTTTAATTTTTCTGATTGAAATGCTCAAGAGAGATAAGAAGTTGGAGAAAAAAATCGCGAGAGAGAGAATAGTTCTCCTGATGGAAAGAGCTTTTAAAACAGACGATTCTGATCTGTCGAGGAGATATGTTGAGCTGGCAATGAAAATCTCCAGCAAGTACAGGGTTAGAATTCCGAAAGAATACAGAAACACCTTCTGCAGAAAGTGTTACACTCCATTCAAGTCTGAAAATGTGAAGATCAGGCTTTTGAGGGGAGTTAAGACGATAGAGTGCCTGGTTTGTGGGTATAAAAAGAGGATACCGTACAAGCTCCGGGACATATCATAATGGCTTTTTCTATCGGTAAAGAGTCAACGAGGAGTTTGAAAATCCCTCCCTCCTTATTTTTTTTCAGAAAAGAATGTATTCCATATTCTGTCTTTCAGATGGTGTATGTTTTTCACAGCCTTGCCTTTTTTGCCAATCATCTCCTTACCATCGACGAGGGCAATTCCAACGGCTATCGGTGAATCCTTTCCCTCAACGGTCACAAAAACAAAGTCTCCTTTATTAATCTCCTCATCAGCGTAAACGATTCCGGGTTTCATTATGTCTGCTCCATTCATAACAAACGGCAAAGCTCCATTATCCACAACAACTTTTCTCCCTTCTGGCTTATTTTTAAGCAAAGCCAGAATTGTTGGATAAATCTCCCCATCATGCTCGAATAGAAGTGGATCATCGTTAACGAGGTACACTTTCCTGCCATCGATCTCAACCAGATCTATATCTCCTTCGATCTCGATGGAATACTTTTCAGCAATAAGATTCTTTATCCTTTTGGCCTTCTTTTTTCTCAACCTTTGCCTCTTCATTGTCTCACCCTCTATGTAGTTTGCGAACTAACGATATTTTTAAATACTCCTTCATATATGCAACTTAAAAGCCTTTTTAACTGGAGGAAGGGAGAATGGCAAACAGACCACTGGATGTGCTTAACAAATCACTACAAACATCTGTAATTGTTAGGTTGAAGGGTGGAAGGGAATTCAGGGGAATCCTGGATGGATATGATATTCACATGAATTTGGTGCTGATGGATGCGGAAGAGATTCAGGGAGGAGAGATCGTCAGGAAACTCGGAAGTGTTGTGATTAGAGGAGATACGGTAGTTTTTGTATCTCCATCGAAATTTGAAAGGTAGCTGAAAAGGGGGTATTTTGAATGTCGAAGGGTACAGCATCAATGGGTAAGAGAGGCAGGAAAATCGTTCACATAAAGTGCAGGAGATGTGGAAAGGTATCTTTCCATAGAAGAAAGGGATACTGTGCATCATGCGGATTTGGAAGAAGCAAGAGGCTCAGAAGCTACTCATGGGTGAGGAAGAAGAAATCGAGAAACTAAATCTAAAAACTTTTTAACCTCACAGCCAACTTAGATTTGAATGTGCGGCATAGTTGGTGTCTTCTGTAACGATGTGGATCTGACACCTCATATTACATATTATGCACTTTTTTCTCTTCAGCACAGAGGTCAGGAATCCGCTGGAATGGCCGTTTCAGGCGTTGGGGTGAACCTCTACAAGGACATGGGTCTGGTCAGCGAAGTCTTCAGTAACAAGATCCTGTCGATGCTGAAGGGGAATTCTTCAATAGGCCATGTCAGGTATTCAACTACCGGACAGTCAAGGATCGAAAACGCTCAACCACTGGCTGTGAAGTCAAGATATGGCAGTATAGCTGTAGCACATAATGGTAATCTCGTCAACTACAGAGAGCTGAGAAAGGAATTGGAAATTGACGGAAAAGTGTTTCATACCGATTCAGACACAGAAGTAATTGTTTACCTCCTTTCCTCGTATCTTCTAGATAATGATCTTGAAACAGCCCTTTCCATGCTGACAAAGAAACTCATGGGCTCATTTACTCTCACACTATTGCTGAACGATATGGTTGTTGGATACAGAGACCCAATGGGGTTTAAACCCCTCTGTGTTGGAGAAGGGGAGTTTGGATACATAATCGCGTCAGAATCATGTGCCATAGACTCCGTTGGAGCAGAACTGATAAGAGATGTAAGGCCAGGAGAAGCAGTGATAATCGAAGACGGCGATTTGAGATTTGAAAAGATCGCTGGGAGTGACAAAAAATGCGTCTGCGTCTTTGAATACATCTATTTTGCGAGACCCGACTCAGTAATAGATGGCAGGAATGTTTACAGGGTCAGGTACAACATCGGCAGAACTCTGGCAAAAGAAAGCCCGGCTGAAGTTGATCTTGTGTCTCCGGTCCCTGACAGCGGAACAACATCTTCAATTGGTTATGCTCATGAATCCGGGAAACCATATCTTGAGGCTCTGATCAAAAACAGGTATGTTGGCAGGACATTCATAATTCCCGGGCAGGAGAATAGAGAGCTCTCAGTCAAGCTCAAGATGAATGTTTTGAGGGATAATGTCAATGGCAAAAGGGTTTTGCTAATAGATGACAGCATTGTTAGGGGAACAACTTCGAGAAAGATCGTAGAGCTCGTCAGAAAGGCTGGAGCGAAAGAGATCCATTTCAGAGTCGGGAGTCCACCAATTGTATCCCCATGCTATTTTGGTATTGACATGTCAACGAGAGAGGAGCTTATAGCATCTGAAAAAAGTGTTGAGGATATAAGAAGAGATATAATGGCTGATTCTCTGGCGTATCTCAGCTTAGAGGGGCTGTTAGATTCCGTTGGTATTAGACGGGAAGATCTGTGTTTGGCCTGTTTGACCTCTAGGTATCCCGTCCCAGTTGAATGTGCTATGAAGTGCTGAATGTTTGGATGATTGTGATGAATATCATCTTATTCAATTCAAAAGGTTTTTAAGTTTTTGAATTAATTGAGATACATGTCCTTTGGATATTTTAAAAACAAGATTATAGAAGGAGATTTTCCTGAAGGATCTATTATCATGATCGCAGGAGAACCGGGAACGGGAAAAACCATACTGGTATCATCGATAGCTCATGAGGAGATAAAGGAGGGTAAAAAGGTACTTTTTGTCTCGTTTAATGAAACAAAACAGGATTTCTTTAAATATACTAAAAAACTTGGTTTCGAACTGGAAAATGAGAATTTCAGATATATGGATCTATTTACCGCTGGCAGAGATGTTGTGGACACGCAGCTTAGTTTTATATTCAGTGAAATAGAAAAATTCAATCCCAATATCATTGTTATAGATTCAATAACAGCGATTTTGAGTGTGCTGGCGAAAGAGAACATTAGAACTTTTCTTCACACAAGTCTTGGAAGATTTGTAAAAAAGAAGGGTGCAACAGCGTTTATAATAGCTGAAAAGCCGATTGGAAGCGAGGAATTCGGCTATGGAGTAGAAGAATTTGTAGTGGACGGTCTGATAATACTGAGGTACCTGAAACATGATGAGCACTATAGAAGGATTCTGGAAGTACCCAAGATGAGAGGTTTAAAGATAAAGAAGCCACAATACGAGTACACGATAACAGACAAGGGCATATTTTTCTTCGATATACCTGAGTTGAACAGGATTGGAGAAGCCAGTTTTGAGAGAGTATCTACCGGGATAAAAGAGCTTGATGAGCTTGTTGGTGGTGGATTCTACAGGGGGTCAATCACGGTCTTCATAGGGAATACCGGTACTGGAAAGACAACCTTCGGACTGCATTTTACCTACAACAATGCACTGAATGGAAAAAAGGCATTGTTCATAACATTTGAAGAAAGTGAAGAAAACATATTAAGAGCCATGAGGAACTACGGTATGGATTATTCCGCCGTCAAGGAAAATATGATAATAAAAGACATGATCCCTGAGGCTTACAGCCCCGTAACCTTTTTTGCCAGGATATACGATTTGATAGAATCCTTCAAGCCAGAAGTCTTGTTCATAGACAGTTTTTCCTCTCTTAATGAGCATATGGAGGAGGTTGAACTCTCTAAAATGGTGAGATACATTCAGTTAACGGTTAAGAGACTTGGAATAACGTTATGCACGACTCTTAATCTTGAAGGTAATCTGAGAAAAATACCTCAGACTGGCCTGAGCACACTGTCGGACAACATCGTACTTCTATGGTATGAACTTGAAAACGATTCTGTCCATAGGAAGCTGCTGATATTGAAATCAAGAAGTACCGACCACTCCAGAAAAATCCATTCGTATGAGATAACCGATGACGGGATTAGAATAATCGGGTGAGGTGGTGTAAATGATAGAGTACTCGTCGCCCAGAGATCTTGTCATAACTGCTGTTAAAAATGCAATTAAAAAAACGGATCCAACTCTGCTGAAGATACTGGAAGTCCACCTTGAAAGCAGAGAAGGTAAGGGATTGGATATGGCTTATGAAAATCCGGAAAAGTTTGTAGATAGTATGAGAGACTTATTCGGTGAGTACAGCGGAAGATTTTTTGAACTACTATTAATTCAGGAAGTAAAAGAACTAGTGGGGTTCAAAGAACAGCCGAATAGCCTGAAAGAGGCGATAGAAATACTGAAAACATATGTTCTGTAGTATGAACCCTTTGCAGATTTTTGCCATTTCGAGTTTAAAAAATTCTCCATCTCTGATAGAGGTCGAAACTGGGGTAGAGGAAGGTATTTTTATTAAAAAGTATCTCGAGGTTGTTAGGGATGAATATGAGCATGTATTCCTGATATCTTTTTTCGATGCGGACAAATTTCTTCTTACCCAAATTGGTGAATTAATATCTAAAGAAAATATAATATCTGTATTTGGCAGGCATGAGGATAAGAGTATCGAGGGATCAGCTCCAATAATAACAGGCTATATTGGAAATTTCTTGAAAAAAGTGGAAGGGAGAACTCTTGCAGTAGTTACAGGATTGTGTTTTTACTATACTATGGTGGGTGAAGAAAATCTCGTCGGGATATATCCCAGAATTTCAGGTCTCGATAGGTATAAGGCAGATCTCGATGTGCTTACTGTGATGAATGTTGAGATGTTCTCTGAAAAGGTGATTGGCATCCTCAGGAGCTTTTCGTACAATATATTAAGGCTGGGTATTGAGGAAAGAGATGACGAGTTTCTGAGGTACGCTATTTTACTTAGATCTGCCTTTCCTGAAGAGAATCTAAAGAAATGGTATTACAAAATCGAACACGACGAGGTTGTGTTTTTTAACTCAAAAAGTGGCTGTGGAGGACTCACCCAGCTGTGATTGAAAGCTCGAGATTATGATGGAAATCTCAAATAATGCAGGAAAAAATAAAAATATTTAAATTAATCCAATAACCCCATGCACATTCTCTCGAACTTTTCGTGTTCCAGCAGTTCTCTTGCTTTCCCATCAAACGCGACCCTGCCGCTTATAAGCAAGTATGCTTTCTCGCTAATCTCCAAAGCCCTTTTGACATTCTGCTCAACCAGTGCGATCGTAAGCCTGAAGTCATCCCTAAGTTCTAGTATTTTGTTGAAGATGATCTCTGCAAACTTTGGAGATAGCTGTGCTGTAGGCTCATCCAGCATTAAGAGCTCTGATTTTCTGATCAGGGCTGTAGCTATAGCAAGAAACTGCCTCTCTCCACCACTAAGCGTTCCAGCTTTTCTGTTTAGGTAGTCTTTTAGCTCCGGAAAAGCGTTTAAGGCTATCTCTCTTCTTTCTTCGTATTCACCGTCATCGAGTGTGTATCCAGCAATTTTCAGGTTCTCCTCTACTGTCAGGTTCGTGAACACATTGTCTACTTGAGGAAGATATGCTATGCCAAGCTTGGTTCTGTCATGTGGAGGAGTGTATGTGATATCGTCATCCTTGTAGATGACCTTCCCTGAGTAAATGTTCGTTAGTCCGAATAGAGTCTTCAGCAGCGTGCTCTTTCCACTCCCGTTCGGGCCTACTATTGTTGTGATCTGGTTCTTTTTTACCTCTGCATTTATATCAAATAGGACCTGAACCTCCTTATATCCAGCATTAAGTTCTTCCGCCCGTATCACCCAAATACACCTCTATCACTTCTCTGTTGCTCATTATATCCTCTTCAACACCTTCTGCAATCACACTACCGTTTGCCATCACATATATGTAGTCAACATATGGCAAAACGAGATCCAGCCTGTGCTCCACTATGAGGAATGTGTAACCTCTGGCTTTCAACTCCTTTATCCTGTCCAGTATGGACTTTGCAAGAACTGGGTTAACTCCAGCTACTGGTTCATCCATTATTATCAGTTTTGCATCGGTCATCATTGCCCTGCCAATCTCTAAAAGCTTTAGCTGCCCCCCGCTCAGCTGATACGCCAGGTTGTCCCACAGGTGGTCTATCTTCAGGAACTTCAGCACATCGAATGCTCTCTCCACAAGGTCTTCCTCATACTTCTTCCATCCTGGGAGTAGACTGCCAACTACGCTCTCTCCTGGGTTGTAGTCTGCTATCAGCAGGTTCTCCAGTACCGTCAGCTTCTTCAGCGGCTGTGGTATCTGAAAAGTCCTCACTATGCCGTTCTGATATATCTCATGGGGCGGCTTATTCGTTATTTCTAATCCTTCAAAATAAACATGACCTTCATCGGCCTTGTAAAAGCCCGAAACGGTGTTTATGAATGTGGTTTTCCCGCTTCCGTTCGGGCCAATAATGAGCGTTACTCTATTGTCCTTTACTCTTATATTCACACCATTAAGGGCTGTTAGCCCGTCAAAAAATTTAAAAAGATTTTTAGTATATAGGAGATCACTTCCATTCGACTTCATTCTTCTCAGACTTCCATATTCCTTTCAGTACCCACTGACAGTCCTCAACACCCCAGATTGCGTAGTTACCAGAAGCTCTGTCGTTCCACTCGTTGAGCTTGATGAATCCGCTTACTGGGGTAACTCCATATGCTCCCTTGCTGTACTCTTCAGTAACCTTTGGTATAACCTCTGCAACTGCATCCGGATCGAACTTGCCTTCCTTGTCATAAACCTGTGCGAATGAAAGGGCTAGCACCCATGCAGCATCGTATGCATCGAGACCATACTGGTAGGTCGTTCTGCCATACTTGCCATAGTATGTCTTGTTGAGCTGCTCGTAGCTGTCTCCCTTGGACTCGAACAGTGTGGAGTACATCTTTACGGCGTTAACCCTGTCACACATCTCAGTGATCTTTCTACTGTAGGCATTACCATCACACCCGATCCACATAACTTTCAGCAGAATTGAGTCCTCTGGAATCTGGGACAGCATTGTGTATGTTTCCTCATAGCTGAAAGCAACAACAGCAATTTTTTCTGTGCCGTACTTATCAGCAAGATTCTTGATACCATCTTCAATTGCGTTTATGTACTGTGAGAAGTCTGCTGGTGGTGGATCTGGATATTCGACAACCTTTGCAACCTCAATACCGTATTCCTCAAACAACGGCTTTGCAGCATCGGCCAAACCCTTACCCCAGGCGTTGCCGACATATGTTATAACAACGCCCTTAATTCCAAGCTCCTGAACCTCCTTGGCTATTGCCTTGGTCTGGAATGTATCCGGTGCGACGAATCTGAATATGAACTTCTTCTCCTCAGGCTTTGTAATACCGAGGAGCTGTGGTATCGCCGTTGATGAAGGTGATATTATTATTATCTTATTAGCGGTAACATAATCTGCGATGTTCTTGACCTCACCACTACCCATTGGGCCAATTATAAGCCTCACTCCCTTTCCATGCAATGCCTGAACCTTATCCAGAGCGACTTTTGGATCAACTCTCGTATCTTCAACATATACCTTTACCCTGTATGGCTTACCTTTCTCCTCAAAGTACTTGTTGATCTCATCTTTGGCTATTTCTACCGTAGCTTTTATATCTTCACCATATGTTGTAAGCGGTCCAGATAGGTCAACAAGCACACCAATTGGAATTTCAACCTCTTTCACTTCTGGAGTGTTCTCTGCAGTCGGTGTTTTCTCAGCAGGTGTCGGGACTGGCTTCTCTGCCTGCTGGGCGCAAGCCATCAGCAACGCTGCGATGGCTATTACCAAAACTAATTTTCTGAGTGACATGTGGTATCAAATAACCTAAAACTTTAAAAACTTTTGGTTAAATTGCGGTTTATGTCAGTAATGGAAGGAGCGATAATCTACTCAAATTTACTTGTACTGCTTAGCATAGGACTGACAATGACCTATATCACAACAGCTGTGCCAAATTTCGCCCAAGGGTCTTTTGCAGTCTTTGGGAGCTATGTAGCTCTAACGCTTTTCAGACTTTACGGAATACACCCGTATGCGTCGATTCCAATCACATTTGTAGCTGGTGGCTTGCTGGGGCTGGTGATATATATTGGTGTGTTGAAACCACTGATCCGTAGGGGAGCGGAGGTTGTCATACTAATGATTGCGACTCTTGCTGTAGATTTAATATTACTGGGGGTAATTGGAGCCTATTCTGATTATTTGGGTGTTATAACTAAAAAATCGGCTAAAAAGTTTATATTTACTCCGTATGATTTCTCTATTGGATCTATGAGCGGTATATTTTTCGTATCTATTGCTGTCATTGCTTTAATCTTATTCGGTTTGTATTTGCTTCTTTTCAAGACCAAATTTGGAGTTGCGATGAGGGCTTCAATGGAGAATCCTTCTCTGGCTGAGATAATGGGTGTGAATGTCGAGACAACGAGGCTGACTTCATGGATACTTTCTGCAGCCCTCGCTTCTCTGGCTGGAGCTTTGCTGCCATTCAGGCAGGAGATAGTCCCAATGACTGGTGGGATAATAATCGTCTCAATCTTTGCATCGAGCATCGTTGGAGGACTGGGGAGCATATTCGGTGCACTGATTGGAGGCTATGTTGTTGGTATGTCAGAATCCTTTGTGACATTCGAACTCTCAAAGGTATTTGGCACAGGTGTGCTGGTATATAGCAGAGTTGTCTCGTTGATAGTTCTGATAATAATGCTGATTCTGGCACCTAAAGGAATAATGTCCATAAAATGGAGGAGGTTGAAATGGCTCAGGAGTTTCTTATCCTGAACATAATCATCTGGATTGGTCTGTATCTCATAGTTGGTTTGAGTCTCAACATAGAATATGGATTTGGGGGAATTCCCAACTTCGGAAGAGCTTTAGCAGTGCTGATTGGGGCTATAGCTGTTGGTGGTGTGGTAAACAGAATCCTGATGGTGATTCTTGGTGTAAGCGGACAGATAATAGATGCGAGCGGTGTGGTCAAAACTGCCTTCAACGACATAATAGCCCAGAATCCGGCGGTTGGAATTGCGATCCTTGTTTTCTCTCTGATCCTTGCGGGATTTCTTGGGGCCGTAACTGGTGCCATATTCATACTGCCAAGTGCAAAGCTGTCTGAAGATTATCTGGCGATTACGCTTTTGGCGTTGAGTGAATCGGCTTTTCTTATAAGCTACTACCATCCGGATATAATCGGAGGCTACTATGGGGTTACTTTCCCCAATGTGCTCAACTTCATTCCCGGAGAACAGAGACTCTTTGCCTTTGCCTTTATAATAATCCTGATCGCGATACTGGTTTACATTCTAGTGAGCAGAATGCTTGCATCTCCGTATGGAAGGCTGCTGAAAGCAATGAGGGAGAACGAGGCTGTGGTTGAAACATACGGTAAGGATATAATGATGCTAAGAATCAAGACGGTTGCAGTTGGTTCTGGAATCGCCGCTTTGGCTGGAGCATTGTATTCAATGTTCTCGGTGAATGTCATAGCAACGAACTTCAGTAGGGTTGAATGGACTTTCTATCCGATCCTCATGATTCTGCTTGGTGGTCTTGGTAACACTAGGGGTGTATTTATAGGGGTGGCTTCTTTTGTCATAGCAAGAATATTTCTGATAACATATAAATTCGAGATTGTGAGCACTCTGGGACTTCCTTTCGATCCGGTATGGCTTGAGTACATTCTCTTTGGTTTTGTGATGCTGGTCATTCTCGTCTATCGTCCAGAGGGAATTCTGAAAGAGAAGCCGATACTGACAGAACCGATAAAGAAGGTCGTGAAGAAAAGAAACATAAAATCCAAACTTGATATTTAATCAATTTTTATAAAATTTTTTAGAATTAAAAGGATTTAAAAAGCTGGAATTTATTTGATTACTTACCTCTCCTCTCCTTGGACTTCGGCCTGAGTCCTTTGTAACCACACTTTCTGCATGTGGTGGCCTTTATTGGATTTCTGGCGTTACACTTCATACATATCTTGACATTGAATAACCTTGCCTCAGCTTCCGGAAATCTTGCCATTTCTCATCACCCTTGTTCTTTATATCTGCAAAGAAATCACAATGGCTATTTAAGTATTTTGTTGAAGGCGTTTTTATGGGGACATCTAGGGCAGAACCTGCTAAAAAAGTTTTAATATTGTCTGATAAAGGTATTATCATGAAGATTCTTGAGGTCAGCGATGAACTATATCTGATCGATCTGCCTCACGAAAGAAAGGGTTTCAGGAAGTTCATCAGCACATGGGTCTTCAAAAGCAATAAAAAAGCCTTTCTTGTGGATGTCGGTACAACTAAAACCGTAAAACTCCTTGTTGAAGCTCTTAAGTATCTTGGGGTTGAAGATGTGGAGTTCATCTTGCTGACTCACATTCACATAGATCACGCTGGTGGGCTTGGAAGTTTTCTGGAGTACTATCCGAATGCTAAAGTTGTTGTACATGATAAGGGTAAAAAACATCTCATAAATCCCGAAAGGCTTTGGGAAGGAAGCTTAAAGGTCCTTGGAGATATCGCAAGAATGTACGGAGGAATCAAGCCGGTTCCCGAGAAAAATATATATGAAGGCGATGTTGAATTTGAGGGAACTGAGGTTGAGGTAATCGCAACCCCCGGACACGCGCCCCACCACAACTGCTATATCTATGACAGGTACATCTTCGTTGGAGAGGCCATAGGAGTTCATCACTACCTCAAAACATGGGATTTCTACCTACGGCCAGCCACACCACCTAAATTCGTGTACGAGGTTGCTAGGGAGTCAATAGAGAAAATACATGACAGTGGTAACTTTACAGCCTGTTTTGGGCATTTTGGATATGAAGAGGATAGCAGAAAGATGGCCGAACTGGCGATGGATCAGATGGATCTGTGGGTTGAAGTTGTTCAGGAGATTGCTTGCAAGAAAGGTTACAGGGATGAAAAGGAAATAATAGAACTTTCAAGAGAAGAGCTGACGAAAAAAGACAATCTCTTCTCGAAGATATCGTACCTTGATGAAGACATTATGGACAGAGAGGATTACTTCGTGAACAATACCCTCTCTGGAATCGTGGGTTATGTGAAGGAGAGATTCTGTCCGGATTAGCCGGATTGGCCATTTTACAAAATGTCGCTACGAAAGCCCTCTGATTCACGGTACTTCACAAAGTAACAAGCGTTGAAGTTGTGTTAACACTTACTATTAGGTGAGAATATTCATATTCCTTCCTGTAATTGTTAACTTTTAATCCTCGCGCCATTCGTCTCGATTCACTGTAGATTGTTAAAATCGTTAGATGCTAGAAAGTACAGTCGTACTCCTCCTTACAACGATTCAAGTTTTAAGGTGCACCACAAACCTGCTCTCACTTTCAACAGGGCATAAATGAATATATAAAGTACTGGCAGTGTGATCACGTAAATAAACTCTTCCAAACTTCAACAGAACAAATGCAGACTCGTCTTTCAACCTAATTCGCAAATTTTATTTTAGGTTTCCGTTAATCATCAAATGCCATGATAGACTACTATTCAGCCGGAAAATGGGAGGAATTCGTCGTTACGAAAATCACTCCCATAAGAGATTATGCAGTGGCGCTACTAAACTTTTGGAAATTTTTGAAGGACTTGGACGGTAAAGATACGTCATACGTCCTCAAAAAATATCCAAAGTTTGACGTGGTGTTTTTAGGTGGTGTTAACGAAAAGAAGTATAAAGAAAACAGTTTTGCAAAGGCTATTAAAGATATGTTCGGAGCGGAAATTGCTGATTTAAACTCATACCAAGCATTCGTCTTACAAGGTTTAGAACCAGCAGTTCCAATAATGGTTCATAAAACACAAATTGTAGGGTGGATAGAGCTAATAAAAGATGTTGCAGAATTAATTATTAAAAAAGCTGATATAAATTCAAATCAGAAAGAGGTGGTTGTATCAAAGGATGAATACATAGAGCAACCAGATAAGGTGTTTAAGGGGTTGCAGAATCTTTTACAACACTGCTTAAACGTCTGTGTCGGCTATGACAAATATATGACTTTTATTTGGAACATCAGAAAGATTACGAGAAAATATTTAGAGTTAGCATTTCCAGAAACTAAAAACGGAGAAAAATTCCAATTTTTAAGGGATTTTCTTGGATTGACCGAAATTTTTGCTCCAGAGGTTGAGGATGAAAAACTAAGAAGAGATTACACGATTTATGGATTTCCCAACGTGTATTCCGATTTTGACGTTAGCGATTGGTATGCTGATACAATCAATCCCGATGAATATCGGGAAGTGGATAAGTTGATGGTTGTTTTAAAGGAGAAAGTAAATACACTTGGTGGACTTTTACTTTGGTTGAATAGACTTATTTGGCTTTTGTTTGACTATTCATACTACTATTACTATTCATATCCTTTAAAAGACGTTGTTGAAAACCTCCCAAACCCACGAAGGGAGTACTTAGACGTATGTAGAAAAGAGTTAGAAAGATTAAATTGGAGTTGGAAAGATAACGAATATCTATATAATATTAAAATCTATGATGGCAGTTATTCACGCAAACATGCATATTACAATCTAAGGATATACCTAATTGATAAAGATTTGATAAAGGACGAAAAAGGAGTAGTAGTTTCAAGACTGTTTGGATTCCTCGACCAAATGTCACCAGCGTTGTTTTTGGGGACTTACGAGCTTGTATTAAAAGACGATGCCACATTTATGTTAGTCAAAAGAGAGTGAAAATTATGGAAATCGAAAAAGAATACAAAGCCGTACATGAGAAAGTATTGGAGAGGAAAAGAAGAGAAATAGAAGAGGCAAAATCAAGCGGAGAAATAAAATCCAAAGCCAAAAAACAGAAAAACCCAAACAAAAATCAGAAACAAGACGTTTTGAGTTGGGGGTACGAGGAAAAGCTTTTACTTCCATCACAGATTTTAGTAAAACATTCACACAACCTCAAGCTAATCGAACTCGATAGGTCTATAACCTCAAAAAGAGAGATAAAGGCTGAATTAAAAATTCCAAAAATAGAATTGCTGAATTCTCCAAAAATCAAATTACTCGACTTAAAAATGGATTTAGCATTTAATGATAGAAAGGAAGAACTGGATATATTAGTTCCTGATTCCATTACTCTTGACGAAGCTTCATTAATCCTCAAAAGTTTTGACACAACAGTTAAAATGGCGAAAGATTACGAAGAAGTTCCAACAATTGAAAAAGAACTTGTTCAAACAAGTGAAGAACACTTAGATTTCAGTGCTATATCAGCAGAAAACGAACCCTCCGGTGGTAGTGAAGAAATTAAAGAAGAAACACCAGATATTGTGGATCTCGTATTCGGTGTATCTAATAGCAGATTGTCATCAAAAGGACCCAAAATAGTGCTGTACAGAGAATTAGAAAAGGACAGCACAATTGGCAGCTTTGAAACCCTCTGCATAATGATTTACAGAGAAAAAACAGGAGGCTATCTAAGATTCAAACCAATAAAAGAGCTGGATGAGTTCAACGTAATGGAAATTGGGAAGTGGATGGAAGTTCATGGGAGTTTATTTACGATAGATTTAGACTGTAACAAAAAGAAAGTCAGAGAATGGTTCACTCAGAATAATTTAAGAGAACCTATAAGAAGAGCTATTATAGGTGATGTCGGCTTTATTATTTTCAAAACGCGTGACGCGGAGCTGTATGAGCACTGCAAAAAAGTGCTGGAAAAATTAGAAAAAGAAATCGAGCATCCCTTGAACATCATGTACGTTGAGCCAAGACGGTTGTCATTCGAGGAAAAGAAAGAGCTTTCAAGTTTGGTTTGGGGATGTCTCAACTTGAACTCAATCCCATCCGTTTTTGTGGAAGAGAAAGGAGTAGAAAGACCCTATGGCGCTACTTTCGACGACATCTTCAACAAATATGCTCGAAGAGAATTCGAAGAAAGACTGGAGAAGCTGGAGGGAAGCGCATACAGTATGGCAACCAAACCACACGAAGGCGAATCGCCAGAACACAAGCAGATGAAATGGTTCGTAGTGAAATGCCTGACCAAGGAGCTGATAAAGAAGGGAATAATAAAACCCGAAAATCCGAGGAAACCAAAGAAATACGAAATTGATAAAATAATAAAAACGGAAGAAGACACCAGAGAGTTTCTAGGTGGTGTAATCGCCGACGTAATGGATACAAGTAGCAACGAAGTTTACGAGGTAGAAACGCTGTTCGCTCAGGATACTGAAGGAAAAACCGTGGAAGAAAAGATCATTTACACGATTGAAAAATACAAAGAACTAACGAATGTCAGAAAAATAAACATAATTATGGACAATTTCACGTTTTTAAGACATTTTAAAACGCTGATTGACATCAAAGAGAACGAGCCAGAAGAGATAAGAGAAAAAGTGGAATTCTATACTCTTGACTTGGAAAAAGAAAAATTAGTTCCTCTTAAAGAGATCAAAAGGAAATTAAGGAACATACATATCACAATAAAAGCAGGTTGGCTGTATTGAACAGCGGGGGAAACAGCGATAGAAGAACAACGACAAATGCTGTTCTTCTAGCCCATATCTGACTTCCTTTTCTTATCGCCATTATCTGTAGAACAAGTATTAAAGCACTAGGAATTTTCAGTGTGATGTAAGCTGGCAGGTTGAATGAAATCAACCATCTCATCAGTGGGTTTACCTCCACAGCTCCACGTTTTAAAAACCACACTGTTGTGAGGCAATCACAGGTCTGACCAAAAATGATTGTGAAACAGGCTCAGGAAGCTTCTGAGGGTGGATGATGCACCTGAGATTAGAAGCTCGATGTGGGTGTAGATGGGTGTGAAACCCTCAGAAGCAAGAATCTCCCCACTAAAGTTGGGAGAGTGTCAAAAACCCAAAGAATTATATCTTATTAGAGTAAATTTAACAGGATGATCCCGGTAGTCAGCGTGGATGGCAAGGAGCTACCAGTTTTGATCCACGGAATTTCCCCTTTCATGGGGGCTGGGCAGTTTGGTAGCAGGGCTGAGGAGTATCACAGGAGATTCTACAGTAACCCCGGCTTGATTTCTCAGTTTTTCATATATTTCTCATCGAAGTGTTACCCGTGCATTCATATAGCTCCTTATCCTCCAATAATTGAGGCTGTTGAACTGACTGCAGAGGTCAGGAGCATAAATGTTATTGCGACAGTTGAGGATGAAAGCGAAATTGAGCTTATAATTAACTTTGATCCGATAATAGTATTTCTGCATGCATCAGTAACGGATCAGCTTGATATCGAGAAAATACGATCTTTTGCAGAATCCTGCCATGATCTGGGTATAATTCCGGGAATAGCCACCCACAAACCGGGTTATGTTCTGCCAAAGATCGATGAAATCGAACTCGTGAGGGCATATATGGTTCCGATCAACCCAATTGGGCTGTACATGGAACCCTCATATGACACTGCACTCCTAGCAATAGAGAATTCAAAGAATTCCGGAAAATACATTTTTGGAATAAAAACCCTTGCTGCCGGGAGGATAAATCCCTACAAAGGATTCCCATTTGCTTTCAAGTACTCTGATTCGATAATAGTTGGTTTCACCGAACTGGATCAGATCGATGAGGCATGCAGGATTGTTAAGAAAATATTTGAATTCTCTCGATAATCCTCTCGATAACTTTTGAACATGTGTATAACTCTTCTATCACAACGCATTCGTTGTCTGAGTGTAGCCCGTAACCTCTCGGGCCATAATAGAAAGCGGGAACTCCATACTTCCTGACATGCCTGGTATCTCCAACACCCAGACTGCACACGGCTACAGGCCTCATGCCGAAGTCTTTTATGGAATCCCTCAGGATTTTGAGAAACTCTATATCCTTTTCAGTGTTGGTACCATCTATCAGGATGCCGAATGGCTGGAGAACTCCGTTTATCCTGAACTCTGCATGCTCGCTGTATATTGCATCTCTAATTTCGTCTCTGCCGATCCAGGGTGCAAACCTTATATCTGCGGAGATCGTGCATTCAGGAGCAACAACATTTCTTTTGACACCTCCTTTAATCACTGCAGGATTGAAAATTGCATGTGAGATTCCTCTGACCTCGAATTCAAAACCCAGTCCTTTGAAGAAACTTTCAAAATTTGCATAGTCTCCTTTAAGCGATGAGATCTTTTTTGTGGTTTCGATTATGTACTCTGAAGCTCTGTATATGGCTCCCTTTCTGGAATCCTTGCTTGCGGTATGACCGGACTCCCCTTTTATGGTTATGTCTGCTGAGACAACTGAAGCCTGCAAGGCCCCAACTCTGTCTGCACCAAATGGCTCCCCTACCAGAACAAAATCGGCTCTCTCCTTCTCGAAAACATATCCCAGTCCATTGATGCCCCCTACCTCCTCATCGCATGTGAATGCAAGCTTCAATCCAACATCCGCTTTCGAGTTAAGGGCTGCATGAATATATACGGCCATACATCCCTTGGCATCGCATGATCCCCTGCCATACAGTTTCCCATCAACTATAACCGGATTTAGTAGGGCATCATGTGATGGAACCGTATCCATATGGGTTGTGAGCATGAACTCTGGCTCCCCTCTCTGAATCTCCACGATTAGGTTTGGTTTTCCCTCAACCTTCTCAACAATCCTCGTTTTGTACTCGGAGAAAATATTCTCGAGGAATTCCACAACTGCTGTAGTATATCCTGGAGGGTTTCTTGAATCGATTTTGATGAGTTCCTGAGTTAGCTTCAGCGGATCTGTTAGATTTGCTGAAGGCATGATACAATTAGCTGAGAATAAAATTTAATTCTTCCTGTTTTTTTGCTTACTTCTTTACCTATAGGAAAAACTGGAGGATGTATTTTATCGCTAAAACAATGATCAGGACTGAAAGTCCAATTCTAATTACTCTCTCGGGCATGAACTTCTGCATTCCGGCTCCAACATACATCCCGAAAAACCCACCAATGCCTATCGACAGCCCCTGAATCCAGTTCGGAGAGTACCCGAGAATTGAGTAGTATGCGACTCCAGCAATGGAGGAAATGAATGTAGCGAAAAGCGTAGCTCCAGCAGTGGTGTATATGGGAAGGCCGAAGACTGATACAAGAATGGGAGCAATCATAGCCCCTCCACCAACACCGTAAGCCCCACCAACAATCCCGATCAGGAAGGCAATAAGGAAAACCTTCAATACAGAAAAGCTGTATGTTCTGTTTGAGAACTCATAGACAACTTCTCTAATACTAACTTTTACTATTCTGGCTACTCTCACCTCTCTCCTTTCAGACTTTTTTGTGTAGAGGAGTCTTAGGCCAAGATAGAGCAGAACAACCCCTACAAAAAGCTTGAAGTTCTTCGGATCTGGAAGGTATGTCACCCTTATCAAAGCCCCTATGAATATTCCAGGCAAGGTGCCAAAAGCAATAACTAACGCCAGTGGTTTGAGAAACCTCCCTTCTCTAATGTATCTGTAAACCCCACTTGGAATCGCGACGATGTTGTAAACGAAGTTCGTTGAGCTAACAGCAGGACTGGAGAATCCAAGGACGCTGATCTGGAATGGAAGTATGAGAAACGCTCCCGACACTCCTGCCTGGGATGTGAATGATGAGATGAGAAAAGCGAATAATGTTACAAGAATGAAGTTTGATAGATCCATACTGGTTCTAACATTCCAAACTTAAGTTTTTTT
Organism: Archaeoglobus sulfaticallidus PM70-1; assembly: GCF_000385565.1. Taxonomy (NCBI): domain Archaea; kingdom Methanobacteriati; phylum Methanobacteriota; class Archaeoglobi; order Archaeoglobales; family Archaeoglobaceae; genus Archaeoglobus; species Archaeoglobus sulfaticallidus. The sequence continues at coordinate 1,593,939 of NC_021169.1, read as the reverse complement.
CCTGAAACTACTTCAGATTTCAGTTATGTTTGCAGCTAACATTGCAAATCTTAGCCACAAAGGACAATAAAAGAGAAAAGATCATAACTTTTCAATGTAATCCACCATGTTCTTGAAGATTATCCATCCATCTCCATGTCCTTCTGGACTCCACTCGCAGTCAAGGTAGCTCCACTCGTGCATAACCCTCTCCGGATGTGGCATCAGCCCGAGAACATTTCCCTTTGCGTTGCAGATCCCAGCAATATTGTATATGCTTCCGTTTGGATTCCAGGGATAGCCAGCATAGTCTCCGTTCTCGTCAACATACCTGAAAACGATCTGATCGTTCTCAACCAGCCTATCTATGTAAATCCCCTCCATGCCCTTCGGGAAAACAACCTTTCCCTCCGCATGGGCAACGGGATATACAACAACCCTGTTATCTAGGCCCTTCGTGAACATACACTTCCCCCTGTTTTCGTGCCTGAGGTAGCTCATCCTGCACTCAAACCTGTTGGAGTTGTTGATTGCGAGCACAATCTCCGGCTTCTCTGACAGCTTATCCTCAAAGCCCGGTAGTGCACCGAGTTCAACCAGGACCTGAAATCCGTTACATATACCCAGAATAGGAAAATCGTTGTTTATGAATTCCTCAAGATCTCTCTTCAAAACGCTCTTCATTCTTGCTGAAAAAATCGCTCCGGCTCTGACGTAATCTCCGGCAGAGAACCCACCAGGGATGACAATCCCCGTGTAGTCCGTTATCTTCCTCTTCTCGCTCTCCTTTATCATGTCGCTGTAGAATTGCTTTAGATGCACAGCCTCGGCAAAAGCTCCAGCGGCCTTCAAAGCTTTAACTGTTTCATCCTCGCAGTTGGTTCCCTCAATCCTCAGAACAGCTATTCTTGGCTCCATAAAAACCACCTCAGACCACATACCTCGACAGACCATTTCTCCACAGCTCTTCCGCCTCGCTAACGCCCATCTCGAACGCAATGTTGCTATCGTTGAATGATATGCTATCTTTTGATACGCAGCCTATCTCAAAAGCTCTGCAACCTCTTTCCATGAGGAAAGCGATGAACCCCTGTGCATCCTCTTCTGGTAGCTCAACAATCCATCTGGTGTTCGATTCGGAGAACAGCTTGACATGGGCATCTCCAGCAATTCCCCTGAGATCGATCTCAGCTCCAAGACCTTTTCCGAAGCACATCTCAGCTATTGCGATAGCTAAACCACCACCTGAGATGTCGTGGCATGCAAGAACTTTGAACTCCTTAAAGGATTCAAGCATGGCATCGCTGTATGTTTTAAGCCTTTCAGGGCTCGTTCTTGGAACGAGATAGCTTTTCTGTCCAGTAACTGCCGAATAAACGCTCCCACCAAACTCCGCTTCTGTCTCTCCGACAAGCACTATTGAGCTTCCGACCCTCTTGAAGTATGAGGTTATAGCATTCCTTATGTCTTCTATAATACCTATGCCCAGCAGTGTTGGAGTTGGTGCCACAGCAGAATGGGGTGTTTCGTTGTAGAAGCTCACATTACCGCTAACACACGGCAGGTTAATACCTCTAGCCATCCAGCCCATCGCCTTAACACTTTCAACGAACTCTCCCATCCTCTCTGGCTTCTCCGGGTTTCCGAAGTTCAGACAGTCAACGAATGAATGGGGCTTTGAGTTCACAGCGATAAGGTTCCTGATCATCTCATCGAATGAGCTTGCAGTACCCCAGAATGGATCAATCTTGGTCATCCAGGGGTTGACATCTGCTGTTATTGCCAGACCCCTCCACGATTCAGTTGGTTTGATTATTGCTGAGTCTCCATGGGTCTCCCTGTTAATTCTCCCCTGCAGCGGTCTTAAAATCGTGGATGCTCTGACCTGATGATCGTACTGCCTGATAACCCATTCCCTGCTCGCCACATTCGGGTGCTGGAGCATATCCTTGAAAACTCTCAGGTAGTCTTTTGGCGGATTTATCCTTTCCTCTCCCTTAACCTCAACTTTCTTCGGCAGGTAACTCCTGCAGTATTCCGGGCCGGATGTTACGAACTCTATGTCCATGTCGTAAACCTTGAAGTCTTTGTAGTAAACCTCAAGCGTCTTCTCAGCCTTAACCTCTCCAACGACGGTTGCCGGCACATCCCACTTCTCGAAGACGTACAGCACCTCATCAACCATCTCTGGCTTGGCGGTGATCATCATCCTCTCCTGACTCTCTGAAACCCATATCTCCCAGGGAGCCATATCCGGCTCTTTTAGCGGCACCCTGTCCAGAAACACTCTCGCTCCGAAACCAGCAGCCAGAGCCATCTCTCCTACAGCACAGCTAAGCCCTCCACCGCCGAGATCTTTCATCCCCGTGATCAACTTCTTTTCTATTACCTCCAAACATGCATGAATCAGGGGTTCCTTGATTATCGGATTACCAAGCTGTACAGCCCCTCTCGACTCCTCTTCGCTTGTTTCTTTAAGCTCCGCTGAGGCAAAAGTTACACCATGTATTCCATCTCTCCCAGTCAGACCTCCGGCGAGGATGAATATGTCATCCTCTCCTCCAGCCCTGCTTGGCACAATATTCGATTTCTTCGCAATTCCTATGCATCCAACATTGACGAGGCAGTTTGTGAGATAGCTATTATCAAAGAATATCATTCCGGAGACAGTTGGTATTCCAACCCTGTTCCCGTAATCTCTTATTCCTGCAACAACTCCGGATAGCAGATATAACGGATGCTTCGTCCCCTTAGGCAAAACTGAATGCGGAAAGTCCGGTTTTCCGAAAAAGAGGGGGTCAATCAATGCTACTGGCTTAGCCCCCATGCATACAACATCTCTCAAGATCCCACCTATGCCTGTTGCCGCACCGCCGTAAGGCTCTATGGCTGAAGGATGGTTGTGGGATTCGAAGGCAACAACATAAGCGTGATCTTCATCGAACTCAACAACACCGGCATCCTCCTTTATTGCTGAGATGACATATTCAGACTCGATGTTGAAGATGAATTGTTTCAAGTAATATTTTGAACTCTTGTAACAGCAGTGCTCACTCCACGCCTGTCCCAGAGCTTGAAGCTCAATATCGTACGGATTTCTGCCTTTTGCGATGAAATATTCTTTTATTCTTCGCATTTCGTCAACGCTCAGCGATAAACCGAGTTCATCGCTGATAGCTTTCAGCATTTCATCATCTGAGTTTATAATGTCTATCTGATATAGTGGAAAAGGCACATCCACTTTCTTCAGAACCTTTTCAATCATAATCTCCACCATCAGGATATCCAGTTTATTGAATATCTCTGGATTACTGGGTTTGCGAGAAGTTTCTCACACATTTGTTTGATCTCTTTTTCAGCCTCCTCTCTACTCTTTGCATCAATCTCAATTCTGAAAACCTTTCTCGTTGACACATTTTTTACATTATCAAATCCAAGCAGTTTTAAAGCCTTCTTTGTTGACTCACCTTCGGGATCGGCGACCCCCTCCTTCAGTTCTATGTAAACATCCGCAATCATGGTATTCCTTGGAGGTAAAATGTATAAAAAGGTTAAGATTGATAGAAATTATTCAAAAGTTTAATATTTTTAAAAATTTTTTAGAATATCGCTCTAAATAGACAAATCCTGAAGTTTTATCGGATAGAAATTGAAAAATTTTTAACTTGTATGTATATTTACCCTATGTATTTTAACATAGGCTACAAAAAGATTTAAATGTCTGCTATGCTAATAGGATACATGCTTCTCGTGAAGGTAATCCCTTATTCCATAGGCAAAGCAGTTATAATGAATAAAGATGACTCGTATGAGCTTGGATTGATTGAAGGAGATAGAATCAGACTTTGCAAAGGAAAGAGCGTTTGTGTAGCAGAGGTAAACATTACATCTGGCATGGTAGCTTCCGGGGAGATACTGATCCCGAAAGAGCTTGCAGATTTGATTGGTGTTGTGGATGGAGATGAAATTGAGATCTATCCTGTAAAGAAGCCAGAATCCGTTATATATATACGGAAAAAAATGGAGGGGTATAAGCTATCCCTCGACGAGATAAGATCGATAATTAACGATACCGTTTCCGGTTCTCTCAGCAATATCGAGCTAACAGCCTTTATCCTTTCAAATTTCGTTAATGGGATGGACTTCGACGAGATCGAGTGGATGACCAGGGCGATGATAGAGACTGGAGAGACAATAACCTTTGAAAGGGGGATAGTTGTTGACAAGCACAGCATCGGAGGTGTTCCGGGGAACAAAACGGCATTGCTTTTAGTCCCGATCGTTGCCTCCTCTGGCCTACTGATCCCAAAAACAGCATCAAGAGCGATAACATCAGCAACGGGAACTGCAGACACCTTTGAGGTGCTGGCAGATGTTAATCTGACTGTTGATGAGATTAAGGAAATAACCGAGAGGGTTGGCGGGGTTATTGCTTGGAGCGCTTCAGCCAACTTGGCTCCAGCAGATGACAGACTCATAGAGATTCAGTACAACCTCCAGATCAGTCCCATACCTCACTTCATAACGAGCATAATGTCAAGGAAATCTGCTGTTGGTGCAAAGCATGTTGTTGTTGACATCCCTGTTGGAGAGTATGCGAAGGTTACATCGCTTGATGTTGGTAAGGAGTTGGCACACAAATTCTCAGAGCTTGGCAGGAGGTTTGGACTCAATGTCACCAGCGTTATAACCAATGCCAGGCAGCCAGTAGGCAGAGCAATAGGCCCTGCCTTAGAAGCTAAAGAAGCCCTCAAGACCCTCGAGGAAAGAAAGGGCTCTTCAAGCCTGATAGAAAAATCTCTCGGCCTGGCAGGAATACTGCTCGAAATGAGCGGTAAAACCAGCAATGGCTATGAATATGCCAAGGAAATATTCAACTCAGGAAAGGCATACGAAAAGCTCAAAGAAATCATTCTTGCTCAGGGTGGAGAGATTACCAAGGCTGATGATGTTCCCATTGGAGATAAGGTTTACACGCTCAAGGCTACTAAAGAGGGAGCGGTAACGCATGTAAGGAACGATGTGATCGTAAAAATAGCCAGAACAGCAGGAGCTCCCAAAGACAAGGGAGCGGGAGTGTATCTCCATAAGAAGAGGGGAGAGGTAGTAAAGGTTGGTGATCCAATAATCACCATCTATGCTGAGAAGGAATGGAAGCTGGATAATGCGATAGATGTTGCACTGCAGGAAAAGCCAGTGGAGATTTCTGGCATGATATTTGAGACCTATCCATCATATATATGAGGTGTTCTGTATGAAACTGAAGGTTAAGCTGATCCCGTTTTATGTTAATGACAGGATAATTGCGATTTCAGAAAATGATGCGAAAGAGATAGGTGTTAGGGGTGGAGATAGAGTAAGAGTCTCCTGTGGAAGAAAGAGAGTTATTGCGGAAGTTAAGGTTATATCTGGGCTGGTTGAACAGAATGAGTGCGGTTTGACGAAGTATCTCATGGAGTTACTTGAGATAGAAGAGGAGGCTGTTGTTGAGATTTTTCCAGTTCCCAAGCCAGAATCCTTTAACTATATAAGAAAGAAGATTTTTGGTCACAAGCTGACAAAGGATGAGATATATGCGATTATTAAAGATACTGTTGATGGTTCTCTGAACGAAGTGGAGCTAACAGCCTTTGTCGCATCGAACATGCTGAGGAGCATGGACTTCGACGAGATCGAGTGGATGACCAGGGCGATGATAGAGACTGGAGAGACAATAACCTTTGAAAGGGGGATAGTTGTTGACAAGCACAGCATCGGAGGTGTTCCGGGGAACAAAATAACTCTTCTGATAGTCCCGATCGTTGCCTCCTCTGGCCTACTGATCCCAAAAACAGCATCAAGAGCGATAACATCAGCAACGGGAACTGCAGACACCTTTGAGGTGCTGGCAGATGTTAATCTGACTGTTGATGAGATTAAGGAAATAACCGAGAGGGTTGGCAGGGTTATCGCATGGGGGGGAGCAACAGAGATAGCCCCTGCTGACGACATAATCATCAGGGTGGAGCATCCGCTCTCAATCGATCCGAAACCGCAGCTTCTCGCGAGCGTTATGGCCAAGAAGGGGTCTGTAGGGGCCAAACATGTTGTGATCGACATCCCTGTTGGGAAGGGGAGCAAGGTTCCTGGGGTTGAGAAAGGAAGGGAGCTGGCAAACGATTTTGTGGAACTCGGCAGAAGGCTGGGGTTGAATGTCAGATGTGCGCTATCCTATGGAGGACAGCCAGTAGGCAGAGCAATAGGCCCTGCCTTAGAAGCTAAAGAAGCCCTCAAGACCCTCGAGGAAAGAAAGGGCTCTTCAAGCCTGATAGAAAAATCTCTCGGCCTGGCAGGAATACTGCTCGAAATGAGCGGTAAAACCAGCAATGGCTATGAATATGCCAAGGAAATATTCAACTCAGGAAAGGCATACGAAAAGCTCAAAGAAATCATTCTTGCTCAGGGTGGAGAGATTACCAAGGCTGATGATGTTCCCATTGGAGATAAGGTTTACACGCTCAAGGCTACTAAAGAGGGAGCTGTTGAAGAGGTTTACAACAAGAACATCGTAAAAATAGCCAGAACAGCAGGAGCTCCCAAAGACAAGGGAGCGGGAGTGTATCTCCATAAGAAGAGGGGAGAGGTAGTAAAGGTTGGTGATCCAATAATCACCATCTATGCTGAGAAGGAATGGAAGCTGGATAATGCGATAGATGTTGCACTGCAGGAAAAGCCAGTAGAGATAACGGGGATGATACTTGACGCTTACCCATCATATAAGTATATAGGAGGTAGATAGATGAGTGGGCTGGAGGATGTAGTTGCATGCGAGACATCGATCTGCAGGATCGCGGTGGAAGAGGATAGAGGTGTTTTGGAGTATAGAGGATATGATATTCATGAACTTGCCAAGAACTCCTCGTATGAGGAAGTAGCCTTTCTCCTTCTGTTCGGAGATTTACCGAGCAAAAGCGAATTTGAAAGCTTTAAAGAAGAGCTTGCGATGAAACGAGAGCTTCCACCACAGATAATTGGATTGCTAACGCATTTGCCCCCATTTACACACCCAATGGTTGTTTTGAGAACAGCTATATCTTATCTCGGATCGATGGACAAACACATTCAGTACAAGAGCCACGAGAGATCGATTGAGAAGTCGATAAGTCTGATAGCCAAGTTTCCAACAATAGTTGCATACTTCCACAGAATCAGAACCGGACAGAACCTGATACATCCGAGAGAGGACCTAAGTCATGCCGAAAACTTTCTGTATATGCTTCATGGAGAGGAACCAACAGAAACGATGGCGAAGAGTCTGGATCTCGACTTCATTCTTCATGCTGAGCATGAGCTCAACGCATCAACATTTGCTGCGAGGATAGCAGCCTCAACGCTCGCTGACATGTATGCCTGCATAGTTGCAGCCACTGGAACTCTCCTCGGCCCGTTGCATGGGGGAGCGAGTCAGAAGGTCATGGAAATGCTGAGGGAGGTTGCCGTACCATGGAGGGCTGAGAGTTATGTGCGAGAAAAGCTGGAAAACGGTGAGAGGATAATGGGTTTCGGTCACAGGGTTTACAGGAAGGTAATGGATCCGAGGACGATAGAGCTCAAGATTCTGGCGAAGAAACTGGCCGATGAGAAAAATCCAAAGTGGTATCAGATCAGTGAAGCGATTGAGGAGGCTGTGTATAAATATAAAGGGTTGCTACCGAATGTCGACTTCTATTCGGCAAGCGTTTATGCAAATCTCGGAATCCCTGATGATCTTTTTGTGAACATATTCGCCATCGGCAGGATTTCTGGATGGTGTGCTCATGTCATCGAGCAGTACGAAAATAACAGGCTGATAAGACCAAGAGCAGAGTATGTCGGATCTCAACAGAGGAGGTACGTACCTCTCAGCGATAGGGAATGAGATTTCTTTAGTATTCAACCAATATTGCTAAATTTTCTTTAAAATTTATTCTCATTTTCTGAGTAAAAGAGGGCAATAGGATTTAGAGTCAGAAAAATTTTTTAATAGGTTGTTATACGATGATGTATGGCTGAGAGGTTTGAGTTTTCTGAAAGGCTTAACGCGATGCCACCATACCTTTTTGCCGAAATAGACAGAATGAAGGCTGAAAAGATTAAGGAAGGTGTCGATGTAATAGACTTTGGTGTTGGGGATCCCGATTTGCCAACTCCTGATCATATTGTTAATGCTCTGTGCGAATCAGCGAGAAAAGAAGAGAACCAGAAGTATCCATCCTATGAGGGAATGCTGAGCTTCAGGGAGGCTGTTGCCGAATACTATATGCGCAGAAAAGGTGTAAAGCTCGATCCTGAGAAAGAAGTTGTGTCCCTTATAGGCTCGAAAGAGGGCATAGCCCACCTTCCGCTGGCTTTTGTGAACAGAGGAGATTATACCTTAGTTCCAGATCCCGGGTATCCGGTGTACCACGGAGCGACCCTTCTGGCGGATGGAAAGCCATATCATATGATACTTGAGGAGGAGAGAGGTTTCACACCGGATTTCGATAAGATTCCGGAAGATGTTGTTAGAAATGCGAAGATAATGTTCCTGAACTACCCGAACAATCCGACGAGTGCTGTATGTGATAAGGAATTCATAAAAAGCGCTATCGATTTCTGCTACGACAACAACATAATTTTGGCCCATGATGCGGCATACACGGACATATACTTCGAGGAACGCCCCTTGAGCTTTCTCGAAATCGATTCAGCATTTGATGTTGTCGTTGAGTTCAATTCTCTGTCTAAAACCTATAACATGACCGGATGGAGGATAGGGTTTGCTGTTGGGAATGAAACAGCCTTGCAGGGCCTGCTAAAGGTTAAGACGAATGTCGATAGCGGTGTCTTTCAGGCCGTGCAGGAAGCTGGCATAGCTGCTTTACTCGGAAGTGATGATGTAATTGAAAGAAATAACGAGATATACCGGGAGAGGAGAGATAAGCTTGTGAATGGCCTGGAAAAAGCGGGACTTAAGGTTTTCGTTCCGAAAGCTACATTCTATGTGTGGTGCAAAGTGCCTGATGGTTACGGAAGCATGGATTTTGCCAAGAAGCTGCTGAACGATGCTGGAATACTCGTCACTCCCGGAATAGGATTTGGGGAAGGGGGAGAGGGATTCGTCAGGTTCGCTCTCACAAGAAATGTTTCGGTTATAGAAAAAGCCGTTGAAAGGCTTGAAGGATTCGAATTCTGATGTTGGAAAAGCATGAGGGATGTGTATGTTTGGAGAAGATGACGGCATGCTTACAGTTGATGGAGTAAGAATAGATGAGATCGTGCAGAAAACCGGAACGCCAGTGTATGTTACATCCTACGGCAAGCTGATGGAGAACCTCAGGGCGTATAAGTCCGCCTTTCCCAATCAGAGGTTGCTCTATGCTGTTAAAGCCAATTACAATCTGGCCATACTCAAGATAATCCAGAAAGAGGGTTTTGGAGCAGATGTTTTCAGCATGGGGGAGCTGTATCTCGCCCTTTTAGCTGGATTCAAGCCTGAGAGTATTCTGTTCAACGGAAACAGCAAATCTGATGAGGAGATCCTCGCCGGGATAAGGGCTGGGGTTAAGTTCAGTGTTGATAGCCTTGATGAGCTCTACACGATATCCGACATGGCTATTAAGGAAGGCAAGGAGGTTGAGATTGCATTCAGAGTGAATCCCGATGTCTCTCCTGAAACCCATCCAAAGATAGCAACGGGGCTTAAAAAATCGAAATTCGGAATACCCTGGGAGCAGACTGTTGAAGCCTACCGCATAGCCTACGAACTGCCAAATGTGATACCCAAAGGCATACACTGTCATATTGGAAGCCAGATTCTCTCGGCAAGTCCGTTCATTGAGGCAATCAACAGGCTTTTTGATGTCTCTGCCGAGATACAGAAGATCGGGATTGAGCTTGAGTTCATGGATATCGGTGGTGGACTGGGGATAGATTATGAAGGGACGGGCTCTCTCAGCAAAGAGGATTTCTCAAAAGAGATACTGTCTGTCTTTGAAAAGAGGAGGGATGAGATCAATCCAGAACTGGAATTGTGGCTTGAACCGGGAAGAAGCATTGTTGGCGACACAACGGTTCTGATAACGAGGGTTAATTCGGTAAAAAGAGCCTACAAAAACTTCGTGGCTGTGGATGCTGGATTCAACACGCTCATTCGACCAGCGATGTATAACGCGTATCACAGGGTTAGCGTTGCCAACAAACTCAATAGAAAGAACGAGGAGGTCTACACGATAGCCGGGCCGATATGTGAGAGCGGCGACATTCTCGCAGAGGATAGAAAGCTGCCGGTAGTTGAGAAGGGAGATCTGATTGCCGTGTATGACGCAGGGGCTTATGGGTTTGTCATGAGCAGTCAGTACAACGGTAGACCGAGATGTGCGGAAGTGCTCGCCAAGGATGGTGAATTCTACATCATAAGGGAAAGAGAGGATATTGCAGACATAGTTGGAAAGCAGAAGATTCCTGAGCTTCTTTTTTGAATTTATTTCTATTGCTTTTGTGATTCTGGCTAAAGATCTGTGTGATACCATCTCTTCATGATTTCAAAAATTTGATATTTGAACTGCAAGACTTCTATGCACCTGATGATAATGATAAAGTTTTTAAGATGAATGTAATGTCAGAATGTTAAAATGAAAATGATTAAACAGGTATTGGCAAAGACCAAAACAATAAGGATAAAAACCTGGATTTTTGGATTAATCTTTCTTACGATAATATTATCCAGCATGTATGCTTTTCACAGTTATGTAATAAACGAATACGAGAGATTTGAGGTTAATGAGTTCCATAAGGATGTCGAGTTAGTAATGAACTTCTTGGACTCTCAAATAGGGTATCTTGAAAGGCTTAACACTGATTGGGCTTACTGGGATGATACATACTATTTTATTGAAAATAAAAGCAAAGATTATATAGAATCCAATCTCGTAAATGAGACATTTATCGAACAAAAACTCAATTTAATTGTTTTTATAAATCGCAATAAAAGTATAGTCTATGCAAAAGCTTTTGACTTTGAGAAAAATAGGGTGATCCCGGTTCCAGAACTGAGCCCGTATCTCGATTATTTGGCCAATGAGAGTAGTGGCTTCCTCAAAATTGATGGGGAAGTACTCATGTTTTCATCAAAACGAATTATCAAAAGTGATGGGAGTGGAGATCCAAGAGGGTGGCTTGTGATGGGTAGATTCGTTAATGATTCCTTCTTTAGAGCTTTGGGAATGCCCATCGGTATTAATATTTACATTGACAGATCCGATCATAATCAGACTATATCCATTCAGGATGGAAAGCTCATAACATACAGGCCAATCAAGGATGTTACAGGAAAAAACCTCTTCTTTTTGGTTTTTGAGAAGAAATCAAATCTTGAAGAGAGAAAAGCGGAGTTTCACGAGTATTTTAGCGCAGTATTCTTTATTGGAATTGCCTTTCTTGGGATCGGATCGGCGATATATCACATATCCATTAACGAGAGGATAATACGCCTGAACAGAGAACTTGATGAGCTTGCAAAGAAGGGAGATATATCAGGGAGGGTAACAGTTGACGGAGAAGATGGGATCGCAGAGCTTGCAAGGAACATAAATCTCGTTCTTGAGAGTGTAGAGAACTATCAGAAGAGCATCGAGAACGCCAGAGACATTCTGGCAACATCAAACAAAATCCTCAGGCATGATATGCTTAACAACTTAACAGTACTGAGAGGTTTGTTTGAACTGATTGAAGATGATAGAAGAGAGATCGGTTTCAGGGCGATAGACAGATCATTGAATCTTATAGATGAAATGAGAGACATGGAGCAGAGCGTAAACATTGATAAGTTACAGGTATATGACCTGAAGGATGTCATCGAAAGCATCGCATCTGGATACGATATTGAGGTTAATGTAAACTGTACATGTAAGGTAATTGCGGATCCCGCAATTTACTCGGTCTTCGATAATCTGATAAGGAATGCGATACAGCATGGAAAAACTGACAGAGTGGATATCACTTGCAGGAAACTGAACGGTTTCTGTGAGGTTAGAGTTGCCGATTATGGTACTGGAATCCCGGATGAAATAAAAAACATGATCTTCGAAGAAGGGTTCAAGTATGGCGAGAAGGCTGGTACTGGACTCGGTATGTATATTGTCAAAAAACTTATGGAGAGATATGGTGGAAGCGTTGCAGTTGAGGATAACAAACCTAAGGGGACCACTTTCGTTCTGAAGTTCAGGTGTGTGGAGTGATTTGAGGTTTAACGAGAAAGCTGGAAAGGTACGGTTCTGGATTGCGTTAATGGTGTTAACTCTAGACTAATTTTTTTAGATTAACTTTATCAACAGTAAGGTTTGGTAACGCAATAAGGACGCAGTAGGGGGCGATATAATTGGAGAATGTAAAGGAATTGGAGTTTGAGGGTCACCTGATAGATTCTATGATATTTCCCAAGGTTCTCGATACGATACTCGATCTTGACGGAGAGTTCGAGATACTGGAGTTCAGAATAGGAAAGAAAAAGACGGATACTAGCTATGCAAGGATAATGGTTATGGGAAAAGACCCTGGGCATTTGCAGAGGATACTTCAAGAGTTGCACAAGCTGGGAGCGAAAATCCCTGATGCTGAGGAGGTGGAAGTGGCTCCCGCCCCGGATGATAAAGTCCTACCAGAGAACTTCTATGTCACAACAAACCATCCAACATATATTAACTACAGGGGTAAGTGGCTGGAGGTAGAGGACATCAGCATGGACAGGCTGATAGCGGTGAGGAATGGCCGAGCTGAATGCGTTGCGATAGATGAGGTGAAGAAGGGCGATTTAATAGTGGTTGGTGAGAAAGGTGTTAGGGTAATCCCACCAGAGAGGCCGAGGCAGTACTCTCATTTTCAGTTCATGGGTGGAACTGTCAGCAGTGAAAGGCCGAATGAGGAACTCGTTGAAGCTGTTGCCAGAGAGATCCTCGCAATAAAGAGCAATGGCGGTAAGATTGCCGTTGTTGCTGGCCCTGCAGTAGATCATACCGGGGCGAGAGATGCTCTGGCTGGGATGATAAGGGATGGCTACATAGATCTGCTTCTGTCGGGCAACGCGTTGGCTGTCCACGACATCGAGATCTCGCTCTTCGGCACATCACTCGGCATGAACCTCGAAACCGGTAAGCCGGTGCCGGGGGGGAACAGACACCATCTGAGAACGATAAGCAAGATAATATCTCTTGGAGGGATCAGGAAGGCTGTTGAGAGCGGAGTTCTGAAGGATGGAATAATGTATGAGTGCATAAAGAATAATGTGCCTTTCATTCTGGCTGGATCGATAAGAGATGATGGACCTTTGCCAGAGGTTATAACCGATGTTATCGTTGCGAAGAAGGAGATAAAGAAGGCTCTGAGAGGCATAAACATGGTATTGATGCTCTCAACGATGCTTCACAGCATAGCGGTTGGGAATTTGCTGCCCTCAACTGTAAAAACAATATGTGTGGATATAAATCCAGCAACCGTTACAAAGCTCATAGACCGAGGGACAGCTCAGGCGATAGGTATTGTCACCGATGTAGGGTTATTTGTGCCTTTGCTGTATGAGAAGCTGAGGAGTTTGAGAGAGTGAGGGGCTGAGGATATTATGGATGAGATGACCTATTCAAAAGCAGGTGTGGACATTCTGGAAGAAGAGAAAGCAATAAAATCTCTTGCGAAGAAGATAAAGTTCGTAAGGGAGGGTTTTGGCAGGCCAATTCTCACGGGGCATTATGCTGGGGTTGTAGACCTCGGCGATTTTGGTATAGCGATAACAACAGATGGAGTGGGCTCAAAAATTATAGTTGCCGAAAAGATAAGGAAGTTCGACACTGTTGGTATAGACTGCGTTGCGATGAATGTCAACGATCTGATTGCGATAGGGGCAGAGCCATTGGCCTTTGTTGACTACATTGCGATCCAGAAACCAGATCCGGAGATAATGGAAGAGATAGCGATTGGGCTGGAGGAGGGTTGCAGGATTGCGAACATAACTCTGGTTGGAGGGGAGACCGCAACCCTGCCAGAGATTATCAATGGCTTTGATCTGGCAGGAACTGCGATAGGATGGGTTAAAAAGGACAGGATCATTACAGGAGAGAGCATTCAGGATGGGGATTTGATCATCGGTCTGCCAAGCAGCGGAATTCACAGCAATGGACTAACCCTCGCGAGGAAGGCAGTAGAAAGTGCTGGATACAGTTATTTCGACGAATTTGAAGGAAAGACAATCGGAGAGGAGCTTTTAACTCCAACGAGAATTTATTCCGAGCTTGTTGGATTGTGGGATAAATATGAAATTCACGGAATGGCTCACATAACAGGTAGCGGGCTGCTGAAGCTCAGAAGGTTGAAGGAGATGAAGTATGTGATAGACAACCCACTCCCTCCTCAGAAAATATTCAGATTCATACAGAAGGCTGGAAATGTTAGCGAGAGGGAGATGTACAGGACCTTCAACATGGGAATGGGCTTTGCCGTGATAGCGAGCGAAGATGTGGCCAAGGATATTGCTAAAGAGCTTGACTGCAGGATCGTTGGGAGAGTTGAAGAAGGGAATGGAATTTTTGTTAAAGACCTGAGAATCGATTGATTTTTGGTTGATTTAGCTGTCAAACTTCATTCTTCTTTTCCTCGTAAATTTTTACAGCTTCATTCCATTCTTTTTCAGTTAACAGAGGATCTCTCGCATTGTTCATGAGAAAAGCCTCTGTTCTTTCGAGGCATGTTCCGCAACTCAGACAGGGTCTTTCCTTACCTTCATAGCAACTCCATGTGAGCTCATAGGGCACACCGAGCTTCAGACCGAGGCCAACGATCTCTGATTTCTCTATGTCCACAAACGGAGCCTTAAGCTCAACAGGTGTCCAGAGGTTTGCCAGATACAAGGCTGCATCCATCACCTTTACGAACTCCTTTCTGCAGTCAGGATATATGCTGTAGTCGCTCTTGTGTGCGGCATAGTACACCTCTCTGATGTTCTCTTTGACCGCATAGCCTCCAGCTATTGCGAGCAGTATCATGTTCCTGTTTGGGACTATTGTCAACTTCTGCGTCTCTTCGGTATAGAAGTCCTTTGGAACCTCTTCTCCACCGGTTAGTGAGCCTCTGGAAATTAGTTCATGGATCGAAGTGATATCAACGACTTTGTGCTTAATTCCCAATAGTTTTGCTATTTTTTTCGATGCATCAACCTCTCTCGCATGTTTCTGCCCGTAGATGAAAGTCAGTGCGTGAACTTCGTAGCCCTTGCTGATCAGATAGTACAGCAGCGTTGTGGAGTCCACCCCACCGCTGAAGATCAGTACAGCATGCATGAATGAACCTCTTCAAACCTTCATAAAAATTTTCGGGAAAAGTAAGATAAAGGCTGGTGTCGTACTGGCTATATGATCCAGATTGAAGTTACAAGCTCATGCAATCTCAGATGCTCATACTGCTTCAGGAAAAATAATGGTAGAGATATTGATCTCGAGATAATCGAGAAAATAGCCGATAGCGATGATGAGTTCGTTCTCTATGGCTATGGAGAGCCCTTGCTGAATAAGAATCTTGAAAAGATCGTGAGCAGGCTGAATGGTAAGATAACGATAAACACGAATGGCACGATAGACGCTGAAATCCCGGCAGACAGGATAGGATTCTCAATGGACTCGCTGAACAGGTATTATCTGCAGAAGATGAGAGGAGTTGAGCCAGAGAAAATAGAGAGAAATCTGAAAAAAGCTGATGGTAGCTTCATACAGGCCGTAATCACGAGGGATAACCTCGATGACCTCAGCAACATTGTCAGGTTTGCTGGAGAAAACGGTCTGGATGTTTTTCTGACAAATGCTGTGCCACCGAATGAGAAGATTTATACCAAAGTGCTTTACTTCGAGCCAAGCAGGAAGGTTGTGGATCTCGTCCTAAGCCTGAATCTGGATGAAGATTTCATAATAAGAGCTCTTAAGGACTGCTCTGCTGGACATGGAGATTGCATCGAGCTCTACAGAAAGATTCATGATATTGCTGGCAGAGAGGGATACATGGTAAACATTCCGTACATCCTCGAATCCGTTGACAGGATTAACTTGGCTCTGAACTCAGAGAGAAGGATGCTTGAGCTTGAAGAGTTGGCGAGGGATTTTGGCATAGATCTAATCAAGCCAAAATTCTTTGGGGATGCAAATGCTAGAGAGTGTCCGTACAGAGATTCTCTTTTTGTTAGATCTGATGGAAAAGTTTCAAGCTGCATGATTCTATCGAGAAGTCATAGGGAATTTCTGAACAACCACTGGAGGGATGTTCCGGAATTTATTGTTGGAGATCTGAACTCCCAGGACATTGATGATGTCAGAGAGAGTCTGGCAAGCTTTGAAAGTATAAGAGCGAATATGAGGAACTTTCCATGGTGTGCAGACTGTGCACATGTCAACGGATGCTGGTATATTGCTCACAACGAGGACTGCTACACAAACCACCCGTCATGCGGGGAGTGTCTGTATAGTTCGGGAATAGCAAAGTGCCTTTTTTAAGCTCGTCAAGTTAGCTGCCAGATCTAAAAAACTTCAGAGAAATCTGATCTTCAGCTTACCCTCCTTCTCGAGCTTGCCGACATAGCTCAGAAACTCGGTTACTGTCATGTTCATGCTTTCAGCAACCTCGCTTATGCTACCACTCCTGAGCTTCTTCTCTTTTCTCTGTTTGGTATTCTTGAGGGTAAAATGCTCACATATCTCAGCCATACCTCCACAGCTTGAGAAGTAAATGCAGAAGATGCAGGACATCAGAAAATGTTTATGGAAAAAAGAAATAAAACTTTCGGTTTTTCAGATAAATATGGAAAAAAGTGCGGCAAGAAGGCTCGCGATAATTCTGCTGATCTCATTTACGGCATTTCTACTCTCTACATACACGGTTCATGACGTATACCAGGAAAGAACCATCAAGATTTACGATGAGGTAAGGCATACGATGGAGGAGATACGGCACAAGAAAATCGATGTTCCTGTCAAGGTTGTGGACATGGAGTGGGTTCTGGAAAGGTGGGGATCTTCAACCGTGTCTGAAGAGGAAGCAAAAAAGGAAGAGATGTTTTACAAATCCCTCCTTATCGTACCATCCAATTTCAGCTTTAAGAGGAAGGTGGATAGTGAGGTGGCTGGTTTCATGGCATTCTACTGGAAGGATGCCGTTTATGTGGTAAGGGAAAACTTCGATCCATACTCCAACAGCGGGAAGGAGGCTTTGGCCCACGAACTCGAACATGCGATTCAGGACAGATACTTCACCATCAAAGCGGGAGATACACACGATGGAGAGAAGGCTTACAGCGCGTTGATTGAAGGCTCTGCAGTAATCGCCGGATGGCTGTATGTAAACAAGAGCATTGAGAAAGAGCTATCAAAAATTGAAAACGAGACTGAGTGCAAGTTCGAGATAAACAGAGGTTTTGATGATAGCCTCCACTTGCTCTACTTTTTCCCGTACAAGTTCGGCACGCTGTATGCTGGAAAGATGTATCTTGAGACTGGGGATCTGGACAACGGCTATTTGAACCCTCCAAAAAGCACAAAGGAGATCTTAGAGGGCAAGAAATCCTTTATAAAAGTTGTCGGTAATTGGGATGTTGAGGGATACGATCTTATAAGAAACGATACGCTTGGGGAGTTCTTTACATACATTTTCCTGTCAACTCATTTAAGCGACTGCGAAGCCTTAGAATCAGCTAAAGGCTGGAATGGAGATAATTTCAAGCTGTTTCGATTGAACAACTCATTTGTCTTTTTCTGGAAGATATGCTTCGAAACTGAAAAAGATGCTGATGAATTTCAAAATAGCATTACTCAACTTTTAAATACAGTTGGGGTTAAAAAAGGCGATTACTGGGAAACTGGTTTGAAAGGAACCATCAACGAGATAATAAAATTTAAAAGGAATGGTAGAGAAATCTTGATTGAAGGGATGGGAAAGATCTGATAGGGTGAGAGCAAATGTGGAGCATCCTTAAATCTCTGAGGGAAAATCCCAAAATACTGATCGATTCTCAGAAAAAGAGAGACGGTGATCTTGAGAT
The DNA here is from genome assembly GCF_000385565.1 of Archaeoglobus sulfaticallidus PM70-1. Taxonomy (NCBI): domain Archaea; kingdom Methanobacteriati; phylum Methanobacteriota; class Archaeoglobi; order Archaeoglobales; family Archaeoglobaceae; genus Archaeoglobus; species Archaeoglobus sulfaticallidus. The sequence continues at coordinate 1,575,896 of NC_021169.1, read as the reverse complement.
AGTGGAGAGAGCAATCGAACTCGATAAAAAGTGGAGGGAAATGAGATATCAGCTTGACAAGCTGAGACACGAGAGAAACAAGATCTCAAGGGAGATGAAAAATCTGAAGGGAAGGGAAAGAGAGAAAGCGATGAAGAAAGCGAAAGAAATAGCAAGTATGGTCAAGAGCAAGGAAAAAGAGCTTAAAGAGCTTGAAAATGAGCTGAATGAAGTTTTGCTTTCGATTCCAAACATCCTTCATGATTCTGTTCCCATCGGTAGGGATGACAGCGAGAATGTCGCGATAAAGTACTGGGGTAAGCCCAAGGTGCCGAAGGTATTTGAGGAGGAGTTTAGAAGGCAACATGGTTGTGAATACGAGGTCATAGAAAAACCGCCCGTGCCTCATGCCGATGCGGTTGAGGTCTTCGGGTTGGCTGATATCGAAAGAGCAGGGAAAGTTTCCGGTTCGAGGTTTTATTATCTGCTTGATGATTTGATATGGCTTGATTTTGCCCTGATAACCTATGCTTTAGATTATCTATCCAAAAAAGGTTTCAAGATAGTTTCTCCACCCTATATGATGAAGAGGAGGGCGTATGAAGGAGTTACAACTTTTGATGATTTTGAGGAGGTAATCTACAAGGTTGAGGATGAGGATCTCTATCTTATAGCAACCTCAGAACACCCCATAGCCGCGATGCACATGGATGAGGTGCTGGAGGAGAAGGAGTTGCCCCTGCTGTATGCTGGCGTTAGCCCGTGCTTCAGGAAGGAAGCTGGGGCACACGGGAAAGATACGAAGGGCATCTTTAGAGTCCATCAGTTCAACAAGGTTGAGCAGTTTATCTTCTGCCTGCCTGAGCAGTCATGGGACTGGCACGAAAAACTGCTGGAGAATGTTGAGGATCTCTGGCAGGGACTTGAGATACCGTATCGTATAGTAAACATATGCACTGGAGATATCGGGATAGTTGCAGCCAAGAAGTACGATCTTGAGGTCTGGATGCCGTCCCAGGGGAAGTACAGGGAGATGGTTTCATGCTCGAACTGCACTGACTGGCAGAGCTACAGGCTAAACATAAGGTTTGCAGAGGAGAGGGGCAAGCCGACCAAGGGCTTCGTGCATACGCTGAACTCCACAGCAATAGCAACCACGAGAGCTATAACCGCAATTATAGAGAATTTTCAGGAAGAGGATGGCAGGATAAGGATCCCGAAAGTTCTGAGGAAGTATCTTGAGAATATAGACTCTGCACCCAAGGACTATATCGTTCCGAAAATGAAAAAAGCTGAATAGGGGGGATTGGATGGGTTCTGGATCGGATTCCGAGTACTACCTGTTCGAGTGCCCGAAGTGCGGGGATGTGAACAAGCATAAAGGGAAGGTACTGGATAAGGCTGAGGGGGAGAACATCATCGTTTTGAAGGTGAAGTGTGAGGACTGCAATAGCGTTGGGCTGATAAAGATCCTTAAGCCCGGAAACATCGAAATCTTCGATTTTGATTGAGTTATGGATGAAAATTGATTTAATTTATTTTTCCTGGAGTGGGAGAACTGCTAAGGTCTTCAGCTATATTGAAAAGTTTTTGAAAGATAGGGGCTATGATGTTTCAAAAAAAGAGATAAAGCCCTTGAAGGGCAGGAGCTATGCATTCTGGCTTATCCTGTCTTTTATACCGAATCTCGGGGTTGAGATAGAAGACGTACGCATAAATTCTGACATAATCTTCCTTGGAAGCCCGAAATGGACACTCAACTGCCCCCCAGTTACAGAATTCATTAAAAAATACGATCTTTCTGGGAAGGAGATTTTCATCGTTTTAACTTACGGCGGATTTGATGAAGAGAGGTATCTCGAGAGTCTTAAGCAGAAAATAATGGAAAAGGGGGCAGCTGTTAGAGATACAATCCTTTTAAAGAGGAAAATAATCGATTCCGGAGGTTTTGTAGAAGTTGTTGAACCATGGCTGAAGGAAATCTCCAGAATTAATTTCGAGCAGAGGTTCGAGCAGTATTAAATTTGGCAGTATTATATTTAAATCTCTCAAATAGATATCGATTATGAAGCAGATTGGAGTTATAGGGGCTTCGAGATGCGATGCTGAGATTTATGAGATAGCTTATGAAGTTGGAAGGCTGATCGCAAGGAGGGGATACATTCTGATAAACGGTGGGCTTGGTGGGGTTATGGAGGCAAGTGCAAAGGGTGCGATGGATGAAGGTGGGTTGGTCATAGGTGTGATTCCCTATTCAGACAAGAATTTGGCGAATGAGTACTGCACGGCAGTTATAGCAACCAACATGGGACATGCGAGGAATATGATCATTGTGCACTCGAGCGATGCTTTAATCGCTGTGGATGGTGGTTATGGGACTGTTTCTGAGATGGCAATCGCCTTAAAGGAGGGAAAGAGGGTTGTGGCGATAAAACCGAAGGTAATTCTAGATGGGCTTTTGGTTGCGGAGAATGCTGAGCAGGCTGTGGATATGATTTCTGATTGACTTGCTTTCTTTTCCACTTTACAGCAGATGGTAGGATTATTGTCATCACAGCTAACTTAAGTAGCAGATTAAGCAATAAAAATTCAAAAATTCAAAAATATTGTAAAATGACCAAATAGCAAAAAATGAAGAAATCACTCGTATGCTGACTCGTAAATAAGCTCGATTATATCCTTGACAGTTACTCTGTCATCCACCTTCTCCATCTTGACTCCATCCTCTAACATCAGCAGGCAGAACGGACAGGCTACTGCGAGAATTTCTGCACCAGATTCGGCAGCTTCAATTGCTCTAACTCTCGCTGGCTGGATCTCCCCTTCGTAGTCTCCAACTATGTTTCCAGCACCTCCACCACAGCAGAGAGACATCTCCCTGTTGCTCTTCATCTCCACAAGCTCGACACCCGGAATCATCTGCAGGATCTCTCTAGGGAGGTCGTATATCTTGTTGTATCTGCCGAGGAAGCAGGAGTCGTGGTAGGTTACCTTCTTGTTTATTGGCTTTTTGAGTTCAAGCTTTCCACTTTTTATCGCATCATAAATTATTTCAAGAATCAGCTTGACTTCATACCCCTCGTACTCATTCTTAAAAGCGTTAAAGCAGTGCGGGGAGTGAGTGAACAGCCTTTCCACTCCGTACTTGTCGAAAGTTTTAGCATTCTCGTCCATCAGCAGCTCAAAAAGCCCCTCCTCTCCAGCTCTTCTGACATCGTTTCCGCAGCATCCCTCTTCCCTTCCGAGTATCGCGAAGTTCACACCAATATCGTTGAGAATTCTCGCGAGCTTCTTTGTAACCTCGATGTTTCTGTTGTCAAAGCTGTGGGCACATCCAACGAACCACAGCCATTCGAATTCCGGATTGTCCTTGACCTTTGGAACCTCAGCATCAGCTTTCTTAACCCAGTCTTCCCTCTTGAACTTACCCAGGCCCCATGGGTTTTTCTGCTTGTGTATGTTCGTGAAGAAGTCCCTGATGTATGGTGGAGTATTGCCGCTCTCAACGGCCATTCTCTTGATGGCGAGCATAACCTCGCTCGGCTGCGCATCCCTTGGGCAGAACTCTGTGCAGAGCTTGCATGACAAACAGAGCCATGCTTCAGGAGCATCAAGAAGCTTTTCCTCAATGCCAAGCTGGCTGTAGAGCACAAACCTTCTGGGAAAGTTCTGATCGGTTGTTGATACCGGGCAGATTCCTGTGCAGGTCCCGCACTGGTAGCACTTCAGGGAACTCTCTGCTCCAAACTCTTTCACTACCTCAAAATACTCTGGATTTATTTTAACCATTTATTCAACCCCCTGGATGGAATCAATCTCACTGCGTTTTTGATGTAAAGGGCTTCTATCAAAGGTAGAAAAACTTTTCTAATTAAGCAATGGAAGAATTTAAAGCCCGTAAAGAAAAAATAATGATAGATAATTATTTTTATCGGTATTTTATTGTGTTTCAGCTTTTGAAGTGTGTCATCAGTTCGTCTATTAGCTGGTAGGATGTTTTCAGCTTCGTAACATCTCCGAAGTATGTCAGGTTCCAGATAACAAAATGCTCAACTCCAGCCCTGGCATACTCATCGAATTTCTGAATTACTTCCTCAAGCGTTCCGGCAACATAGGCGAGCCTGACGACCTCATCAGGTATTTTTTCAACGAGGCTCAGGATCTCCTCTTTGTTGTAGTTGGTCGGGATGTAATCCAGTAGGCCATAGAACTTTCCGAGCGGGTGCTCGTAGCCAAGTTGCCTGTAGTACTCTGATGGCAGGAGTAAAGCATGAACCTTCATTATCGGCTGCCTTAGAATATTCTCAACTCCTTTCTCGCTTTCATCTATAACGAGGCTTACAAAGAGAGCCTTCTCTATGGTTTTGTCTCCAGCATATTGATCGAGTTTTTCCGCCTTTCTTGCGTACTCCTCTGGGGGGATTGTGGTTGGTAACCATCCGTCACCATATTTTGCTGTGAGCTTAAGCATCCTGTCTCCATGTGCACCAATCCAGATCGGTACCTTTCTGATCGGCTTCAAATCGAAGACAGCATTCCTGAACCGATAGAATCTTCCTTCAAAGTTTATTGTCTCCCCATAGTCAGTTTCCAGCATGATTTTCATCAACTCAAGAGCCTCTTCAAGCCTCGAGACATGATTTTTGAACTCAATACCGTACGGAACGGTGTTCTCAGCCTCTCCAGCTCCAATACCCAAAATAAATCTGCCGTTTGTTGCATGATCTGCTGTAACTGCTTGCTGCAGTAGTACAGCAGGATGCCTCCTGAACACCTCGGTCACTCCGGTTCCCAGGTTTATTCTCTCTGTGGATGTGGAGGCATAGCAGATGGCACAGAACGCATCGTAAAACATATGGCATGATGGATATTTCATGGCGAATACAGTCTCTTTCCACAGATCATGGGGATACCAACCCATCAGGTGGTCTGCAAACCAAAGCGATGAGTAACCTTTCTCCTCCAGCCTTTTAGCCGTTTTGGACACTTCAGATATTGGCGGGAAAGTTGGGGCAACTGTTCCGAACCTCATGACACCCTCTCGCAAAAACGACTATTTATCCGTTGCTAATTCAATACCGGGTATTCGAATAGTATCGGCTTAAAACAAATTTGTCACCACAGAATACAAACAAAATAAAAATATCAAAAATCTTATTGTAATGGCATTCTTGAAATTATTCCTCTCTCACTTTCTTAGGTTTCTTTGCTCTTCTTACCATCATCACTGGGAATATGTTAACGACACCTATTAGATCCCCTTTCCTGATTGTTCCATTATCAAGGGCTTTAAAAATCACATAATTCAATTCTCTGTCTTCTTCTATGGGCTGTGGCTCCCCCCTCCTTCCTAACGAAGCCACATAACCAAAAGCGTGCCTTGTAACAGGACACCTCAAAACAATAGACTCCCTTGGAAGAGGAGTTCTCCTTATCCTTACAGGCTTAACCTCTCCAGCTTTGAATTCGACATCTTCATCTGCTATCAACATTTTCCAGCTTCCTCTGGTTGCTATGGTGAATTCATAGTCTTCAGTATCGACTATTTCGGCTTTCAACTCTCCAGTTTTCTCATCCCTATAAACAATTCTAACTTCTGGCATAAAATCCCTCCAAAATTTAAAGCTCAGTTTTAGGAGCGTAATGCTTCGAAATTAACTTACCACATGTCCCGCAGTAAACCTTAACCCAGTCACCATCTTTTTCAATATCCAAACACTGTCTCGTAAAATCAGCTCCGCATGCGGGACAGGTTTTATAATTCTCTTTTATTATCTTCTCAAACCAAACCCTGTCTAAATCGAGCTTATTTAAAACCATTCTAAACCTTTCATAATATTTCGCATCTGAGGAGAATTCTTCTAAATCTTCAAAGAATTCAACCCAATCCACCACCTCGTCGAGATATTTGATGATCATGTTCAGCGTTATTCCATCGAATTCTTGCTGGGCACACTTCATCGCCACCATTTCAAGATATTTGGCGATTATATCGTCGAGAATGTCTCCACAAATAGGGCATGTCTCATAGTCCTCGAACTTCCCACCGACAATTTCTTCGCCACAAATTTTGCAGAGCTTAACCATTGAATTACCCCCTAATTTTGTATATATTAATAATGTAGTTAATTCTCTTTAAATATTTTTCTCAGGTCTTAGTTTTAGCTATCCAAAGTTCGTAGGGAGCTATATATTCTTTTTTATTCTTTTCCGCCTGTACCATTTTATTAGAATTTAAGAGATATACTTTTTATAAAATTGGTATCTAATCAACCCTATAAAAAATTAACTTAATTAATCATTTATGATCTTGTAATAACTCCCTAAAAAGAAATAGTAAAACTTATTAATTATCTAAATATGGTTCAAAGCATGGTGATTGAGATTTATGTCCTGCTGGCTTTGGCAGCGATCGCATTTCTATCATCACTGGGTGCTCTCCTTACCAAAGACAACTTCTACTCTGCCCTGTACATGGCACTGACAATGATATCGATAGCAACCATCTATGCTATGGCTGATGTACAGGAAGTTTTCGTTCTGATTGTATTTATATTCGTCGGAGCCATTGGCATCGTAACGGTTGCACTTGCAGCAGTTTATAAGTTCAAACCGAAAACTCAGCTATCAAAGGCTTGGCTGATACCATCTGCTGTTACAGCAGCAGTGCTGGGTTATGTCTTCTACTCGAACTCTGAGGTTGTATCTCTTAGCAAGCCAGATCTTGCACTCGGTTCAGAGTATGTTACGGTAATAGCAGCGTTGATCTCGCTGATGATTCTGCTGATGCTTTCCGTTATGCTCGTTTCAAGGGGGGATGGGGTTGATTGATGTAGCTGTTGTTTTGATAACCTCTGTGCTTGTGTTGATGGTAGGATACACGATGGCGATATCCAGCAAAGACCTGATAAGACTCCTGATCTCACTGGAGATGATGTTCGGGGCGGTCTTTCTGGCTTTGATTCCTCTCTTTTCGATAAAATCACTGATCAGTGAGAGTTTCATGCTCGCTGTAATTACAGTGTTTACGAGCAGCAGTGAGCTTTTGATTCTTATTGGAGCCATTGTAAAGCTTGACAGGATTAAGAAGGACATCTCAGTGGATTCGATTTCTGTAGGGGGTGATACGCTTTGAACCTCCTTGTTTACAGCTTGATCGTTCCGGTTATTGCATCGCTGGTTGCACCATCTCTGTCACCAAAGAAAGCAACGCATATCGTATCTCTCTCATTCCTAGTTCCATTCGTGGTAGCCTTTGCCGGGTTGTTTACAATGGATAAGCAGAACATCATTCTTGCTGAGTTATCCAGACCCATTGGTGACTTCTATCTGCTGATTGACCCAATTTCTAACGCGATTGGGCTGACCGTGTGTCTTGTATCAGCGATGGTTGGATACTACTCCCTGCCTTACATGCTGCACAGGTTCGAGGAGATGGGGTATGGTGAGAGCGAGTACAGGAAATACATAATCATCTATGGGTTCTATGCAGTCTCAATGCTCTGGCTCGTTTACAGCGGAAACTTCGTTTTGCTCTACATTTTCCTCGAGATTTCGCTGATCACATCATTCTTGCTGATATACCTGTACGGCTACGGAAACAGAAGATGGGTTGCAGTACTGTACTTCATCTGGACAAATGTGGCTGGAGTTTTAACGCTCATAGGTTTCATAATCGCGGGACTGGACAACTCAAGCTTCGCAATAAAGGACATATCGTTCATATCCTTCACTGCATGGCTTCTGATATTCATTGGGATGCTCATCAAGCTTCCGGGTCTCGGGCCGCACATATGGCTCCCTTGGGCACATGCAGAAGCTCCAACTCCCGTTAGTGCGTTGCTAAGCCCCCTGACAGTCGGTCTGGCTGGCTACATACTGCTGAGGGTTTATCTGATAGATCCGTCTTTCATCAGCACTTACAGAGATATAATACTGGTTTATGCAATCATCTCAAGCATATATGCTGGATTTGCTGTTTTCAAGCAAACTGACTACAAGAGATTGCTTGCATATTCGACGGTTTCACAGATGGGGTATATCCTGATAGGGCTCTGTCTCGGAACCTATGGCCTGATAGGGGTTGTTATCCAGTACATGTCCCATGCATTCGGAAAGTCGATCCTCTTCATGGGTGCCGGTGGTATAATAGCAGTATATCATGGTTTAAGGGACTTGAGAAAGATGGGCGGATTGCATGAATATGTCCCATCGATATCTAACGCAACGCTAATGGGCTTCATGAACCTCGGAGGAATTCTCACAATAGGAATGTTCGGCGAATTCTTCATTCTCAGAGGGATTGTTGATGTGTTTGGCAGCAATCTGATGTCAGAGCTACCGCTGATCGTAGCGGTGGTGTTCATATTCATACTCTCAGGATGGTACAGCTTCTACACGCTCAAGAGAGTGTTCTATGGTCTGCCCAAGGAGATGAGCAGACCGAAGGTTAGCAGGTATCTCGATGTTCCGCTGTACATGATAGGAATACTCTCGATACTGTTCATATTCCCACCGCTCGTAACAGTCCTTCTTAATGGGCTTAAAGCCGTAATTGGGGGTGGAATTTAATGAATGAGATTCTACAATTTGCTATCCTCTTTTTAACTCCAGTGATCTCAAGCATACCGATAGCCCTTGCATGGATCTACAGGCCAGGAGAAAGCTGGGCGAGAAAGCTGCCGTACCTCTCAGTACTGGGGCTATTTGTATCACTACTCATAACACTAAACATCCTGTTCAACTTTGAAGAGGGGTTCTACTCATACCCGTGGATTGAATCATTCAACATCAACTTCGTGTTCGTTGTTGATTACCTGAGCAAGTACATGGGTGCCTTAACGGCATTCATCGCCTTCCTGATCGGTGTTTATGGCTTGGAATACATGAAAGACGACTACAGGCTTGGATGGTACTGGTTCTTCTTCAACACATTCACAGCCTCTATGCTGATGGTCGTCTATAGCGACAATCTATTTACCTTGCTGATAGGATGGGAAGGACTTGGCATAGCCTCATGGGGGCTGATTGGACACTGGTTCAGGGATGACGATGACATAGCCTTCGTCGGGACAAAGGGCAGAAAGGTTGGACCGCTTGAGATGAGCTGGTCTCCGAGCTTTGGAGGCTGGAGAGCAATTTCAACGATAAGGTTCGGAGATATGCCAATGTTCTTTGCAATAGCAGCAATATATGCACTGACGGGAACGCTCGACATTCATTCGATACCCTGGCACAGCATGTTCGAGAAAATAGGCTATGCCGGTACAGTACTGCTCTTCATTATGTTCATGATGGGTCCGTTCACTAAATCTGCACAGCTACCTTTCAGCGAGTGGTTGATGACAGCCATGACAGGTCCAACAACGGTTAGCGCTTTGCTCCATTCGGCAACAATGGTTGCAGCGGGAACCTATCTGTTCATGAGGATCTCATGGTATATCCAGCCATGGACAATGGAGCTGCCAGCCATCGAGGCAATCTACCTCTTCATACTGTTCCTCGGACTTATCTCTGCTTTGTATGGAGCCACGGTAGCATTGGGGCTTAGGGAGAGAAAGGTTCTGCTTGCGGCATCCACCATGTCGAGCCTGGGATTGATGTTTGCCAGCGCATCAGCATCTTACTGGCTCGGTCAGATCGCTTTGATCGTTGCCTTCTGGTATTTGATCGTTCATGCCTTTGCCAAGGCATCGCTTTTCCTTGTGGCTGGACATCTAATCCATGCAACTCATGACAGGTTCTGCAGCGGAAATCTGAAATTTGCGAAAAAGATGAAGGTTGCATTCTTGGTAACCATCATAGCAACAGTATTTCTTGCCGGAATACCTCCATTCACAGCATACTGGGTTAAATCGGCTATGGATGGCCTGATGGAGCATCTGATGGAGGAGCACCTCGTGCTACCACTCTACCTGCTGGTTCTGGTTTCAGTATTTTACTCAGGCTTCCTTGCGAAGTTCCTGAGCCTGAACTTTATCAAGGGAGAAACCCCACACCATGAGCATACGGAAGGCGGGGGACTGATGAAGCTCGCCTATTCTATCATGGTATCAATGCAATTTGTGTTGCTTGCGGTGATACTCCTTCATCTCGACGAGAAGGCTGAGTTCGTGGAAGAGGGATTCATGGTTGCATCAATGAGCGTTGGAGCATTGGTTACAGTAGCCTACCTGTTCGCGTTGTACAAACCGAGCATAAAATCTCTCTCAGCTATAGGAAACTTCCTCACAGACAGAATGTACATGCCGTTCCTGAACGATTACATCGTTCCAAAAATTGGCTGGGTTATAGCTGATGTGGTCGATGCCTGCAATAAGGTCATAGACTTATGCGTACATCAGGCAATTCCATCGATCTTTGATACCTATTCTCTCGGAATCAGAAGCATCCAGACAGGGTACCTCAAAACCTACATAAAGATGGTTTTGGGCTCGGTGATGGTTATTCTAGTAGCAATATCCGTGATGGGGTGGTTGTAAATGGAAGCGTTAATCGTTTCAATAATTCTTTTAACCCTCGGAGCCATATTCTCGCTTAAAGATTCCCGGATTGGATTCATAGCGAGCATTCTAGCCTTGGTTGCCGCGATGCTGACATTGAGCCCTGATGTTTACTTCTATGGTGTCCTGATATTCGCCATAGCCATACTAAACCTGATAACGCTGTACATAACGAAGAATCAGATTAAGGGTGTGGATTACGCCCTTTCAGCGATAATGGCTGTGGCAACATTGCTCGTAATCATGACAAACGATTTTGCCACACTGATGGCAACATTCGTTCTGGTTTCAGTACCAACATATGTGCTCGTGATGCTTGGAGATGAGCCAAAAGTCGACCTCGGCATAAAGTACATAACCTTCATGGTTCTTGCAACGATTCTCTTCATAATCGGAGCTTTCATAACAGTCTATTCATACCAATCGAATCCAGCACTGTATGTGCTCGGATATGTGATGCTGATACTGGGCCTGGCATTGGAAGTTGGAGTTGCTCCCCTGCACGAGTGGGTTCCGGATGTGTTCGCATCAGCAGACCCGATACCGATCTCGATCATAGCATCGATAGCCAAGTTCGTTCCATTCATCGTTGCCTTCAAGATATTGATCTCCACCGCAAATCCAGCGCTTGAAACAATAACAATGTTCTCGGCCTTGCTCGCAGTAGTATCGATGTTCGTTGGGAATATTGGTGCACTCACAAGCAAGGAACATGGCAGGGTTCTTGGTTACTCAACCGTTGCGAACATGGGGTATGTCCTTGCAACCTTCGTTGCTATAGTAAACCTCAACTACATCTATCTCGCCATCTCAGGTGCTCTGCTGCAGCTAATGGCAAACTCAGCAGGGAAGATAGGATTCTTCACAGCCATAAAGAAAAACGAGGTTGGCTCACCTGTCACCTTCGCATTAGCTTTCTCTTTCGTTGGGATGCCACCGTTCATGGGATTCTGGAGCAAGCTGTTCATAGTTCTGTCAATAGTAAACACCGGCTACCTGTGGCTGGCAATTCTGCTGGTTATAAACTCGGCGATATCGGTTCCATATTACTTCAGACTTGCCAGAGAGCTTGGAAGAGGATGGGGCAGTGGAATAGCAAACCTGGTAGGAATTCTGACAGTGCTCATAACATTGATAACGATTTACCCACCTGACTGGTTCGTTCAGTCTGTGAAAGTAATAGTATCTAGTTTCAACATTGCGATGTGAGGGATGTTTATGCTGGATAATGTGATTGTGATCGGAGCGGTAATAGTAATAAGCCTGTTGGTGGATGCAGCCATACTGGTTCTGGCCAAGATACTTCCAAAGTACAATTTAACTGAAATAAAAACCTCAAGGTATGAGGCAGGGAACATACCGATAAGAGAGCCGAAAAAGAGGCTGCCGATGCAGTACTTTGGTTACATGTACATGTTCATGGCTTTAGAGCCTGTGCTTGTGATAGTTCTCTTGCTATCCATAAAACCAACCATAAGTTTCTTCGCAATTCTCGGAATATCAGTGATACTGTTCATTCCGGCAATTTACTTTGGCTATAATCTTGCGAATGATATCGCATACAGGAGGGAGGTGTATGAGTAACACATCTCAGGACTTTTCAGGCCCTCTTGGTTTGATAAAGAAGTGGGGAACCAAGTGGAGCCTGTGGCCAGTTCACCTCGTCACTGCCTGCTGTGGTGTTGAACTCGCTCATGCTTATGCGAGCGGTTACGATGGTGAAAGGTTAGGATCTCTTAATTACGGTATATCGAGGCAGACGAACCTCATAATTGTCGAAGGGGCAATATCAAGAAAAATGGCAAGGGTTTTGAAGATAACTTACGAGCAAATGCCAGATCCAAAGTTCGTCATAGTCATGGGGGCCTGTGGGCTTAAAGGAGGCCTGTTCTGGAATGGTTACCACATGGTGAGACCCTCTGATGTCGTTCCAGTAGATTTCTTCATTCCCGGATGTCCTCCAACTCCTGAATCACTACTGAGAGCTATAAGAGAGCTGCAGGAAAAGATAATGAAGGGAGAGTCGAGGAACACGATAGAGTTTGAAAGGTGCGACATCTCAGCAGAAGGACGAAGCTGCAGGGCTTTAGCACCATCTTCGCCAAAATACCTTGCTCCAACTCCATCCATAGCTGTTGATGTTCCCAAAGAGGTTGAATGGGAATTTGGAGCGAAACTGGTTGAGGAGCTGAGATCCGAGCTTGATGGGCTATACGATCAGATAACCATAACCGGCAAGAACAGAATAGCGATCAGGACCTGCAGAAGGAGAATTTCTGCAATAGCGAGCAAACTGTGCAGTAAATTTGACCATGTTAAGAATGTGAATGTCATAGATCTCCCACACGAAAACAGCTTCATAGTCGAGTATCAGGTATCGAGCTACTCTGTCAGGGACCTCATGCCTGTTGTTGTGAACATCTTTGCCAGAATTCCGAGAGATAATCCAAGGTTCCCGAGTCTGAGATCCTTCTGGGAGAGCGCGGACTACATGGAGAGGGAAATGCACGAGTTCTTCGGTGTGTGGTTTGAGGGAAATCCAGCGATGGGTGAGAGGTTTCTGCTTGCTCCAGACACTCCAGACTACCCGCTGAGGAAGGACAGGAAAGTTGTTGAGGAAAGATATGTTGAGGGGTGATTTTATGGAAGAAATAACGCTTGATGTTCCCGTAAGCCCTCCTACTGAGATGTTTATGCCAATCCCCAAGAAATTCCTGGAGAGGGCATATCAGAATGACGATTATCTGGTACTCGTAGGACCTCAGCATCCCGGAAGCGGGCACATGAGGATCATTTTGAGGATTAAAGGAGATATCATCGTCGAAGCGATTCCCGATCCTGGATATGTTCACAGATCCATGGAGAAACTGGCTGAAAACAGGCTGTATATCCAGAACATACCTCTCTTCGAAAGACCGGCCATAATGGACACTGGAAACATGACGCTTGGCTATGTCAGAGCTATCGAGCAAGCTCTTGATATCGAAGTGCCGGAGAGAGCGAAGTATATCAGGATGATAGTGGCTGAGCTTGGTAGAATCGGAACCCACCTCTACGATGCTGGAATTCTTGCGGTATTTCTTGGCCATACAACGGGCTTCATGTGGCCATTCGCCTTGAGAGAACCGATTATCGAGGCTTTAACAAAGATAAGCGGTACGAGAATTACAGCGTCCTATATAATCCCCGGAGGAGTTAGAAGAGATGTTGATCTCAGAACCTTGGAGTTTATCAGGAAGGTTACCTTCGTGATCGAGAGAAGATTAAAGAGTTTTGAAAGAATATTCATCAAAAATCCAACCGTGATCACGAGGCTCAGGGATGTTGGTATTCTGAGCAAGGAGGAAGCAATAAAGTACGGTGTTGTCGGGCCATTCCTGAGGGCAAGCGGTGTTGAGTACGATGTAAGGGTTGTTGAGCCGTATGAGGCATACGACTCAGTGAACTTCGACATTCCAGTTGCTGATGAAGGGGATTCGTATTCAAGATTTCTTGTTAGAGTAGAGGAAATCTCACAGAGCTTCTCAATAATAAGACAGGCAATAAACGAGCTGAGAAAAATGAAGGAAGGTAACATTCTGAGCGATCAGCTTGCAGAGTTCGAGCCGTCGAAGTCAGATGTAAGGGGATACTTCTACAGGATATTTGGCGATCTGATTCTGCCGAGAGGTGAGTTTACAGCACTTACTGAAGCCTCCAGAGGCAGTCTGCTTTACTCGATAATAAGCGATGGCGAGTCGAATGTTCCGTACAGAGTTAGGATCGTTACTCCCGGGTGGTACTATCTTAAGGGATTCATGGAGTCTCTCAGGGGGGAGAGGGTTGCTGATCTGCAGGCGATTTACGGTAGCTTCGGGTATTTCCCTCCGGAGGCTGACAGGTGAGGTGATTTTATGGAGATGTTGAGTATGAGTTATTTTATGAACAACCTCGTTGAGATCCCGTTGATTCAACCGGCCATAGATTACTTGCTCCAGATTCCGGTTATTGGATACATCGTCGCACTACTGCTGTGGAAGCCACTATTTGCTCTGATATTCTTCCCCGGGCTAGTCACATTGCTCATAGTCCTACTTTTCATAATCTGGTTCGAGAGGAAGCTCACGGCAAGAATCCAATGGAGGAGAGGACCACTTGAGATAGCAAGGCCTGTAGGAGGTATAATCCAGCCACTTGCAGATGGTATGAGATACTTCTTCCAGGAGGTTATAGTTCACAGGGATGCACATAGACCGTACTTCCTCCAGTTCCCGATATTGATATTCATTCCGGTTCTGCTCCCTCTTGTGATGATCCCTGCCGGCACGATAGTTGGCATAAAAACACCCTATGCCTTGCCGATAGCCGTGGCCATAATTTCCCTAATCCCGGTTTTCGTTGTCGCTATAGGATGGGCATCGAACAGCAGGTTTGCGTATATAGGCACGGTGAGAGAAGCCTTCATGTACTTCGCCTACGAGGTTCCATTCATAATCTCGGTTATTTCCATGATCCTGATCTATGGAACAGCCGATCTGATTGAGATAGTGAACAAGCAAGCAATTCCCGGAATAATCCTGAACCCCGTAGCTGCCTTTGTGTTCTTCATAGCGATGGTGATGGCGACCTCCCGACTGCCCTTTGAGATCCCTGAGGCAGATCAGGAAATAGCTTTCGGGCCGTTCGTGGAGTACAGCGGTATAATGTTTGGGCTGGTTATGACCATCGCGTATGAGAAAATGTATGTCATGGCACTGTTGTTTTCAGTACTGTTTCTTGGAGGAGGTAATGGATTCAACATCGCGATTCTGGGGGATCTGAGTCCGACAGTATGGCTGTTCATAAAAACCATGGTTATCATGGTAGCTCTATCGTTCTTGAGGTCTATCTATGCGAGAATAAGGCTAGATCAGGCACTGAAGTTCAGCTGGAGCATGATGATGAAGCTCTCTCTGCTATCACTGCTCATAGC
Source organism: Archaeoglobus sulfaticallidus PM70-1 (assembly GCF_000385565.1). NCBI lineage: Archaea > Methanobacteriati > Methanobacteriota > Archaeoglobi > Archaeoglobales > Archaeoglobaceae > Archaeoglobus > Archaeoglobus sulfaticallidus. The sequence goes on along the minus strand of NC_021169.1, from coordinate 1,560,464 downwards.
ATGTATAATGGTGGTGGTGTGAGATGATAAGGATCAACCTTCCAAAACTGGATACGGTTGAGAACATCAAACTCCACATCTCAGCTTTAATTACAGGGGCAAAGGAAGCCATAAAGCCAGGAACAATAACCATAGAATATCCAAGGGAGAGGAGAAAGCTCCCGGATAATTTCAGAGGATACATACTGTTTCAGCCAGAGAACTGCATAAGCTGCTTCAGATGCTCCTTCATCTGCCCAGCAAATGCCATAACCATGGAGCTTGCAAAGAATAACAGATACTATCCCTCCATAGATTATGCTAAGTGCATATTCTGCCACTTCTGCGTAGACTCATGTCCCGGGAATGCACTGAAACCAACCAAGATCCATGATGTTGTATACAAGGACATGGAGGAGATGACTGTTAAGGCTGAGGAGATGGTTAAAGAGCCAAAGATCGTAAGGGAGGATGAATTTACTGTAGAGTACGTCTTCGAAGATGATATAGAGATGGTTAAGGTAAAGGGAAGAGACTATCTCGTCCCAGAGATCAGACCATTCGAAAAGATAAGGGAATACAGTTCATGTAAGGATCCAAAGAGCTGTCTTGCTTGCCGCATATGTGTCAACTCCTGCCCAAGCGAAGCTATTGAGGTGAAAGAGGAGGAGGGCAAAAGAACTCTGAGGATCGATAAGGATAAGTGTACTGGATGTGGAATATGTGTTAAAGAGTGTCCAGTTCAGATACTGGAGCTTGTGAGGGAGTGATCAGGATGGTTTCATCGCTTGAGTGGGAAGTAAGCGTCCCCGAAAAGGTTTTTGAGGGGACATACTGGATCAATCTGAAGAAAAGGGTTATTGAGAGGGGGTTATGCAGTCACTGCTCAACCTGTGCTGCAATATGTCCCGTTGAGGGCATAATTTCCGGAGATCAGGAAATTGACTTCCCTGACTGGGAGGAAAGGTGTGTCGATTGCTCTGCCTGCGTGAGGGTCTGCCCGAGATGGAACTACGAGCCGAAGTGTGACATCGGAGAATACATCGAGCTGACCGCTGCAAGATCCAAGCGATTCAAGGGACAGGACGGTGCCATGGCCACAGAGTTCATGGCTTCTGCCCTCGAGATGGGCCTGATTGATAGAACGCTGTTCGTTGGAAGGGATGAAGAGTGGAGAACCAAGGTCTATCACATAAGGAGCGTTGATCAGCTTAAGGATACAAAGCTTACCGGAACGAAGTACTCGTTTGCAAGCGTGCTGCCGGAGTTGAAAAAAGCCGTGATGAAGAGTAAGAAGGGAGTTGGAGTTGTCGGAACTCCCTGTATGGTTAGCGGGATCAGAAAGCTGCAGAGCGAGATAAACCTCTTTAGAGAGAAAGTAAAGCTTATATGTGGGTTATTCTGTACAGAGAATTTCTATCACCATCAGCTCCACGCCTATTTGATAGAAAAGGGGGTCGATTTCAGCAAGCTGATAAAGACAGATATTACCAAGGGTAAGTTTATCGCGACGATGACGGATTCCGTTGTAAGCTTTCCTGTAAAGGAGCTGAACGAGATAGTCCCTCATGGCTGTGAGGTTTGCATAGATTTTACTGCTGTAGAGAGCGACTTCAGCGTTGGGAGTGTTGGGAGCGATGCTGGTTTTTCAACCGTTGTCGTGAGAACTGAGACCGCCAAAAGTGTGCTGGAGTTCATAAAGGAGAACGACTATGCAGACTTCGGCAAGGTGATAATGGATATCATAACGAAGCTCAGCAATCTGAAAAAGAAGAGGAAGAAGAACATACCGGAAGAGTTCAGAAATGCATGCATGGAGTGATTGATGGTAGATTCAACGTTCTATTTTTTCCCTTATAATTTTTGCAGCCTCAATCTCTCTTTCTCCTCCACATTTTTCTGCAAGTGCTAGGTAGTATTCAACCCTTTCTTTTAACTCAACCCTCTTCGATGGATCTTTAAAAGCCACGAGTCTTGTGGCATGCACCAGAGCCTCGATGATCGCGTTGAACCCTCTGTTAACAGCCCTGACATCTTTCCGAATAACTTCTCCGCTCAAGAGCTCCAGTTCAGCGAAAGCTCCTTTCAGCTTGGCTCTCATCCCACACCAGGCGAGTGAGTTAATCAAAATGGGAGGGTTTAATGACTCAAAGAAATCCTCACTGAGATCCTCGAATGAAGCCAGTGCAAACAGAACCGCATCGTTAACAACATTCACCCACAATCTATCGTTCCGTTTGATGTTCTCTCGCGTATGGTTCGAGTATAGTCTTACTCTCGCAAATCTGCTATCTGGGTTATCTACTATGATCCCGAGAGGTGCAGTGTTTATCCATTCGCCAACCGTTATTCCAATTATTTCGTTAATGCCCTTCTGAAATCCGAAATCCTTTAGTTTCATGAATAACACATCCTGATCAATCAAAACCTCAGACCATCCAGCATTGCGAGATATATTGTAGAGATTGTGAGATCTGCAACACTTCCGGGATTTATTCCCTTTTCTATTAGCTCTTCATCGAACTCCTTTATCTTATCAAGCCTCTGTTTTTCTGGAAGGTTCATGATCTCTCCCGCTTTTTTAGAGACTTCGAGGGCAGCATCCCTGCCGAATTTGGAGATTATTAGAGGATCGATCAGCCTTGATAGCATGTCGTGATAGCACAGAACTATTGCATGATTCAGATCATCAAGCTCCTTATACCATTCAATCAGCTTTCTGGACTGCTTAACGCTGATTGTGTATGAGTTTATTATCTCCTTTGCAATTATGTTGTCCTTTGGGGCCATGCTCATCCATTTGTAAAGGTTTACCCTTTCTTCTGTAATGAACCTTTCAGTATCGTCATCCCTCAGATCTAGCTTTTTAGATCCCATAACTCTTGCAGAGGAAATTCTGAACGCATTTAGAACATGAAGCGAGTCCTTGTATGTGGTATTTTTGAGATACTGTAACGATAACTCCCCAGCCTTTGCTGAATTCTCTGCATCCCAGTTTGCAAGGAGGGGAATCAAAAGCAGAAAAGCTCCGAAATGGACATTTTTCGCTTTATGCCACTTCGAGCTATCCTCCACAGCCCTAAGGATGAGCTCTCCACAGCTGAGCTCTTTTTTTGCAGCCATTCTGAACACAGGAAAACTTGATACTGCTGAGGCAATGAAATGCTCGTACTTTAGATCTGGGAAATTGTGATCTCTATCAACATTTCCAGCTTTGGGATTCCCGGAAACCTCCAGTATCATCGCCATAACGGCGGATGTTACTGCCTCATCCTCGTTTTTGAACATCAGAATTGGTTGGAGTGAAGCAAATTAAATTTTTTCCGGTAATCTGCTTTGCTGACAGGACTATATAGTTCTGCTTTATTTGAGTCAGAGTATCAAAAATTGTATCGGCGAATTTTGTCCCAAAACCATGCAGCATTGATGTTTTATTTTTATTTCATTTTTCAACCCGTCAAGTTGCCAGTTCCGGGGATATGTGAAGTTTGCGATAGCAAATTTGGGCGTAGTCGAAGGCAAAGCCACACATCCACCTGTTAAGTGACCCCGATAGGGGCAAGGTGCGGAGCACCGCAAAGTGCCCAAGCCCACCAATTTTTACTTCCCTCTTTTTTTAAATCGTTCCTGAACCGCTTCGCTTGTTAATTCTCTTATAGCATCTGAAGCAATCCATTTTGCACTTCTTGAATTTATCTTTTGAATTTCCTTAGCTGTTTCAATTGCTTTTTTATTTAAATCTGGATTTCGTTTTCCAATTTGCCTTAAAGCCCAGCTAACAGCTTTCTTAACGTAATTCCTGTTATCGCTAGCTTCCCTTTTTATAATTGGAAAGAACTGTTCAAACTTCCTGTCATCGGCTTTTTTATCGCTTATCGCGAGTTTTGCCATTAGCGCAAATCCGGCTCTTTTTGTAAATTCACAATCACTTTGACACCACACCATTGCTTTTTTATAAGCATGCTTTGTTTTCCAGAACAGGTTCATAGCACACTGATCGCATAAATCCCAGTTATCTATTTCGGAAACCCATCTATCCATTAAATCATCAGTAAATTTTTCAGGGTCGGCAATCATGCATGCTAAAATTCTGGCTTCGTGAATTCCACTTTCCCATAATTCAATCGACAATTCCTGATTTTTGCCAATTTTTTTAGCAATTTCTCTTAGTTCTGGCTTTGAAACTCCAAGAATTTTCGCTCTGGATGTAATTCCAAATCTCTGCATTCCCTCAACATTTTTCTTGCTTCCGAGAGATTCCAGCTCTTTGATTATTTCATCAACGCTCATGTCATTTTCCTCCCAGTTTTACGTTGTATTTCTTACAGAGGTTAATAATCCTTCTAAAGAATTGATCAGAGTACGTTTTCTCCGGATACCACTTTTTATAAATAGCCTCATATTTTTCTACCAAATCCGGAAAATACTTCTCTAGGACTTTGAAGTAAAGTTCTCTTCCAGCATCGTGCATGGTTAGAGGACTGAAATATACGTGCCTAACATCCAGTTCTCTGGCGGTTTTTACCATCTCTTCCAGTTCTTCATTGGAATCTGAGATAAACGGCAAAACAGGCATGAATGCTATCCCAGCATAAAAGCCATTATCAATAAGCTCTTTCAGTGCATTTAACCTTTCCCTTGGCTTGGGGGAGTTCGGTTCAAAAACTTTTGCTACGCTTTCATCCAGAGTTGACAGGGATACAGTTATCAAAACTCCACGATTCAGTTTATTTTTTAAGTCTTCTGGTAAAACTGCGTGTTTATCAATTTCATCCAGTAAATCGACATCTCTCAAAATTAGTGGAGATTTTGTTAAGCAATGAACAGGAAATTTAAATCTGGCAATTACTTCAAGACATTTTCTCGTTACTTTGTATTTTTCTTCAATGTACATCCAGGGTTCTGTAGCAGAGCTCAAAGCGATAAATCCATATTCTTTCTTTCTAGCCCTTTTGTAAAGCTCTTTTTCCAGTAAAGTTGGTGCGTTGATTTTGACTGCTAAACCATGCTTCGTATTCTCTCCATACTTGCTTCCCCGAATATAGCAATAGACACAATTAAACTCACAAAGCTGGTAAGGATTTAAGGAATAATCATCCAAGAACCATGCATCACGCTTTCTGTGTTTGTTCAGAGCTGTTTTAACAAAGACATCCTTTACCATTTTACTCCCTTTCTTTTACAGGCTGTCTTAAAATCGTTTTAATCTTTTCGGGTGATGTCCTTCTCGGGTCTGAAAGGTATCTGAACACATTTACCTTCCTTCATTTTCTCGAACCTAATTTCTTTTGCAAGTTCATATTTTTCTTCTTTATGACTTCTTTCCTTGCTTTTTCAACCATTTCATAAGTCACAAATTCTGGCATGTGAATAAGAAGTTTCCATCTCCACTCTTCACGTGGCACTTCTAAAGCTGGCTTATCTGATTCAACCCACCACAGTCCTTCTAATTTCGGAACAACAAAATCTTTCCCTTCTCTTTTACAGATATTCTTCACTCCATAGGCAAGAGAATACAGAGCACTAACCTTGGCTTGAAATTCATCGCCATCAGGAGAACCCTTTCCTTCAATGGTTAAAAATTGTCCTTCTTCAATCTCAACAATTTCGGGCGTGGTTTTTGCTGTGTAATAGGTCTTATATTCTTTTGTTAAATCAAGTTTTGTTTGCTTCATGGTTTCACCCCATATTTATAAGTTTAAATCCATATAAAAACATTCTTTTTCAAAGGCAGGCTTGGACATTTCACTTAACGTTTTGAGGGTATGCGAAGCCTGCCTTGGTGGGGTTTGGGTGAGCGATGGCAAACCGCACACCCACTGTTAGCCGTCGTTTTTAATAGTTGCCTTGATATAGAGAACATTATTAACTTTATACTCCTCAGCAAAAGTAGCTAAAGTTTTCACGTCTTTATAAATAGGAGCTATTTTATGATCACCTACAAAACATTTGAAAAATTCTTCATAAAATACTCCAAAAGTATGGTAGTGAAGCTCCTCTGTATTAATACTATTTTTACAAGTTGAGCATACTTCTATTGCAGGAATCACGTATATTCCTTGTTTAGTGTATAAGAAGAAAAAGGAATCTGAAGTTATGTTTAGCATTTTACTTGCCTGATCATTTATATTTTTGTCGTAGCAATAAATTACTGGATTTCCAACTCTATCTTCCCTTTTTATTTGGCAAACTTTAGCTTGAGCCAAATAAGCTTTAGAGGTTTTCTTTCCATTAACCTCTATTTCAAGCACTCCCGCCAAATCCGCACCTGTTAATTTTTCTTCCTTTTTCTTTTTGTAAGTATATACATCAAACTTAACTCCGTTTAATTCTTCCCCGTCGAGCCTTTTCTTTATTTCTTCAATAAGATGAATGGTTATTTCACTCCCCAGTTGAGCCGTGATATCTTCTTCTCTCCCTCTAATATTCCCTTTATAAATATCTAAAATTCTTTGTACCACTTCCTCACTCGCTTCCCGTACTATAGTTCCAAGCCTTCTTGTAATCCTATGTTTTTTTAACATATTCTTATCACCTCACCGACCATTAAAATGACGGCTAACGGCTGGCGGGTATCTGAAGTTTGCGGTAGCAAATTTGGGCGAGGCAAAGCAAAGCCATATATCCTCTCGTTAGGCGATGCGCTCCATTGCGGCATTACTCATGCCCCTTTCTCTCTAAAACTCGTTGTCGAAAGTCTCTTAAATAAGGAATTGCTTTTAAGAATGCCTCGTCAAGGTGTTCACGATTAAATTCAACGTATTCAAGCTCACCGTGAATTCCTTTCCTTTCAGTTTGTGCAATACAATTCTCAAAGAAAAGAAGAACAGGTTTGCCTCTACCCATAGCATATGCTTTCTCATCCGTTAACCATCTTGAAGTAGTCCAGCCACCATCTTTCAACTCTTTTTCTCTAGTGAATATAATAATGACCCCTTCACTTTGGTCAATCAATTTTTTAACTTTTTTATCTATATCTTCAGCTTTAGCAGTTTTCCCAGATACGCACTTAAATCCCTCAAGTTCAAATAATTGAATAAATTTATTTGCCAGTTTCTCATCTTCTGCAGTGTAACGATACCCTATAAAAATGGTGGGTTTCGCCACCACTCTAACTGAAAGATGTCCTGCAAGACGCATTAATTGTGTTGATAATTCTGCGTATCCAAGCGGATTTGTAGGATGATCTGCCCATTGCTTTGCTTCCGAGAGAATTGGTCGTATGCGCTCAGTAATTGCTTTATCTTCCCCCTCCAATAATGCCTCAATTTCAGCAAGTACTTTTTGTACATTAGGAAGAACTTCAACCCCTGCTCTTCTCATAAAATTACTTGATGCTTCCATCGACATTCGGGTTCTTTCTTCCCATGGAATGTCAAAATTTAAGGTGCGAAGTTCTTCATTATGATATTCACCTAAGAGCTCCTGTATTTTACGGGCCAATTTCTCTAATTGTTTAATGGGATAGTTCATATTCCATCACCTCCTTAGGAGCGTTTCGCCTAACTCGTTCATATACGCATTGCGTATATCATTCCAATTTAGAGTCATATCTGCATTGCATATATACTCATTCTGGATAGTCCCCTTCTCAGCATATCTAAAGGACTCTTGTTTTTACTCATATCTTCAATGCTTACACAAGTATAAATCTCTTTCGTTTTAGAATGTCTATCGCCTCAATAGCTATTGAATATAATTAAATCTACATTACTTTCAAGCAAATGGATGGTAGATGGGTGGCATGAATAGTGTAATCTGTGAACAAAGTTTAAAAGGAAAAATTTTATTAGAATATGTAAAAGACAGTAAAAGCCAATTTAAAAATGTGGAACATGTAGCATGTAGAATCAAAACCCACTACCAAAAATTAAAAAATGGATTATCTCTTAAGACCTATTATATCCCTAACAGCTTCTTCTCTCTCTTTCATGTCTGCAAGTATCTGCAGGAAGACTACTGCTGCAGCAGGAGAACCACCTCCATGCACAGCACCAAGCAAATGAGAGCTGGTAATCCAGAACTCCACGAACTTTATAACTTTCATCCTCTCCTCAGCGGAAAACTCTGGATTGGCAACGAGGTACTTTTCGACATACTTACCCACTTCTTCGCTCTTAAGGTCGAACTCTGAGGGAGCTGTAACCGGGATACCTCCTGCTATCTCAGCGAGATTCATTATGACCTTGTTGAACCCCTCAACCCCTATGACTTTGCCTGAGTTGGCCATGAGCATGTTCGGAAGCCATGTGCCATAGCTCTCAAAGCCTTTCGTTGCGGAACCAACGGCTATGGCATGAGCAGCCTCGCTAACACCAACCATCTCTCCTATCTTCTGCCTGAGAACCGGAACCCTATCAAGCCCGTTTACCTTGAGCATGAGGCTTGCAGCTCCTGTCATCGAGTCGATGAAACCGGCCTTGCATGAAGCTCCAACACATCTATGTGATATTGCAAAATTCGTTAACAAGTTTCTTGTAGCCTTTAAATCCTCAAACACGAAAACTCTCTCCCATGGGATAAATACATTGTCGAAGATTACTGTGCAGGTTATTCTGTCTCCATATGGATTTCCGATCTCAAACTCCCCGCCTTCCCTGAACTTTGCCTGATATCCGGTATTCTGCAGTATGTACTTCACACCCTCATCCTCTGGCTTAACAGCAAAGGCGATGGCAAACTCCTCCTCACCCTCTTTGAATGTCTGGGTGGGAAGAACGAAGTTTATATCTGCAGCGAAAGCTCCGCTCTGATGGATCTTGGCTCCGCTGACAACTATTCCATCTTCTCTTTTCTCCACCACATGGACATACATGTCTTTTGCCTCTTTCGGCCTCTTCGATCTATCTCCCTTTGTGTCTGTTAGTGCTGCAGTGCATGCATAGTCTTTCCTCTGTATCTCCTTCAAAAGCTCAAGAAACCTCTTGTGGTAGTCCGTTCCAAGTCTCTCATCCATCTCTTTGGTTGCTGGATAGAGGGAGTTTATCGCATCGCACCCTGTGCATCTGTAGTTGCAGGTTCCCAGCCTCATACTTAGTTCCCTCTGGAAATCGTATCTTGCTATGAGGTCCTCTGCATTCTCATTTACATAATTCAGCCTGTTTACCTTATCATCCACGAGTTTGGAGTATGGAGAATACTCATCCTTTTTCCCAGCAAGCTCGTAAGTAAGGGCTATGGATTTAACAACAGGCTTTATATTCGGGTGGTTTGTAAAATCTTCAACTTTTTCTCCCCTGACATAGATTTCTCGTTCATAGCCTGAGAGCCTCTCCACATACTTATCTCCAGAAATCAACATGCTATCACCATTCCTCGTTAATTTTTTAAAATTAAAAAACTTTCTATTTTTATTTTTTAGATAGGTATATCTCTCTCTGATCGTAGATTTCTTTTGTGTAGATATTTCAAGTAAAAATGGAGATTTTTAGGTTCAGTTGAATGCAATGTAACAAATTATTTACTTTTGAGCATTCTAAGTTCTTTACTATATTTTACATATTTACAGTTTATTTATTTTTGGTTATGTTTATATTTCCTGTAGATGAATCTTTATCGAAATGTTTATTAAGTGTATGGTTGCTGACTATAGTGATTGTTATTATAATGATGTGGTAGAGTGGAGAAATATCTGATAGTTCAAACAAGACTGCCTAAAAACATGTTAGACGATTTAAAAGAGGCTACTGGTAAAAAAACAGTTAAAGAGGCTTTGTATCAGGCAGTAATTCACTATATTGAATGCCACAACATAGAAAGAATTAGAGAAATCCATAAAGTTAACAAAAAAAGAGGCAGGTTCCCGGTGCATTTGGCCAAACTGATGGCATCAATCGAAAGTAAATAACGAAAGTGTTTTATTGGTTTTCTTACTCAAATACTCAATGAGCATGAATTCGCTGCTTTTGATATCGGAGGACGGATTAGACAGTTCGTCGATTTTAGTTGATATATCAAGTTCAGTTTCGGATATGGTTATATGGGTCGCGTCAGAACCTCCTGATGTCATATCAAAAGTGATAGATGCTTACGATCTAAAGGGTAGAATCCATGTTCTATCTTTAATCCAGAGTAGAAAATACAAAAGTGTTAATGTAAACAATCTGAGTGAGATAGGTATCCTTCTATCCAAAATAAGCGAGGGTATGGAGGACTTCGTTGTTTTAATGACAGCAATTCCTGAACTCCTTCTGATTCATGGACTTGAAAGAACATATGTATTCCTGATGAATGTCATTGGAAAGACAACCAATCAGGGAAGAAAGTTTATCGGAGGGATTACAAAGGATGCACAGAATAAGAGGGATGAGATTATGATTTCAAGGCTTTTTTCAATAGTTCTGAGATATAGAAAGTGGCTGGAAGGCGAGAAATGGGTTAGAAACTTAATTATTGAAACACCCATCGGGGACCTAGATAAGGATGTTGTGGAGCTATATCTTAGAGAGAACAGGATTGTGATTCCAAAAAATGTAAAGGATGCAATAGTTCACGAACTGATGGACTGATTATGTTCTCTTCTTCTTGAAGTTGGGCATTCTTTTCTCTACAAACGCTGAAAAGCCCTCTTTGGCATCCTCTGAAGAAAATGCTAGGGCGAAGAGATCCCTCTCGTAAGCCAGCCCATCTTTCAACGACATTTTATATCCTCTGTTAACAGCCTGCTTGACCAGCATCACAGCAGTTGGAGACTTCTCTGCTATTGTCCTGGCAAGCTCCATCGCTGCCTTTTCAAGCTCCTCGGCTTTCACAACTTTATTCACAAGTCCGAGCTTTTCGGCTTCTTTCGCACTTATTTTCTCTCCAGTTAGACAGTATTCCATAGCTTTCTTCCATCCTATGAGCCTTGCCAGTCTCTGTGTGCCTCCAGCACCAGGTATTATCCCTATGTTTATTTCTGGCTGCCCGAAAACAGCATTCTCGCTTGCAATGATCATATCGCAGGCCATCGCCAGTTCACAGCCACCCCCGAGTGCGAATCCATTGATGGCTGCTATTATCGGCACATCAAGATCTTCAAACTCTTCCAGCACTCTACCTAATCTCTCTATGATATCTCTTGCCTGAAAGGTCTCGGATCTCAGGAACATCTTGATGTCTGCTCCGGCACTGAATGCCCGTCCACTTCCGGTTATGATTACAGCTCTTATATCCTTCTCAGTCCTGACCTTTCTGATCAGTTCTTCTAATCCATCAACAACCTCTTCGTTCAATGCGTTGAATGCATTCGGTCTGTTCAGCCTTGCGATGAGGATACCATCCGATTTCTCAAAAACCACCGCACTCATCCAGATATCATTAATTATGACAATTATAAGATTTACGATTTTGTTCAGTACTTAAGCCTCGAATCCACGGCTTTAACGGCCTCTCTAATGCAGTAAAATTCCCTCCTGATTCTCAGCAGGTACTTGCACTTCTTTCCAGTATATCCAGAAATGCATAGCTGACAGTCTTCCGGATATACTCTCTTAATCTTTAATTTGTATTTCTCGGACAAAAACTCGATCGTCATTTCAACAGGCATAATTGTTTTAATCTTTTTTAAATTTATTGTCTATTTAACAATCAACTAAACTTCGAACACCTCCAAGCAAAAGTGTTTAGAACTTTAGATATTATCAAGAAGAAGAGGTGTTCACTTTGGTTCTGGACACGAGTTTGGGAAACTCTGGAAGCTACAGAAGCATAATAGCCGAGTTTGCTGAAAGAGGATACAACATTCATCCTGAAGCAGTTGAAATAATCCGGAAAAGGAATTTTGAAAATGCCATAGATGAAATCTGCAAGGTTTTGGGAAACTGCGTCATAATTACTCCCGAAGATGTTCTGAAAGCCCTTGAGATCCTGAACATAAAGAATGATGGTAAGGTTGGAGTTGAGGATGGGGTAAAAACCAAAGTAGAAAAGATAGTTGAAAAGTTCGAGCTGAAGGTTAGAGATATAACTGGTAGATCCTCTTGCGAGGGTGTGGTTGACGATTTCATTCAGAATTTCTCATCGAGATATGAGAAAATCAGGAAAATATTTAGAGGAAGGATAAACTCAATCCCGATAGCCTCTCTCAAAAAGGTGAACCAAAAGGAAGTTAGCATTATCGGGATTGTTACGGATGTCAGGGAGACTTCAAAGGGTAACTACATCATCGAAATTGAAGACAAAACGGGCAAGATTTCTGTTTTGGCTACTGCAAAGCTCAGAGAGGTTGCATCGGAGCTTTTGGGAGATGAAGTTATTGCCGTGAGCGGATCTTTCAGGAACAACATGATAATAGCCAACAGAATCGTCTTTCCTGATGTTCCTCAAAACGACAGGAAGGTTGAGAAGGATTTCGGAATGGTATTTATCTCGGACATCCACTTCGGGAGCAATACATTCTTGGAAAAATCCTGGAATGCGTTTGTTAAATGGCTTAACTGTGAGGTCGGGAATGAGTACATGCAGGAAATAGCCGAGAAAGTCAGATATCTGTTTATAGCCGGTGATGTGGTTGATGGCGTGGGCATATATCCCGGACAGGAAAAGGAGCTTGAGATATTCGATATATACGGACAGTATGAGGAGGCTGGAGAACAGCTTGAAAAGATACCCAAGAGGATAAAGATCATCCTGTCTCCCGGAAACCACGACGCTGTAAGACAAGCTGAACCACAGCCAGCATTGCCAAAGGAGTTTGCAGACCTCTTTCCGAGGAACGTCAAACATGTTGGCAATCCGGCATGGGTGGATGCCGATGGCGTTAAAGTTCTGATCTATCACGGGAGGAGCATAGACGACATGATAATGAAGATCCCAAGGCTCGATTACTCGGATCCATCTGGAGTTATTGAGGAAATGCTGAAGCGAAGGCATCTCTGCCCCATTTATGGGGGAAGAACCCCACTGGCTCCTGAGAAAGAAGATCTGCTTGTGATAGATGAGGTGCCTGATATCGTCCACACAGGGCATGTTCACACATATGGTGCGAGGTACTATCGAGGCATTCTCGCTCTCAACTCATCCACATGGCAGGCTCAGACGGAATTTCAGAAAAAAGTAAATCTCAACCCCATGCCAGGCAATGTTCCGGTTTATGTGAACGGCAAGCTCCACAGACTCAGGTTTTACAGGTCATCTTAGCTGGCTTAGTTGGCTTAACTAAAGTCTTAATGATACTTTTTGCTTTTACTATCTCTTCCTATCTCTTGCTTACCATCTCTCCTTCCAGAAGGATGGTATGAAAAGCGATAGCACCGTGAAGAGTTCAAGCCTTCCAGCCCACATGTTGAAAAAGAGTATGAGCTTTACAACTGGATGCAGGGCTGAGTAGCTTTCTGTTGCTCCAACCGCTCCAAGTCCGGGACCGACATTGCTCATAGTGGCAACAACTGCTGAAACCGCAGATAACAGATCCATACCGAACAGGGATATCACCACACTGCTCACAGCAAAAATCAGGACATAAAGCACGAAAAAGGCTGTGATATCGTCGATAATCTCCTTTTTCAGAATCCTGTCATTCATCTTTATAACCCTCGCAGTCCTCGGATCCGCTTCTTTTAGAATCTGATGGATGGAGTACTTTTCGAGCAGGTAAATTCTTATGACCTTTATCCCTCCAGCAGTTGATCCGGAGCAGCCACCTATGAACATGAGAGTCAGTATGATGAGTTTGGAGGAATCCATCCATCTGTCGAAGTCATAGCTAGCATAGCCAGTGGTTGTCATCAGCGATACAGCGTTAAATGCAGAATATCTGAACGACTCGATCAGATCTCCTTTGCTGTTCAAAATTGTTAAACAGGCTATCGCTATCGCCAGGAGGGATATGTATGCTTTGAACTCAGGATCCCTGAGTATTCTCGCATCTCCTTTCAGCCAGTAGTAGTGCAGACTGAAGTTCACTCCGGCGACTATCATAAAAATCGTGATGATTGTTTCGATAAGCGGGCTTCTGTAATACGCTATACTCTCTGTATGGGTTGAGAAACCACCCGTGCTCATGGTTGTGAACGAGTGGTTTATCGCATCGAAAAGGTTTAATCCTGCTAGGTACAGCAAGGCTACCTCCAATACCGTGAAAAGGAGGTATATCTCCCACAGCCTTAATGCGGTATCTTTCAGTCTGGGGGTTACCTTGCTTACAGTTATTCCCGGAACTTCAGCCTGAAATAAAGCATAACCTTTTTTGGCTATAGATGGAAAAACGGCAACGAAAAGCACAATTATTCCCATCCCTCCAACCCACTCAGTGAGGCTTCTCCATAGCAGAATGGATTTTGGCAGAACCTCTATTCTGTCAAATATCGTTGCCCCGGTGGTTGTGAATCCTGACATCGACTCGAAGATTGCATCTATGAAGCCCGTGCCGATCATGCAGTAGGGTATTGCCCCGATAAGGCTTATCAGAAACCATCCGAGTCCAACAATAGCAAAACCTTCTTTGTATCTGAAGACTTCGCTCTTTGGCTTTACAGAGTACAGAATCAGCGATATTATCAGGTTTACCGCTATGGCAACAAGGAATGGATAGAACGACTCTTTAAATATGAAGGCAGTTATGAGCGGGAGAGAGAAAAGGGCTGTGAAATAAAGCATTATCCTCCCCAGGAAATTGATAACCAGGAGGTAGTTCATTCGATCACCCGAAGTAATCCTCGATCTCCTCAACTTCGCTCCATGGTGTGAAAATTAGCAACCTATCTCCCTTGAGGATCTGGGTTTCGCCCTTAGGTATGAGACAATCATCTCCCCGGAGGATACCTCCAATCAATGCTCTTTCCGGGATCTTTAACTCAGATATCTTTTTACCAGATAGCTTTTCATTCTCAAGCTCTATCTCAAGAACAACAGCCTCTCCACCCTCTATTTCTGCCAGTGTCTCAAGGGTCAGCAATCGCAAGTGCTTGAGAACCTCCAGATATGTTATCGTTCTCGGAGATAGCACAACATCTATTCCGACCTTCTCAAAGAGCTTCATATAATTGCCCTTACTAACCTGAGCTATTGCCTTCCTCGTCCCCAAATTCTTCGAAAGGAGAGAGACAAGAAGGTTCTTTTCATCGTTTTCCAGGCAGGAGGCAACAACATCCGATCTCCCAACATCCTCTTCATACAGAAGATCCAGATCTGTTGGATCTCCAATGACAACCCTGACTCTGTTATAGGCACTGCAGAGGTTCTCGCATAATTCTTCATTCTTTTCAATAAGTTTGATGTTCAGATTGCTTGAATCAAGCACTCTCGCAAGATAGCTTCCAACAGTACCTCCACCGAAAATAACAACTTTCCTTGTGGTGTCACTTCCAAAAATATCCTGAATTGTAATCAGATCCTGTGACTTCCCGACTATTGCAACCTTATCTCCCGGAAGAACCTTGGTCTGACCTCGAGGGACGAGAAGCTCTCCGTCGCGGTATATTGCGGTTATTATAACATTTTCCGGGAGGTGCAAATCCTCAATTTTCTTGTTTGCAAGAACAGAATTTTCATCCACAACTATCTCAATTAAATTGAGCTTACCACCGCTCAGCGATACAAAATCCACAGCACCGCTGAACATGATTATGTTCGCCATCGCCCTTGCTAGGGCAAGCTGGGGGCATATAACCAGATCGAATCCCAGAGGGTGGTTCTTGACGAGTGGTCTGTCAACATACTCTGGATTTCCAACTCTAACAATCGTTTTTTTAGCTCCCATTTTCTTTGCTGCGATCCCGGACAGGAGATTTACTTCATCCACTCCAGTTACACCCAAGAAGATGTCAGCTTTAGATACCTTCGCCTTGCTCAGAACATTTATGTTCGCTGCATTTCCTTCGATAACCTCAACATTAAGTTTATATATCTCATCTATTTTCTTTTCATCCTTTTCTATAACAAAGACATCGTGATTATCGCACAATGCCTTTGCTACATTGTATCCAACTTCTCCTGCTCCGGCAACTACAATGTGCATTTAGAAGCTTAGGGCTCTCAATTAATTAAAAGCTTTACTCTTTGCCACACCGGCCTATGATTTTCTTTCGAGAAATCTCGCAAGAATTATGCTGATTTCATACATCACAACAACTATTGCCAGCACAATAAGCTGGCTCATGCCGGAGATATCAAAAGTTATGTTGGTCGCAAGTATAAAGACGAGAATGTAGACGATAACCCTCTTTCCCTTCAGCCAGTCGGAATCGATCATGCCGAGCTTTACGGCAATTAAGGCCAGAACCGGTATCTGAAATGACAGACCGAAAGCCATGAATATTTTAAAAGCACCGTATATTGTTTTCTTGACAGAAAGATGTGGCTCCGCACCGAAATATGGTACAACAGCCCAGTTGTAAAGCCTTGGTATCACAACCTCGTAGGCAAGCAAGGTTCCGATCAGAAATAGGATGTATGAGAAGGGTATGAAAGTTTTAACGAATTTTCTTTCATGCTCGAACAAACCCGGTTTTGCAAACTGATATAGCTGATATACGATATATGGATATGAGAAAAAGAAAACAAAAACGAATGAAAAAATGAGCCTCGTAACAATCCACTCTGTTGGTGTGTAGATTACCATGTCCAGTTTTTTATTGAAGATACCCTGCCAGAAGGAGTCAATCAGTTCGGGAGAATAGGGATACACAATGATGATCCCGATCAGGATAACAATAGATATTCTGATTGTTCTTTTCTTCAGCTCAGCGAGATGCTCCCTTAACTCCATTTCTCTGTCTTCTGGGGGCTCCACGAATTTTTTTGACCTGTGGAGTTTATAGTTTTTCTTGTAATTTTTGTAGGTTATACAACTTAACTGGCCATGTGATCACAACCCGTATTATCTCAACGAGCATAGATTAACGAGACCATAGAAAGTGACACTCAATTTCTTGCCTAAATACCCTATACAACTGGATAAGACATCTATAAGAAGAATAAAACCATTATTACTTCTTTCAGGCTTAAATAATTCCCTTCAAACTTCAATACAAATTTATCTCTTTAGAAGAATGAAGAATATAAGTTTTTTAAGGTATGGTGGAAAAACGACCAGTTCTAAGAGATCTTAGAGAAAGAATAAAGTACTTTTTAAGATATTGAGATATTTGTAATAACAAAACAAAAACAAGTAATCCCAACATCAAATTATAAGTTTTTACACTTCTTCAATCGTGATATATTCACGTTTTTTAACATTGAGTTTTTCTGCATCCTTTACGACCTCAAATTTTCTCTTCGAGTATTCGTACCCGAGAATGCCCACTTTTCCCAATTCTCCGAAAAAGATTTCGGGAGCTCCTTCCCACAATTGTTTCAACCAATCATAGGGACCAACTAACCACACTCTGTCAAAGACTCCTAACTTCATATACGTGTAAAGCTGCTGAAGAACTCTAATCGCCTTTCTCTCACTTGTAAACTCCTTTGGTATTTTAACTTCGAAACAATTTACTTCATTTCCGTCGTAAGAGCATAGGTCAACACGTACTGGGACTTCCTTGGGTACTGGAGAAGCAGGAGATTCGTGTTTCCAGCCAGAGAACTTTGTAAATCTTTCCGGTTTCCAGCTTACAATACCTTCATTGGATGAAATCTTGATTTCATCTGGCACAAAAACGTGGCCACTCTCGCTCACATCAATTTCAGCGGAACATAAACTTCCAGAGTCCTTTAGCTATCTAAACAACTCATATTGGACCCAAGTATGGGGCTTACCTGTGGGATATGAATTCTCGTCCATTTGTATTTTTACCGGTTCACCTTTGATTACCGATATGCTTGTTTTGCCTGTGATTGGATCTACAAAGTAAAGGTCTGGAGATTCCACGAGCTTTTTGCATTTCCAAGTTAGAGCGCAACCATAAAAAGGATAACTATTTTCCTCGAACAGCCACAAATATTCATAAAAGTGTTCCAAAGGGTCTGGGTTGTAAAAGTTCTCGACCTCGATGAAGAAGCCGTATTCTGGAATAAATATGTCTGGGTAAAACATACTCGTCTTTGTTTCGAATCCTAATTCAGGAAAGTTAATTCCATGAATTTTAATAGGATATTCTCTGCTTATGGGAATTGCAGGCTCTAAAATATGTTTGACACCCTGTTTTTCCAAATCTTCGGCAACTGCGAACATTAAATAATGTTCGTTGAATGGGAAAAGCAACTTTGGAATATTCTTGTAATCTGATAATCCGAGATATATATTAATATCTAGCTCAGAGACTTCCATGCTTAAAAATTGAATTTAAGAAGTTAAAATTTTTTTGCTTTTAATAAAAGTAGAAGGGCTTAAATATGCATATTTAAAAGAAAAACATGCCAAATTGGAAAAACATCCAAAACTATATGGGATTATTTTTGCTCGGAGTAAAACAATCTTTGAATGATCTTAGTAATCTCCTCAACCAATTCCATATCTAAAGTCATTAATCCATCGTGTATTGCTATATCGGGCATCTTCTCAATCAATTCGTCTAAATTTTTCAATACCACATTACTCTTTAGCAACTTTATCTGTTCTTCAGCTCTTTCAACCCTCGATCTCTCAATCCTGAAAGGTTTGCACACAACAATACCTGCAATGTTATCCAACTCATTTGCCAGCTTTACTAGTGCATCTCCGCCCCTTCCACCAAGTCCTGCAGTTAGTATAACATGGTCGTACTCAGACAGTACTTTGATAAGTTTATCAAGTTGCTTAAATTTGTAAAATTCAACACAATCAACCCATTTTTCACCATTGACGACATAAATATCTACATTTTCGTATTCAGACTCTCTTTTGAATATGTTAACAATGTTCTGTCCGGCTCCTCCCGAACCAACTACTGCGATTGTCTTCATAAAATTATCACCTCAGGATGAAGTTTCCACCATTATATGTTTCGACCTGCTGGATGAAAGCACCCTCTTATCGCCGATGACTCTCTTAATGAGAAGTATGCCATCTCTGAACCAGTTCCTGATGCTCGAAACATACCTAATAGCCTTCAGAATCGCCATGCTCATTGGAGATTCCATAACGGGTACACTTTCGCCGAGCAGGGCTATGTTCCCGCAGTGTTCAAAGTTAAATCCTGCCTCATTCATCGATTCTGTCATGATATTGTGAAGCAAAATGAGTATAGATACATGTTTATTATTTAATTTGTGTTTACAATTCATAGGTAACTTTTGTTGAAATTATATACTAAATGCTTTTTGTTCACACTATAGAAGCTTAAGTATGCAAAAAGTTAGTTTCCTCCAAGGTAGTCCGAAACTATCAAACTCAAGCCAAGGAAATATGCAAAGAAGCAGTACGGGCAGAAGTAAGAATTCAGGATTGCATAAGAGCCAAGCGAGCCTATTCCAGCCACTCCCAGAATTTTCCATATGCTGAGCATTTTTCCTTTAAGGAATCCGTAAAGCAAAAACCACATCAAACCAAAAAGCGCTGGAATGTTTAGACCATACATTGTTAGATTCGTTGAACAGCCACTGGTTGGGCAGAAGTCTGGAGTGTATGTTGAGATGAGCAAATACCCCGAGTCGAGTAGACCAAGAGAAATCAGCATCAGCTTTAGCTTGTTCATTTCATGATCTCCAGCATCAGGTTTTTAACCTTCGTTTCACCTGAGTACACATACACTTTATCCTTTTCAACCACTACTGCTGTTGGAACTCCACGGAGCTTTATTTTCTCTGCAATCTCCTTGCATGTATCGGTGAGGTTTTCCACCTGACAGAAATTGATCTCTACCTTTTTGCTTGCGTTAATTACATACGGCTCAACATTCTTGCAGTGTGGACAGTTCGGGGAGAAAAAGAAGTATATGTCGCCCTTAACCACCTGATCTTCGGTTTTTTCTGTTACACATCCCGCTAAAAAGACGATCAGTATGAGCAATAGCCAGCGCATTGGGGGTGAATATGAGTTCAAGTTAAAAATCGTTTCGGTTATCTACAAACAGTCAAGAGGAATTTCGTGGACAATTCTATTTTTCAAAATTCTTTTTCAAAATTCTTTATTGCCAATGGTGTAAAAAGCCGGAATAAAAAGCTAAACCATTAACAATTAAAAATCAAAAACCTTAAATCCAAGTCAAGTAAGTGTATGATAAACAATTGGGTTATTAAGGGTGATATGGATGGAAAGTGATGAGGTTAGTGGTAGAATTAAGAAAAGAAGGGATGAATGGAATGAGAAATGCCTTAAACCCTTCCTTGAAAAATCAGGTGAAAGGCAAGAAAAATTTGAAAACCTGTCTTGGATTGAAATAAACCGAGTTTACGATCCATCAGATATTGAACACCTCGATTTTGAGCGTGATATTGGGTATCCGGGAGAATTTCCCTATACAAGAGGAGTCTATCCTACAATGTACAGAGGGAGATTGTGGACGATGAGGCAGTTCTCCGGGTTTGGCAGTGCCGAGGACACAAACCAGAGGTGGAAGATGCTGCTGAAAGAGGGACAAACCGGTCTGAGCACGGCATTCGACTTTCCAACGTTGATGGGATTGGACAGCGATGATCCGCTTTCTGATGGGGAAGTTGGTAAGGTTGGAGTTGCCATTGACACACTTAAGGACTTTGAAATCCTTTTTGAGGGAATACCACTGGACAGAGTCTCGACCTCCTTTACAATCAACCCTCCAGCGGGAATAATACTAGCAATGTACACGGCCATTGGTGACGCTCAGGGAGTTCCAAGAGATCAGCTTAGAGGTACAATCCAGAACGACATGCTCAAGGAGTTCCATGCACAGAACACTCTGGTTTTACCACCAGAACCATCGGTGAAAATAATTACTGACATATTCGAGTGGGGTGTGGAGAATGTTCCGAAATTCAACCTCATCAGCATCTCCGGCTACCATATAAGAGAAGCCGGTTCCACTGCCGTGCAGGAACTGGCCTTCACAATTGCCGATGGAATGGCCTATGTTGAGGCTGCGATAGAGAGAGGAATCGATATAGACAAGCTTGCTCCACAACTCAGCTTCTTCTTCAACTCCCACAACGACTTCTTCGAGGAGATTGCAAAGTTCAGGGCTGCGAGAAGGATGTGGGCAAAGATAATGAGAGACGAATACGGGGCGAAAAATCCTCGTTCATGGTGGCTCAAATTCCATACACAGACTGCTGGATGCTCTCTAACTGCCCAGCAACCGTTAAACAACATAGTCAGGACAACGATACAGGCGATGGCTGCAGTGCTTGGAGGAACTCAGAGCCTGCATACGAACAGCTTTGATGAAGCCTGGGCACTGCCAAGTGAGGAGGCGGTCAGGGTGGCCTTAAGGACTCAGCAGATCATAGCCTATGAGAGCGGAATACCGAACACAATAGATCCGTTAGCTGGAAGCTACTATGTGGAGTGGCTCACGGATAAGATGGAGAAGCTCGCATGGGATTACATCGAAAGAATCAGAAAAATGGGTGAAGGCAGCATGCTGAGAGGTGTCCTTGCAGGAATTGAGAATGGATTCTTTGTCAAGGAGATCACGAATGCTGCAGCCAAGTTCCAGAGAGAGGTTGAGGAGGGCAAGAGGGTTATTGTTGGAGTTAACAAGTACGCAATAGACGAGAAGCTGAAAATACCGATACTGAAGGTTGATCCTGAAGTCCAGAGAAGGCAGATCGAGAGGCTGAAGAAGATCAAGAGCGAGAGAGATAATGTTGCTGTGAAGGAAGCACTTGAGTGGCTCAGAAATGCTGCAGAGAACAATGAGAATGTTATGCCGGCAATTCTTGAAGCTGTAAAAGCATATGCAAGTGTTGGGGAGATAATGAGTGTGCTTAAACAGGTTTACGGCACATACAAGAAACCGATAATAATCTGAGGTGGGTGTTATGGAGAAGAAGATAAGGGTTCTTGTGGCAAAGGTAGGTCTCGATGGGCATGACAGGGGAGCCAAGGTTGTTGCGAGATTTCTGAGAGATGCCGGATTTGAGGTTATCTACAGCGGTTTGCACAGAACGCCAGAAGAGGTCGCGATGGCTGCAGTGCAGGAGGATGTGGATGTCATAGGCATAAGCCTCCACAGCGGAGCGCACATGACACTCGTTCCAAAGGTTTTGAACTACATAAAGGAGTATGGCGGGGATCCATCAGAGATGGTCGTACTCGTTGGTGGTATAATCCCCGAAGATGAGTTTGATGATCTAAAGGCTCTCGGTGTTGATGGGGTTTTCATCCCTGGAACACCGATGAGCGAAATAATAAACTTCATAAACGAGAAAGTTAAGGAGAAAAAAGGAATAAAGGGTTAGCGAGGGTAATCAAATGGATGTAGATGCGATTGTAGAGGGCATATTTAGCAAAAACAAGAGGGCTCTGGCAAGAGCAATAACCTATGTGGAAAACGATTATCCTGAGGGTAAGGAGATCCTGAAAAGGATCTATCCAAAAACCGGAAGTGCACATGTCATTGGTATTACAGGCTTTCCGGGAGTTGGAAAGAGCACGATTGTTAGCAAACTGACTCAGGAATTCAGGACAAGAGGGAAAACAGTAGGCATAGTCGCTGTCGATCCTGGATCGCCCTTTACGGGTGGAGCTCTGCTTGGTGACAGGCTGAGAATGGATGGACTAGATACGAACAGACAGCTTTGGGTCGATCCAGGGGTGTTCTTCAGGAGCATGAGCTCAAGGGGAAGAGCTGGTGGACTGTCTGCTAAAACTGGTGATGTTATAAGGCTGATGGATGCTTTTGGCTTTGATGTGATCTTCGTCGAGACCGTTGGAGCTGGGCAGAGCGAGGTTGACATAATCGAGGTAGCAGATACATCCATAGTTGCACTGATGCCGGAGATGGGTGATGACATTCAGATAAACAAGGCTGGAATTCTCGAGATTGGTGATATCTATGTTGTCAACAAAGCCGATCTCGGAGGGGCGGAGAAGACCGAAAGGTGGATCAAGGCGATGCTGATGATGGATCAGGAGGCTGTGGAGATTCTGTCGAAGACAACCCATGCGGATGAAGCTTTGGTTCAGAGCGGTCAGATATATGAAAAGATAAGGAGATCTGAATGGATTCCTCCAGTCATAAAAACAGTAGCAGAGAAAGGAGAAGGAATAGATCAGCTGGCTGATGCAATTGAAGACCACTTTGATTACCTCAAGAAATCTGGAAGACTCATTGAGACGAGGAAGAAGAGGCTCAGCAGGGAGATGGTTGAGATACTCGTGAATGAGATAAGGAATTATCTCGAGAAGGATAGCAAGGTAAAATTCGACGAGCTGGTTGAAAAAGTCTCCAAAAATGATCTTGATCCACATACAGCAATAGAGAACCTCCTGGAAGAGATTCTAAAGTAATAACGGTGAGAGGATGGCGAAGGATGTCAGGAAGACCCACTTACTGGATAGAAGTCTCGTTGATAAGGACTCCGAGTTGATTAAAGGCTTAGGCACCCTCGATGAGGCCAATGCGTTCATAGGACTCGCAAAGGTTTTTGCCAGGGATGAACTTGTTAAAAAGTACCTCGAGAAAATCCAGATGATGATATTCAAGGCTGGACTGGAGCTAATCTCAGACTACAGAATGAGTGAGAAGGAGTACGATGAGCTGTTGAATATCATACAAGAGTTCGAAAGTATCGTCAAAAAACCAAGAAATTTTATTTTGCTTGAGAAAAACGAGAGCTCGGCTTTTCTGAGTGTGGCGAGAACCGTGGTAAGAAGAGCAGAGAGGGAAATCGTTGGGCTTGAGAAAGCAGGAAAAGTCTCACTCCTTCTTGTTGAGTGGCTGAACAAGCTCAGCTATCTGATATATCTAATGAACCTGAGAGAGCTTGATGAGAAATACGATACTGTAAATTTCGAGTGATCCGTTGTATGACTGATGAGGGTAGCTGGAAGGAGTACAGCACATCTCTTGAAAAGAGCAAGGAGTATCATAGGAGGTACCACATAGCAGTCTCAAGCCCATTAAGGAGGAAGATTCTAAAGCTCATCGCGGAGGGAAAGAATAAGCAGGAGATTGCTAAATCTCTTGGATTGAGCGAAAAAAATCTTGATTACCATTTGAAGATTCTTGAGCATGGATTCTGCATAAAGATCAATGGAGACAGGATTTCACTGACTAAAGAGGGAGAGATAATATATTATGTCGATTGAATTTAAAATTTATAAAGCTTTGAATTCATGAGAGAGATGAACATGATTTCAGCCATCGGACAGCTCAGGATCTCCCCGGACAGGGATGTAAATCTGATGAAGGCTCTGAGCCTCATAAAGAGAGCCATTCAGGTTAATGCAAAACTTGTGGTTCTGCCGGAGTTGTTCAACACAGGCTTCTATCCGAAAAACTACGAACTAGTGGAGGACAATATAGAGGATGAAATCGATCTGATACTGAAGCTTTCTGAGAGGAGAGATATCACGATAGTGGGCAGTGTCGCAGAGAAGGAAAACGGTAAGCTTTACAACTCCGCAGTAGTTATACATCGCGGAGAGATTCTGGGGAAGTACAGAAAGACTCATCTCTTTCCTTTAACTGAGGAGAGAAAGTACTTCTCCACGGGAAATGAGCTGAAGGTTGTCGATACTCCTGTTGGTAAGATCGGGCTTATGATATGCTATGAGGTCAGATTTCCGGAGATAGCGAGGTATCTTGTGAGAAAGGGTGCTGAAATACTCGCGATCCCTGCGGAATTTCCAAAAGAGAGGATCAACCACTGGAAAATTCTGCTGAAAGCCAGAGCAATAGAGAACCAGTGCTTTGTTTTCGGTGCGAACTGTGCGGAAGGCGAGGATGCGTATCCCGGAAGCTCGATGATAGTAGATCCGTGGGGCAATGTGCTGGTTGAGGGAGGAGACAGGCAGGAGATCATAATGGCGGAGATAGATATCGGTGAGGTGGAGAAAACCAGGAGAAAATTCCCATTTTTGAGGGATTTCAGGAACGACCTCTTCAGCGGGTTATAATTGTAAAAAAAGTGATTGTAAAAAGTGCAAATTGGAGGGATAGAATGAAAATAGTGTTTGACGAGAGATTTTATGATGTATATACTCATGATCCTGCAGCATCTCCCGGAAGGCTTGAATGCATAGTTGAAGAATTGAGAGATTATGAGTTCGTAGAACCTTCTCCAGCCAGCGAGTCTGACATACTTCTCGTTCACACTCCCTCACATTTAGAGTTCGTAAAGACAATGCAGAGTGTATATGAAATCTCGTGCCTTTCAGCCGGATCAGCAATCAGAGCTTCAGAAATAGCCTTTGAAGAGCCAGCATTCTCTCTTGCCCGCCCGCCTGGACACCACGCCAGTCCAAACAGCTCATGGGGATTCTGCTACTTCAACAACATAGCCATATCAGTCAGGAGATTGATAGTGAACTCAAAAATAGAGAAGGCTGTTATAGTTGACTTCGATCTCCATTATGGTGATGGCACAGCCAACACATTCGAGGATGATGGGAGAGTTAAATACTACCACATGCCCAAAGATGACATTGATGGTATCGTAGAGTTCCTTGAAAAAAGTGAGTACGATATCATAGCAGTTTCCGCAGGATTCGACAAGCATGTAGACGACTGGGGGAGCTATCTCATGACAGAGGATTATAGGGAGATCGGCAAGATAATCAGAGAGTTCTCTGAGAGGTGCGATGGAAGGAGATATGCAGTTTTAGAGGGAGGGTACTCCACAAAAGTTCTAGGTAAGAATGTAAAAGCTTTTATAAGAGGATTTGAATGACTTTACTTCCTTTTTAGCTGGAGGATATTCATATAACCCTTTTCTAAATCAGAAAACCGATGGCGGCAATTCTCTTTAGACCAGCATTTTTCCCCATACAGCCTTAAATCTCAAAACAAAAACAGCGCCTTTTGGGTTGTTATCCTCAATGCTAATACTGCCACCATACCTCTCCATTACCTTCTTGGCCACATAAAGTCCTAAGCCTGTGCCCTTTGTTTCACCATGGCTGAACCCTTCATCAAATATCTTCTTCTTAATTTCATTGGGGATACCTCTACCATAATCAGCAATCCTGACCTCACAGACCCCGTTCTTTCTCTTCACTTTTATATCAATTCTGTTTGTTTTTCCATGGATCACAGCATTCCTTATGATGTTATCAAAAAGCGACGAAATAGCCTCATCAGCCAGAACTATGCAATTACCATCTATGTTAATGGGAATCGAGTAATATTTTGCTAGTTCCTCAAGAACAGGTTTAATCGGGGTTGGCTTTAATGTTTTACCTGATAAAGCTAAGGATTCAAGTTGTCTTATCTCTTTTATGAGATTAATTGATTTATATGCGGCTTTAATCGCTTTTTCAATGAGGAATACATCTTTATTTTCCATGTAAAGCTCAAGAGCTCCGACAACAATTGAAAGATCGTTAAGTATATCGTGACGCATTATTTTGTTTATCACTCTAAAAAGCTCAGATAATTCCTCAGCCCTTCTTCTTGCACTCACCTCGTCAGTTATATCGTTCCCGATAGCGACTATTATTCTCTCACCTTCTCGTTCCACAACAGTATTACTCCAAGATATGATCTTTTCTCCGGTCTTTGCTCTGATAGGATGTATGTAGCTGTTCCAACCTATTTCAAGGGTTTTCTTAAATATTTTTAAGGTGTATTCCACCCTAGGCACGAAAATATCGAACCAGTTTTTTCCGAGAACCTCTTCTCGAGCATATCCTGTTATTTCCTCGCATTTTCTGTTGAACATAACTATTCTGCCCTTTTCGTCCAAACCAACTATCAGTGAGTTAGCGGTCTCAATTATCTTTTCAACAAACTCTTTTTCCTTTTCAAGTTTTACTTTTTCAGTGATGTCGCTTACAATTACCACCTTTCCAACATCTTTCAAATTGTAAATCGATGAACTGTAAAATCTGCCTTCATGCGTTATAAAACCATCATACCATTTCTTATCAAGTTTTTTTCCAATTATCTTTCCAAGAACTTTTTCAGCAGCGTTATTTGCTTCAACAACGACCCCATCGTTATTAACGAGAATGATTATATCTTTTATGTTCTCAACAATCTTTCTGTATCTTTCGTCGGCAAGTAAGAGACATTCAAGTACAGAGTCAAGCTTTTCAACTAGTAGCTCAATAGCGGAAAAGTATTCGGCTGGTATCTCCTTTTTCCCTCCAAAAATGATCCTGCAAGCCTTCTTTTCAAATGAGATTTTATGGGCATAAACGGCTTTCTTTGGAATCTCTATTTTTAGATTGAGCTTTGGCACTTCTGCATAGGCGTAACTGAATCCAAAATTCCTGGATGTAGTTATGAGAAAGGTTTCTACGAGTTTTCCTGGATTTTCAGGTTTTATGTTCATGGAGATTTCATATAACGCGGAAATTAACCTATTTTTGTCCACCAGTACCACCTAAAACAATCGTTTTATTGTAGAATTCAACAAAAGTTTCTGAGTTTGCTATTTCACTTATTGATAGCATACCAAAACTTTCTTTGTTTATAGTTATTAGCTCTTTAACGAAATAAATCAGATCCAGTTCCATACGATACAAGTAGAGTTAACTAAATTTAAAAGGTTTTAGATATCTGTAAAATTATTATCTTACCGATTTATAATTACCAAATTTAGCAAGATTTAAGTATTTTGCCACCGTTTATTTTAAAAATGCAGGTAATGTCCCCCGATATCAGAGCAGAAACAGTATATGTGGGATTAAGAGGATTCAGCAGGTACTCAGATAAAAATGCTCTATCTATCGATGAAATCAATGAACTGAGTAAGGATAAAAATGTTTTCGTCGCATTGAACAGGATAAGAGGTTTAGATCCTGTTGCCGAGGTTGTCGAGGTTATTGAACGATTAAAATGTAAGGGTGTTATCCTGAACGATGCTGGACTGATATGGAAAGTTTCTGTTATGAAAAATAAAAAGAAGATCGTTTCAAGTGTCGGATTAAACCCATTAAACGAACTCGACATTGAATTTTTAAAAAGTATCGGGGCCGATGTCGTCGTGATCCCCCCAGAGCTGAATTCTGATATTTCAATCAAGAAGGATGTTGAGATCGAAGCTTTTGGATTCGCATTGATTGAGATGTTTTATAAGGGTAAGTGTATGATCTCGTCATACTTTAATGGTATCAGCACGAAAAAATCCGGCTTATGCACAAAGAAGTGTTGCAGAAGGTGGAAAGTTGTTTTTGAGGATAAGGAGGTTTGTGAGGTGTCTTTTAATCCTAAAGCAGTTATGTTTGAATTTGATGAAAGATCAGATTTCAGGCCAGATTATGTGAAACTGGAAGGAAGACAGTTCAGGAGGTTTGATGATGGAGCTGGTAACCAACATCCCGACGCTTGAGCAGATGAGTAAATGCAGTATAGAGCCGTACGATGCGATATATCTTGGAAATCCATACTGTATGAAGTACGATGGAAACCTGACATCCAACTTCGAAGACCTCAGGATCGCGGTGGAGATGCTGAGGGAGATGGGAAAGAGGGTGTATATCTCCACATTCTCTGCCCCAAGAAATTCGGATCTGCCTGAGGTTTTCAGACTGATAGATCTGGTTGCCGATCTAGAGGTGGATGCGATAGAATCGACGAATTTTGGAGTTATAAGCTATGTGAAGAGAGAGTACGATCTGAGGGTTCATGCCGGAGGGTTAACGAACATCTACACATCGGCAACTGTAGAGTTACTCAAAAGCATAGGTGTGGAGAGGGTTATGCCAGCATATGAGCTACCGCTTGAAGACATTGCAGGAATTAAGGCTGCAGGTGTGGAAGTGGAAGTTGTTGTTCATGGCAAGATTCCACTAGGGATTTCACATGAATGCTTCCTGCTCGAGTTCGAGAAAAATGTGGGAGTTGAGTGTCCGCATATCTGCAAGAGGGAGATGGTTTTCAGGAGCGGAGATCTGGTGCTCAAACCTTTCGGGCATGCCACACTCAGCGGAAAGGACGTTTGCATGTATGAGCACATTGATGAGCTGAGAAAGGTTGGTGTCGATGCTCTGAGGGTGGAAACGATATCTGAAAGAATTGGTTACAGGGAAAAGGTAGGAAATATTTACAGGAATTTGCTGGAGAGAGGTTTTGACAGAAATGATTTTGAAAAACTCATGGAGATTGCGAAGTATGGTATATGCAACGGATTCTACTTCAACAAAGCTGGACAGATATATGTTGGATCCGAGGTGGTGTAAATGGTTGAACTTTTAGCTCCCGGCGGGAATGCTGAGATGGTTAAGGCTGTTTTTGAGGCTGGCGCTGATAGCGTTTATGTTGGAGTTAAGGGATGGAGCAGAAGGGCATTGAGGTATGAAATGTCAGATTCAGAAATAGTTGAGGTTGTAAAAATTGCCCATGATTTCGGTGGTAAGCTCAGAGCAGCGATAAATGCTATGCCTAAGCCATCGGAAATTGACATGTTCAGAGAGAGGCTAGATTTTCTGTATTCTGCTGGAGTGGATGCAATTATACTGAACGATGCTGGTTTGATGAGGGTTGTTAGTGATACCTATCCGGACATTGATATAGTCGCAAGCATTGGATGCAACATACTGAACTATGAGGAGGCTCTGTTCTACAGGAAAGCTGGAGCGGGTATGGTTGTTGCCGACTGCAAACTCACGATAGATGAGATGAGGGAGATCAAAGATAAGGCGGGAGTTGGAATAGAGGTGCTGGTGCATGCCAATACGGATTTCACATACCTCGGTAAGTGCTGGATGAGTAGCTACAAGGCTTTGAAGTATGAGGAGCTGAATGGAAAGAGTTACTATATTGGGAGTCCAAACAGAGGTGGAGTTTGCTTCCGGCCTTGCCTGATGAGGTGGTCTCTGCTTGGTGATGATGTTTATGCGAGGGACTTCAATCTCCCCAACAGTATGTTCCTCCTACTTGAGGAGATTCCGTCACTTCTGGA
This sequence comes from Archaeoglobus sulfaticallidus PM70-1, assembly GCF_000385565.1. Taxonomy (NCBI): domain Archaea; kingdom Methanobacteriati; phylum Methanobacteriota; class Archaeoglobi; order Archaeoglobales; family Archaeoglobaceae; genus Archaeoglobus; species Archaeoglobus sulfaticallidus. The sequence goes on along the minus strand of NC_021169.1, from coordinate 1,530,659 downwards.
GGTTGTTGACTGCCTCAAAATCCAGGGTAGAGAGTATTCAGTTGGACTTATAAAAGAGATAGTCAGGTTCTACAGGGATTTTGTTGAAGCTTGCAGCGGTGGAGAGGTTGATTTTGCTGTATGGAAGAAAAAGCTGATGGATATAGCTTCGAGAAGAGACGCCGAGAGACTCAGAAAGACCATGGAGCTTATAAAGTTGTCTGAGGTGGGAGTTTAGTTGTTTTTTAATTTTGTTTTTGGCTAGATGATCGTTGGTTGTTGCTGATATGGTTACATGTAACCTTGATTTGCAATTAGAGGAACTGAGATTGCAACTCACTCCAGGAACTTAATGATAGAGCGATTCTTGGCTGCCCACGATCTCAATGTATTCAATCGAAGATCGATAACAACTTCGAAAGGAGAGCGAAGAGAGATGATGTACCAAGAGTTTTGAGAATGCCCAACCAAAATGTTTAATCGAATGTTTAGCTAAATGTTGAACCAATCCAATCACCGACATAATGTGTTATGACTATAACTATTAATGCAATAACTAGGTGTTCTGTTACCACTTTCCAGGGTTTTGTTTTTTGCTCTTTAGCGATTTGGAAGCTGAAAATCCCCAGCAAAGATAGACCCCAGATAACACTTACTATAATCGCCGTTGATAATTGAAACAATAGAAGAGGAACAACAAATGTCAATGCAAAAACAAATTTGGACAAAAAAGTGGAAATAGTTGATTCCCATATTTCCTTTGTAGTGTGCTTATTCTCAGCCTCTTCGGAAACATGTATCCCCAATGCATCTGAAAATGCATCTGCTATTGCTATTGTCAATATACCTCCGATAACCACGATCTTTGAGTGAGTTCCAGAATGTAAACCAACCATTAATCCAAGAGTTGTGATTACTGCAGAGGTTAAACCAAAGCTAAAACCTGTTTTAAATGAGTGTTTCATCATAATGTTTTAACTCCTCTAATCTAAATAGCTTTTTGGGTCGGGTAATTTCAGAGAACGTTTTGGGGTATGAAGTTTGCAGAGCGATAGCGGAGCAAATTTGGGCGAGCGTTAGCGAGTCATATATCCACCTGTTGCACGACCCTGTAGGGGCGAACGAACGAAGTGAGCGAAGAGTTTTTGAGTTGCCGAGAATCCCTTGCGAGCGTAGTTTTCTCCACCTTCACCCACTCATGCTGCTTTTTCTCTCTCAATCAGCCTAAGGATTCAAATAAAGTCAAATATTTCCTTTTTCTTCCCTCCTTCTAACCTTAGTTTTCTCAGGAGTTCTCAATCTTTCAAGTATGGATGACTCTCTTCTTTAAAGAACTCTTTGTTTTCGATATAGTCTAACAACGCGTATGAATTGCTAAGATCTCTCAAGAGAGAGGGTGAGAGTTTTTAGCGAGGCATTCGGCTGTTTTCTGACTTAAAAGAACCATTCCTGACAGGTAGCATTCGGCTACCCTTCTGACGAGTTCAATGGCCTTCCAGTATCTGCTACCATCCCTTATCATTCTTTCACCCGTTTTCACCCTTTTTACCCGTTTTCACGCGTGGGCATCCAAAAACTCGTCGGGCGTGTAAATCTCGTTCTCGCTGATCCACTCAAAATCTTTTACATTGTATGTTATCATCGGGCATCTGAGCTTAACAGCCAGACTTCCGATCATGTAGTCTCTCACCTTCTTTCTGAAGTCCCATCTTCCTATCGCCGCATTGCTTGCAATTCTGGCGCACTCTCTATCGAACGGCATCACCTGAACTTTCAATGCGTCGAGAAAGGCGTCAACGAATTCTCTGCCATCTTTTCCCTTTTTCTTCAGGTAGTGGTAGAGGAGTTCGGTGTATGTTATGGTCGAGATTCTCGCGTCGTGGTTACCCTTCTTCAGCCACTCGCAGAACCTCCTGTTCTGGAAAACATTGGTGTCCAGAACGATTTTCAATCAAAGCCCTCCTGCAACCCTGCTTTCATTTCCTCTATCGTCTCGTCTATGTCCTTGAATATTTCCACACCTTCTTTGATAACATCATCTGCCCTCACGATCTTGTATCCGTCTTCTGTTTTGATGAAGACAACTTCATCTCCTGCTTTAATGTTAAGTTCCTCTCTGACTCTCTTAGGTATCGTGATCTGGTACTTCCTGGTAACTAACACCATTACAAAACACCTCCAGTAATGAAATATCTAAAAAGTAATACATATATCTTTTTGTACTTCTGTTTCAAACTTCAAACACAAAACCAAAAGAAATGATTATTTTCAGGGCTGAAGCTCCTCTTCGAGTCTCCTGTAGGCCTCGTCCACGCCCTGCTTTAAAGTGACACCGATTTCGTCTGCCAGCCTCTCAAAATCCTCTAGCCCCTTAACAAGCTCTTCATACAGATCGACATCGATTAGCTCCTCGTTCTGACAGTTTGGGCAGTACACACTTGCAAGATCGCTGTTATCGTTTATATCCTCACCGAAACCGTTGTAGTCGATAAAATCCTAGTAGTATTTGGTATAGCCAAAACAGAAACACCCCCACAGAACTTAACCAAAGTTTCACCTTACTTTGCAAAAATTCAAAACCAAAAAAGAAAGTGTATTGAAATGTAAATTAGACGGACCCGGCGGGATTTGAACCCGCGATCTACGGCTTAGAAGGCCGTCGCCCTATCCATGCTAGGCCACGGGCCCTTTTGGTTCCCTAACTTTTGGTTACCTAACTAAATCTGAGAATCATATCTCGATTGAGTTTATGAACTTTATGGTACTTCATCAGCCACTCTTATCGATCAGACATCAAACACACAGTAATTTTTAAGTTATCTGAGCCATTCGTTTGTTCCATGGATGTCTTTCTCTTCGAATATATTTCGTGCGGAGGTGAAGCTGAAGAGGATATAGTTGTGGAAGGTTTATCGATGTTCAAATCCCTTTATACAGGATTTACAAAATTCTCGAATGTGCTCTCTTTTGTAAATCCAGAATACAGCCTTTCCACCATGTATAACATCCCGCCAGTCAGGAATTTTGAAGAAGACTTCAGAGAATGCTGCGAAAACGCTGATTACGCGTTGATCATAGCTCCTGAAGATGAAGGTATTCTCGAAACTCTCACAAAAATTGCAGAAAAGAGGTGTGAGAACCTTGGATCAAGTTCTAAAGCTATAGCCATCACCTCCAGTAAATGGCTAACATACCTCAGGCTGAAAGACAGGGTTAACATGCCGTTAACCTCAAAAGAACCGCTAGATGTGAGCTATGTAATCAAACCTGAAAGGTCGTGCGGAGGAGCGGGCATAGACTTTGGTTCCGGAACAGTCCCGGACGGATTCGTCGCACAGGAATTTGTCGAGGGCAAGAACCTGAGCGTGAGCTTTATTGTAGGTGATGAGATAACCCCACTGAGCGTAAACTCTCAGCTTCTCGATCACTTCAAATACAGCGGTGCGTTGGTTCCTGCAAATATTGGAAAAAAGGAGGAAAAAATGGTTGTTGAGGAAGCTACAGAGGCTGTAGGCTGCATTAAGGGTCTTCACGGATATGTTGGTGTGGATGTCGTTTTATCTGACTCCCCATACATCATAGAGATAAACGCGAGACTGACAACACCCTCAATAGCATTCGAGCAGGTTTATGGATTCAATCTTGCAGAACTGATCTACAAAAATCATGCTGAAGGCCATCTAACTTTCAGAAGCAAAGCGAGAAGAGTCTGCAGTATTTCGAAGGTGAATGGAGTGAGAGAGAGTGCAATGGCCTATCACAAGGAAACATCTCTGGTTGTTGAAGAGGTTGACTTGAGTGTTGGCCGAGGAGGTTGACAGTTGAAGAATGGAAGCATGGCAAGAATCACCATAGTCCTCCCAGCATACAACGAAGCTGACAAGCTGGAGATAGCAGTTGAGGAAGTCAGAAAGGAAATGAGTAAATACTTCAGCGAGGAAGATTACGAGATAATAATAGCCGAAGATGGTTCCACAGACGGTACTGATGTTATAGCAAGGAATCTTGCCGAAAGGTATGATAATGTATTTCATGTGCATTCGGATGAGAGGCTTGGAAAGGGCAGGGCGATTTTAAACGCCTTCAGACAGTCTAAAGGGGATGTTCTGGTATTCATGGATGTAGACCTCTCCACAGACATCTCCCACCTCAAAGAACTCATAGATCTAACCCAGAACTACGACTTCGTAACAGGAAGCAGACTGCTCAAGGATAGCGAGACAGAGAGACCATTCAAGCGGGACTTCGCCTCTAAAGGCTACAACTTCCTTGTAAGGTTGCTGTTAAGATCAAAACTGAAGGATCATCAGTGTGGATTTAAAGCATTCAGGAGGAAAGCTTTCTTCAAGGTTGTTGAACATGTTAAGGACAACCACTGGTTCTGGGATACAGAGCTTATGATCCTCGCCCAGAGAATGGGTTACAGGGTTAAGGAGTTCCCCGTCAGGTGGAGACAGGGGGAGAGGAGTAAGGTCAGGTTCAGGGACATGTTTTACATGATATCCAGCATAGTCAGAATGTTCCTGAAATGAACGGAAGATGAATATGATCAGAAACCTAACAAAAAGACTAGTTCAGCTCCTGATTGGGCTTATAATCCTATACGTGATCTACTCCAGAGTCAACTTCAGCCTTACGAGTATAAAAAAGGTTGATGTAGCAGGAATAGTATTTGCATCCCTGTGCTACATGACCCTCAACCTTCTGCTGTCTTTCAGGCTAAAAGTTCTTGTGAATGGAATGGGCTGCTCTATAGACTATTCAAAGGCACTTCAGTCTCACTTTGGAGGTATGCTTCTATCGGAATTCACCCCGGGAAGGAGTGGTTACCTCTCGACACCCTTTTTCATCAAAAAACTCGGTGGATGCAATCTGAATGTGGGAATGGCTGGAATTTTAGTACCTCAGGCAGTAGAGTTTCTGATAAAAATTTTTGGAAGTATTCTTGCTCTGCTCCTAATATTCCATCATACTGAGAAATTCAAGGAGCTGGTTGCCGTCTCCGCGATCTCACTCTTGTTCATTTTTGTAATATCTGTCATTTTGCTTTTAGCTTCTTGGTACAACAGGGGTCCGAGCAGAATCAGATTGCCAAAGAGGTTGAGATTCATGGCGAATTTTTTGCTTAGATATTCCGAACATTCTGCTAAAACTAAAGACATGTTCTGGTTTATTCTGGTTACTGGATTACTCGGATGGGTTATAACATCTCTTCAGTGGTACTTTGTCGGAAAATCTCTTGCATTAGATCTCAATTTTTATGTTTACCTCCTCATCCAGCCGTTAATAAGCTCGCTCATGTTTCTGCCCATAACTCCTGCCGGGCTCGGTCTCATGGAAGGAGGGGCTGTCACAGCGTTCTATCTTCTTGGAGTGGATGCATCTACAGCATTGCTTTACTCACTTCTTGTCAGAACAACAAACATCTTTGGTGATATTCCTGGAATTTACACTCTCCTCAAATTTCCGGAGATTCTGAAAGGGAGAGAAAGGAAGAAGAATTAAATAACAGAACCTCAAAGCAGGGGGTGAACATGGCAAGAATCACCATAGTCCTCCCAGCATACAACGAAGCTGACAAGCTGGAGATAGCAGTTGAGGAAGTCAGAAAGGAAATGAGCAAATACTTCAGCGAGGAAGATTACGAGATAATAATAGCCGAAGATGGTTCCACAGACGGTACTGATGTTATAGCAAGGAATCTTGCCGAAAGGTATGATAATGTATTTCATGTGCATTCGGATGAGAGGCTGGGCAGGGGAAAAGCCCTCCTGAATGCGTTCAGACAATCAAGCGGAGATGTGCTTGTTTATCTGGATGTAGACCTCTCCACAGACATCTCCCACCTCAAAGAACTCATAGATCTAACCCAGAACTACGACTTCGTAACAGGAAGCAGACTGCTCAAGGATAGCGAGACAGAGAGACCATTCAAGCGGGACTTCGCCTCTAAAGGCTACAACTTCCTTGTAAGGTTGCTGTTAAGATCAAAACTGAAGGATCATCAGTGTGGATTTAAAGCATTCAGGAGGAAAGCTTTCTTCAAGGTTGTTGAACATGTTAAGGACAACCACTGGTTCTGGGATACAGAGCTTATGATCCTCGCCCAGAGAATGGGTTACAGGGTTAAGGAGTTCCCCGTCAGGTGGAGACAGGGGGAGAGGAGTAAGGTCAGAATTGGACGGGATATCGCTTACATGTTCTCCCAGATCCTCAGGATGTTCTTTGACAGTCTTAAGGAGAGAAGGGGAGAGAGAAAGTTCCTCGCGGTTTCGATATCCATTGCACTTCTCATTCTATTCGCGATCGCCGGGTACATTGGTTTTGGGTCGGTTGCGAACACTATTGGCAAGGCTGATATTAAGGCGATTATCTTGGCCTCATCAATCTATGCTGGATCATTTATCGTTCGCGGATGGAGGTACAGCTACATAATGTCCATTCTCGGATATGATGCCCCGCTAATTTTCTCCACAGAAAGCATCGCGATAAGTCAGACCCTCAATGTGATCACGCCCGTCAGAATAGGTGATCTCGGAAGGGCGTATGTGTTCAAACTGCAGGATGTTCCTTATTCTACATCCTTCAGTGCGTTAGCTGTGGAGAGGGTTTTTGATCTGATATCAGTTATTATATTATCCTTTACATCCATTTTGTTGCTGAGTGCGATTGAACTTGCGAAAACTCCGCTGTATGCAACAGCACTTCTAGTGGTCATAGTTATTGCGTTATATTTTGCCTCGAGAATCCAGAACATAATCGGTGATATAGTCAGAGATGCGAACAGGGTTATGAGAACAAAAAAGGCTCCGGTAATTTTGCTGGTATCCTTATTTTTGTGGATGATCGACATCATTGTTTGCTATATTATACTCAGATCATTCTCGAGCGGAGACCTCTTCCTGCTCACAGTTCTTGCAGTATCCATCGGCAACATCACCAAGGTTCTGCCGATAACACCAGGAGGGATAGGAACATATGAGGCCGTTATGACCGGAATCTTGAGTCACTCCGTAAGCTCCAGCATAGCATTTGCTGTCTCGCTCATAGATCATGCAATAAAGAACATAATAACCGTGGTGCTCGGAATTATAGCTCTAAGCTCCCTGAACATAAAGCTCAGAGAGCTGAGATAATGGAAGCGGGAATAGTATTTTTCCTGACGGCTTCGATTCTGATCTCACAGAACCTCAAAATGGACTATCCGGTGGCGAAGTTAATGTCCTTTCTCCTTCTATGCCTGATTATTTTCTTTTTCTCGTTTTTCTTTCCTTTCAGGTATGTTTTTTACTTCTTATTTGCGATTTTTTTGATTTCGGGAATATACAGAGCATACAGAGACGGTTTCAATTTCGAGTTCAGGTATGAAGCAGTCTTTCTCGCAGTTTTTCTGTACTTCCTGTTTCTGCGATTTTTGATTCCACAGGCGTACGGTGCTGAGAAAATCATGGATTACGCCTTTTTGAACTCCGTACTGAGGGCAGATATGTTCCATCCGCCAGATCCGTTTTTCGCTGGAGGAGTTATCAACTTCTACTACTACTTCGGATATGTCTTTGGAGCAGCAGTAACGCTCTCATCGCTTCTCAGCCTTAGCAAGGGGTTCAATGTCGCGATAGCCGTGGTTCCAGCATATTTTGCCATGCTCTCCTACTACCTGATAAGGAGGATCTGTGACTGTAATGGTGGCAGATCGAGGATATATTCTGTGATTGCCCTCATATTCGCCGTGTTTTCCGGGAATTTTTATGCATTTTATGAATTCTTAAAGGATATTATCCGTGGAACCAAGCCCGGTTACCTGTTTTACTGGAATGCGACCAGAATAATTGACGATAGTACCTATGGTAAAACCATAAACGAGTTTCCCTACTTCAGTTTCATCCACGCAGACTTTCACGCTCATTTCGTTGCACTGCCGGTAAAGGTGCTTGCAATAATCATCCTTTACGATTACTTCAAAAAAGGGAAGAACTGGGTATATCTTATCCCATTAAATTTCATCCTTTTTGCTGTAAATTCATGGGATGCTCCTATATTCCTTTTTATAACTTTCCTCACAGCACTGTACAGATTTTACAGCACCAGAGATGTTGCGGAAATCAAAAAAGGAGCTATTGTTCTGGCGTTATCCGCCATTTCGATCCTTACACTGTACAGCACGATGGAGACGCCATCTGCAAAGCCGTTTCTGACTGGTGAACGAACATCTCTAACTCAATTTTTCTTGTATTTTGGCATAATATTCATTTTGAGCTACATCTATCTGTACGATGAGATTGTTAAATCCAAGAGGCTAGCAATGCTTTCAGTGCTTGCAGGTATTCTGGCATATCCATTCATACCGATCTTTCCAGTGATCTTTCCACTAACGATCCTATCTGCAAGAAAGTTTCTGAGAGGTGATTATCTATCCATGCTGATATTCTCAGCAACCCTGATCGTACTGGCGTGTGAGTTCGTGGCAGTAGAGTCGAGGATGAACACCTTCTTCAAGTTTTACCTGGCTGCATGGGTGTTGCTTCTGTTTCCTTCAGCCATTGCAATTGCTAAATCCCTGAAAGGCTCAGGGATGGCAAGGTATCTTGTGCTGACAGTATTTCTGATATCGCTCGTTTATCCAGTAATAGCAACTCCGATCAAATACTACAGAGCGGATTTCTCGTTGGATTCGGAGCAGTTCATAAAGTACTTCAGCGAAGGAGATTATGAAGCAATCCAGTTTCTCAAAGATAAGCGAGGGGTTGTTTTAGAGGCGTATTCTGACTGCTATGGCTATAGTGGGAGGGTTGCTGCATTCAGCGGCAATCCAACAGTAATTGCTTGGGGATGTCATGAGGTTCAGTGGAGAGATAATCCAGATGAGCTTGTTGAACGGATCAGGGATGTCAGAACAATCTACACGACAAACAACTGCACGCTGGCAAAATTGTTGGCTAAAAAATACAATGTCAGCTACATCTTTGTCGGTTATGAGGAACACAGGGTCTATGGAGTGAGTGAGCTGAAGTGTTTCAGAGAGGTTTTCAAGAGTGGGGATGCTGTGGTTTACTCTGTGAACAACGAGAACTGATGAGCGGATGAGGAAAGATTTATTAATTATGTTTGAGGAGCTTATGGCAATAAATGGAAGGTGGTTCTGATGCCCGGAATAATACCCCACAGACACTGTGTTATTTGCGGAAAAGCGATAGAGCCTGAAGAAATTACATGCAGTGATGAGTGCGAGGAAACCCTTCAGAAAGAAAAGAAAAGACAGAGGAACTCAATGATCCTCATGCTCGTAGCCTTCCTGGCATTGATAATAATGCTGTTCGTATTTGCACCCAAGTCATAGATGGCTATTTATGATCTGATCCTCACATCGGAGAACTCAATCCATCCGGTGTATGTATTCTCGACCTGAATCTTTTCTTTACCACCATATTCAGCCTTCTTCAGCAAATCATAGACATTTCCTGAGATCATTACTGGCTTCACAGGCTTACCGTTGAACAGCAGGTTCGAGCATTGCAGACTGAAATCACCACTCACTGGATTCGAGGTATGCGCTCCAGTTAGGGAGTGCACATATATGGCGGAATCGTATTCGCTCTCTTCTTCAATCTCGAGTATCATGTTGGTTGCTGAAGTTGCTGGGAAGCTGTTTCTTTCGATTCTTATGCCATTGCCTGTAGGTTCCCCATTTAGCTCGATGGACGATTTCCAGTCGTTTATGAATCCCTCAAGCACACCATCTTTGATGATGTAACTTCTCCTGCTCTCAACTCCCTCATCATCGAAGGGGGATGACATCAGAAGGCTGTCTGCTGTGCCATCATCGATTATGCTGATATCCGAGAAAATCTTCTCCCCCAGCTTGTCTTTGAGCATGCTTCTTCCCTTCAGAACATTGTCCGCAAAGAATGCAGGGTATAGAGCATAATTCAATAGCTGGTGAACTGCCAATGGGGAGAAAACTACATTATACTCTCCGGAATCTATTTTCTCATCGGTCTGTTTTGAGAAAAGAGAGCTATTTCTCACAACATTCTCAACATCCAGATCCAGATCTCTTGAATAGGCCACATCGTATGCAGAACCACTTTCAGACACGCATTCAACAAACACAGATACGGCAGTTTCCTCTTTTTCAACTTCGGTTCCAGTAGAGTTCAGGATCCTTGTTTTAGAGGCTGATAGCTCTATAACTCCTTCTGTGAGGTTAACCTTTTCTTCATCAGCAATGGCTGTCATTCTCTTGCCCGTCTCATACAGCCATTCCGGTTGTTTAATGGTTTCAACAACTTTCTCGCTGAATATTCCATCCACCATAGCTGCACCACCTTCCGGAAAATCTGACAGCCTGTCCTCTGAGACTCTGGAGATTTTGACAGCCATCTCGCATGCGGATATGATTGAATCCGGATCGGTTGTGTAGGCAAAACCAACCTTTGAATCGTTTATAACCCTGACAGCTATCCCTTCCTCAACATCATCGATCAGAGAGGATAGCCTGTTTTTCTCGATCTTCAAGACCTTCTGATACTCTATTTCGTGAAATATCTCCCATGAATCTGAATTGAAGTCGAGGTATCTTGCTGCATGCTCTATATTCATTCTGAAGTCTACTTCATCCATCAACAACACCTCCCCCACTCTTAACCACCACTACCATCTTAGCTACCCCCAACAAGTGCTGTAACCACGGTAGGTGGTGCTCCATCCGATACTGGCACGAGCTGTCCAGATTTTCCGCAGAAGCCGGAATCGAACTTGACACCCTTCCCGATCTTTATGCCTTTCAGTATTTCTAGCGTGTTGCCGCTGAGCGAAACATCCCTCACCATGTTCCTGATCTCTCCGTTCACTATAAGATACCCATACTGGGCGTTGAACTGGAAGTATCCTGTAGCTGGATTTGTTTCACCACCCCTCGAGCCTATCAAATACACACCATTTTTCACCTCTTCCAGCAGTTCATCCAGGCTGTAGCTCCCCTCAGCAATGTATGTGTTGCTCATTCTGACTATTGGCTCCATAACTCCCTGACTCCTTGCATTTCCAGCCCTTCCGTTCATCCTGTATGCGGTCTCCCTCGAATGCAAAAACTCTTTAAACACTCCAGATTCGATAATCGTCTTCTTTTCAGCCTTGTACCCCTCATCATCATATGGAAAGAAGCCGAATTCTGGCATAAGTGGATCGTCATAGACATAGAGCTCTTCCGGTCCCACCCTTATTCCAGTTTTTTTGAGAATGCTCGCGCCCTTAAGCAGGTGATCTGCCTCGACTGCATGCCCGAAAGCCTCATGTATGAATACCCCACCAAGAGATGGATCCATCAGAACCGGCATCCTGCCAGATGGTGGAGGCAGAGCGTTTACGAGATCCTTCAGCTTTTCTCTCAGTTCAATCGCCATCTCAAAAACTTCATCCGTTAGAACCTCAAATCCACCAACCCTAAAGAGTCTTTTGGACAAAAACTGCAGGCTCCCATCCTTTGCAACAGCCTGTATCGATACTCCAACTCTCGGAACAAAGTACTCTACCTCTTCCCCGCTTGAGTTTCTGTAATGAAATCTCCGCTTGTTCTCAATGTATCCGACCCTCGTATTGACAATGAAGCTATCCTTCAACTCTTTCTCTATCTCCCTCAAGAGCTGGATTTTCTCCTCAACCGATACATCATCGACATTCTCTTTCTGCATGAACTCGTACTTCCCGCTGAAAGAGGTAGCATCTATTCCTTCTGTGTCAGCTCGAATGATATTTCTCTCAGCGAGCTTTATGCCCTCAGAATCATCCACCAAACCACTGTAGTATCCCCATCCATTTTTAAACACTCTGAAGCCTTTTCCATGGAACCTCTCGAATTTTGGCTTCTCTACAGATCCGTTTTCGAGCAGGATCGTGAGTGATTCAGTTCTTACATCTCTAATATCAAAAAATTCCATGAAATTAATTTGCTGCTGGATTAAAAAAGATTTATTGGTTGCTCAACCTTTCAGTCCATCAGCTCCCTCAGCCTATCCAGAAGTCTATCTTTGTCTTCCCCATCTCTGAGGCTGTACTCCAAAACCTCATCTATCCTCGACACAGGTATGATCTCAATCCTTCCAGAGCTTTCGGCATCGAGCAGCACATCATCCAAGTTGTCCTTTGGAATTATAACCCGCTTCATCCCTGCTTGAATTGCAGCTTCTATCTTCTGGGTTACACCCCCAACAGGCAGTACTTCTCCCTTTACTGACAGCGATCCGGTCATTGCAACGCTTTGATAAACGGGTATGTTCTCTATGGCCGATATAACTGCGGTTGCTATACTTATGCTTGCAGAGTCTCCCTCAACTCCTTCATATGTACCGACAAACTGTATATGGACATCCTTCTCGGATATATTCTTTCCTATGTACTTCTTAATTATCGCAGAAACATTCATCACAGCCTCTCTCGCTATCTCCTGCAGCCTTCCGGTGGCTATAACCCTCCCTTCTTCCTTACTCAGGGATGGGGTTACTTCAGCCATTATAGGCAGCACAACTCCTGCTGTCTCTCCAATAACTGCCAGTCCATTTACTCTGCCAACCTCCTCGCCCTCAGTTATGAAGAGCCTGTAGTCCCTCCTTCTCTCTATGTACTTGTCTGCAAGCTGTTCCTCTATCGTCTTGGCAATCTTCTTGGCCCTCAGAACATGTTCCACTCTAACCAGATCAGAGTTCTCACTCTTTGCAATATCTCCCGCAGTTCTTACAAGCCCTCCAAGCTCTCTGAGCCTCAGTGTTAGATGATTTCTCCTGCCTGCCCTTCTCTTAGCCTCCTTAATTATTTCGGCTACAGCATTTCTGTCAAAGTGTGGGATCTTACCGTCTTTTATAACTTCTTGGGCAACAAACCTGACGAGCTTTCTTCTATTCTCGACCGTATCCTTCATCGTATCGTTCATGTAGATCTCATAACCATAACCCTCAATTCTACTTCTCAATGCTGGGTGCATTCCTGTCAGAGCATCGAGGTTCCCGGCTGCTACGAGAATGAAGTCGCAGGGAACCGGTTCTGTCCTGACCATCGCACCACTGCTTCTCTCAGACTGTCCGGTTATTGGGAACTTCTTTTCCTGCATTGCTGTTAGAATCTTCTGCTGGGATTCTATTGTAAGCGTGTTGGTCTCATCTATGAAAAGCACACCCTTGTGTGCTCTGTGTATTGCTCCGGCCTCAACCCTCTCGTGCGGTGGAGTTTCAAGTCCACCACTCTGGAAGGGGTCGTGCCTGACATCACCAAAGAGCGCACCGGCATGCGCTCCGGTTGCATCTTCATAGGGGGCAGTCTCCTTATCCTTGTTGTTGACGAGGAGCTTAGGTATGTTTTTTTCTTCTTTCGGAAAGATGTATCTTGATACGAGGAAGAGCATTGCAGCGGCGATTATGCCCCATATGATCTCTCCTCTTATGGCCGAATAACCGATGATAAATATGAACAGCGTGAAAAGGAAGAAGTTTCGAGCCTGAGATTTCTTCATTGCTTCCTGCTTGTAGGAGTCTACTATCTCTTTACCCTTTCCAGCAGGTACAGTTCTTATCCTGGGCTGATTGGGATCTTCTAGATTGGGATATACAAGAATGTCTTCAAGCTCTTCTTTTGGAAGTAACTCTGCCATCGCTTTGGCAAGCATCGATTTACCAGTTCCGGGTGAACCAATCAGCATCACATGTCGCTTCTGAACAGCAGCTTTTTTTATTGCCTCAACAGCATCATCCTGACCTATTACTTGGTCAACCAGCCTTTCAGGTATCTCAATCTCTGCAGTGGTCTTGAAATCGAGATGTCCAACGAGTTCATCTACTTCTGTTTCTGAAATCTCTCTGGAGATCTCTTTCATGCATCCTGACTTATGGTGAAATAATTTAAATAAGTTGTGCATTCTCTACTCGACAAAACATTTGGCGATAAAATTAAATTTTAGTCTGGTTCTAATATTATACGGTGATACTATGTCTGAAATGTCTGAAGAGTTCGAATATGAAGCAAGCTTTAGTAAGACCGAGATCGTAGGATTCCTCAGGAGCTTAGCTGATAAAATTGAAAGAGGGGAGATAACGCTAAGCGGTGAGAACTGGGATATCAGATTTCCCTTCTCCGAACCAGTAGAAGTGGATATCGATTACGAAAGAGACAGAAAGCTCTCTATAAAATTTAAATTCAGAAAAAGAGGGGAATTAAGGGTTTAAAGCCACTATTTTTTCTCCCCTCTGCATCGCAACTTTACCCGTTCTGGCGAGCTCTCTGATTCCGAACTGTCTCATTAGATTCACAAAAGCCCTTATCTTATCCTCATCTCCCGTTAGCTCGATTATGAGGCTATCCTTTGACACATCCACAACTCTCCCTCTGAAAATGTTGGCGAGTTCAACTATCTCTCCCCTCGTCTCGGATGTTGCTTTAACCTTTATAAGTACAAGCTCTCTTTCAACGCTGTTTTCTGTAACATCACTGACCTTTATGATCTCTATCAGCTTGTTGAGCTGTTTCATAACCTGTTCAACCATCTTGGTATCTCCGTTGACGACTATGGTCATCCTCGAGATATCTTCTCTATCTGTAGTGCCAACGGTGAGACTCTCTATGTTGAAATTTCTTCTTCTGAATAGTGATGAGACTCTCGCAAGCACACCGGGCTTGTTCTCAACCAGAACGGATATAGTATATTTTGATCTTTTATTATTGTTGCTCATACATACCCCTCCTAATACTCTCCATCGATTATCTGGTTCAGTCCGGCACCAGCAGGAACCATCGGATAGACATTCTCCAGCCTCTCCACTCTGAAATCTATGACCACTGGCCTATCCCTTATCTCAAAAGCCTCTTTCAGCGCCTCATCCACCTCACTTGGCCTCTCAACAACTATGCCAACACCACCAAATCCCTCAGCAATCTTGTCAAACCTCATTTCTTTGCATCTCAAGCAGGTTGCAGAGTACCTCTCTTTGTAGAACAGTTCCTGCCACTGTCTGACCATTCCAAGGAACTGGTTGTTCATTATTGCGATTTTAACAGGGATGTTAAAGTCAACACAGGTTGCCAGCTCCTGAATGTTCATCAGGAAGCTGCCATCTCCGGCAACATCCACAACATTCTTCTCCGGGAATGCCATCTGTGCACCTATTGCTGCCGGGAATCCAAAGCCCATCGTGCCAAGTCCACCGCTTGAAATGAACTGCCTCGGATATTTGGTTTTGAAGTACTGTGCAGCCCACATCTGGTTCTGTCCAACTTCCGTTGTGACAATTGTATCTGGCTCTATTTCGAATATTCTCTCTATAATATACTGTGGTCTGAGCTTGTCATCTTTTCTGTATCTGAGAGGATACTTTGTTCTCCAGCTTGCTATTCTGTCCTCCCACTCTTTTCGCTTTTTGTAGCTGATTATTTTCAGGAGGGATGAGAGAACATTTTTGGCATCACCAACTATCGGAACATCAACTCTCACATTCTTCCCTATCTCTGCCGGATCGACATCGATGTGGATTATTTTCGCATAAGGAGCGAAGCTTTCAACATTTCCTGTTGTACGATCGCTGAACCTCGTTCCAACGGCAATAACCAGGTCACACTCGGTTAAAGCATAGTTTGCATATTTGGAGCCATGCATCCCAACAAATCCTAAGCAGAGAGGATGTGTTTCCGGAATCGATCCCTTGCCCATGAGGGTTGTGACAACATGAGCCGGAATCGTTTCGGCAAGCTTAACGAGCTCATCACTGGCGTTGGATAATATAACTCCACCTCCAGCGAGAATTATCGGCCTCTCGCTCTCCATTATAAGCTGTGCAGCTCTCTTTATCTGTTTGGGATGACCCTTTAGATTGGGTTTATAGCCCGGCAGGTTAACTTTTTTCGGATAGTTGTACTCAACATCTATTGCGGTGATATCCTTTGGAACATCTATCAGAACCGGGCCTGGCCTCCCGGTGGATGCTATGTAGAAGGCTTCCTTTATCGATGGCAGAAGCTCCTCGGGCTTGTGTATTATATAGTTGTGCTTGGTGATGGGCATGGTTATGCCAGTTATGTCAGCTTCTTGGAAAGCATCGTAGCCTATCAGGCTTCTCGGAACCTGGCCTGTGAGAACAACTATTGGAGACGAGTCCATGTAAGCTGTTGCTAGGCCCGTAACGGCATTCGTCGCTCCAGGGCCCGAGGTTGTGAATGCAACTCCAGTTTTTCCAGAAGCTCTGGCGTAGCCGTCTGCCGCATGGACCGCAGCCTGTTCGTGTCTGGTCAGAATGTGTGTTATCTGAGAATCGTAAAGGGCATCATAGACCTCGATTATAGCTCCACCTGGTATCCCGAAAATGGTTTTAACACCCTCCTCCTCCAAAGCCTTGACAATCGCGTCAGCACCTCGCATTTAACCACCTCAAAAGACGGAAAAACCATTTAAAGAAGCAATACTACTACAACAATAAGTACTACCCCAAGAACAACTCCAAAATTGTTTAGTTCGAGGGTAGCACTCATTATATCCCGATAAATAATTGGCTTTAAATATTTTTTGGTGAAAGGGTCTGGATTGTGATATCTTAAATAGTGTTGGAAATCAGTGATCGAATAATTTTCATAAAGAAGAGCGACGAGGTCATAAACCGGAAAATATGACTCTACTTATAACAATCTATCAAACTTCTCCAACCTATTTCTGAATAAAAATATATTAATAAAGATTTATTCTTCACCAAAAGCAGATTCGTAAACTAGCTCTATTACATCCATCACGCTGAGCTGCTCATCGAGCTTCTGCGTTTTAACACCGTCCTCAAGCATTATCATGCAGAACGGACAGGCCACTGCAAGAATCTCCGCTCCTGTTCCAGCTGCCTCTTTCGCCCTGATGTTGTTTGGCCTGTCTTCACCGGGATACTCTCTCACAAGATTGCCTCCACCTGCACCGCAGCAGAAGCTTCTCTCCCTGTTCCTTGGCATCTCAACGAGTTCAATTCCCGGAATTGTCTTGAGTATCTCCCTTGGCAACTCATACATTCCGTTGTATCTTCCGAGGTAGCATGGATCGTGGAATGTGACCTTCTTGTTTATTGGCTTCTTCAGCTTAAGCCTGCCATCCTTTATTGCCTCATAGATAATCTCAAGGATGAATTTCACATCATAACCCTCGTACTCATTCTTGAAGGCGTTGTAGCAGTGAGGTGATGTTGCAACAATTCTCTCAACGCCGTATTTCTCGAAAGTTGCAGTGTTCTCCTCCATGAGGAGCTGGAAAAGTCCTTCTTCTCCAACTCTTCTCACATCATTTCCGCAGCATCCTTCTTCTCTTCCGAGGATTGCGTAGCTAAAGCCAATTGCATTGAGAATCTCAACGAGCTTCTTGGAAACGATCTTGTTCCTGTTGTCAAAGCTGTGGCCACATCCAACCCACCAGAGCCACTCAAATTCTGCGTTCTTGGCTCTCGGTACATCCAGTTCCTTCGCCCAAGCATCTCTCTTGAACTTTGCCTCACCCCATGGATTCTTCTGTTTCTGAATGTTCGTAAGGAAGTCTCTGATGTCCGGCGGTGCTTCGCCGCTTTCAACCACTCCCCGGCGCATCTCGACGATGATTTCCATATGCTCAATGTAAACAGGACACATCTCCATGCATGCTCTACATGTTGTGCATGCCCAGACTGCGTCCATGTCCAGCACACTGTCGAGCAGAACAGTTTCTTCTTTTGGTCTTCCAAGGAAATCATGGCTATCGCTCAAAGTTTTTCTAAGATTCTGCATGAGGTACATTGGTGAGAGTGTTGTGCCAGAATTGAATGCAGGACAGGCATCCTGACATCTACCACATCGCATGCATGCGAGGCTTGAAAGCATATCTCTCCACTGCAAATCCTTCGGCTCTATTGCACCCATGTACTCCTCATCCTCTATGCCTCTCGTCGCGACTCTCTCAGTTCTCGTGAGAATGTTGAGTGGTGCAGCAATAACATGTGCAAGCTTTGTGAAAGGAATTAAAGCTACGAAAAGCATTGCAAAGAGAGAATGAATGCTCCACAATGCTCTGTATGCCTCCAGGTTGAATGGCAGGGTGCTTGAGATTGCTCCTCCGATTATGGCTGTGTATGGCGGCATTCCGCTTGCAAGCCTTATAGACTCAACAAGGAAACCGAGAACTGTGATCGCTATGAGCCCGAAAAGGACAAGCCCGTCATCTTTTGCATGTTCCCACTTTTTTGCGAATCTTGAGGGTTTGATAATATATCTGTTTAAAGCAGCAATAACCAGACCAGCAATCAATGCGAGGCCAGCAAGATCCATCGCCGCTTCATGGATTAGATAAAATGTGCCCCTGAAGAATGAAGATTCAAAGTGATCCGCTATTGTTAGAATTACCGTTCCAATCGTCAGTACTATGAGTCCCCAGAGCATCAGGAGATGCATTACGCCCATTTTCGCCTCTCTGATGAAGAGTCTGGCAAAAAGGAATGCATCTCTTATGACCCACCAGAGCCTCCTGCCAGGGTTGCTGAACCTGTCCTCGTCACTCCTTCCAAGCCTCAGTATGTTATACCACTGGTAGACTCCCAGCAGAAGTACTGCTGCAGCAGCTATGAACAGCAGATAATGGATGTAAAGTATAGCAGACTCACCTATTCCCCATAGAAGCTCTCTTGTCGGCTCAACCAATCTGTTCACCCCCACAGCCAAGAATCCGCATTAATATTGTTGTATTAAAACCTTGTGGGCTTTTTACCAGTAACTCAAATCTGAGATAGGATATTCAAAACTATTATTGATCTCAAATTATACTATTCTATATAAACATTTCGATAAACTCTTCGACTAATAGCTCAAATGCCAATTTCGTTCCAAAGTTGTTTTTCAAATTTCAGAAAAACAGTCCAAAAGTTTTTCAAGTTTCAGAAAAAAACTGGAGATCATGAAGACTATTGGGCTTCTTGGAGGTATGAGCTGGGAGTCAACCGCAGAATACTACAGAATAATCAATGAGATGATATCAAGTAAGCTTGGAAATTTACATTCTGCTAAAATACTCCTTTACAGCTTTGATTTCGAGGAAATAGTTGAGAAACAGAAGACAGAAGACTGGAAAGCTCTTGGCGACATCCTTGCCGAAAGGGCTGCTGCACTCGAGAATGCTGGAGCGGACATGGTTTTGATCTGCACGAACACGATGCATAAGGTGGCAGACGATGTTCAATCCAGAATAAACATCCCCCTTGTGAGCATAATAGACGCTACTGCTGAGGAAATAGTTAAAAATGGCATTAAAAAGGTTGGACTTCTTGGAACACTTTTCACAATGGAGGATGACTTTTACAGAGATGGGCTGAAGAAGTATGGAATCGATGTAGTGGTTCCGGATAAAAAAGAGAGAAAATTTGTACACGATGTAATATTCGGTGAACTGTGCAAGGGAATCATAAAGAAAGAATCGAAATCAAGATTTCTGGAAATAATCTCCAAGCTTGTTGAAAATGGAGTGGAAGGAATAGTACTCGGATGCACGGAGATTCCTCTGTTAGTAAAACAGGAGGATGTTGATATTCCAATCTTCGATACAACAGAGATTCACGCGAGAAAAGCGGTGGAAATGGCTATAAGCTAATCATTTGAGCTTCTCGAGAATTATTGCTGGACAGATTTTCTTAACTCCCGGTATTTTCCCAATTTTTTCTGAAATTATCTTTGTTAGCTCATCTCCATCCTTTGCCCAGATTTCAGCCATGATCATATGGTCTCCAGTGGTTATGTAAACGCTTCTCGTGAACTCCTCGTCCTTGAGCTTTTTGGCAACATCAAGAAACTTCTCAGGCTCTGTATCAACTCCTGTCAGGGAGACTACATTGTATCCAAGCTTTGTGCTGTCCACTTCTATCGTGTACTTCCTTATTATCCCCCTTGCCTCCAGATTCTTGACCCTCTTTCTTATCGCTGCCTCAGTTATACCGAGTTCTTTAGCCATCTTGGTGTAGGATACTCTTGAATCCTCGGCAAGCATTCCGATTATTTTCTTGTCCTTTTCATCGATCAATTTCATTAAACATATTTACCCTTCTCAGTATATAAAATTAACTTGGAACTATAATTTAATGTAAAATTATATACATATTTCGGACTGAATAGTTTTTATATAGAACCTAAAAATACTAGTTTTGAGTTATTAAATTATATTGATAAATTAAATTGCTAAATTAAATCCTGATTGGAGCAGGATTAAAACACAGAATGCCAATTATGAAGGTAAAAATTCCGATCAGATAGCGCCTCATGTCGATTTCCTCTTCATCGTCAAGCGGTTCTGGATGTCTCTGCATCGAGAAGATGAACACGACTAAACCCCAGAAGATGAGAATGCTGTCCTGTTTGAAGAGTGTGGTATATATCAACCCTGTCGCGATAACGAGCATGGGCATGATCCTTGATATTCTATCCGCTTTTTTACCGAGCATCGCCCTCAAAATATGGCCTCCATCCAGCTGACCTGCAGGAATGAGGTTAAAGAATGTGACAAGCATCCCCACCCACCCAGCAAAGGCTATTGGATGTATTACCTCGCTTTCAGGTTTTACGATATAGGTAATCAAATCGAACAGTAATGGTGTTCCGAGTTCGATGTATGTTCCCTCTACAGCCTTATATGGTAGGCTGAGTCCTATTGCGGTTATGATAATCGATGCAAAAATACCAACAAGAGGTCCGGATACGCCCACATCGAACAGGGCTTTTCTGTTTGGGATGGCTCCTTTATGCCTTATAATCGCGCCAAGCGTCCCGACAATTGTTGGGAATGGTATGAAGTATGGTAAGCTGGTTTTCATACCCCATCTCTTTGCGATGATGTAGTGTCCCATTTCATGGCTGCCAAGAACGAACATAATCGCAAATGAGAATTTCATGCCTTCTAAAAGGCTGAAATCCGGGGAGAATGAAGCTCCAACAAATGTTGTTGTAGCAACTGTTGCAATAAAGAGAATTATGTTAATCCAGTAATTATCTTTCTCATCTCTCCGCAAAAAGGCTTCGATAACGAACTCTCCATATACATATTTCATTTCAATATTTAGTGTAGGCAGATACTTTGCAATTCGCTTCTTGAAATCATCGATCGAGAAGACATCTCTGGGATTCACATAGTACCTGATTCCATTATCCAGTATTTCCTTCTCGTAGATATTGAAGAATTCCTCTATGTCAGATGTAAACGTTTCAATAATTTTGTTACTGGTGTTTGAACCTGAATCCCTAATGTTATCCCCTCTAAGGCTTCTCAACAACTTTTTTTCCCTTCTCACACGGAATTACTTCTATTTTAGCGTCATCAAATTTCATCCTGAATGTTTTATCAAGCAATCTGTCAAGAAAAACTGCCAAGGCTGCGACCTCGCTATGGGGTTGATTTCCGATTGATATGTTCATATCGCACATCTCATATACCTCTGGTGGAACTTTCTCGGAACCAACAACAACCAGAACCCTTTCACTTTTCCGTATCACATCCAGCTTTTCAGTGAGGGGTATGCCGTACATCGTTAGGTGAACCTTCAGTCCATCAAATTCTCTTAAAAACTTTCTCCACTCCACGCTTTCAATGAGGAAGTCTCCACCCCATCTATCTACAACGCCCCTGACCGAACTGAACACATTTTCATCGTAAACGCTGAAGTATATCCCCTTCGCTCCAAAAGCTCTTGCAGTGAGGGCTACATGGGTTGAGATCCTTTTATCCCTACTTACTCTGTGTCCGAGTCTGAGAACATAAACTTCCATCAGAATTTCTCTTCCTTGAATGCGGTTATAAACTTGACTGATGTTACACCTCTCAAAGCGCTCAACCTACCAACCATCTTCTTGATTTTGCTCATGTCGCCTTTAACAGTTATCATCTCCAGACAGTTCTCCTCATCTATGTGAATGTGCATCGTTGTTGTTACAACATCCCCGAAATCATGCTGGAGGGAGATTATCGTGTCGGTCACACCCCGGTACTTGTGGTCATAGATAACGCTGACAACCCCGATGACCTCTCCACTCTCCTTCTCGAGCCACTTGTACTCGTTGATGTACATCCTGATGGCATCTCTGATAGCTTCAGACCTTGAAGAGTAGCCCCTCGACCTTATGATAGAATCGAACTCGGCGAGAAGATTTTTTGGCAGACTAACACCGATTCTTACAATAGCCTCATCCATAGACTGAAATCGAAGAAGAAGTAAATAGATTTTTTGCTATTTTTAAGATAATTAACTTGATTGTTACTTGGTGTTACCAATCCGTAGCATATTGTTTAATAAACATAAACATCAACGACAGCATGGATAACTCCCGGTGAGTAGTTTTTTACCTTTCTGTAACCCTCAATCTTCACTTTTTTGCCGAGCTTTTCTGCAACTTCATTTATCCTATTCACAGGCCTGTCCTTCACAGCCAGTGGCACTGCCTCATGGTAGTGAATATAACCCTCATCCACTGCCAAAAATGCGGTTTTCAGAAATTCGTGGCAGTAAATATGTCCCATAATTATCCTATCGGCTTTTGGAGGTGTCACAAACATTGAATCTCCAAGAATCGGGATAACGTTATCCACTTCATTCAGCCTGATGTTCTCCAGAAGGTAGTGATAGGATTCGGGGTTGATCTCTATTGAGTATATCCTCTTAGCATTCGAATGCTTTGCAATTGGTATCGAAAAGTAACCTATCCCGGCGAACATATCTACAACGATCTCGCCATCCTCAACAAGCCTTGCAATTCTCATCTTTTCGTGCTGATTTCCGACACTGTACATGACTTTCTTAACATCCAGCTTGAAATAGCAACCATTCTCCAGCTTTACAGTCTCTGTGTAGCTTTCATCTCCCGCTAAAAACTCAAGCCTGGGTTTTCTCAGCATATCCTCTTTGCCTAGATCTCTCCACACGGATTTGCAGTTCGGGTGGAGCCTGAGCAAACACTCACCAATCGCTTTCCTGTATGCTTCTAGCTCATCAGCTATTTTAACCAGAATTATTTCTCCAATCATCTTGTACGACTTTGGTATGAAATCCAGTAGATCTTTGGGTATGATCTCGATAAGGTAATCCTCAAGCCTTCTGTGTCTTGCAGATAGTGGACTATCCGCATAAACAACCTCGTAATCAAAATATCTTTCAAAGCCAGTCAATATGGGAATATACACGAATTCTCCATCGGATCTGATCAGCCTGTTTTTATCCTTTGCACCGATGGATTCTGCTTTCTTTCTGACTTTCTCAGCATCTCTTTTCGGAACCTTTAAGGCCAGACCTTTCATATTTGCTCATTTACCTATAATGGGAAATATATAGACTCTGTCTCCCTCCTCGACATAGAATACCTCTTCCCCTATGTTTGGATTCCAGTGATTTTCAGCGAGAACGGTTTTCTGGTCATATGGCCTCAGCACCTCAACCACGCTGGCATCAACATTCACAACCACAGCCTTCTCTATCTCATCTCTCTTCCTCACAAGCACAGGATTCTTTAAAACATGCAGCTTTCCCGAGCTATCCATTGCCTTGTTTTTGACAGCATTCACAACAATATACACTTCATCTCCATCCCTGACAGCATCTCCGTTCCTGTACTCTTTCAGCCTGATTGAGTATGTTGTTCTGAATATGTCTCTGCCATCCTTCCTTCCAGCTATCTTCTGGCTCTCAGTTATAACCCCTCCGATCTCGTTTTCCATCCGTCTAACAGCTTTTCTCGCAATGTTTCTGCTTCCTATGTAGAAATCTATGCCCTCCTCGAGTTCCTCAATTTTTGAAACAAATGCTCCGGGATTATCCACTTCCTTCTCAATTTCTTTCAAAATTAATTTTTTAGCAAGCTCTACCTCATCTTTTTCAAGTTCTCTGTTCTCAGCCCTTAGCTGAATGATTGCCTCGAAATAACCGCCATAGTACCTGCTACACCGATCACAGACCTCCCTTTTCTGTCTGAATTCCAAGTAGTGATCCCGCTCAATCCTCAACCCCCTAAAGCTACCTTCGATGTGCAGAACACAGCGATTCTCTCCGATCTCCGAAATCTCAAATGAATCTATCTTAAATTCGGGATCGTACCTGAAACTTCTGAGGGCACTATGGTGAAGTGCACGGGATAAATCAACATCAGTCCATTTCTCGACAAAAAATCTACCACATTTCGGACAGGTCTTTATCTGGAGATAGGGTTCAATATCATAAATTTCATTTCTCTCGATATAGCACTCCGGACAGATCTCATACTCCGTTTCTTTTCCGCATAATGCACATTTTCTCATCGTAAATGATCTGTTTTAGAGGATTGTATTTAATCTTTGCCGTACTGCTATATGACATCCCAAATTTACGGTTAATCCTCGAAATCTTTCTGCCTGTATTTTATTCCCAGTTTCTTCCATCCCTTTCTTTTTCCACCTAATTTCCCCCTGAGAAAATCTCTTATTCTCTCCGACTCAAGCCAGCCCCTGTCCAGCTTGCTCACAACATCTTCAATTCTTTTAACTGCATCCATTATGATCTCCTTTAATTCCCTAAGTTCACCATCCTTTCCATCAAGCATTACCTCGGTTATCCCTGAAATCACCGTTAGAGGGTTTCTTATCTGATCCACAAGGATTGCATAGTTCTCGATGTTTTTCTCTATCTGTTCAAATGCTTTTAACTTTGCTTTTTCAAGTTCAAGTCTTTCTGTGATGTCTATAAGGGTTCCGATTATGGCAGGCTTACCTTTGTATACTATCCTCGAGCCAAAAACTTCATTGTATCTCTTTTCCCCGTCTTTTCTTATCATCCTCAGACAGTAGTTTATCGACTCAATTTCACCCGCTATTCTTCTTTCAAGGTTTTTTCTGACAGTTTCCTTATCATCAGGGTGAATAAATTCGAGGGGGGATCTCCCTATCAATTCGTCAGTCTCATATCCCCAGATCTCAGCCATTTTTGGATTTACATACTTAAAAACTCCGTCCTGGATAAGATATATCCCAACAAGGGATTTTTCTGCTAGAGTTCTGAACATTTCCTCCGAATCTTTCAAAGCCTTTTCAATTTTCTTTCTTTCAGTGATATCTCTAACAATGCCTTCGATCTCTTTAACCTCTTTGACCTCGCCTTCCCCATCAAAAACCGGCCATTCAATTACTTCAAACCAGATAATCCTGCCATCCTTTGATACACCCCTGAATTCATATCTTCCAGTGTTTCCTTTCAGAACCCTTTTGAACAGCTCTTTGAGCCCTTCTAAATCCTCAGGATGGGTAATTCTCTTGGAGGTATGTCCAATCAGTTCTTCAGGAGCATAGCCGAGCATTTCCGCAAACTTTGGATTTACATCGATGAACCTGCCATTTTTGTCAAGGATGAAAAAGATATCACGGGCATTTTCGTAGAATCTTTCGTATCTCTTCAATCTTTCAAGCATCCTTTTTCTTTCTTCTTTCCTCTTTCTGCCTCTCCTTTCTGAGCGGCGGTTTCTGTAAAGGTGGTTTCTACAAATAATGAGGACAAAAATCGGAAAACCAACGATAGTCCACCCCACCCAGGAAGAAAAAGTAAGGATCAAAGCAAACCACCCCTGGTCTACCTCCTTAGATGCATTTTATTTGCTGAATCATTATGATTATCATAATGTTATATTATTTAGAATGCAGGTATATAAATTTTTCCATACACCATTATGATAAGATTTCATGGTGAATGGCTTCTTCATTAGCTTTCTCGTATGTTTTATTCGGGTGATTCCAAAGATACCATATCCTGCTAGACTTAACTCACCTAACAGACTTACTTAACCCTGACAAGATACAATTCGCTTCCACAGACAGGGCACCTATCTACATCATCTTTGATAACTCTTTTACATCCTCTGCATTTCCTCACCCATTTGTATTCGCTTGATATTCCCTTCTGGATTATGGAATCAGTCTTAAAACCAATTTTTCTTGCAACATTCTGGATCGAGTAGTCATCTGTAACCAGTACAACTTCCTCCTTTTCACTCAGCTCGCTTGCAAGAGCTAACAGCTTGATGTCTGTCTCAGAAAGCCTGTAGATATCCCCCGTTTTTCTTGCAACTCTTTCAATGTTTTTTATGTATTTTCTGTCAGGCTCTATGACTTCCAGATCAATTATGGAGAGGTAGCTTGACGAGTTGCTATCCTTAACTTCCTCGACCACTTCAGGAACTGTAACCATTTTTTTATAAAATCCTTTTTTGAAAATTATCGCACTCGTGTCGATTACATAGACTACCACAGCATTTCATTTGCATATATCTTGAAATATTTTTTGTGAGGTTGAGCTATCGAGTTATCTCTGCCACTTCTCAACATTGTATATTATTCGACAGTTCTCGATCCACAATCAGTCCGGCGAGGTAGTGAAATGACCGAGAACACTTTCAGAAATGGCTGTTTTTGATTAGGGAGCACATGCAAGTATTTGATGTACTCGAGCAGAACCCTGAGGTTGTCTTGGTCTCCTACACCCTTGACACTGTACTTCTCTTCGAGCTTATCGAAGTAAGGCGATCTGCTTAAAAGGCTCTGGTGCTGGGAAAGTCCCTTTTTGATGTCACTCTCGACCTATATTCACCAACTGTCGAGAGCTTCAATGAAGTCTTCGATGAGGTTGTTGAAGTCGTACCTGTCCGCAACGCTTGTGTAAGTTTTGTTGTCCGTAAAGTGGCTGGAGGACTTACGATGTAGCCGCTTAGAGTTCCATCTATAAGACTATGTCGGATTCTTCAATCATGGCACCAGCTCTAAGCTCCTTAGAGCCATGTGGAGATTTAATCTGTCATCGATATGCTTGTAAGTTTTCATTGCAGCAATGTCGTGCATAACCTTTTGGCTTGTCACTTTTGCAAATTCTATTCCAACAATAAAGAATTCTTCCTCTGTCATCTCTCGTTTTATTGGTTTGAGTTCTCACTTTTGTTATTTCTGAGTTATACTTTGCTGAAGATGAGAGATAAAAATATGGATTTGTACGAGTTCTCATTTAATTTTATTAGGGATTCGGAAAAAATGACCTTGAGATGTTTTGTAAGGATCCAGCTTTGCTTATCTATTTGCTGTGCGTTAAAAAACTCAACAGTAACTAGACTGTGATTTTTCAGGCAATTTTTCTGGAGCTATTGATTCTTTTGTAGCCGTTAGATGCTGGATTTATTAAAATAGAGAGATTGGGTAAGGGAGAAACCCCTCAGAGTCATTTGCTGGCTGGCTGGTTGGGAGTTGTATGGTGAAGGTGAAATTCCACTTATGAATAAACAGGACCAATTTTTGGTTTTGAACCCAATCAGGTACGGGCCGGAGGGGATTTGAACCCCCGACCGACGGATTAAGAGTCCGCTGCTCTGCCTAGCTGAGCTACCGGCCCACTACATTATGCCTGTTGGCTTGTGCTTATAAGGATTGTGGTGCTCAACGAGTATATCTCTCTGTATGTTCTGTATATTGGGACAGTGACGGAATTTAAAATTTCTGCAAAACTTCCCGGAATTACTCAGAAAAACGGTTTTGTAGATCGATCCAGCTGTGTCGATCATTATATGAAAGTCAGGAACATCGCAAAAATTAATGATCTCAAAAACCTAACAAAAGGCTCATACAAACCAACGAAGAATACTAATGGCCAAAAGGTTCCGGCAAAGAAGGTTTTGCTGAAAGTTGGGTAACTGCACAGATGTCGAGGCAGCAAAGGTCTGTGTTAAAAAGGTGTGGTTCAAAACATTCAAACTGCTGGACAGGTATTCGGGAGTTGCAGAGGATAATTTGACATATATCGTTTTGGAAGTTTATCTCCAGAACAATGGCAACAAAACGATCTATCAGCGAATGACTTCCTTGCCACAGACTGTAATGAAAATATTATGCTATGATCACATGATCCACCTGTTTGAGGATGCATATCAGATCGATGATCTCGAGAGAGGAAAGAGCATAAGCGGAAAATAGGCCTTCCTTGTAGCAACCACATTTATTGCGGATTTTAGAACTTCAATTTCCTCGGCACGAAGCGGGTTGTTTGGGAGGTTAAAAAAAGATGTTGAAAAATAATTATAAATCGAACTTATATTTTAAAGTTTTCTTAACTAAATTATAAAGCAAATACATGTTTTTCTCTGTAATCTCTTCGATAAACAAAAATTTAGAAACTTTTAAATGGTTAATCAGTTATGAACAGTGTAGGTGATCTAGGATGTATGCATACAACTATCAGCTTTTGATAAAACATATACTCGAAAGTGGTGTGAAGTACGCACCAAATCAGGAGATCGTGTACAGAGACCTGCACCGCTACAAATACAAGGACATGTACGAGAGGGTTAAGAAACTGGCGAATGTTCTTGAAAGCCTCGGTGTTAAAGAGGGAACAAAGGTTGCTGTGCTCGACTGGGACTCACACAGATATCTTGAATGTTATTACGCAATACCGATGGTTGGTGCGGTTCTGCATACCGTTAATGTCAGGTTAAGTCCAGAGGATATTCTTTACACAATGCAGCATGCTGAGGATGAGGTTGTCTTCGTGTTCAAGGACTTTCTGCCCTTAATCGAGACGATCAAGGATAAGCTTGATACTGTTAAGCACTATGTGGTCATGACCGATGATGGGATGCCCGAAACCTCTCTGACGGATATGGAATATGAGAGCCTGCTTAAAGATGCTGATAGCAATTACGATTTCCCCGACTTTGATGAAAATACGATGGCAACAATGGCCTACACAACAGGAACCACCGGAAGGCCAAAGGGTGTCTGGTTTACCCATAGACAGCTTGTTCTCCACACTCTGGCTGTTGCCGTATCTGTTCTCGGACGCTCAAGTGCGATACGGCTGAGTGACAGGGAGGTTTACATGCCTCTAACTCCGATGTTCCATGTCCATGCATGGGGAATACCGTATGTCTCAACCATGCTTGGCTACAAACAGGTTTATCCGGGTAGATATGAACCCCAGATGATTGCCAAGCTCATATTCAGCGAAAGGGTAACCTTCAGCCACTGTGTGCCAACGATACTCCAGATGATCGTTGATAATCTGCCCGAAGGTGTGAAGTTCAACAACTGGAAGGTTGTCCTTGGTGGTTCGAAATTAACAAAAGGACTGGCTTTGAGGGCAAGAGAGAAGGGTATAATCACAATGGCTGGGTATGGAATGTCCGAAACATGCCCTGTGCTCACTCTGGGATTTCTGAGACCAGAAGTCAGAGACCTCAGCGAGGAAGAACAGATAGAGTACATGATAAAGACCGGATTCCCGATACCGTTGGTGTACATCAGGGTTGTTAACGAGAACATGGAGGATGTGAAGAACGACGGAAAAGAGATGGGAGAGATCGTTGCAAGAGCGCCATGGCTCACCCAGAGCTATCTGAAGAACGAGGAGAAGACCAAGGAACTATGGGAGGGAGGATGGCTCCATACTGGAGATATAGCCGTTGTTGATGAGCTTGGATACATAACCATAGTTGACAGGCTCAAGGATGTCGTGAAGAGCGGTGGAGAGTGGATTTCAACGCTAACGCTTGAGAACCTCCTCAGCATGCATCCGAAGGTGAGGGAGGTTGCCGTCATAGGTATCCCTGATGAGAAGTGGGGCGAGAGGCCTCTTGCAATCATAACCCCGATGGGAGAGAAACCAACTCCTGAAGAGCTTAAAGAATTCCTGATGAAATTCGTTGAGGAAGGAAAGATCACCAAATGGGCAGTTCCCGACAGATACGAGTTTGTTGATGAGATTCCAAAGACGAGTGTGGGCAAGATAGACAAGAAAGTGCTGAAACAGAGATACAGCTAAGAAAGAGCTAAAAATTATAATTTAAGTTTTATATTTTCTATTTCTTTCAGGATCTCTTTATAGTTTGCTTCAATGCTGTCGTTTATTCTCGCATACAAACTGTTTCCATGACTGTCTATTCCAACGATTAGCGGGCCAAAATTCTCAACCTCAAACACCCAGACAGCCTCAGGCATCCCGAGATCATCCCAGTAAACTCCCTTGACTTTCTTAATCGCATGACTTGCCAGAGCCCCAGCCCCTCCGGTGTATGCGAAGTAAACTCCTTTGCCTTTAAGCGCATTCACGACCTCCGAGCTCATACCACCCTTGCCTATTATTCCCATGACCTCAACTTTCTCGAGAATCTTAGGAGCTAAACTGTTCATTCTGGCTGAAGTTGTTGGTCCGGCTGAGACAGCCTTCCACTCACCACCAACTTTTTTCATCAGGGGCCCGCAGTGATACACAACCGCTCCATCAAAGTTCACGGGCAATTCTTTCCCTTCATCCATATACTCTATCGCCCTCATATGGGCCTCATCCCTTGCCGTGAAGATCTCGCCGCTAACATAGACTATATCTCCAGCCCTGAGCTTCAGAATTTCATCCTTTTTGATGGGAGTTTCGATATAATACTCCATAACTATCACCTCAGATATGTTACAGCCCTTCTGTTCGCCCAGCACTGCACATTGACAGCCACTGGAAGCGATGCAGTATGGCAGTAACCAATTTCTATGAATGTTCCGAGGACGGTGGTATCTCCACCAAGCCCCATGGGTCCTATTCCAAGCCTGTTGGCCATTTCGGTGATTTTTTGCTCAACATCCGTCATCTTCCTGGCATCTCTCAAAAGGGCTTTCTTGGCGAGCTTTGCACATCCATCGAATGTTGAGCCTATCCCCACCCCAAGAAATACCGGAGGACAGGGCTTGCCCATTGCGTTTTTCACAACATCTATTATGAACTTCGGAATCTCCTTTATCTGGGATGGAAGCAACATCCTCAGAGCGGAGACATTTTCACTACCAGCACCCTTCGGCATTACCGCGAGCTTCAATGTATCACCATCCACCAAATCTATGTTTATTTGCGGGACATGAAAGCCCACATTGTTTCCGGGGTTCTCTCTCGATAGTGGATGTACCGCATTCGGCCTCATCGGTATCTCGGATGTGGCTTTTTTAACACCGTCGATGATGGCTTGTTTCAGATCGAAGTCAATGCAGAGTTCTCTGCCAACTTCTGCAAACACGATCGGAATTCCAGTGTCCTGACACATTGGAACTTTAAGCTTTCTTGCAGAATCGATGTTTCTGAGTATTGCAGAAAGGTTGTTTCTTGCAGTTTCGTTGGTCTCTTTCTCGTAAGCTTTCCTGATTACCTCAACAACATCCTCGCCAAGATCGGTTTCAGCCTTTAAAAACAGCTCATATACTGCTTCAACAACATCATCATACTCCATCTGATCACCGGTTTCAGTTACGATTAATCTTTAGAAAAACTTTACTTTTTA
Source organism: Archaeoglobus sulfaticallidus PM70-1 (assembly GCF_000385565.1). Lineage (NCBI taxonomy): Archaea > Methanobacteriati > Methanobacteriota > Archaeoglobi > Archaeoglobales > Archaeoglobaceae > Archaeoglobus > Archaeoglobus sulfaticallidus. Next base: position 1,499,366 of record NC_021169.1, on the reverse strand, counting down.
CCTTGAATGGTTGATACTATCGGCAATGCTATTTCCACAGAAACTTTCGTATCTCTTCAGACTCCAGCCATCCCCTGTCGAGTTTTTCGACAATTTTCAAGATTCTGTCAATCTGTTCGGTAACGATTTTGGCGAGTTTATCATCCATCTCCATTTCAGCAAGGCCGTATATTACGGACAGGGGATTCCGTATCTGGTCAACTAAAATCGCAAATTGCTCGATATTCCTGTCGATTTGAATGAGAGCTTTTCTTTTTAGTCTCTCAAGTTCTGTTGCCTTCAGTGCGGAAGCTAGATTGCTTGCCAAGGTGTTGATCAGCTTGAACTCATCACGACTCAGATACCTGTTCGTGTGAAGCACGATCAGACCCTTAACTTCTCTCTCAACAATCATCGGGAATGAGAGTATCTTGATTTTTTTGCCTTCATGGTCTGTAAACATTTTTCGTATAGCTCTTCTGTATCTCAGGCTTTCACCAACTATCTCGTCAATCCACTCCTGTTTCAGAAATTCGTTTTTGTATGCAACGCTAACTTTCTTCCCATCGATTGTTAATATTGTGGCTGAAAAACCCTCGAGCGAGTTAAGCTCTTCACAGGCTTTTCTGAGTATGTTCTGCTCAGTCTCTCCTGACATGATCATCTCGTTTACTGTATTCATAGCCTTCAACAGCAGACCCATGCTGACGATATCGGTCACATCTTTCGAGATAACCAAGCAGTATTTTCCATCAGGTAAATCAATCGGTACCAGTGTATTTATGAAGTATCTACCGTTACTCTCATCCCTGAATTTTAGCGGCTTATTTCGTTTGAACATCCTTTTAATGTATTTCATCATCCTGTTCGCAACATTCTCCGGCAAAACTTCGGATAAACGCTTGCCGATTGGGTTTGTACCAAGGTTTTTCACCATGGCCGGATTGGCCTCGATAAAAGCGAAATCTCTGTTTATTATTGCAATCAGATTAGGTGATTTCTCGAAGATTTTCCTGAATTTCTCCTCACTCTCTCTGATTTTCTTTTCCATGGCTATCTTTTCAGAGATATCCCTCAGAATTCCCTCGGCGCCAACAACCCTGCCATTCTCGAACACTGGCCATAGTATAACTTCCATCACATACTCTCTCCCATCTTTGGCAATTGCTTTTGCTTCATACCTGACTGTTTTTCCCTGCATGACCTTTCTGAAATTCTCTCTAACCATTGAGACCTCATCCGGATGAACGAGCTTTCTCGCAGTATGCCCTATCAGCTCTTCTCTGGAATAGCCGAGCATTTCTGCATACTTTGGGTTGACATCCAAAAACCTTCCATTGTTATCGAGTATGAAGAACAGATCCTGAGCATTCTCATAGAATCTCCGGTATTCTTCCAGTTTTTTCCTGTATCTTTCGGACTCCGTGATGTCTATAAGCGTCCCAATGATGGCCGGTCGTCCCCCGTAAGTGACTCTGGATCCAAACACCTCATTTGTTCTGACCTCACCATCTTTCCGTATTATCTGGAGCTTGTAGTTGATCGCCTTCACTTTTCCATCGATCCTGAGTTTGAGATTTTTATCAACTAGTTCTCTGTATTCCGGATGGATAAACTGCAGGGGGCTTTTTCCAATAAGCTCATCAACATCATACCCCCACAATTCCGCAAGTTTTGGATTGACATACTTGAAAACACCATCCTGAATGAGGTATATCCCGACCAGTGACTTTTCTGCAAGTGCCTCGAACATTTTTCCTGATTCTCTCAGCCAGAGCTCCTGCTTTTTCTCTTTTGTTATATCCCGAAGTATGCCTTCCGCCCCGGAAACTCTGTTCTCCTCGAAAATGGGCCATTCAACAATCTCCACATACATCACCCTGCCGTCTTTTGCTATGACTCTGCACTCGAATCTCGTAGCTTTACCGTTGATGATCTCTAAAAAATTCTTTTTTAACACTTCCAGATCGTCTGGATGAACGAGCTTTCTCGCAGTATGCCCTATCAACTCTTCTCTGGAATAGCCGAGCATCTCAACATACTTTCGATTCACTTCAGCAAATCTCCCATCGCTATCGATTATGAAGAAAGCCTCCTCCGATTTTTCGAAGAAGTCTTTATACCTTTTCAGCATTTGTGATCAGCAGTTTTCAATTTTATCACAAACACAGCTCCTTTCGGTTCGTTATCCTCCACCCAGACCTCTCCATCGTATCTTTCAACAACCTTCTTCACAATATACAGACCCAGGCCAGTATGCCCAGTATCTCCTGAGAAGAATCCTTCCTCGAAAATCTTCTCTTTTATCTCATCCGGAACACCTTTGCCATAGTCTGCGATTCTTATCTCACAGAAACCATTATGCTTTATCGTTATATCTATCCTGTCAGTTTTGCCATGCACAATCGCATTGTTCACTATGTTGTCAATCACAGAGCCAAAAGCCTCATCCGCAAAAACGACGCAATCTCCACTCACTTTAAATTCAATTTCTTGATATTTTTCAGTGACATCCTCAACAACCTTCCTGACACTAATTTTTCTCAACTCACTAAGGTTTGTCAGCCCTTCAAGCTCTCTCATCTTCCTGATCAGTTTAATACCCCTCTCAATTGCCTTGAAAGCCCTATCAATGATCTCTTCATCTCCCGTCTCTTTATACATCTCGAGAGCGTAGCTTATAACTGTCAGATCGTTCAGCAAATCGTGCCTGAGTATTTTATTTATAAGTTTCAGCGTCTCGTTCAGCTCAACCAGCTTCTTCTCCATCTTTTTTCTTTCGGTGATATCTCTGGCAACCCCAAGCCTTCCTATGACCTTTCCATCTCTACCCTTCATGTTCGTTACATTCAGCTCCACGAAGATTCTTCTTCCATTCTTTCCGATCAGTTCAACTTCATACAGCGGTATTTTCTCACCAGACAAGCCTCTTTTAAACTTCTCTATCGTTGAATCAACATATTCCGGAGCGAGAACAAGTCTGAAATGCTTTCCAATAAGGTCTTTTGAAGAATATCCTGTGATTTCGTCGAATTTCTTGTTGAGGTATGTGAATCTTCCCTCTGTATCTAGTGCAAATACGATGTCGTTTATAGTCTCCACAAGCGTTCTATACTTCTCCTCAGACTCTCTTAGCTTATCCTCCATCAGCTTTTTTTCAGTTATGTCTCTCACACTTCCAAGAATCACCGTCTGGCCCATGTAGGTTATCGCCTTGACCGAGAATTCACAATACCTCGTTTCCCCATCTTTGGTGATAATCTTTGATATATGGGACTCCGGAGCTTTCTCTCCACTAAATCTCCTTCTTATGTATTCCCTTATGCGTTCCCTGTCATCGGGATGAATGAGGTCTAAGGGATCTATTCTGTACAGCTCTTCCTTCGTGTACCTTGTAAGGTCACACACTCTATCGTTGACGAACAGAAAACCGTCTGGTGTGAGAAGATAAACAGCATCATGTGTTTTTTCAACCAGCGTCCTGTACTTCTCTTCAGATTCTTTAAGCTTCTCTTCCATTTGCTTTCTCTCAGTGATGTCCCTGTGAATGGATATTATTGAACTCACATCTCCATTATCCCGTATTATGGAGGCCACACACTCCATAGAGATTATCCTGCCATCTTTTGAAACCACCTCAACTTCATGTCGCAGGAATCCTTCTTTCATCAGATTATCCAGCTTATCGAAAAATTTTTTTCTTGAATTGGGAGTGAAAATATCGTACACATATTTCCCGATAATTTCCTCTTTCGAGTATCCGATCGACTTTATTGCTGGATTTACATCCAGTATCTTTCCTTCTGGTGACAGGAGGTATATTATATCAACAGCAGATTCAAACAGCGACTTGAACTTCCTTTCCCTCTCGATCAGATCCATTTCCATCTTTTTTCTTTCAGTTACATCTTCTGCGAGGTGCAGGAAAACTGTGGAATCACCGATGTTTAGCCTGCTCGCTCTAACCTTCAGCCATCTGCCGATGCTCTGTTCGTAGAACTCTTCCTCACCACTTCCACCTTTCAGAAGGTTCAGGATCGCACAGTAATCTGGTGGGGCATTTGCCGAATGAAAAACCTCAAAGCACTTTTTACCGGTAACATTTCCAAACAGCCTCTCAATCTCCCTGTTTATCGTTAAAATGTTGAAATCCTCGTCAATGAGAGCTGCAAGCAAGTCCAGTTGATCAAGAACATCTTCTAAATTAACGGAAATTTCTCTATCAGGTTTATTAACCATAATATCTTTATGTACTATTTAAATATTTAACACTTTTAGTGTAGGCATGATTATGATACATAGCACGCATACTACAGCAAAATCTTAACAGAATTATTCTATTCAGTTGGTCCATTTTGCTCGGAAGATTTTAAATATTGGAACACCAACATAGTAGCGTTGGAGGTGTTCGAATGTTCAGCATAGGTCCAAATGAATTGCTCGCAATCTTGTTGATAGCATTCCTGCTATTTGGAGCAAGCAAACTCCCTGAGCTTGCGAGGAGTCTCGGAAAAAGCATGGGTGAATTCAAAAAAGCACAGAAAGAGGCTGAAATCGAGCTGAGGAGATTCGAAAAAGATCTTGAGGAAGGTAAGTATACACCCCAAGACAAGAGAGCTAAGCTCGAGAAAATCGCTAAGGATCTTGGAATAGACACTGAAGGAAAAAGTGATGATGAAATTCTCGAAGAGATAAACAAGGCATTGCCAAAAACTGAAAAAGCTGAACCTTAATTAAACCCTCTTTCGATATATCTTTTCTCTCAAAAATTTATACATCCAAACCTGAATTTCACTGGTATCATTTCACTTTTTCCTGCTATCAGATAGCATCGGATGAGGGCATCATAGAAAACCTTAAACACTTTGGTCTTTTGTTCTTCGCATTTCTGCAAAATATGGAGAATATCTTCGTATTCTCGAAGAAACTTCTATACACTTCCAGCTCATATGCTTTTCTGACTGGTAATCAACGAAAATTCCAGTCGCTATATTCTGTCCTATTTCGAAAAAAGTTCCCCGTATTTACTATCTCCTGTTTCAATTCTCAGCTTTTCCCCAAACGAAAAACCATTTTCTGCTTCCAAGATGACTTTATTTAATTTACCTCTATCTTCAGCATATACGAGATCATAAATTCCATCCCATTAACCTCTTCAAAACCATATCTCAGAAAATCGGCGAGCTTTTTACTGAGGTGTCTCAGAATGTTACTCATTCACTACAAAAATCAACCTCTTGGAGGATTTCTGAGTTGCACAGACCCCGAAGATTATGTTGTCATACATTATTAGAGGCATATAAGTTTTTAAAAAATCGGTATCAAGGATTTTCATTTAAAAAAAGAATTTCGAATATTATAAATTATAGGATTTTACCAAACCTCTCGTGTAAACGGCAATGTACATGAAAGGTGTATCGACAAGCGCTATTGTCAGTTTGAGCAGATACTGTCCGGTGATCATCGCTAACAGAACGTTTAAGTCGAATACACCATAGAAAGCCAGTGTTATAAACACGATCGTATCTATAAGCTGAGAGACCATTGTAGATGCGTTGTTCCTCAACCACAGAAACCTCTCCTTGGTCTTTGCTTTCCAGAAATGGTAAGCGTAAACATCATGGGTCTGTGAGATCAGATATGCAATTATAGATGCTATGACTACCCTCGGAGTCATGCTGAATATTGTATCAAAGCTCTTAAGCAGGTTTTCTGGCATGAAGGGTGCGGGACTCCATATCACTGCTATCATGATTGATGCAACTGCCACTATGTTGGCGAAGAATCCGGTAATTACTGTTTTCTTAGCAATCTCTTTCCCGTAGATCTCACTTATTATATCAGTTATCAGGAAAGTTGATGCATAAACGATAACTCCTGCAGGTCCCACGAGCAAGCCGAAGTACGGCACAGTTCCAACAGAAATCAGCTTTACTGCAATTATGTTTGCTATAACTGTCAGAGATGCATAGATTCCTATTGCAATCTCCACTCCAAACCGCTCTGATATGATCGCTATGGTTGTAACGATACCGAGTGTTACAGCAACCCACATAACAAATTCTGACAGCAACATAGTACTCCCTCACTCCTTCGATTTCTTTTCCTTTAATCTTCCATGTCTTCTATCTATTTCATCCAGCTGATCGAGCATTTTTCTTATTGCCGTGCGTATAGCTTCGCTTAGGTTTACGAACTTCTTATCCTCACCGACATGTTCCATAAGGTCATCATACAGTTCTTTCGGTATATCGAGACTAACCTTTGGCATCCTCTCTTGGAGAGGTCACCTTGAGAATTTAAGGTTTTCGATCATATTACTGGAATATTACTAAAATATTACACTTCTATTGTTAGGGTATTATTTCAGTGGTATTATTATACTTTGGATAAATCAAATCTCTCTCGTATACAATTTTCTCCTCAATCAGGGATTTTATCCGTGGTATGTGCCACTCGATTCTGGAAATGAGGTTTTTGGTGGCATCACAGACAGCGTTCATCTTATTTTCACTCCACAGCCTTTCTCTGTTGAAGAACAGGCACCTCCCGCCACAAACAGAGAATGCTGAACACCCCGAACATCTATCAACATCCAAGAAACTGTTCCTGTTAATGCCATTCCATATGTCCCCTGCCAGATTCCACTCGAGGTCTGCACATATGGGGCAAGCGAGTATTTTTCCATCTGTGCTTATCACAAAAGAGTTTTCTCCAGAACCACAAGGTGGTTTTGGTAGACTGTATCCCAGCAAAGCTGAAGCAATCCCGAGAAACGGGACTATCTTTCTAACAACACCTCTCTCGAGCTCTTTAATCCAGAAATCCACAAGTTTGCCTATTCCCCGATTATATTCCCTAATCCACTGAATGAAATCGCTGTAGAAATCCTCATCCACCCAGACAGCATTTATCTGCCAGTGAACATATTCAAAACGCTCAAGCAAGTGCAGAACATCCCTGTATATATCCGTTCTCTCTGTGGCAACCATTCTCGCTATAAGCTCTCCTTTGTAGTGCTTTTTTATTATCTCAACATTCCTCATGACTCTTTCATATGTTTTCCCTCTGTAGTAATCGTTCACCTCCTTTACACCATCAATGGATACCAGTATTGTGGAAAACTCATTTATGTCATCTAGCTCGTCAATTAACCTGTCGAGGAGTAATCCATTGGTTTGAAGTATGAAATGTTTTGCCTCCACATTCTCCATTATATCTTTTATCAGATCTATCCGCAGCAGCGGTTCTCCTCCATAGAATGCTATGGATAGGTCACTATCCCGATTCAGGAATTCGTATAGCTCCTCCAGTGGATAGCTTATCTCAGCAGGCATTATTCTTTCATCAATGCTTCCACCGCAATAGCTGCAGTTCAGGTTGCATTTCCCTGTCAGGATTATTATGTACAGCACGGGATTTTTTGATGTACGAATGGCATATAAAATTGAAGTTGACAACACTTCCAGCTAATAGTATGTCTCCATCGCAGATTTGATGATACTCGGATGCATGATCTTTGGCAGCTCCAATCGGTTAGCAGACTTCAACGGCAATGGTAGAGTGGATATAGGTTAATGGTGATCTTGCCAAGCTTGCGTACCATCTGCTCGGGAGTGTATACTTTAATTTTTCTTTTTTTATTTAAATATTCTAAGTTTTTACAGCATCTGGAATCCCGCCAGAATGTTAGGCTACATCGCTCAGCCATTATCCGATATATTTTTATATGAATCCTTAATTCTTTAAATCGGTGTATTTCTATGGGCTTGGTTTACATCGATGGTAAATTTGTTCCAGAAGAGGAGGCGAAAATAAGTATTTTCGACCACGGATTTCTGTACGGTGATGGCGTCTTCGAAGGAATAAGAGCATATAATGGCCGAGTCTTCAGGTTGAAGGAGCACATAGACAGGCTCTACGATTCTGCCAAGGTAATATGCTTGGAGATACCAATCTCGAAGGAAGAGTTCATGGAGCTAATTCTGGAAACTCTGAGGAAAAACAATCTCAAAAACGCATACATCAGGCCAATTGTAACGAGAGGGATTGGAGATCTCGGTCTGGATCCGAGGAAATGCTCAAAACCGAACATAATAATAATCACAAAAGAGTGGGACAGGCTTTATGGAGACCTTTATGAGAAGGGATTGAAGGCCGTTACGGTTGCGATAAGAAGAAACGCCATCGATGCTCTCCCACCGAACATAAAGTCCCTGAATTATCTGAACAACATACTCGGCAAGATTGAGGCCAATGAGAAAGGTGGGGATGAGGCGATATTTCTGGACTCAAATGGATACATCTCGGAAGGAAGTGGGGACAACATTTTCATCGTAAAGAACGGGAGAGTTTATACACCACCTATCCTCAACAACCTGAGGGGTATTACGAGGGAGGTCGTGATCGAGATAATTGAGAAGCTCGGAATTCCGTTCAAGGAAATGAATCTTGGTATATACGACCTGTACTCTGCGGACGAGATATTCGTCACGGGAACTGCAGCAGAGATTGCACCGATAACCGTGATCGATGGAAGGAAGGTTGGTGACGGAAAACCGGGTGAGATAACCCGAAGGCTGATAGAGGAGTTTAAGAAAATAACCGAGTCCGAAGGCACTCCGATTTATTAATCACCGGGCAGTGATGCGATGCCAGTGATATCGATAGTTGTTGAATTAGAGGACAAACCCGGACAGCTTTTGAAGGCGTTAGAGCCTATATCTAGAGAGGGAGGCAACATACTCAGCATAATCCACCAGAGAGACAAGAAAACTCCGCTGCAGAGAGTGCCGGTTGAGATATCGTTTGACGCTAAAAACCTCGAGATTGCAAACAGGATAATCGAGGCGTTAAAGGAAAGCGGGGTTTTGGTAAAGAGATACAATGAGATCAGACTTATAGCCACAACATCCCTTATGATCATTGGTCATATAGTGAAAACAGATCTCAGCGACACAATCAACAGAATAGATTCCACAGGCTTTGCAGAGGTTGTTGACCTACAGATTAACATGCCAGAGGTTAATAAGCCATCCACGGCGATGATAACGATATCCGCAACAGGGAAGGATGAACTTGAAGAGGCTGTGGAAATTATGAGGAATGTGTGCAGAAGCAAGAATTTACTTTTAATTGAGCCGATCAACGAAAACTTTTCATAGGGAGGTTAATAGGAGAGTTAAAATGATAAAAATCGCTATTATAGGCTTCGGAGCGGTAGGACAGGGTGTTGCTGAAATCCTGCTGAGGAGAAAAGAGGAGCTTGAAAAGAAGATTGGAAAGTTCTCTCTCGTTGCTGTAACCGATTCTAGAGGGTCTATTGTTGATGAAAATGGAATCGACATCATCAAAGCAATAGAACGAAAGAAGAAGGGCAGGTTCGATGGAAAAAGCACTATGGAGGTAATAGAAGGCGTGGACTTCGATGTTATGATAGAATGCAGCGTGACGAACATCGATGATGGAGAGCCGGGATTAACGCACATCATGAAATGTCTTGAGAAGGGTGCCCATATTATAACCTCAAACAAGGGTCCTCTGGTTGCTGATTTTCATGGAATAAACAGGCTGGCTGAGAAAAAAGGGTTGAAGTTCATGTTTGAAGCAACTGTTGGTGGGGCGATGCCATTAATCAAACTAGTAAAGTACAACCTCGCAGGAAACAGTATCGAGTTCATAAAAGGAGTTCTTAACGGAACTTGCAATTACATCCTGACGAGGATGGAGCAGGAAAAGATGACCTATCAGCAGGTTCTGGCTGAGGCTCAGGAGCTGAATATTGCTGAAGCGAATCCCGACTACGATGTGAAAGGCTTCGATTCTGCAGCAAAGCTCCTGATTCTCGCAAACGCGTTGATGGGCATGGATGTGAAGCTGAGCGATGTTGAGATCGTTGGCATCACGGATATAACGCCAGAAGCTTTTGATGTCGCAAAGAGCAAAAACTACACAATAAGGCTCATTGCAGAGGTAAACAAAAAGGGCTACATCGGGGTTACACCAAGGCTGGTTCCCATAGAACATCCCCTTGCGATACACGGAACAATGAATGCCGCTCTGATAAAAACCGATCTTGCCGGGGATGTTGTTGTCATGGGCAGAGGGGCTGGAAAGTATGAGACTGCAAGTGCGATAATATCAGACCTTATTTTTGCATTTAGCTAGACATGCAGCTAAACATGGCGGCTATGCTCGAGATAATAACACTTGTTAAGATAATTTTAGCAATGATTTTTCTTTTATATGCGTGCGTACTGGACTTAAGGTACAGAATAGTACCTAACAGGCTGTGGAAGTACATGGTTGCTGTGCTCACACCAATTCTTGTTCTGGAGTTTGTTACTGCTAAATACAGCCTGTCAACCATAATCTTTTCGGTTATGCAGTTTGTTATGATGTTCGTTTTCTCCTATCTGCTTTACTCTCTCGGAACCTATGGGGGGGCTGATGCAAAGGCTTTCATAGTTATGGCGTACATATTCCCGGTATATCCAGCTGTCATGGGACTCCCCCTGCTGAACAAGGGATTCGGGATTTTCGCCTTCTCAGTGCTATCCAACTCCGTGATAGTCTCTCCGGCTTTGCTCATAATCACATTCATCCGGAATTTGAGAAGAGAAGGTCTGAGGGATCTGAAAGGCAACTTTTTGTATTACTTTGTCGGTAAAAGGGTTAAAGCAAATAGCATACCTGAGTTCCATAGCGTTTTGGAATTCGTTGATGACAGCGGGAAGATTGTCAGGGTGAGAAGAGGAATTGAGGTTGATGAGAAAGTCAGGAAAAAGCTGATGAAAGCGTACGATGAAGGAATCATCGATAGAGTCTGGGTCACTCCCAATTTACCATTCCTGCTATTCATAACAGCTGGTTTTATCATATCTGTAGTGATTGGGGATATTCTGTATCTGATTCTATCTCTGATTTTGCACTGATATTTTTTGCCTAGTAAAGAGTTGAACCTTAAATCTAACCTTAAACCGAGACTGTTGGTGAAATCTGGTGAAAGTAATGAAACAACTATAGCTCATGAATTATGAACTCAAAAAGATCGTTTACATCATTAAATACTCTAAATCCATCCACCTCAACCCCCATCTCGTCTCTGAAATAAATCCCTGCAAGCCTGCTCTGGTCGATTTGTTTTAGTAGCTCATCAAGCTCCTCATGAGACCTTACCACAGCAATGCCATTCCTGATATCGCTTTTAAATCCTTCAACAAAGACATAGTCGTAATCCTCAAAGTATCTGAGTATCTCGATGAGGCTCAGTTCCCTTCTGGCCCGGTATGCAAACTTTACTGGCGAGAGTACAGCCACATCGTATCCTGCTTTAAAGATCCTCCATGAATCCTTGCCCTCTTTATCGAGATCGACCTTTTTGTCAGAATGCTTTACGACCCCAACCCTGTATCCTTGATTTGTAAGTAACTCTACAAGCTGGGTTATCAAACTCGTTTTTCCAGAGTTAGAGAAGCCGATTATGCTTATAACCTTCATTCAATCTGACTCATTAATTTAAATTCAAACGAACCTTATCGTCTCGAGGTTCATGGGTGCTCGGGTTTCGATCTTGTAGGTCTTGTAAATGCTTGAAGCGAGATCCAAGCACTTTGACTCATCTCCGTGGACTGTTATCACCTTCTCTGGCCTTGAACTCAATGCCCTGACATAGTTCATAAGCTGTCTTCTGTCAGAGTGACCAGAGAATCCATCCACAGTCTCAACATTCATCTTAACTTCCACAACCTCTCTCCTGCCGTTGGATGTTAGTGGTACCTCCTTCCAGCCCTTCTGAATTCTCCTGCCCAGAGTTCCCTCAGCCTGATATCCAACGAAGACTATTGTGTTCTTTTCATCTCCAGCTAGATGTCTGAAGTACTCCATTACCGGCCCACCGTTAAGCATTCCCGATGTTGCGAGAATAACCGATGGCTCTGCTTCGTCTATCACATCTGCCCTCTTCGATGAGGAATCGACCTGTGTGAAGCTCTCGGATATGAACGGGTTTAATCCATGGTGGAATATCATGTCCCTGAGATGGGTGTTCAGATACTCAGGATACGCTGTATGGATTGCTGTAGCTTCATATATCATCCCATCAAGATATACGGTCAGCCCCTCAAGCTTCTTTGTTCTGATCGCTTCCTCGAGGGCAATCATTACCTCCTGACTTCTACCAACGGCGAATGTTGGGATCAGAACCTTCCCTTTTTTATCAACGGTCTCCTTTATAATGCTGATCAGCCGCTCCTCAGCCTCCCTCCTCGCTGGCTGGAAGTCATTGCCACTTCCATATGTGGCTTCCATTATTAACGCTTCAAGCCTGGGGAAGTTGGTTTCCGCCTTGTCGAAAAGCCTCGTTCTTTCAAACTTGAAATCTCCGGAGAATGCGATGTTGTACAAGCCCTCTCCGATATGGAAGTGAGCTATTGATGAGCCAAGGATATGTCCGGCGTTGTAGAATGTGAGCCTTATATCCGGGCTTATATCCGTAACAACACCATAATCTATCGTTATTGTGTGTTTCAAAGCTTCCCTTACGAGGTTGGACTCGTAAACTACAGGATTGCCCTCTCTCGCTCCAACCTCTATGAAATCAAGCTGAAGCAGCACCATCAGATCTCTCGTTGGGGGAGTCAGATATATCGGCCCTCTGTAGCCATACTTGTAGAGAATTGGCACCAAACCACAGTGATCGAGATGGGCGTGGGTAATAACAACCGCATCGATTGAGTCCAATGGCTGCAATTCGGGAACATACAGGTATGGGGACTGTTGGATGTTGCTGACATTAACTCCACAATCTATTAGAATCTTGCTTTCTGGAGTTTGCAGCAGGTAGCAGCTTCTCCCAACCTCCCTCGATCCTCCAAGGAATGTAACTCTTACCCACTTCTCCTCGTGGAAAGACCCTCGATGGATCTTAACGCCTATCTTTTTAAGAATCTCCTTCCTTTCCTCTCTCGAACTCAGCAGGAACTGCCTGACATTATCGACGGTCTTGGATTTTATAGGCGGAGTTCTCATGACCTTTGGACTCCACCCAACAGCCTTCATTATCTCTCTGAGCATAACCCCCTGCTTCCCGATGACTATCCCAGGCTTCTCAGCCTCGATTATAACCTCTCCATTTTCATGATCGAAAAAGAAGGATGTCACCTGTGCATCTTCCGGCACTATTTGCCTTATTATCTCCTTGGCCTCTTCAGGAGGCTTTAGGCTCTTTGGATCAGGACGTATGAGTATTCTCTTTCTTAAATCTTTAGCCAGCTTTTTTATTACATCTCCACTCTCTGCAAGCTCCTGTGGGTTTTCAACATAGATTACGAGAACTGGTCCTTCAAATTCGACATTTTTTACTCTAACTGAGGGTAGCGAAGCCGCAACTTTCCGCTTTAATTCTGAAAGGTATTCATCCACTCCCATAACTCCCAAAAAATTAAGATTATTTCTTGGAGAATTTTGCTATGATCTCTTCAATCTCTTCCGGCTCGAGCTGAACATATTCGTCTTCAGTTATCTTGACGACATCCATTCCATCTCCGGATGCTGAATCTCTTTTCATCGCTGTGTGGATCGCCCTAATCACAACCTCCACAGCCTCGTCGGTTGGCATTCCTTCGTAAAATCTGTCTTCTAGGACACCGTAAGCTGTCAATGAACCCGAACCGGTGGCTACGATATCCTTCTCCTCGATGGCACCACCGATGGGATCTATTGAATACACTGTAGGTCCTCTCTCATCAACTCCACCTATTAGCAGCTGGACGAAGTATGGGAAATATCTGGTCTGGTTGAGGAGGTTTGAGACCATTGTTGCTACTGACCTGATCGTCGGCCTTCTTTCTTTCCTTATCTCATATAGACTGGTTTCGACCTTGATGATCCTGTACAGAAACTGAGCATCACCCACGCTGCCAGCAGTGGTTAATGCTATTCTGTCAGCGATCTGATATATCTTCTTGGCTCTCCTGCTGGCTATGAAATTGCCCATTGTGGCTCTCTTTTCAGTACCCATCACTATTCCATCCTTACAGATCAATCCCACGGTTGTGGTTCCTTTATATATTTTATCCTGCATCATGATTAATCACTTCTTTTAGTTTTTATGAGAAAAGCCATTGCGATGGCATACATAACTATATCCGAGCAATTTTTAAAATTTTCGTTGGTTTTATTGTTTTAGCAGGCATGTTGCAGTTCGGCATTGCTAACTCAACAAACAAAAACCATTTCACGGAAAAGTTTTTTACTTTGGTGACCAACTGAGGTTATGGAAACGATCATACTCACGAAAGAAGACATAATGGATATCCTGACAATGGATGACACGCTTAAAGCTGTAGAACATGCTTTTGAAATGCATGGGAAAAACGAGGTGCAAATGCCAGCCAAGATCTACCTCGAATTCGAAAAAGGAGATCTAAGAGCGATGCCAGCTTACCTCGATGGCAAGGCTGGTGTGAAATGGGTCAATTCTCACCCCCATAACAGCGAGGTTGGTCTGCCAACTGTTATGGCTCTGCTGATCTACAACGATCCTGAAACTGGTTTTCCACTTGCAGTCATGGATGCAACCCACATAACGAACATGAGAACCGGAGCCGCTGGAGGAATCGCTTCAAAATACCTTGCAAGAAAGGATAGCAAAATTATTGGCTTTATTGGCTGTGGAGTCCAGGCATATACACAGTTGTCAGCCCATTTGAAGCTTTTTGATGTTGAGAAGGTGAGGTGCTACGATTTGAGCGAGAGTCATGCGAAAAAGTTCGTTGATTACTGCAGCAAGCAGAACATCGATGCGGAATTCGCTCGGATTGAGAAGGCATGTGACTGCGATATTCTTGTGACTATAACACCATCGAGAAAGCCCGTGGTTATGGCTGAGTGGGTTGCTGATGGAACACACATAAACGCCATAGGTGCCGATGCTCCGGGAAAGCAGGAACTCGATCCCGAGATCCTGAAGAAAAGCAGGGTGTTCGTGGACGATAAAGAGCAGGCTTTTCATAGCGGGGAGGTAAATGTTCCGCTGTCCAAGGGGATAATTAGCGAGAACGACATCGCAGGAACAATAGGGGAGGTTATAGTTGGCAAAGTCAAGGGAAGGATTGGCGATGAAATCACGGTGTTCGATTCCACAGGTCTGGCAATACAGGATATATCCACGGCCAGCATAATATACAGTAGAGCGATCGAGAAAGGTGTTGGCCTGAAAATAAGGTTCTTTTGAGGGATATGTTGAATATGAGACTGGCGAGCTTGGTATCCGGAGGAAAGGATTCACTACTCGCAACGCATCTGGCAAGTGAGGAAAACGAGATTGACTGCCTGGTATCGGTAGTATCCTCCAACCCGGATTCCTACATGTTCCACACACCGAACATACATCTTGTTGATGCCACCGCTATCGCGATGGATCTTCCACTTTTTAAGATATTCACCAGAGGAGAGGAAGAATTAGAGGTAAAAGACCTGATCAAAGGGCTGAGAAATTTGGATGTTGATGGAATAGTCATCGGTGGTATAGCCTCCAGTTACCAGAAGAAAAGGTTCGAGCTTGTTTGTGAAGAACTGGGTTTAAAGCTGATAGCTCCGCTGTGGGGTAAAAGCGACGAGGAAGTGATGAAACTGGCGATGGAGAAGATGGACTTCATAATCGTAAAGGTTTCTGCAATGGGGCTGTCAGAAAAATGGGTTGGGAGAAAGATGGATGAAAAAGCTCTCTCGGAGCTTAAAAAGATCAAGGAGAAGTATGGTATCAATCTGGCCGGAGAGGGTGGAGAGTTCGAAACTCTGGTGCTGAATGCCCCAATGTTCAAAAAGAGGATTGAGATCCTGGAGAGCCATGTTGTCTCGGATAATATGTCTGCCGTTATGGTTGTTGACAGGTATCGTCTGGTTGATAAAGGTTAAATAATAACCAATGATCTGTTCAATCCAGTACCTTTACAACTTCTCCCATCCCCTTGCTCTTACCCTCTCTGAAAATGAACTTCTGGCCCTTACAGATGTAGTATGGATGATACTTGAACTTCATTCTAACCTTCCCCCGCTCTCCAGCCATCATGTACTCCTTTTCTATATCCTCAAAGACGACAGTTTCGGATATGGTTTCCAGATGGAGTACTGGCTCATAACCTCTTTTGATCCTCGTTGGGTGATTGAAGATATATACTTCAGCTAGGAACTCATAAACCGGATGGATCTCCTTTTTTGTTAAAACCATGCCCCTCCTGAGCTCATCGAACCTCGCCCCTTTTATCGCGAGTCCCACTATGTCACCATCGCATGCCCTCTCTATTCTGTAATAGTGCATCTCTATGCTCTGCACCCTCACCTTCCTGAAGGATCCGTCATGGAATGGGCCGATATAAACCTCCTCTCCAGCCCTGATTTCGCCCGACTTTATCGTCCCGCTGACAACAGTTCCAACTCCAGATACCCGGTATATCCTGTCGATGTACATGAGAAAATCTCCTCTGTGAAAGCTCCTCTTTGGAAGTCTGTACAGCAGTTCTTCAAGGATGTCGTATCCTTTAAGTGTTATGGCGGATGTTTCGATTATGGGAACGATTATGTCTCTTGAGAGTATCCTTGCGACCCTTCTTGCATCCTCTTTCTCCTTAACTAGGTAGGGAATCCTTCCAACACTTCTGAGCGTTTTGGATATCTCGTTGATAACTTCCTCAACTCTCTCCTCACCCACCATGTCAGCCTTTGTTATGGCAATTATAACCGGAAGATCCATCGCAATCAGTATGCCGAGGTGTTCCTTTGTGGTCCTCATAACACCATCGTTTGCGGCAACCACAAGCAGGCCATAGTCTATTTTCTGCCCCAGCAATCCCCTGATGGTGGTCCTCAGCCATGGCTCATGCCCAACTGTATCAATGAACGAAACAATCTTATCAGCCTTCTCAACCATCAAAGCCCTTTCGTTTTTGTTGAGGGGGTTTTTCATCTTTATTGCTCCCTCATTCTGAAAGCTAAGCACAGCATAGCTCAGATCGGCACTCAAACCCCTTTCGATTTCATGCTTCAGCGTATCGAGATATATGCTCGTCGCCCCGCTTCCATCATCCGGATTTCCTGAGATCAAACATCCTACCAGCGTTGATTTGCCATGATCAACATGCCCTGCAGTGCCCACAATTATGTGCTCCTTTGGTCTGGTTTTCGAGATCTCGACTATTCCTACTATCCCGCCATTTATCTTATATTTCTCAACCGATCTCACTTCAGCATCGATTTCGGAAGCTATTTTCTTGAGGATTTGAAGGGTTTTGTTGAACCTCTCATGAGTTATACCTTTAAGCTCCCCAGAATCGGAAATACCAACAACATATACAGCCTTACCTCTCCCCATCAAAATCCTGTGATTCATCTGACATGCCAGAGTCTGAAACCTATCATCTCTCAGATGATAATCAGTAAGGAATTCCTTGAACTCGATATTCTCTTTCTCGCCATCTTTTACGATTTCAAGAATTCTTTCCATTTTAGGATGTTAAGCCATGCAATATATAAATAATTTTCAGTTTAGATTTGATGATTGCAAAGGATGGTTAATGGAGCAGAATTCAGAAAAATCTTATATACATCGGAGCAGAGTAGTTTTTCCACTCGCATTTGGACCCAAAAGCGATAAAAATCTCTCCATCATACACATTAATATTTTTAAGCACAACATCTCAAAACCCAAAAGTTTTAATTCAAATCTAAATCCAAAGAAAAGAGAAAGGTGATGGCGTTCACCTCTAACTGCCGTAAAGGCTGATGACGCCTGTTTTCAGGGGGGTGGATTTATGTTTCGTGATTTAGCTACAAAAAAGCTAAGCAAAAATCTATGCAAAAAAATCATCAGATATGTCCAGTCCAGGAGAGTGGAGAATGGTTTTGCATTCTGCAAGCCATTACCTCCATCCTTGGCCGAGACATATTATTCTTTGAGCATTCTAACCTCCTTAGGATTAAAGATTGATGATAAAAATAAAATTGTGAAATTTCTTTTAAATTCCGTTAAAAAAGAACCATATAGCCTTTTTTACACCCTACAAAGTCTTAGATTGTTGGGTGAAGATATCCCTGATTACAGGGAAACTCTATATACCCTTGGAGAAAACATCATTGGAAGAATTCATCGTCCTGTAAGAGAAATAGACAAAGGCGGAATTACTGCGACATATTCTTTTGATAGCCCGAATATTCTCAGGGAGTTGTACCTAATTAACTCCTGTTTGAAATTATATTCCGAGAGATTGAACCTTCATATGATCCTCAAAAATTTCAGATCGCAGGGGGGGTTTGGTTTAAAGTTCCCGAACTTGAGAGATACTTTTTATTGCATAGATTTTGTTGAAGATAAAAAGGAAACCGCCGAATTTATAAAGAAATTCGAGGTAGAAGGAGGATTTGCAAAATCACCAAAAAGCTATCCTCCATACCTCGAAGAAACATACTATGCGATCTCTTCACTCTATAAACTAAACTATACATTGGATGCCCCAGAAAAAACTCGAAATTTCATTTTAACCCTTCAAAATCCAGATGGTGGTTTTAGAAGAAGTATTTATTGCGGTATATCTACCCTTGAGAATACATTTTATGCTGTGAAAAGTCTTGAAATGATTGATTTGATGGTGTAAGCATGCTTGACATTTTCATTGTTGGTATTGGTGGGTTTATTGGTGCAATCTTACGATATATTCTGGCCGGATTAATTCAAGACAATCTTGAATTTCCTCTGGGTACTTTATCTGTTAATGTTATTGGGAGCTTTTTGATATCCCTTGTGATGCATCTCTCAGAACTTGAGGGGTTGTTCAGTGCTGAGACCAGATTGTTTTTGACCGTTGGTGTAATTGCTTCATTTACAACCATGTCAACATTTAGTTATGAATTGTTTAAGCTGTTTGAAGAAAAGGAAACTTTTTTAATGATAATGTATTTATTGGGAAACATTCTGGTATCTTTCTTTGCCGTGTATCTCGGTAGAATAACCGTGCTGGTTGTATGGAGGAGATAGAAATGGTTGAAACGAATGAAGCTTACCTTCTCAGGATATATATCGGTGATTCGGATAGATATATGGGAAAACCACTTTACAAATTTCTACTGGAATTTTTCAGAAAAGAGGGCTTTGCTGGAGCAACAGTTTTAAGAGGGATTTCCGGATTTGGTAAAACCAGTATTATTCATACCGCATCCATTCTACGCCTATCAACAGACCTTCCGATCGTAATTGAGATCGTAGATAAAATTGAGAAGATTGAGAAAGTTTTACCTGTTTTAAAGGATGTTGTCAAGGAAGGCTTAATCACAATCGAAAAAGTGGGGGTAGTTTTTTACAACGGTAACAAAAAAGATAACCAGACTTTAACTCCTTAAACTTTAAATCCTGTTCCTCTCTTCCTCAAAATCTTCAAAAACTCCTCAGCACTGCAAACGCAGATTTCGCTTACCACCTGACTGACATACTTCATGCTTACAAACTCGAATATTTTGTTTTGAACAACCAAATTTGATGAAAACTTATAAGATGGTACAGCAAGTATGAAAGGAACTTCGTAGTGTCTGGCAACGAGAGCCAGAGGTAGAGTTCCAACCTTGTTTACAAAACCGTGCTTAGATATACTGTCCGCCCCAGATATAACATAATCGCTCTCAGCAACAGCATACCCCATGAACGCATCGGGAACCACTTCTACATATTCAACTCCTACAAGCTCAAGTTCATCAGCAAGAAGTCTGCCCTCAC
The DNA here is from genome assembly GCF_000385565.1 of Archaeoglobus sulfaticallidus PM70-1. NCBI lineage: Archaea > Methanobacteriati > Methanobacteriota > Archaeoglobi > Archaeoglobales > Archaeoglobaceae > Archaeoglobus > Archaeoglobus sulfaticallidus. Next base: position 1,479,625 of record NC_021169.1, on the reverse strand, counting down.
CACCGGGATTTGATTCAAGAACGAACACCTTTTTTGCCGATTTCAGCCCTTCGCTAACAATATGACTCCTGCTTATCGTCGTGACAACCTTGCCCTCAACAATTTCCCTCAAATTCCTCGATGTCTTTTGATTTGAGTCCTTAATATATCTCTCAACAGCCTCAATACCCTCAACGCCTCGCTCAGCAACTTTATTTAAGATATTCTTCAAGCCAGACATCTCGGGAAAGGCTGAGATTATTTTCTTCACTATTTCGGGATCTCTATACTTCTTCAGCAACTCTATCGATTTTATGAGGATGTAACTCGAACCGTGCTCCCTGTCGCTGATAATCTTTTCAAGCTCTTCATCCATCAACCAAGCAAAAGCAATAAAACCTTAAAAATTTAATGTGATTTGATGGAATATTCGGCCATAAGTCTCCCTTTACATTACGGAAAAGCTCCCTACTGGCTGCTTAACAGAATGAAGAAGCTGTCAAAGCAGATCATAGAGATAATAATCAACGAATTTGGGGAGAAAGAGTTCTTCGAAAGGATATCCAACCCTATTTTCTTTCAATCCTTCTCGAATGTTCTCGGATTCGACTGGAATTCCTCAGGAGCTACGACCGTAATGACAGGCGTGCTGAAATCCGTTTTAAACTCCAGCGAAGAGATCGCAATAAGAGTTGCCGGAGGAAAGGGTCTGAACGCGAGGCAAACTCCAGAACACATAATGAAGCTCGGCAGCTTTCTCGATGAATCGGAAATTGATTTGCTGATTGCCAACAGCAGATTATCTGCAAGAATCGATAACAACGCGTTACAGGATGGATACGATCTCTACCACCACGCGATCATATTCTCTGAAAACTACTGGACGGTTATACAGCAGGGAATGAACGAAAAGCTGAGGACCGCGAGAAGGTACCATTTCAAACCCAGAAAGTTTGAGAGGATTGAGGTTGAATCCCAGAAGGAGATTATCTCAGATAGAAAGGAAAATGAGATAATCAATTTAACCTCAAAGCATAGCAGGGAAAATAGAAAAACGATCCTTGACATCATCAGAGATTCCAGATCTCTGAAGAGGGATATCGAGTTCATTTCCATAAAGCAGATCAGGGGGCAGAAAACGATTGATGGAAGAATAATAGAGTATGCTGTGCCGAGAAAGGTGAACTGGAAGGCTATTGAAGTTGCTTACAGCTTGCAGCCAGATAACTTTGAGGATCTGCTTCTGATAGAGGGAATGGGGAAGGGAACCATAAGGGCTCTTGCCCTGATAGCAGATCTCATATACAACTCAGAGTATGACAGGCAGGATCCTGCCAAGTACTCATTCGCTGTTGGTGGAAAGGATGGTGTGCCGTTTCCCGTTGATCTGAAGGTGTACGACGAGTGTATAAGCTTTCTCGATACCGTTGTGCAGCAGCTAACACTTGACAGCTTTGAAAAAAGGAGTATTGAAAAGAGAATTGCCAAGTTAAGACCAGATGAATTAATTACCTGATACCATAATATCCCATGCAGGGTTCAGTTCCTGTGAAAGATTAAAAATTTATTGAAGTACAATATTGATGGGGAGGTAAACCATGGAGCTATCAAGAACGGCTGAGGTTGTTTTGAGAAAGAGGTATTTGTTGAAAGATGAGCACGGAAATGTGATTGAAACCCCAGAGGAGATGTGCTGGAGGGTGGCAAGAGCCATTGCAAAGGCAGAGGAGAACTACAACGGAGACTCTGAAAAATGGGCTAAGAGGTTTTTTGAGATAATTTACAATCAGCAGTTCATGCCTAACTCTCCTACGCTCATGAACGCCGGAACAAGCCTCCACCAGCTTTCTGCATGCTTCGTCATTCCAGTGGATGACAGCATCGAAGGGATATTCAAGGCTCTAGCAGATATGGCCAAGGTTCAGAAGAGCGGTGGAGGGACGGGATTCAGCTTTTCGAGGCTGAGGCCCAAGGGAGATATCGTAAAATCCACAATGGGAGTTGCCAGCGGTCCGGTTAGCTTCATGAAAATCTTTGATTCGGCTACTGAGCAGATAAAGCAGGGTGGAAGGAGAAGGGGGGCGAACATGGGAATACTGAATGTTCACCATCCAGACATAGAGGAGTTCATAACGGCGAAGAGAGAAGAGGGAGTTTTGAGAAACTTCAACATAAGTGTTGCTGTAACGGACAAGTTCATGAAGGCTGTTATTGAAGACAAGGAATACGAGCAAATCAACCCCAGAACCAAAGAGGTCGTGAGGAGAGTTCCCGCAAGAAAGATATTCGACATGATCATTGATGGAGCGTGGAGGAACGGCGAACCTGGGATGGTTTTCATAGATGCTGTTAATAAATTCAATCCAACCCCGCATATTGGTGAGATCGAGTCCACAAACCCATGTGGTGAGCAGCCGCTTTTGCCATACGAGAGCTGCAATCTTGGAAGTATAAATCTTGCTAAATTTGTTAAAGATGGAGATATTGACTGGGATTCGTTGAAAGAGATTGTGCACATTGCTGTTAGATTTCTGGACGATGTAATAGATGTTAACGATTATCCAATCCCGGAAATAGAGGAAATGACGAAAGGTAACAGAAAGATTGGGCTGGGCGTGATGGGCTGGGCCGACATGCTTTTCATGCTGGGCATACCCTACGATAGTAGAGAAGCTCTCGAGCTTGCTGAGAGGGTTATGAGCTTCATACAGGAGGAAAGTCATAAAGCCTCTCAAGATCTCGCAGAAGAGAGGGGAGTTTTCCCGAACTGGAAGGAGAGCGTCTGGGAGAAGAGAGGGATAAGGATCAGAAATGCTACCACGACAACCATAGCTCCCACTGGAACGATAAGCATAATAGCTGGATGCTCAAGCGGGATAGAACCCGTGTTTGCTCTAGCATATAAGAGAATGAACATACTCGATGGCGAGGAGTTCTTCGAGATAAATCCTGTTCTTGAAAGAACTTTAAGAGAGAATGGCCTATACAGCGATGAAATCCTATCGAAGATAGTGGAAAACGGAACGCTTGAAGGAGTGGATGAAATTCCGGAGAGCATGAAGAGAGTCTTCAAATGTGCACTGGAGATTTCTCCAGAGTGGCATGTTAGGATGCAGGCTGCATTTCAGAAGTACACTGATAACGCTGTAAGCAAAACGATCAACCTTCCTAACTCTGCAACAAGGAAGGATGTTGAGAGGGCATTTCTGCTCGCATATGAGCTTGGATGCAAGGGGATAACTGTTTACAGAGATGGAAGCAGAGAGGAACAGGTTTTGAGCATTAAAAAGAAAGAAAAGAAAGATGAAGCTGAGAAAGTGCACATAAAGAAGCCAGTATCACTTATAGAACCAAGGCCGAGACCGAAAGTTACTATTGGGAGAACAATTGAAACTAAAACCGGTTGCGGGTCGCTGTATGTGACGATAAATGAAGATGAGCACGGAATAGCGGAGGTGTTCGTTCAGCTTGGCAAGAGTGGAGGGTGTGCAGCATCGCAGACTGAGGCGATAGGCAGACTGATATCCATTGCTTTGAGAAGCTGGGTGAGTCCAGAAGCGATCATAAGGCAACTCAAGGGAATAAGGTGTCCATCCATTGGCTTTGAGGAGAATGAGATAATCACCTCATGTGCCGATGGAGTTGCAAAGATCCTCGAGAGGTACCTCAAGGGGGATTACAGAAAAATAAGGGTGGATCTGGAAGGTATAAAACCACTAACAGAGTTCGAAAAGAAATCAACCAAAATCACAGGAGATGCCTGTCCTGACTGTGGAGGGGTTCTCGAATACAGTGAGGGTTGCATGACATGCAAGGGTTGTGGATATACAAAGTGTGGCTGACTGGGTGTGACTGAGAATTACGATATATTTAACTACCCACATATTTTTTGAGATGTCATGGAAAGCTCCAAGCTCATAGGCATTGCCAGGGAAATAATCTCAACTCTCGTTATTGTAGGTATTATTGTAGGTGCTGGAATACTTATAACAGGTACTTGGCCTTTCATGGTCGCTATCGAGTCTGGCAGCATGGAACCTCATATGCATGTTGGTGATGTCGTGATACTCATGAGCCCGGACAGGGTTGGTATAACAACCTATGTGGAGGGTGTTGAAAAGAACTACAAAGCCTTTGGAGACTATGGAGATGTTATAGTTTATCACCCAAATGGGGACAGGAGCAAAACTCCTGTAATACACAGGGTTATAGCCTATGTGGAGAAAGGTGAACATATTCCCGTCAAGATTGGGAATAAGTTATACTTGTCGAAGTATGTTGCCGATCATTCGGGGTATGTTACGCAGGGGGATCACAACAACGCTCCAGATCAGCCGATCATCTCATCACCAGTCAAGAAAGAGTGGATTGTTGGAGTTGCAAAACTCAGGATACCCCTCATAGGATACATAAGGCTGATTTTCAGCTAAGGTGGTACATTGATTGAGTATCTGGTTGCCGTTATAGCCGGATTTGCCCTTGGGGTTTTTATTGAGAAGCGTGAGAGCAAAATTAGCAAGGATTTTATCTCAAAGGCTTTAACGGTCTGCCTCTTCCTGCTCATATTCTTTCTCGGCTACGATATTGGAAGCTCACTTAATGTGGAGGAAATGAGCAGGGTGGGGAAGCTCTCAGTCGTTTTTGCGATCACAACTATGTTCTTCAGCTATGCGATCTCTAAAGTTTTGTTGAGGTATGTCTGACCTAGAGGTGAAGTTGTGTTCGTTGCGGTGATACTTCTCATACTCGCATCCGGCATTACTACAGGATATGTTAGAGAGTATATCATGCCCGAGAGTATCTACACAACCATCGATTTTTTCTCATCCGAGATAGTGCAGATCGTTCTGATAGCCTTTATCTTCCTGATTGGTCTGGATATGGGACTTATGGAATCGAGGATGGAAAAGATAAAGAGATCCTGGAAATTAGGTGGCTTGGTTGCGGTTGGAACAGTAACAGGATCGCTTATTGCTGGACTGGTTATTCACCTTATTTTAAAAGTACCTCTGAGTATAGCTCTGTCTGTCTGTGCCGGGATGGGGTGGTATTCCCTCACAGGACCATTTCTGAGCAAAACCCTTGGAGCTTTTGCCGGAGCTCTGGGATTTGGTGCCAATTTTTTGAGGGAGGTTCTAACCTTCATATCCTATCCAAAGTTCAGGGATAAAACCTCAGCCATATCTATTGGAGGAGCAACAACCATGGACACAACCCTGCCATTAATAGCGAAGTTCTCGGATTCCGAGAGGGCCTTAATAGCGTTCATACATGGATTTTTCATTACGATCATAGTTCCGGTTCTGCTCTCAATTCTCGTTGAGGTTCTTTAGTTGTTGCTAAAGCGAATCGATATAGCTAAATAGCTATCCGAACAATTCAGCCGAGTGAGCAGGAGAGCCTTGTTCGGAATCTCTCTGTCGGCTTTCATAGTCATGCTTGGAATGGGGATAATAACCCCGTTACTGCCAATTTTCGCTCAGGATCTTGGAGCAAGTGGGATATGGATTGGGGTGATCTTTTCAGCCTATTCTTTCTCCAGATTGGTGTTTCTGCCAATAAGCGGTATGCTGAGCGACAGGTATGGAAGAAGAAGAACCATACTGCTTGGACTTTTCCTTTATTCTTCTGTAACCTTCCTGTACATCCTGTCGAAAACTCCCGAACAGCTATCATTCGTTAGGATGCTGCACGGCATAACCTCAGCAATGATAATTCCCGTAGCGATGGCATCAGTTGGGGATATTTCAATAAAGGGAAAAGAGGGATTCTTCATCGGGAAGTTCAATCAATCTCTGTTCCTCGGAATGGCTTCGGGGCCCATAGTGGGTGGTGTTTTAAATGACATTCTTGGAATGAAGCTCACATTCATGTCCTTAAGCTTTTTTGGGTTCTTTACACTCCTTGTGGTTTTCATAAGCTTTCCTGAAACTGTTACAACAAGAAAAGAGAAAAAGCCAGTCTTCAGAAATTCAAAGCTCTGGATAGCCTTTATTTTCAGGTTTATAAACTCAATGGGGAGAGGGAGCATTTTGAGCTTTCTCCCAATCTACCTCGGTTTTCTAAACTATAGCACAACAGTAATAGGCTCGCTTGTGTCCCTCAATCTTTTCATCTCCGCATTGATCCAGCCATCTTTTGGGAGATTATCAGACAGGGTAGGGGTCAGATATCCGGTAATCATGTCCGCTTTAGCTGGAGCAGGTATTCTTTTTGCACTTCCAAGAGTTAGCTCTCTCGACAGCCTTATCTTTTTGAGCGTATTGCTTGGAATTACGAGCGCGATGAGCATTCCTGCAGTAGGAGCGATAGTGGCAGTAGAGGGCAAGAAAGGCGGGATGGGTCAGCTGATGGGTATTCTGTCCGCATCGAAAAGCCTTGGCAGGGTTGTCGGCCCGGTGGTATCCGGAGTTATCTTCGATGTTTTTGGCGGTGGGATATATGGGGTTAGAATGGCATTTACCCTTGCATCGCTGCTCTCGGTGAGTTCAGCGATAATATTCTGGATTGGTTATAAGGACTAAAGCTTATCCACAATTGCCAAATACTGTTTTCAGGATTACATAGTATAGATCTAAAAAACATCGTCTGTTAAGTTAAATCCATTTAGCGTTTATCTGGTTTATAGTAAAAATGAAGGATTAATGGGTCAACCAAAAATAGGAAAAAGAAAGGTAAATTGATTGGATTAAGTATTGATGATTAAATTCCCTGATAGACTAAAGTCCAACAAGCTTTTCAAGCTCCTCCAGATCCTTTTCAGCTTTCTTGATCTCTTCCCGTTTCTTTTTAACGAGTTCTGAAACAATATCCTTTATATCGTATGTCAGCTTGTAGCTTTTGAGCGGTCTTCCCTTGCCTTTTTTCTTAAGCTCTCTCTCTTTTATCCATCCCCACTCTTTAAGCTCCTTCATTGCGAGACTTACCTCTGGTTGCCTCAGATTCGCTGCCCTTTCAATGTCTCTGGAGATAGCTTCACCAGTTTTAGAGAGGAATACAACCACTTTAGCAATATTCCTGTTTAATCCTGCCTCTGAAAGAAGTTTAACTATTTTTTCTTCCTTTTCGGTAAGCTCTTCAACCATTAGTTACACCTCTTTATTGTTTAGCTGAAGTTATACTAATAACAATATAAATATTTTTCCATTAACGGATTTATTTAAATATCCTTAATCCTTTAGATCCTAAAACCAGCTGGAAATCGAGAGTTTTCCCGAAATTATCTTTTTTCTAAATGAATCTAATTAAAATAATATCCCTTCTTTCGAAAGCAGTTGATTGACATAGATTATGAATTAAAATAATTAACAGCATAAACAGTAACAAAATAAATATGTAAAACAGAATGATACTAATGTAGCTTCAAATACATCTTGTAGAACTCGTCGAAAAGTCTTCTCGCACCCTTGAGCAGAAACTCATGGTACTCTTTCATCCTCTTGCAGTCCTGTGATAGTTTGCTCGAGATCATGTATATATCTCTCTCATCGTAGAAGTCCTTTATCGGCTTTATTGTGACCATTCCGGTTTCATAGGCTTTGGATGCAGCAATCATAGATGTTATTGCAACTCCAAGGTTGTTGGCAACGCTGTTGATCTTCAGGAAGAAATCTCCCACAACGAGAGATGGTTTGACATCATATCCGCTCATTTTCAGAGCTTTCCTCGTGCTTGAGGTTATTCCATAGTCATCTGTCAGAAAGATCATTGGATAGTTCACAACCTCCTCGAGTGTAACCTCATCAGCCTTAGCAAGGGGATGGTTTCTAGAAACGATCAAAACTAACCAGTCTTTTCCGATTTTTTCTATCAGGAATTTGCTGTCATCTACATCATCGCTGTAATCCCCAACTATCGTGAAATCCACCTCACCCCTATTGAGGAGTTTTAAACACTCGTGAGCACCTCTTAAAACAATTTCAACCTGCAATGATGGATACTTTGCCTTGAGCAGGGTTTGAAGTTGAAAGACAATGTTCAAACCAACCATTCCAGATGCTATGGTTATTTTATCCTCTCTCAAGCTAGCAATTAGCTTTTTAGCCTCTTCAATCAACCCGAGAACCGTTTCCATATTTTTCATCGCTATGATTCCCTCTTCTGTGAGAGTCACACCACTCACTTTCCTGTTCAGCAGTTTTGCACCGTAGAATTCTTCAAGAGAATTGATCTGAAAACTGATTGAACTTATGGACATTCCAAGCTCTTTTGCGGCGGATTTGAGACTTCCTTTCTCGACTACTTTCAGGAAAGTTTTCATGAAGTCGAGTCTCATTACTCTGAAATGACAGATCGTTTATTTAAATTTTTAGATACCTGTTTCAGATTTATTATACTGTTCAGGAATCTTGATGATGATGTATGTGAGAGTCAACTTTGCCGCAGAGAGCAATATTGGAGAAATACAGATTATTATATTCAGGCCACAATGTTGTTGAAGAAATTAAAATCTCAATGAGTACAGGTGAACAATCAGAACGATAAGGATTTAAATATGAACCATGCGGCCGCCGGGATTTGAACCCGGGCTAGAGGCTCGGGAAGCCCCTGTCCTGCCACTAGACTACGACCGCTCTATAACCTACTCAATTTTTATGTTTATTAAGATTATGGTTATGGCTGTTGGTTATTGATTACAGATGCGACCACCAAACCTTCAGAAACCACAAAAGATAAAAGTTAAAATCCAGTCTCCATTTTCATGAGAACAATTTACTGGGAAAACTGCATAAAGATGATAGACCAGACAAAACTTCCTGACGAGCTTGAAATTCTCGAGATCAGAAATGTTGATGATCTCGTTTCTGCGATCAAAAGACTATCGATAAGAGGTGCTCCAGCACTTGAGGCTGCTGGAGGATATGGAGTTGCTCTGGCTTGCATAGAGAGGGAGTTCGATAGTTTTGAAGATTTTCTGAAATATGTCTCCGAAAGAGCAAGTTCTCTCGCAAATGCCAGACCAACTGCGGTAAACCTCTCTGTTGGGGTTGAAAGAGTATTGAGAAAGGTCAAGGCCGCCAGTAGCATTGAAGAAGCAAGGAAACTGGCAGTTCAGGAGGCTGAAAAAATTGCTGAAGAGGATGTTTTCAGGAATAGGCTCATGGGCAGCTTTGGTGCAAAGCTCATTGAGGATGGAGATAGTATTCTTACAATCTGTAATACTGGAAGCTTAGCAACAGTGGAGTGGGGTACAGCCTTGGGGGTTATCAGAAGTGCAAAGCTCGAGGGCAAGAACATCAGGGTTTTTGCCTGTGAAACGAGACCGCTCAATCAGGGATCAAGGCTGACCACATGGGAGCTGATAAACGATGGCATCGATGTCACGCTGATAACTGACAGTATGGCTGGAATAGTAATGCAGAAAGGAATGGTTGACAAGGTGATAGTTGGAGCTGACAGGATAGTCAGTGATGGTGTTTTCAACAAAATCGGAACCTATACTCTTGCTGTCCTGGCAAAAGAGCATGGCATACCTTTCTTCGTCGCCGCACCTCTTACAACATTCGACTGGGAGAAGAAGATGGACGATGTTGTTATCGAGGAGAGGGATGCTGATGAGCTCAGATACTGTCATGTCAAATGCAAAAACTGCAGGATCGCTCCTGAAAATGTGAAAGTCTATAACCCAGCATTCGATTCTACTCCACTGAGCTATGTTTCAGCTTTGATAACAGAGAAAGGTGTGATCTTCCCACCCTATGATGAGAGCGTTCCAAAAGTCCTGAAAAGCAAAGAATTTATCAATCGATGAAATCAATTGATTACAATGGAGACCCTGATGGAGCTTGCAAGAAACTCAAAGCATCCGGAATGGTTGAAAGAAGTCGCCAGAGATGAGAGGGTCGATCTCGACTTTCTGCTGAAGCTTATTGCCAAAGGTGAGGTAGTAGTCCCAAGAAATATTCGGAGAGAGAATTCCAGGCCAAAAGCAATAGGGAGGTTCATGAAGACCAAGGTAAACGCGAATGTTGGAACCTCCGATGACTATGTAAACGAGGGCGAAGAGGTTAAAAAGGCTGTTATTGCAGAAAAATATGGGGCAGATGCGATAATGGATCTATCCACCGGAGGCGATCTGGACAGGATAAGGAAGAAGATACTGGATGCTATAAGCGTTCCCTTCGGCACAGTGCCAATATATCAGGCGGCGAGGAGTTGCAGGAAAGTTGTTGATATGGATGAAGATGATTTCTTCGGAGTCGTTGAGAAGCAAGCAAGAGATGGCGTTGATTTTATGACTATCCATGCTGGAGTAAACTGGAACAGCGTAGAGAGGTTGAAGAGGAGTAAAAGGTTGCTCGGAGTTGTTAGCAGGGGTGGGGCAATAACGATCGGTTGGATGCTCCACAACCAGAAGGAGAATCCATATTACGAGAATTTCGATTACCTGCTTGAAATCCTGAAGGAATACGATGTCACGATAAGCCTTGGCGATGCATTTCGCCCGGGATGCATTCACGATGCCAGCGATAGAGTCAAGTTTACCGAATTCATTCTGCTTGGCGAGCTTGTGGAGAAGTGCAGAGAGGCCGGAGTTCAGTCGATGGTTGAGGGCCCGGGACATGTTCCACTGGATGAGATCGAGACTTCTGTCAGGGCCATGAAGCATGTAACAAAAAATGCTCCGCTCTATCTACTCGGGCCTCTGGTTACAGACATCTCTGCCGGATACGATCACATCTCCTCTGCCATAGGTGCTGCAATTGCCGGGATGCATGGGGCAGACTTCATATGCTATGTTACTCCCTCGGAGCATCTTGCATTACCCACAGTGGAGGATGTAAGAGAGGGAGTTATAGCTGCAAAGATAGCAGCCCATGCAGTGGATCTCGTCAAGGATGGACAGAGGGAGCATGCTAGAAAGAGGGATTACGAGATGTCCCTTGCAAGAAAGAATCTTGACTGGGAGAAACAGTTCGAGTTGTCCATAGACCCTGAAAAAGCCAGGGCTGTATGGGAAAGAAGAAAGTCGAAAAGCGATGCATGTTCGATGTGTGGGGAGCTGTGTGCGATAAAGATAGTAAAGAACGCTTTTGACAGTTAGCCATCATTAACCTTTAATAATGTTAAATCCTGGAAATATCAAAGCTTTTATATTTTACAGCCCAACAGCTAATCAATGGAGACTCTGGAGAAGTTTCAATACGATTTGAAGAAAAATCTTTCTCGTGTATCTTTTGATTATCACGAGAGGAAGGTTTACTCTCACGATATTTCCGTCCTTCCTGAGTATATTGAGAAGATTGCCTGCAGGGATGCTGAGGCGATCGTGCAACCTCAAAGCGTTGAGGAGGTTCTGGAGATATTGAAGCTCAGCAAGAAGTACTCGAAGCCCATAGTGCCGAGAGGTTCTGCAACCTCTGGCTATGGTGGGGTCATCCCGTATTTTGGCGGAATAGTGGTTGATTTTTCAAGGATGTATAAATTTGAGATAAATGAGGATGAGAAAACTTTCATCGCTGAACCCGGAGCAGTCTGGTGGGATGTTGAGAAGAGAGCCAACAAAAAAGGGTTGAGTCTGAGAGTTTATCCTACCAGCGCGTTATCCTCCACCGTTGGTGGATGGATCGCTCAGGGAGGAGTAGGAATAGGCAGCATGATGTTTGGAGGTATCAAAGACTGTGTGGAGCGTTTGCAGGTTGCCGATTTCAATGGGCTGAGGTTTGTTGAAGAGAATGAGCTCAAGTACTATGTGGGCATGGAGGGAACCACAGGGCTTATAACCTCTGCAAAACTTAGGCTGATGGAATATAAAGAGAAGATCCCGGTTGGTCTTGAGATTAAAGACTTCAATGATATAAAACGGCTAAACGCATATTCTGCCGTATTCTTCAGTTCAGGTTATATTAGAATGATAAACGAGGCTGAAGGTTCAGACTACGAAGAAAAGGATGTTTTAATCGCTGTATTCTTAGACAGGGCTGAAGTAAATGGTTTTGATGCGAAAGATTTCTGGGAAGAGAGGTTTTATCCGATGAGGGTTAAGAGAAAGTGGCCGTCAATTGTTATGACCGAGATCCTGATGCCCTTAGAAAACCTTGAAAATTATTGCAAGATTATCGGCAAGGAGCTGAAGGGCAGAGATTTCGGAATCCAGATACACTTCTGCAAAGAGGGTGGCAGAATACTCGGAAATGTGATCATCATTCTCGCAAGCGATGAAAACGATAGAAGGTTTACCAAGGACTGGAGAAAGTCTATGAAGTTGCTTAAAATGGGGTTGAAGCTCTCAGGAAAGCCTTATTCGACTGGAATGTTTCTTTCTCATCTGAGCAAGAAGTATCTGAAGGATTACGAAGAGTTGCTAAGGTTTAAGAAGAGTGTGGATCCAGACAACCTTTTAAATCCCGGAAAGATATTCCCTGCCGGTAAACTGCCCAGAATCATGAAGCTGGCAGAAATTTTTGCATAGGTGTCCTAAATGATGGACAGCAGGATTGACAGCAAGATTATCAACGAAGTTTTGGCATGTGCGCAATGCAATTACTGCAGGGTGTGCCCGGCATATCAGATCGATGGATGGGAGAGCGTTTCTCCAAGGGGAAAACTCTATTTGATGAAGGCATTTCTGAAAAATAAACTGGAGATGAACACGAACGTTTTGAAGGATTTTTTCAAGTGCACAACCTGTGGGTTATGCGAGAATGTCTGCCAGACAGATATACCGCTGCTAAAGCTCTGGGAAGAAATGAGAACAAACATTGTTGAGCTAAGAGAGCCGCTACCAGCTCACAGAAAATTTGGAGAGAAGATACTGGCATACGGAAATCCCTATGGCGAGGATAACTCTCTTAGGGAGTGGTTGAATGAAAAACTTGAAGGAAACAGCAGTACAATTTTCTTCGCTGGATGCACAGCTAGCTTCAAGGAGAGAAGCATTGCTGAAGGTAGTGTCAGGCTTCTGAACCATTTTGACATTGAGTTTTCACATCTTGGCAGAGATGAGCTCTGCTGCGGATCCACCCTTTTCAGAACGGGGCAGAGAAAAGCTGGAGAAAAGATGTTCGAGAAGAATCTGAAGATCTTTGAAAAGATGGGCGTGGAAAGAATAATCACCTCATGCGCAGGATGTTTCAGAACCTTTTCGATAGACTACAGAAAAATCGCTGAGGAAAAAAGGGTTGATTATGACATAGAGGTCTACCACATAACCCAGATCCTCAGAGATGTCATGGATAACAATGTTATTGGTGAACTCGATAGCATTCATGAGGTGGTCACCTATCATGACCCATGCCACCTCGGCAGGCACAGTGGTGTATATGATGAGCCAAGGGAGATAATAAAAGCTATTGGCTTTGAACTGGTAGAAATGGAACATAGCAGAGAGAATTCTATGTGCTGCGGTGCAGGAGGGGGTCTGAGGGCACAGTTTAAGGATTTGTCAATAAACATAGCCAGAATGAGGCTGAAGGAAGCTATTGATACCGGAGCAAAATATCTGATAACCTCGTGCCCGTTCTGCAAGAGGCATTTACGCAGTTCAAACTCGTTCGAGATTGAGGTATTCGACATCGTGGAGATTCTGTCACAAATTATGTTCCAAAATCCAGATTGATCAAGATAGTTTTTTATATTACTCGTATCTGGCATAATTATGGAATTCAGATCGCTGATAGTCACCGATCAGGAAAGCTATGTCTACCGGGAGCTCGAGGAGGTTTTGATGTCTCTGGATTTTGAGGTTGAGTTTACATCCATGCTAAGCTCAGACCTCTCATGGATCAGCAAATCTGAGTTCAAATATGATGTTTTCTTTCTGCTTAAGGAACCTGAAAACGAGGAGATCCCGGCTGTTTCAAGCCTGTCAAAAATAAAGGTCATGCTCGTTAAACCCTCTCCTGATTCCCTTCTGAAAAAGTCAAAGAAATCCGTTCACTGGTTGAACAGCAAGGGTATCGTTATGGAGGACTACTTTGAGGTAAAGGGCGAGGGTGAGAGACTGATCATATCGGCAAGCTCCATGCTTTCCAAGACATATTTCAAAGATGTTGAAAAGATATGTTGTCTGAATGCCTATCACCTCGATGGGGATGGATGGGATGTCGTAATTCATGGAGATAGAAACACGAAAGCATACCTTGAAGGCCTGATAACAAAAGCTGGAAGGGATGTCAGGCTGGCGATCCGGAAGGACAACCTGATGGTCTTCTCCTGCGATATATTCTCAAATGAAGCGATGAAATATGGTGATAACGCCAGGTTTATTGAGAATGTCCTCGAAATCATGCTTAAAGGTGCGGTTGTTCTCGAGTGATAGAAAAACTTCAGGTCTGGAAAAGTTTTGAGCATTTCTTTGAACAATTTTTAAATATTGCCCCATTGATCTTTGCATATGACAGATCTTGAAACCCTGAAAAAAGAAGTTTTTGACTATCTGAGAAAAGGATTACCTCTGATGGCTCTTGAGAGAATTCAAAAGTCTGCACCAGAAGGAATCAGAGATGTTGCTGAAAAGTTACTGCAGGAGCCCGTAGCAGTCAAAGAACTGGATGGAGAATGGAGAGATATACTCACGCTCATCTATTTCACACACTTTTCCCTTATAACCAGCGATCTGATGAGCAGAGAGGGTTTGGCCTCATGGTCTGTAGCATCACTGAACTCTGCTAAACTCGCAAGAAAATTTGGGCTGAAAGAGCTTGAGGCCATAACGCTGTCGAATTCGGCAAAGGCGCTATCGATGATGAACATGGCTGATAGAGCGGAGAGGGCTTATGCCGAGGCAGACAGAATATTCAGAGAGCTTGAAATGACAGATGAGATACTCAGAGGTTTTGTTTCCAACCTGAACGACTTCGGATCATTCTGCATAGAGCATGAGAGGTTTGATGAAGCTGAAAAGTACCTCATGGAGGCACACGACCTCGTAAACAAAAATAGGGAGCTGTTTTCAGATGATATGCTCGCCCACATACTCAGCAATCTTGGATCCCTGAAAACTGAGCAGAAAAAGTTTGATGAGGCTATGGAGTTCTACTCAAAGGCTGAAGAGATTTTCAGGAAGGTTGTTGAGAAAGACAAGAGCAAGGAAATAGACCTTGCCATAGTCCTCAGCAACTTTGGTGCAATGTACAGAGAGATGAAAGATTTTTCCAAAGCTGAAGAGAAGTTTAATGAAGCAAAAGAAATCTTCGAAGAGCTTGCCAAGAGAAATCTGTTCTACAGAAGCTATCTTGGTGATGCGCTAACGAACCTCGGTATCATATACAAAAAAACAGGGAGGCTGAAAGAGGCTGAAGAGGCATTTTTAAAGGATCTGGAGATAAAGAAAGACCTCATGGAGAGAAACCCAGCTTACTTGAAGAGCTACGCCCACAGCCTGGACAACATAGCAGACTTCTACAAAGAAGTAGGCAATGAGAAGAAAGCCAGAAAGTACAAGGAGGAAGCTAACAGAATCTACGAAGGGCTTATGAGAAAAGAGAAAGGTTCTGCGAGCTAATTTTTATCATTTTTTCGGAATATATTTAAATATCTTGCAGTAATATATACTGCAATGAGCAGTATCACATTCCTCGAATTTTCGGAATTTTGCGATGAGCTTGAAAAGATCTCATCAACCATAGAGCTATCTTCAAAAATTGCAAACTTTCTCAGGAACATAGAAAGTGATGACGACATATACAACATCGCTTTGTTCCTTACCGGGAGGATATATCCTCCTTGGGATGAAAGAGAGGTTGGAATTGGAGTTGGGCTGGTATATGAGGCTCTAAGGCTGACAACAGGTCTGAAAAAGAGAGAAATAGAAGAAATAGTTAAAGAAACAGGTGACCTGGGTTTGGCCTCTGAAAAAGTTCTTTCTAGAAAGCTCCAGACGATTCTGTTCAGAGAGGAGCTTACGATAGCATATCTCAGAGAGGTTTTCGATGCGATGAGTTCACTGAAAGGTGAAAAGAGTCAGAAGAAGAAGGTAAGAATGCTCATGGATCTGTTCTCCTCAGCCTCACCTATCGAGGCGAAGTATATAACGAGATTGCTTCTCGGTGAGATGAGGCTCGGTGTTGGCGAAGGAATACTGAGAGATGCCATAGCCAAAGCGTTCAATCTGAGTGCGGATATTGTCGAGAGAGCCTACATGATTACGAACGATTTCGGGAAGGTTGCTGTTACAGCGAAAAAGGAGGGAGAAGAGGGACTCAAAAGGCTGAAGATCAAACCACACATTCCGATAAGGATGATGCTCGCACAGGTGGCGGAGAGTGTTGAGTCTGCAGTTATGGAAATGGGTAGGGTTGCTGTAGAATGGAAGTTCGATGGAACCAGGGTTCAGATACACTATGCCGATGGAAGGATAACAATATACTCCAGAAGGCTTGAGAATGTAACCAAAGCCTTACCCGATGTCGTCGAAATGGTCAAAAAGAGTGTTAAGAGTGGAGTTATTCTGGATGGAGAGGCCATAGCGATCAAAGATGGAAAACCGCTCCCATTCCAGAATATACTCAGAAGGTTCAGGAGAAAGCACAGGATCAGCCAGGCAGTAGAAAAGATACCCATAACAGTTCAGGTTTTCGATATCCTTTACTGTGATAACGAAATCTACAGCGGAGAGACGATAGATCTGCCCTTGCATGAAAGGAGGAAGATTCTGGAGAATGTTGTTAAAGATGATGGCAACGGCCTAAAACTGGCAAGGCAGGAAATAACCTCTGATGTCAGAAGGGTTCATGAGATCTTCGACGAAGCAATAGCTGCAGGGCATGAAGGGGTTATGCTAAAAAGACCTGATTCTTTATACATACCCGGAAAGAGAGGTAAGAACTGGCTCAAGATAAAGGAGGTCATGGAAACCCTCGATCTGGTTGTTGTCGCTGGGGAGTGGGGAGAAGGAAAGAGGAGTCACTTCATAAGCTCCTTCGAGCTTGCGTGTGTTGCTGAAAATGGGGATTTGCTTCCGGTAGGAAAGGTTGCTACTGGATTCACAGAAGACGATCTGGAAGAGCTGACAGAGCTGTTCAAAAACGAAATAGAGTATGAAGAGGGTAAGAAGGTTGTTTTCAAACCAAAGTATGTTTTTGAGGTTGCATATCAGGAGATACAGAAGAGTCCAAAGTACGAGAGCGGATATGCTTTGAGATTTCCGAGGTTCGTTCGTCTGAGAGAGGACAAGGACATAAGCGAGGCAGATACCATTGAGAGGGTTGGTAGGCTATATGAATCACAGTTCGGGATGAAGGGTGCAAGATGATGTGACAAGATGGTATGAAGCACAGAATAGAGGCAAACAACTTCATCGAACTTTTAGAACTCAATCTCAAGCCAAAAAAATGCGTTGAAATCGAATCCAGCGAGGCTATTGTTGTGGGAGACATTCACGCTGATGTCGAAACCCTGAGAGAGATAATCTCAAAGGATGCTAAATGCTACATATTCTTGGGGGATTACGCAGACAGAGGGGAGTATCCTGTAGAAACTTACTTCGAGATACTCAGGCTGATGAACGAGAGCTATGTTGTGATGCTGAGGGGTAATCACGAGAGCGGAAATGTTTACCCTCATGATCTTCCATACCATATCAAGAGCTACTTCGGCGAGTTCGCGGAGGAGATCTTGGAGAAAATTTCAGAGCTATGGAGCAAGCTTCCGGTTTGTGCTTGCAGAGAGGACTACTTTTTCGTACATGGTGGAATACCAACTATGGGCAGAAAGTATTTCGAAGAATTCTCCGAGGAGATGATAAAAAACCCTGACGATGATGCTGTTATGGAGATGCTCTGGAACGATCCATGGGAGAAAGACGAAAATGGTCTGAACTATCAGCGAGGTCGGTACTACTTCTTTGGTATGAGAACAACCAGAGCCTTTCTCGATCAGCTGGAGTTCAAAGTAATAGTTCGGGGCCACGAGCCGTTCAAGATTCTGAGGGCAGAGCAAAAGGGTATGGTCGTTACTGTCGGCTCATCGAAGCTGTACCCCAATGCTGCGTACCTCGAGATTGACTTTATGGAAAGCATAGATGATGGATTCGATGTTGTCAGGAAATTTGGGAGACATGTCTATTTATTTCCATAATTAAACATTTACTTAATCGAAAATTTTTTTAGCATTCGAGAAAAACAGTAATTGGTGGGTTAAAAATGTGCGAATCGAAAGTTGCTATTTTAAAGGATGGCAAAGAAGAGATAATTATGGAAGATGTCGTGAGAATCGAGGTTGAAGGAGACACGGTAAAGTTATTCGGTCTCCTTGGCGAGATGACGGAAGTTAAAGGAAAGATAAAATTAATGGACATGAAGAACCACAAAATCCTGCTGGAGGGGTAAAATGGCTGTTAAGGTTGCAGTAAATGGTTACGGAACGATAGGCAAGAGGGTTGCAGATGCGATTAGCCTTCAGAAGGACATGGAAGTTGTAGGCGTAACGAAAACGAAACCCGATTTCGATGCGAAAATGGCGATAAAGAAGGGATACAGGCTGTACGCTGCAATCCCGGACAGGGTTAAGGTCTTTGAGTCTGCGGGTTTGGAGGTTGAAGGCACGATTGAGGATTTGCTGAAAGAGGTTGACATAGTCGTTGACTGCTCACCAAACAAAATTGGGGCTGAGAACAAGAAGCTTTACGAGAAGCTTGGAGTCAAGGCAATATTTCAGGGTGGAGAGAAGAAGGATGTTGCTGAAGTGTCATTCAACGCGATAGCGAACTATGAGGAGGCCGTGGGCAAGCAGTTTGTGAGGGTTGTCAGCTGCAACACAACTGGCCTTACAAGGCTGATTTACACGATAAAGAAGAACTTTCCAATAAAGAAAGTCAGAGCAACGATGATAAGGAGAGTAGTTGATCCAAAGGAGGATAAGAAGGGTCTTGTGAATGGAATACAACCAAATCCGATCAAGCTTCCATCCCACCACGGCCCGGATGTGCAGTCGATTCTGCCGGATGTAAACATAATCACCGCAGCATTTAAGGTCCCAACAACTATCATGCATGTCCACTCTGTAGCAATAGAGATGGAGAAAGATATTAGCGAAGAAGATATCAAAAGCGCATTTGCAGAGGAGCCGAGAATCATGTTATTCAACTCTGAAGATGGTTTTACATCCACAGCCAAAATAATCGAGTTTGCAAGGGATCTCAGACTCAGATACGATCTGTACGAGAATGCAGTCTGGGAGGATTCTATAGGAGTTGTGGATGGAGAAGTCTATGTCACACAGGCTATAAACCAGGAATCGATTGTCATTCCGGAGAACATAGATGCGATAAGGGCTATGCTTGAACTGATGGATAAAGAGGAGAGCATTAAAGAGACTAACAGGACGCTAAAAATTGGAGTTTTGGATTAACTAACCTCTATTTTTTTATTTAACAAATTTTAAGCGAACAGGTGGTACTTTTGGATACTCCGAAAGCTCCAAGAGATCCAACCATAATGGATCTTGAATTGCTGAAAGAGTTTATCGACTTTTTACCATTTTATGTCATTCTCGTTGATGAAGAACACAGAATCTTGCTCGTAAATACTGCATTCGAGCAGGAATTCAACTTAAGGCTGGAGGAGGCCAGAGGAAAATTCTGTCCTCAACTTATACATGGTGTTGAGAGGTTTCCCGGATGTCCCCTTGATGAGGCTTTGAAGTGTAACTGCCCGAGTGTAGCGGAGCTTTTCGATGATAGATCCGAAAAATGGGTTAAATCTGCTGTTTACCCCACAAACTACATTTACAACGGCAAAAGGATTTTCATACACTTTACATGGGACATAACTGACAAAAAGAAAGCAGAACTGGATCTGGAGAGGTCAAGAAAGCTGTACATGTTAATATTCGAGAACACCGGGAATGCTACGATTTTAGTAGAGGGAGACAGAATTGTTCTCGCCAACAAAAAATTTGTAGAGCTTTCAGGATATTCCAAAGAGGAAATTGAGGGTAAGCTCGAGTGGAGACTTTTCGTCCACAAAGATGATCTGGACAAAATGGAGAAGTTCAACAGGCTCAGATACGAAAACCCTAAGGAGGCACCAAGAGAGTTCGAAATAAAATTCGTCGATAGAAAGGGCAGAATCAGGCATGTTCTAGTTAGTGCTGGATCGATTTCCAAAAAGGATCCTTCAACAATCGTGCTTTCCCTAACTGACCTGACGGAAAGAAAGATTCTCGAGGAGCAGAAAGATGAGGCATATAAAATAATAGATCAAAACATCGAGGAATTCGCCATTCTGGTTGATCACATCAGAAATCCGCTTGCAATAATTCAGGGAATTGCAGAGATGAGGCTAGAGGGAATGGAAAGAGACATAATCCTGAAACAGATCGACAGAATAGAGTCCATCGTCAGGAGACTTGATGAGGGTTGGATACAGTCGGAAAAAATCCGAAAGTATCTGAGAGAAAGTTAAGTTCTTGTCTGTTAGGTTTGTTAGGTTTAAGATTTAAAAATCGGTAAAAAAGAAGATATGCTGCATAGGTTACAAACATTCCTCTAAAGCATCAACGGCAAAATCGATTTCATCTTTTGTTATAACGAGCGGTGGAGCGAACCTGATTGTGGTATCCGATGTGTTGTTGGCTACTACTCCTTTTTCCAAGAGTTTGCTCACAAGAGCTTTTGCATCACCCACATCGAATCCAATCAGCAATCCCTTCCCTCTAGCTTCAAAACCAAGTTCAGCAAGCCTCTTCCTGAAATACCCTCCCATATCCCTAGAATTCTCTGCAAGATTCTCTTTCTGCATGATCTCGATTGTTGCGAGCGATGCCGTGCATGCGAGGGGATTTCCGCCGAAAGTTGAACCATGTTCTGAGATCTCGATCTTATTTGCGACCTCATTGGTTACTGCAACCCCACCTATCGGAAAGCCTGATGCCATGGCCTTTGCCATCGTCATTATGTCCGGACTGCAGCCAAAATGATCCTTGGCAAACCACTCTCCAGTTCTGCAGAACCCTGTCTGAACCTCATCGAAGATAACAAGGTAGCCATACCTCTCTTTCTCTTCAAAAACCGCATCCATGAACTCCTTAGATACCTCATAGACTCCAGCCTCTCCCTGTATGGGTTCAAGTATGACTGCGCATATGTCGGCATTAACCCTGCCCAGAAAGTCATCCACATCGTTGAACTTGCAGAACTCCACCTCCTGAATCAACGGTTCAAATGGCTTTCTGAACTTCTCCTTCCATGTTATGGATAAAGCACCCATCGTTCTGCCGTGGAATGAGTTTTCCAGTGCTAGAAACTTTTTCTTCCCTGTAACCTTCCTCGCTATTTTCAGTGCAGCTTCAACAGCCTCGGTTCCGGAGTTGCAGAAGAAGAACTTATCAAATCCACTAATTTCTTTGAGTTTCTCGGCAAGCCGGATCTGGGGTTCGGTGTAGAAAAGGTTGGATACATGCATAAGCTCTCTCATCTGCTCATAAACCCTTGAGATAAACTCGGGATGGCTATGTCCTATCGACACACATGCTATCCCAGCTATTAAATCCAGATACTTTTTTCCGTTAAAGTCGTAGAGCCAGCACCCCTTACCCCTTTTGAATGTAACGGGCAACCTTTTAAAAAAAGGGATCATCAGTTCGCTCTCTTTTTCAAACAGCTCATTTTCGGACATATGTCCCAGAAACAGTAATGGAAAATAAAAATTTGATGGTGCAAAAAGATTTAAGCAGAACTGACTGCTTGCGTGCATGGAGGGTTGCTGTGCAAGTGGAGATAAGAGCTTTGCAAAGGTGAGATGGGTAAAGGGAAGGCAGTTTGTTGGTATTTCGAGAGAGCATGCAGTTGTTTTGGATCAGAGAGTCCATGAAAAAGGCGAAAATACGGGATTCAAGCCGACGGAACTGCTTCTGATCTCTGTTGCGGGGTGTCTTGGAACAACGATTGTATCGATGTGCGAGAGTAAAGGGGTTGATGTTAAGGGACTTGAGATAGATATCGAGTTCGATAGGGGAGATGATGGCATATGGGAGGCAAAGATTAAGGTTGGCTTAGATGGAGTTAACGAGGATGTGAAGGAAGAAATAGTCAAGAGTGCAGATCATCTGTGCAAGATCTCCAACATTCTGAGAGATGGTTGCAGGATATTCGTTGAGCATTGAATAACTGAAAACCCCCCAAACCCACTTCAAAAACCATACTCTCCAAAAAGTGGGACGAACCTAACAGCCCCCCACACCTTCGTTTTTATCTCATCATTCTTTTCAACAACTATAAGCTCCTGCATGTAATTTCCAACCGGGATTACAAGCTTTCCACCCTTCTTAAGCTGATCTATGAGTGGTTCTGGGATTTTTGGAGCTGAAGCTGTCGCATATATTCTGTCATACGGTGCTTCAGCTTCATATCCCTTGCTACCGTCGCCAACTATCACCACAACATTATCATATCCCAGTGAGGACAGGGTCTGCTTCGCATGCTCTGCCAGCTCAGGAACTCTTTCGATCGTTATTACCTTCCCGCTCTTGCCGACTATCTCGGCAACAATTGCAGAGTGATATCCCCTGCCAGTGCCTATTTCTAGAACTTTATGCCCTTCACGCAAATCTAAGAGTTCGCACATGATCGCAACCATGTGGGGTGCACTTATCGTCTGCCCCTTCCCTATTGGCAGAGGGGTATCCAAGTACGCTGAATCCCTGTAGTTGTACGGAACGAAGAGGTGTCTGGGGACTTTTAGCATTGCATTATATACTCTATCGCTCAGGTTGAGTTCCTCCTTCAGCCTGTCAGCCATCTTTTTTCTTTTCTCAAATTCGGTGTCTTCCATTATGTTGAGTTTGTATTTTATGGTTTATAAATCATTTGAAATATTCTGGTATGTTAAATTATGCAATCATCAAATTATAATTAAATTATTATGTTTTTATATGTTACAGAATAGTCACAGAATCAGCAGCAATAACCTTCCATCACTTGGATCGTTTCAGAAGCTTGTAATGTTGTGCCTCCCTAAGCGTTTCTTCCTTTCTCTGCTTGTTTGCAAAATGAATGTCAACTGAATGCTGCAGAGTGAGTTTAGCTTTCTGTTTGAGTTTCCTCACAATATCTTTCTCTCTATCTTTTGATGGAAGATTATTGGTAAAGATAAGCAAATCAACATCGTTGGCTTTCTTGATGTCACCCCTCGCAATGCTACCGACCAGATACACCTCTGCATCTTCAAAGGTCTCAACTATACTGCAAATAACTCCATCAATCCATCTATACCAGTTTTCCAGGTTTTCCTCCCTTTTCCTTAGCCTTACATCCAAATACTCTTCTATCTTCCTGCTCGTGATAGCTCTGTAGGATGCCTCGATCAGAAAAGATGCTGCAATAAGGCAAACAAAGACCGTCAGATTTCTCACATCAGTTTCTGCCATCCTATAAATGAGTACAACAAGGGCTGCAAGAGTTAACACTGTTCCTACTGCTGGAATTACCGGATTTAGCTTAACACAATCACGGAGCTTCAACGCTGCGATGTTCACGAAGAGAAAGATAAGCAAAAATCCACCGCTCCCGGCTGTGGATATGAACTCAAGGCTTGCAGTATTTGCAAAGATTAAGGATAGAAGACTTATTATAAGCAGCCCTTCATAAGCCTGCTTCCAGAGGGGTTTTTCAACAGCTTCGGGAAGCTGTCCATACTTTGCTACCATGTAGCTTGCTCTTACGGTGCCGTAGAGAGTGGCATTTATTGCCGAACTTGTTGATGCCAGAGCAGCTAAGGTTATGAGCCAGAAGCCCGCCTCGCCCAGCGATGGCTTCGCTGCGGCTGCTAAAGCGTAGTCCCTCGCCTTGATTATCATATCGTACGGCAGGTTCCCGACAGTAACCACCGCCACCATCACATAAACGACTACCACCAGCAGAACCGCAGCATAGAATGCTTTCGGGAGTATCGACGGGTCTTCGACATCGCTTCCTGTATTTGCTATTAGCTCAAACCCCTCATAAGCAAGAAATATTATCATCCCGCCTGCAACAATGCTCACGGGATCTGCCCAGTTTGATGGTGAAAGTCTAGCTGTGTCCACGAAAGCCATGCCAGCTCCGGCCACGATTAGCAGAATTGCCAGCTTTAATACTACAAGTAAATCCTCGGTTTTTCCGCTGATGACTGCACCGAGGGCATTTACGACGGTGAACAGAACAATTACGAGAGTTATCAGCAGATGTTTTGCAAGGATTGGGTTGATGAAGCCCAGCATGTTTGCACCGTAGCTGCCGAAGGCGTAGGCGTAGAGGGAGAGCATGACGATGTAACTTGCAAGCAACAATACATT
The DNA here is from genome assembly GCF_000385565.1 of Archaeoglobus sulfaticallidus PM70-1. Taxonomy (NCBI): domain Archaea; kingdom Methanobacteriati; phylum Methanobacteriota; class Archaeoglobi; order Archaeoglobales; family Archaeoglobaceae; genus Archaeoglobus; species Archaeoglobus sulfaticallidus. The sequence continues at coordinate 1,455,433 of NC_021169.1, read as the reverse complement.
GAGAGTGCCGGAGAACAGACCCGTTCCGTAAGCTCTCACAATGAACTCTATAGTCCCTCCCTCACTTGGAAACCTGACCGACAGTCGGGCATAGGAGTAGGCAGTCGCCAAAGCTATCAAACCAGCTAAAAGAAAGGCTACAGGAGCGGCACTTTTTGACAATTGAATGCTTAAACCTAAAACCGCAAAGATGCCGCCACCGATCATCCCTCCAACGCCTATGCTGAAAGCCTCCCAGAACCCAATCTTTTTCCTCATTTTACCGCCTGATGTTTTTGATTTTGCTTTAGACTTTGAAAAATATGTAAAAAACTTTTTTGTCAAGGGAGACTTTATTCACCGGATAGAAATAATTGAGTTTGAGAACCCAAAAGAAAACCCAAAAAGTAAAAAATTACAAAACAAAAACTGCTGCGGAGACAACTGTTGTGAACTCCCTCACTTCCGCAACCTCAAATACCGTTTTCTTAAAGGTTGCCTTTGAGCCCATGCTCTCGACCATCAGTTCCGCCATCTTTTCCGCATGCTTTTCATCAACGCTTTTATCCCATTCTCCAGAATACTCTGTTAGGTATCCATGACCCTTCTCTGGCCTAGCAAGCCCGATACTTGCGAAGATCTTCTTTCCGGCTTGATTGCTCGTGTATCTCGCCATTACTGTGAAGACTATCTCCCCAGGAGATAGGTGCTTCAACCCCTCCTCCTTATCAACTATCTCGCAGTTCGGTGGCAAAATGCTGCTGACTGTGACGAGATTGAACTTCTCTATACCCGCATCCCTCAAAGCAAGCTCAAAGCTCACCAGCGCATCGCTGTGAGATCCCTTACCCGAGACCAGAAAAACCTTCTTCGGAACGAGCTTCATTTTAACTCTCCTGTCTTTTTTTATTTTTTAAGTAAACAGATGCCTTATATCCCACAACAGTTTCGGATTCTTCTTGATCAGTTCGAGAACTAGCCTTTTAACGCTTATCTCTTCAAGGTTGTATCCCGCTATACTCCTGATGAGCCTATCGAGCGTTTCATCACTGAGCTTTAAGAATTTCTTCTGAAGCAGTTTGTTTCTGTGAAGAGTCTTTCCAAAATCGTTCTTCCACATCTCATCATACCTCCTCAGAAACTCTTTAGAGTAATTTTCTGCATCTACAGCTTCTTTCGCAACTTTTCCTGCAAAATATCCGCCCTTGATTGCATTGGCTATCCCGCCCCCAGTTATGGGATCCGCATGCCTCGCAGCATCTCCAACGAGCATAACATTGTCAGAGACAGCGGTATCTATAGGACCTGTTACCGGAACTCCTCCAACCACGAACTCAACAATCTTTCCATCAGGATAGTACTCCTGTACAAACCTATCAAGCCACCACTTTGCTGTTTTCTTGGTCATTGTGGGTAGAATGCCAATTCCAACATTCGCAGAACTCTCACCCTTTGGGAAAAGCCACACATAACCTCCCGGAGCGTACTTCTGCCCGATCCAGAAGTGGCAGAAGTCTGGATCGAACTCTATGTTCGTCATCAGGTACTGCACACAGCTTTCTATCTCTCCAAGCTTAACTGTTGTATCTATGCCCGCCCATTTTCCGACTCTGCTCTCAACTCCATCCGCACCCACGACTATCTTTGCTGTGACCTCATAATCCTCACCCATTCTCTTCAGCCTGATTCTGAGTCCATCCTTCTCTCTTTCCATCCCCGTGGCTGTTGTTTTCACTATCACCTCAGCTCCGGCTTTTGATGCCATTCTCGCAAGATCTCTGTCGAATATTTTTCTCTCAAGAACGAATCCAACCTCATTCCCGGCCATTTCCGATGAGAGCTTGAGTTCAGTTCCATCGGGAGAGTATATTATCGCTCCCGACACCTCTCTTGCAATCCACTTTCTATCTATCTCAAAGAACCTCTCCAAACCTTCTTTGCTTATTCCCTCAGCACACCTTACCGGAGCCCCTATTTCCTGCCTTTTCTCCACAAGGAGAACATTTAAACCCTCTTCAGCACAGGTTTTTGCGGCCATCGAACCTCCAGGCCCTGCACCGATAACCACAACATCGTAATCGTAATCCATGAGCATTCCTCCTACTCTTCAACGCTTATTGCTCCCATCGGGCATACCCTCACGCACATCTTGCAGAGCGTGCACTTCTCCTCATCAACCCTTACAAAAGTCTCAACGAGTTCGTTTGCATTGAACTTGCACACAGAAATACAAGCTCCGCAGTACGCACACTTATACCTATCGATCACGAGCATGAGATCACCCCATGACTAATAAGACCTGGAGATTGCTGAGAGATAGCCCTCCCTACCACATACAATGCACTTTCCGGTAATATCTTTATCACACCATTCGCCAGCCTCCTCGAACTTCCCGAGAATCCCTGCAGAAACATCTTTCTCTATCACCTCAGCACACTCTTCAGACATACAGAAGTGTACGATTGCAACACCCGTTCTAATCCATCCCCTGAGTTCGTCAAGATTATCGAAATACCTCACCTTTTCCTTCATCCCGGCAAATGCTCTCGCTCTAATCCTGCTCTTGATCTCCTTTGCCCAAGCCTTTATCTTTTCATCTGTTAGCTCATCCATACTCATGCTGAACTTCTTCCTCTCATCCCTGAAGGACACAACTATCTCGCCCTTCTCAACCTCTTTCGGTCCGATCTCGATTCTGATTGTTGCACCCTTAAGCTCCCACTTGTAGTACTTAGCTCCCGGCCTCTCATCGCCGCTGTCGAGGACAGTCCTGTAACCCAATCCCTTTAATTTATTGAACACCTTCTCAGCAACTTCCATCACTTCCTCTTCCTTGCCCTTATACAGCACGGGTATTATGACGAACTGAACAGGAGAGACCTCAAATGGAAGAATAAGTCCGTTATCATCTCCATGAACGCTGATGAGCGCAGCCACACACCTCTCAGAGATGCCATAGCATGTTTGGTGGACATACTCGTGATCTCCATCCGGGGTTTCATATTTTATATCAAAGGTCTTTGCGAAGTTGTTTCCGAGGTGGTGGACTGTTCCTATCTGCAGCGTCCTTCCATCCGGCATGATCGTGTCGAAGGCTATCGTATAAACAGCCCCCGGAAACTTATCCCATTCAGGACGCCTTATAACCATGTAAGGGATTGCGAGAAAATCATAAAATTCCTTATACAACTTTACAGCATCTTTAACCTGTTCTTCAGCCTCTTCAAAGTTTCTGTGGGCTGTGTGGGCCTCTTTAAAGGAGGTTATCTCTCTGAGCCTTATCAGTGGTCTTGTATGCTTCGTCTCATACCTGAATGTGTTCACTATCTGGTATACCCTTAACGGCATATCTGTGTGACTTCTGATCCATAGCTTGAACATCGGGTACATTGCAGTCTCGCTGGTTGGCCTGAGGGCAAGCTTGACATCGAGTTCATCAAGCCCGCCATGGGTTACCCAGTAGACTTCATCCTCAAAACCCTTTATGTGCTTACCCTCTTTCCCAAGCTCAGTTTCTGGAATTAAAGCTGGAAAATAAACCTCATCATGCTCTTTATCGAGCAACTCCCTCAACTTTCCATAAACGAGCTGTCTTATCTTGAAGCCAAAAGGGAACCACACATAAAGACCCTTTATCGGATACCTGACATCCATAATTTCCGCCCTGTGAATCACCTCATGGTACCACTCGGAGAAGTTCTCTTTCGGTGGCAGAGTTTCTATGTTTTTCTTTTTTCCTGAATTCTGGCTCATTTTTTCACCCTCATAAGTTGTAAGCACTAATTGGAGAAGTATAATTCGCTAAGGATTGTTGGAATATTAAAATTTTGGTGTTTGCAGAAGTTGATTCGAGATTGGGCTCATGCTGGACAGCTCAAGATTCAGAACCTTCACTGAATCTGAAACCTCAACAATGCTGCGATTCCCCCAAGGGACACCAGCTGTTTACCCGGCTCGAACTCCGAGCTGAGGATAACAACCTTACCTCCTGAATCCTCTACAGCCCTCATCAGCCCATCTACATCCCAGTTCTCCCTTTCCTTCAGCATGTAGTCGTCAACTATGAGCAGAACCTCAACCGCCCCATAATTCATGGCCTTCTCAACCTCATCCTTCCCGTACACGGCCTTTCCGTCCCTGGATATCTCGGCCAGAAGCCTTTCCATGTACTCTGCCTCGAGACTCAACCTTAGCTCACCGACTATCCTGTCTATAACCCCCCTCCTCAGAACCTCGATGAATCCCCTAACACCGATGGATGAAGCATCTGCTTTCACCATAACCTTCGCAATCTCTGGCTCTCTATCTTTCAAAAATTTCAGGAAATCATCCTTTGTGAATCCGGGGCCAGCAACAACCCCATACCTGAACTCGATGTTCCTTATCAGATTCAAAATTTCAGCGAAGAACTCGCTTCTGTAGTTTCCTTCCCCTTTTCCATAGCTCCTGTTTATCGTTGCAATCTCCTCAATTCCCCACTCTCTGAGAACCCCTATGACCGCTGATCCCTCTTCGATGGTTATCACTATAACCTCGGGCCTCTGTGAGGCTTCGATTGCTTTCTTTATTCTTTCAATCTGCTCCTTTTTCCATCGCTCTTTGATTATGCTTATCTCCTTGTTCACGGAGATGTTAATCGTGTGATGACCGGAATCCTCAACACCAGCAACTATTTTCCCGCTAACCCTGAGCCTGTTTGAGAACTTCTGAAACTCAACCTTCTCTACCTCTATTCCTATCCTTACGGTTATCTTCTCCTTGTCACTCCTCAGCTTATCGCTGCTCTCACTAACTCTCTTTGTCAGGGCGAAAACGATATCTCCAGGCTCAATTATGAACTTGAGGTGCCAGAGATCATCGAGATTTTCGGGGATTAGCTTTATCTCTCCTTTCTCTCCCTTTATGTTCTCTTCTACCACTTTCATCTTTCAATCTCCTCTCGATGTACTGTATCGGATGATAAATATTCCTACAAGTCTCGTCTTTGTAACAGTTGTGGTAAGTCTTCATGGTATCGCATGAGGGAGCATCGTATTCAGTCCCCTTAGCTCCGGCTATATGCTCAACCTGATACCTCGTCTTTTCCTCATCAAAGTCTGGAGAGGTCTTATAGAGAGAAATTATTTCATCAACATCCATTCCTATGTTCAGCAGAAATGCTGTCAAAGCGAATCTTGCAGTATGTGGGAGGTTGGCTCCAGCCTGCAAATCAGAAAGGATTCTCCTCATACAGGGTGGGAATTTGCCCACATCCACGCTCTTCAGGCTCAATTTCGGAAGCTTTGTTCTCAACCTCTCAGACACAGATTTTAACTCCGATACATCCTCAATCAAAAAATCATATTTGGTGATATCTATACTCAGCCTTTCCGCAAGCTTCTCCCTCAGACACTCCTCAACAACCCTCTCCAAATCCTTTCTCGTTACGGCAACAAACCCTTTAACGAGCTTTCTGTTGATTAACCTCCAATCTTTAGCCCTTATTTTTACCGAGGCTCTGAGATAATCCGAAACATGAATGTAATAATTCCCGTTTTTGACCTTCTTTTTTATTCCAAGGTCTGAGGTTATGAAGTCAAGCACATCGCTCCCCTCTTCTACCAGAAATCTGTGATAGATTTCAGCACTTTTTACAGCAAACTTCCTGATAGCCCAGGTTTCAAGATGGGAAACAAGTATTCTCGAATAAAGGTAGCTCAGAACAGACTCCTTTGCCTTGCTCAGACTCTCTCTATAATATTCCTCCCCAATTGAAATTCTGCAATTCCTGAAGCATTCAGCACACTCGTGGCAGTAAGGTGTTAAAAACTTCTCACAGTAGCATCTTATGTCACATGATGTGCAGAGGAGGTTAGCTTCTGAGGACTCAAATTCAACTCTGGAATCCTTCAGGATGGCTTTAACGATCTCTTTCCCCTTACTGAAAGCTTCCTGAATCAGTATGCTGTCCCTGGCTTTGTCCATTATCTCCTCGATGCTGCCAAACTGCGAGTTAAGAAATATTCCAGAAATCCTCAGAAAGGGATACTTGGAGATTAAGGATAAAATGGGTAAAAAATCTCTTTTTTCCATGGCTTAATACTATTCAGCCTCGATTCTTGGCGCCAGAATGTACTCCACTCTGACTTTTCCGCCAGCAACCTCGAAGACCATCCTGACAGGATAGTCATTTCCGAGTCTTATCGTGAGAACATCTCCAGAAGAGGCTATTTTAACAAACTCCTTTAAATATTCAAGAGAGAACATGCTCTTGGCTTCCTGCCTGTTGAACTCAGCCAGTTCGGCATCCGACAGGCTGAAGGTTATCCTGTCAACATCTCCCTCCGCCTCGATGAAAAAGCCCTCCTCGTTCGTCCTGAAGACAACATGATCGCTTATCTTATCGGCAGCCACTATCGCTTTCTTGAACTCTCCTGCATCCATTACGATTTTGGCTGGTAGATCGATCTGAGGTATTCTGGGCTCCTTCCTTATCGCTGATGGGTCGATGAGAGATACCGAGTACTTAACACTACCGAATTTGACTATAAAAGATTCCTCATTTATTGTCATTTCAACTACATCATCATTCTTTATTGACTTGGATATGTCGAATATCCTGTTAACATCTACTCCTGCAACGAAATCCCCCTCAGATTCGTACTTGATGAACGATGATGACGGTACATCAACTATAACCATAGCCACATTCGCCGGATCCACTGCCCTCGAATGAAGTCCCTCTTCCTTGAAGTGGAATCTCGCCTCGCTCACAAGAGAGACCATCGCTTTTGAAACTGTCTTTAAAATCTCACCGTTTAGCACGACATCAACCATGAGCATCACCGTTTGAGAGAGATTATGGAGAAAATATTTATAATTTTCTTCTTCCAGACATCGGTGCAATTTGATCTAAGCCCTATCGCCTAAAGCATGACCTCCTCGCCAATAACCAAGTAAACCAAAACCTTAAAATTCCCTGATCCATACATAGGGTAGGAATGCGGGGGTTGCCGAGCCAGGCCAAAGGCGGTGGACTCAAGGCCTTTGGTGGGACATCCACTCCCGAAGGGGTCCGAGGGTTCAAATCCCTCCCCCCGCATGAATTCTCTTGTTAAATGCACGGGAACAAAGTTTAATGGCTTAAATAGCAACGAGGGAACGAATTCTCTGATGAACGTAGATTTGGACAAGTGGAGAGCTATCGACTATAACGAAAGGTTGAAGAAAGAGTTGAAAATTCTTGTTGATTATTTGAAAAGAGAAAATGAGTTAAAATCAAAGAGATCGGAAGTGAAGGACCTCTTTAAATTAGGGAAATGTGGGCTGTTTATGGACAAAATACACAGATTACTGAGAGATCTGTAGCTAAATTTGTATATGCTAATGTACTTATGCTCGCAATCCTGATACGATTGGGATTCAAGGATATTAGTTTTTGGTTTAGAGTCGTTAGAATTTAGACTGAGGTGGTGGTTTGCTAACACCTTAAATAGAATATCTTACAAAGGTTTCGAGAAAAGCTGGGAGAAGGTTATGAAGGTGTGCCCCTTGCGAGGTGAATTTTTGGAGCGTAAACTTCTGCCATTTTTGTAGGTTTGCAGGAGTAGAAAGATTAATTTGGGGGGTGGTTTGAATTGTTAGTGGGGGTTGGTGTGATAAGAGAATACATTGAAGCGGCCATGAAAAAGGCGAGGTATGAGTTCCTACCTGAAAGTCAGGTGTTCTATGGGGAAATTCCTGGATTGAATGGCGTTTATGCCTACGCAGACTCTCTTGAAGAATGCAAAAAAGAGCTGGAAGAAGTACTTGAAGAGTGGATTTTGATAAGAGTCTCAAGGAGCTTTCAAATTCCAGAAGTTGACGGTGTGAAGATTGTAATCAGCAAAGTCGCGTAACACTCTTTTTGAATTAAAAAGCATTGAAGTGGCGCTTCTTTTACCCTCTCCATATCTCCTTTCGGTTGGTGTCTCGATTGAATAAAAGAAATCAGAGTTGTTTAGAACACTGCAATAAACGAATCTTGCCTCTTGCTCGCTTATTCTCTGATCCCTATCTCTTCTGTGAGGGATGATGAGCTTTGGATAATCCATTGCCGGTCTTGAAACCACATCTGGAAGATTCCAGATCAGATCACAGGTTTTTTTGTTTATGTTTATTAATTTGTTCATTAGTTCAGATAACATGGTTTGATCTGAGTTTTCTTCATTATAATTTTTGTCATTTTTGATTATTCGCAATCCGCCCACCCCAGTAGGCGGCTTTGCAAAAGCCGCTAAGCATTTGAACTGGTTGATTGTGCATGTACAGCAGGGAAAGCCATTGAAGTTATGTAGTGTTTCCAGATGCGGAATTGTAAGAGTTGTTCGGGAGACTTGAAGATGACAGCGAGACATGAAGAAAAGAAGTTCACAATGGTTGTGTACAGGATTAACGAGACTGAATTCAGCGTTTTGTCGTTGAATTCAACCTTTGGATAGCCAAAGCAGTATGTTGTCAAGTGGGTTGGTTACAAGTGGATCTGCTCCTGTCCTGACTATGCAAAACATTCGGAAGAGATCGGTTATGCATGCAAGCATATTGAAGCGATGTTTAAGGCTGTAAAGAAAATAGTGTGGAGCAGGGATGGTATTGAAGTTAAGGTCGTGAGGAGACAGAAATTTAACGGAAATGGCAGGAATGCTGAAGCTGAGGTTAATGAGGAAGCAACTCCTTCAGAAACGGGATGAGAAAGATTCTCATTTCGAAGTTATCCCGCTTATCCTTACCTCTCTTATCTTGTCCTCCCTGACAACAACGAGCTTCCCTTCAAACTCTATTTTTGATTCGATTAAAAGCCATTTGAGAAATTCAGTGATGTAATCAACTGATTTTGGAGGTACCCTAAGAAGAATGACTCCAAAGGGCTTCAAAGACTTCCTGAAAATTAAATCTCCAAAATCTTTATCGAAGGTTATTATAACTGCTTTTTCCCCTCTCTGAGATTCTAACAATTTCCTCATCTTTAAGCCCTGGCTGCACGCTTATGATTGAGTCTATGTTTATTTCCTCTTTTTTAAGTCTTTCAACGACCTCGGAATGTTTTCGTCAGCTATGAACTTCATACTTCTTTGGCATAAAATAAATTCTCTCCTCTTTTAGAACATTCACAGCGTAGCTTATAGCCTCGAGAATATCTTCTTTCTTAAGCTGAGGATAATTTTCAAGAATTTCCTCGTAGCTCCAGCCGTTAGCGAGAAGTTCGAGGATGAATTCAACTGTTATGCGGGTTCCCTTTATCACGGGCTTCCCCCCGGAAATTTCCGGGTTGATTTCCACTGGCATAGTTTAATGTATGCTCAAATAGTATATTACTTTATTCTTGCTGCATTCAGCTTTGCCTTTATTGAGAAATCCCTTGCACTATCCAGTAAAGTTTCATTTCAAAAAAATTGCCGAAATCATCCGTGATGGGGAATCATATCGATAAAAAGGAGGTAACGGTCAAGTCTTCGAAGATACTTGAGAAAGAGCTTACTGATGAAGAGTTTCCCATATAATTACAGGATATTACCAAAAGAGCTGGAGAATTCTGTTGAAGAGTTAAGGGAGAAGACGAAGAATTTGAGTTTCAAATAAGGTCGTGAGATGCAAAGAAGTTTGAGGAATGATTTCAATTAGAAGAAGTGGAGAGGAGAGAAATAAAGGAGAGGATTGCCAAGTGGATGGGCATCCAATAAAAAATAAATTAAACAATGTTTTCAGCCAAAAAAACATCAAACCTGAACCCTTTGAGGTTTGCGTATCCTCTAAAACTTCTAGCCTGAGCTCTTGCATGCTCAGTGTTGATCGTATCTTCTGTCTCGATTTCAATAATTCTCCCTCTACCATTTCGGAAGACAACAATTATGTCTGGCCTATGACTTCCAATCATCCTGGGTTTAAGAAATCCCGACGCATCTGCATAAACTGTGGCGCTTGGATGCTGCCTTCTGTATCTAGAAGCTAACTTCTTTACGGCCTCATCATGCTCCGTTTGTTTGAGGAGGCTGCGTCTAGATTTAGGCATGTCATTAATTGTCAGAATAAGTAATTATTAATTTCGACCCGCTGGTAATTCACACCCCCCATTTTTTCAAACTTTATATACCATCTCTATCACAAATTTCTTGAAATAGACAAAAAAGCTGGGGAAGGATGCAAAAGGGGCTGAATATTTATTCCGTTATGCTTGTAGAGGCCTTGAGAAAATACGTGCCTCACGAGTCTGAAGTCAACTCTGTGCAGGGCTTTGATCGTATCTTCTCCCGACACTACAGGCAACTTCAATGCCAAGCACCAGTAATAAAACCAGTAAAAAGAGGGTTAATTAAATGTAATTGAGTAATTCGACGACCTCAGCTTTCTTGCCCCTGATTTCGGCTTCTATTTCAGCATTGTCAATATCGAGGTAAACTTCAATAGCTTCCTTGATATTCTCTAAGCATCTTCTCTTGTCTCTCCCTGAGATACGCATCCGGGCAGGGAAGGAATAAGGACGACATACAACCTAAATCCCTTTCACTCACATGATATCCTTCAAATCCTTTTCCATCTCCTTCAACTCCCTATATTCCCCCAATCCCACCTTCCTATGAACTCTTTCGATTTCCTCAAGCAGTTCTAAAATGCGTTTACCAGTGTCTGTTAAGGAATAAAAGGGACGCCTCTTCTCCTGATCATATTCCACTTTTACCAAGCGTAAATTGATTAACTGGTTAATTCTCGTACTAAAGGCTCCAGAAGAGACTAGGGAGTTCTTCATTAATTCAGTATAAATTAGTTTTTTGTTTTTTAAATTCTTCAAAATCCAAACATTTGCTTCATCCAGATAATCAAACAAACCCTCTTTTTTCCTCGGCATTTGCTTAGAATTATGAGCTAGACTTAGATAAAATATCCATTAGTTATCTAATTATGTATCATATTACTAATCTAAAGTTACTTAATCGAAAATCTTTAAGCCTGTTTTGGTAAGAGTCCCACCGAAAATGTTCGATGAGATTAAAGAACTAACTGAAAAAGACTCTACAGAAACCCGACAGACTTTTTTTCTACATTGCCGGGCACCTGAAAGAGAAGGAGCTTGCGAAAACTCAGGCAGCGGAGTAGCATGACTGGCGACCCACAGCCTCAACCTCTAGCGCCATACCTCTTGAACCTTGGTCAATGTAGAATGATATGTTCCAGGTACTTATTTCTTGATCCTGAGATTTGGAATTATCTTATCCTCTTTCATGGTATCCCCAAACTTCAAAAACTCCCCCATGATCCGGAAATAAAATGCATATGCCCTGCAACACCCCTTTGTATCCGATGATAACTCCTCAAGGAATAAATCCCTCTCCTCCTACAGCAACAATCTCAGTTTCTGTTTTGAACCTGTAGCCTGAATATAGATCCAAGTGCCTGAATATCCTCCATCTTACAACTCCAACGAGGGTGAAGAACTCCACCTTTACAGTTTCACCAAAAATCACTTTCGGTTTCAGATCCTCAACATCCACAAGCCATTCGTAGTCATCGACATCAATGCTGTTCTCATCGACTATCTCATGCAATCCCCATGAAAGCCCATGCCATAATGCTCCAAACTCGCGCATCTCTCTGACAAACAGAGATGAAGAAATATAGGATTCAGGAGAGCAATCGCCTTCTAGAACCTCCATAACTGGAAGGGTGTTTTTAGGCTTTGGAGTTTTGAGAGTGTCGAGCCATTCACACTCATCAACATCCGGAAACTCCGATTCCGGTAACGCCCACACAACACCATTCCCGTTCAAACCTTGTCTGAAAATGTAAGCTCTCAGAGTGTATCCTTCTTTAATCCATATGCCCTTAAAGAGCTTTAAAATATCCATCGGACTTACAGGAGACTTTTGCCAGCCATCCTTAGCCGGAACTCTCCACAAGTCTTCAGCTTCAATGTGAAGCTGGTTCAGTTTCTTTGCAGAAAATGTCCACATCATATCACTTGGTTAAACATGGATAACATACTATAAATCCTTACTCTATAAAGGGTGAAGACCATGGAGTTTACTCTGGCCCATCGATGTCGGATATCCTCTCGAAATAATTCCTGAGATCCTGATAGGAGTTGTTGAGCTTTTGCATCGATCTGTAAGCGTTGTTTATGTGCTTCGTTGTGGTATCAAGATTTCTCTCAAGGTCTCTGAGTTTCAGGCTCAATCCATCTATCTTTTCCTGAATTTTTTCTGCCCTCTCGCTTATCTCCTCCGCCCTTATTTTTGCAGATATGAGGCTCAAATAGGCAGGCATCGTTGATGGAGAGGTGAGAATAACTCCATTTTTGGAGGCTTCAACTAGAACACCCTGTGCATCGGTTGCGAGATGGTAGTAGATCGCATCAGACGGAACAAACATGAATGCGAAGCTCTCGGTTGCATCTTTCCCTACATACTTTTCCCTAATGCTGACTATATGCCTGCTCACATCTTTTATAAACTCCTTCCAGTATCTATCCTTCTCAGCATTCTCAGCTTCAAGATATCTCCTGAAATTTTCGAGAGGAAACTTTGAGTCTATGCAGAGCCACTTCCCCTTTTCCACCATTATGCAGGCATCAGGAGTTCCCGCATCAGGGATGCTATACTGAAATCTCAACCGATGAGATGGAAACAGCTCTTTCAGAATCATTTCAAGCTGAAACTCTCCGAATTTAGCCCTTCTCAGCTTAACATCGAATATATTTTTTAGGTCGGTCGTTACTGATTTGAGGTCTGATGAAGCTTCTCTGATTCTCGCTATGTCCTCCTGAATTCCGAGTTCTTTCAGCGAGGTCGCAAATGCACCCTTTATTACCTCTGCATTTCTGATCATGGCTGATGAGAACACGTTTTCGAGAATGCTCGACGACTGTGTCAGAGTCTTTGTGAGATTGCTCTCCACTATTTGCGGGATGCTGTTGATGAGTTCTTCAAATCGGTTGTTCATCGATCTCTCGAGTTTAAGGTTTCTGTAGATTGTGTAAAGTAGAATTACGATAATAAACAGGACTGCTATCACAACCAGTTCTTCCATAATTTTTCCTCCAGTCATTCTCTTGCAATCCGTTGTAACTATTCAACCGCTTCTTTAATTTATTTTTTATTAATTTTTGGTGAAAAACAGGTTTTTATCTCTCTGGCATCGAAAAACCCACCACATATCGAAACAGTTATCTCCACAGCTTAGAACCAGAATCCAGCATGATCGAAGAAAAATACATCCAGAAAATCCTCAAACTCCACAGAATAGCAAACGAAAGGGATTGGAAGCCCTGGATCCTACAAAGTGAGCTTAAAAAGGTCTGTGAAGAGGTTATCTCAGTTGGAGATGACTTGTCCTTCACGCTCAGATTTGATAAAAAATTGGTGGTCGATGAGAAGTTGTTAACAAAAATGGGAGCAAAGAAAACAAGGCTGTATCCCTTCAGAAACGCCTACAGATTCGAAAGAGGTTTTATAGCAGTGGAGGGTAAGTTCGTCAGGATAAGCAGGAACCTTGATGCCGAGAAGCTGAAATGGATTCTCGAGCGTGCAATTGACTGCAAACAAGAATAAAATAAAAAAGTCAGTACTCGTAGAATCCTCTTCCAGTCTTCCTTCCGAGCAATCCGGCACTGACCATCTGCTTCAGCAGTGGACATGGCCTGTACTTATCACCAAGCTCCCTGTGAAGGGTTTCTATTGCTGCAAGGCAGATATCAAGCCCTATCAGGTCTGCAAGCTCCAGCGGGCCCATCGGGACATTAGTGAATAGCCTCATCCCCTTGTCTATCTCCTCCTTGGTCGCTATTCCCTCGTACAGCACATAGATTCCTTCATTTATCCATGGCATGAGGATTCTGTTGCTTATAAATCCAGCAGAGTCCTTGCACACCACAGGCTCTTTACCAATTTTCTTAACGAACTCAACAGCGAAGTTCAGAGTCTCATCGCTTGTCAGCAACCCTCTCACAATTTCAACACCCTTCATCAGCGGCACAGGATTCATGAAGTGAATTCCGACAAAGTTCTCAGGCTTCCTCGTGACAGCAGACATCTCAGTTATGCTGAGTGTTGATGTGTTGGATGCAAATATCGCATCCTGATTTTTAACAATCTCATTCAGCTCTTTGAAAACAGCCTTCTTAACATCCATCTTCTCCACAACAGCTTCGATGACAAGATCTGCAGACTCCAAATCCTTCATGTCGAGAGTCGGCTTTATCCTGTCAAGCACAGCGTTCATTTCATCCTCAGTCATTTTGCCCTTGGATACGAACTTTGAGAGGCTTTTCTTTATAGCATTCATTCCTCTATCGAGAAAACTCTGCTCGATATCCCTCATTATTACTTCATAACCAGCCATCGCACAGACCTGAACAATACCATTACCCATCGTTCCTGCTCCAAGAACTCCAACGACCTTTACATCATCCACCTTCACAATATCACCTCAAAATTAAGATTTAATCCTTCCAGCAAGCGTTCTACCAATAACTATCCTCTGAGCTTCGCTTGTCCCCTCATAAATCGTACCCACTCTCGCATCCCTGTAGTACCTCTCAACATCGTACTCCTTGCTGAACCCATACCCACCAAACACCTGAACAGCCTCATAGGTAACCTTTATCGCAGTCTCACTCGCGTACAGCTTTGCAGCACTGCTTAATGCAGGATTTGGCTCACCCTTGTCAACCAGATATGCAGCCTTGAAAATTAACAGCTTAGCTGACTCTATTGCCGTGAACATATCTGCTAACTTGAACTGGATCGCCTGATGCTCTATGAGGGGCTTGCCAAAGGCTTTTCTTTCCTTGGCGTACTGCAAGGCTCTCTCGTAGGCACCTATGGCAATTCCAAGATGCAATGCTCCGATCTTAATCCTGCTCTCGTTGAAGAATCGCATTAGCTGGTAGAATCCTCTGTTCTCCACTCCGATCAGGTTCTCTTTCGGAATTCTGACATTGTTGAGAACCACCTCACTTGTATCGTGGCAGTTCATTCCCATCTTGTGTATCGGGTTTGCCTTGTAGCCCTCTCTGTCCGTCTCAACAAGAAACGCTGAAATGCCCTTGTGCGGTGGGCTGGCGTTGACATCGGTCTTTGCCAGCACAACTGTGTATATACCAACCTTACCGTTGGTTATGAACTGCTTTGTACCGTTAAGAACCCACTCATCCCCGTCAAGCTGCGCCCTTGTCCTCATCGCAGCAACATCCGTACCGCAATCTGGCTCGGTGATTGCTATGGCAGATGGCCCCTCACCCTTAGGAACTTTCGCCATGAAGTTCTCCTTCTGCTCCTCGCTTCCGAAGTATCTCAGCATTGGAACTCCAAGCGTTGCGAGGTCTATTGCCGAGCCTATCGATGAATCCGCCCTGCAGAACTCCATGCTTATAATCGCCTCATCAACACACCCCATTCCGGCACCGTTGTATTCTTCAGGTATGCTTGCTCCAATAAACCCGAGCTTTGCCGCTTTTTTGTATATATCCATCGGATACTCTGCTTTCTCATCGTATTCCCTACCATAAGGCATTATCTCCTTCTCGGCGAACTCCCTAACTGCATCCTGCAGCATCTTCTGATCTTCATTAAAGTCAAAATTCATCGTATCACCTCAAAAGCCTGAAGTAAGGCACAACTCTCCTCTTCTTATCAGGATAGAACATCTCCGTTGGCATCTCCTTTCCAAATACCTCAACTTCCTCGCCGATAAGACCCTGTCCAACCTCATCAGCCTTATCGAAATCCAGCCTGCCCACAATCCATGGACCCTCCTCAAGCTCGACCATCGCAACAGTGTACGGGACCTCCTTATCATATCCTGCTGGAGCGATGTAGGTGGTTGTGAATGTTCTGATTACTCCTTTACCAGAAAGCTGAACCTTCTCAAGATTTCTGCTACCACAGCTATCGCAAACAGCCTTTGGCGGGCAGGTGTATGCACCACAGTCCTTGCATTTCAGGCCTAGAAGCTTGCCTTCAAGCAGGGCATCGAAGTATTCTTTAAAGGTTATCACGATCATCCCCTCCTCCTGTGGATTCCAAGAATTATATTAACAAGCGTTCCGAAATCCCCGCCAAGCGTATCCGTCATACCGATCTCGGCATCCTTGACGGGGTTGTACTTGAATTCGCCCCTCAACTGCTTGACTACGGAGTAAATCTGGGATGTACCTGTAGCACCCACCGGATGTCCCTTCCCTATCAGCCCTCCATCCGGATTCACCGGCAGATCTCCATCTATGGATGTTACTCCCTCCGCAACAGCGTCAGCACCCTTGCCGTATTCGAAGAATCCCATGGCTTCGGTAGCTATGATCTCTGCGATGGTGAAGCAATCATGAATCTCAACGAAGTCCACATCCTTTGGAGTTATTCCCGCCTCCTTGTACGCCATCTCTGAGGCGATCTTTCTGGGTATAGCTCTGACCATGTCCTCTTTCTGCCTAAAAAGTCCTCCTGCACCCGACTGCCCGGTTCCAAGAATATAAACTGGATTATCGATGACATCTTCAGCAAAATCTGCAGATGCTATGATCACAGCACTACCACCATCGGTCATCGGACAGCAGTCGAACAGCGTTAGCGGAGAGCAGATAACCTTCGAGTTGATCACATCCTCAACCTTAAGATCCCCAAACTTGTTGTAGAACTGTGCTTTCGGATTTATCGCTCCATACTTGTGGTTCTTGATCGATACAAGAGCCATCTTCTCATGAAGTTCCTCCATCGGTATCTCGTACTTCTTTGAATAAAGTCTAGCTGCTAAGGCAAAAACCCCCGGAAATGTCAGTCCAGCAGTCATCTCGTGGAGTCCATCTACTGCAGTGGCTAAAGCTCTGGTTCCTATAGCCGTTCCGGCGTTGTATAGCCTTTCAGATCCTCCAACAACAACACAATCATACACACCATGAGCAACTGCAAGATACGCTTCTCTGAAAGCCACAGATGAGCTCGCACATGCAGCCTCATATCTCCTCGCCGGAATTCCTCTAAGGCCTATCTCATCTGCTATGAATCCGGAAAGGTTTGCCGAGCCATCAGTCATCTCACCGACGAAGTTTCCATAATATAGTGCCTCTATATCTTTCAGCTCGATATTAGACTCATCAAAAGCCTCATAAAAAGCTTCAGCAAATAAATCTACAAGCGTTTTGTCTGGATGGTATCCAAACTTTGTCATGCCAACTCCGAGGACAGCAACATCTCTTTTCTCCATAAATCGACCTCCCCTACCCTCTATTCCATTTAATAATTTTAAAAGGAGACAATTGATAATCTTTTCGATTTTTTCCTGTATTTTGTGGAGGAATGCTGATCAGCAGACTACAGCTTCACTCCAATTTTAGGGCAAATATCGTTGATAGGACACTCTTCACATAATGGTTTTACTGGCTTGCAAACGGTCTGCCCAAATGCAACGAAGGCTTTGTTAACCCTTCTCCAGTATCTTTCTGGCACGATCTTTTTGAGTTCGATCTCTGTATCTTCTGGCTTGCTCGTGTTAACCAGTCCGAGCCTGTTTGATATTCTGTGTACATGAGTATCAACACCTATCGTGTTCCTGTTGAATGCGGAGGCTAAAACAACATTGGCTGTTTTCCTTCCCACTCCGGGCAGTTTGAGCAGTTCGTCGAAGTCGTCCGGGACTTTTGAGTTGTATTCTCTAACCAGAACCTCCGCCATTGCCTTCAGATTTTTTGCTTTGTTCCTGTAAAATCCCGTGCTTTTTATCAGCCTCTCGATTTCTGAAATTTCGAGTTTTGCCAGGTCTTTCGGTGTGCTGACGACCTTGAATAGATTTTCCACCGCTTTTGCGGTCTGCTCATCCCTCGTTCTCGCACTCAGAATCGTGAAGACTAGGTGCTGAAAAGGTGTGTTCAAAAATCTCTTCAGGGTTAGAACGGGAGCTTTTCTTTTGAATCCCTCAGATTCCATTGCCTCCAGCAAGCGATCCCAGTCAATCCTTTTGCTGATTTCTTGAGCACTCATGCTTAAATTAAGTAAAAAAGAAAATAGGTTAAGCCTACAGGCTATTCAACATCTATGCCCTTGATCCAGGGCATCATCTTCCTCAGCTCTTTGCCAACCTTTTCAATCGGGTGGTTCTTCTCCATCTCAAGCAGCTTGTTGAAAACCGGCCTGTTGGCCTGGTTCTCGAGTATCCACTCTCTCGCGAACTCTCCGGTTTGAATCTCCTTGAGGATCTTCCTCATCTCTTCTCTTGTCTGCTCGGTTATGATCCTCTTACCCCTCGTCATTCCACCATACTTTGCAGTATCACTGACAGAATACCACATCGCGTAGATTCCGCCTTCATAAATCAAATCGACTATCAGCTTCAATTCGTGCAGAACCTCAAAGTATGCTATCTCTGGCTGATAACCTGCCTCCACAAGCACATCGAAGGAGGCTTTTATCATCTCAGCCACTCCACCACATAGATCAACCTGCTCTCCGAACAGATCGGTTTCAGTCTCCTCTTTGAATGTTGTTTCAATAACTCCAGCCTTCGTTGCCCCTATACCCTTCGCATAAGCCAAGGCTTTATCAAGAGCCTTTCCGCTGTAGTCTTGATACACCGCAACGAGTGCGGGAACTCCTATGCCCTCGGTAAACATCCTCCTGACGATATGACCCGGGCCCTTTGGGGCAACCATCGTAACATCGACGAACTTAGGAGGTATAATCTGGTTGTAATGGATATTGAAACCGTGAGCGAACATCAGCATGTCTCCTTCCTTCAGATTGTCGTTTATGCTCTCATAGAAGACCGCTGGCTGAATGTTGTCCGGAACCAGAACCATTATCACTTCCGATTCCTTAACAGCCTCAGCAACTTCCTTAACCTCAAATCCATCCTCCACAGCCTTATCCCAGTTTCTTGTCCCCTTCTTATCCGCAACAACAACATCAAGCCCGGAATCTCTCAGATTCTGTGCATGTGCATGTCCCTGGCTGCCGTAGCCAATAATTGCAATCCTCTTCCCCTTTAAAACATCAAGGTTCGCATCTCCATCATAGTATATCTTCGCCATGCAATCACCGAGCTAAGTTATAACAAACCACTTATATAGATTTCTTTTAATTCAGAATATGACTCTGGTTGAGAAGCTGATAGATCTCCTTATCGACAGAAGGAGCCTTACAGCAAGCGATGTGATCAGGGAGCTTAAACTGGATCCAAAAATGAGGAAAGATGTCCTTAATGCATTCGAAAAGGCTGGCAGGGTTCTGAAGAAGAAGGGATTCAGATTGCTAGTGGCATACCCAGAGTGCAGGAAGTGCGGTTTCGTGCTGAAGAATATTGGAGCAAGTAAATGTCCGAAGTGTAAGAGTGAATGGATAAGTGAGGCTGTTTTTATGGTGGAATGAGTTCTAATCTCCTGCCGGTAGTTCAATTTCTGCTGATAAAGTCACTTTCAAGCAAAGCATCAGCCCCACCTACAGTTCAACAGCTCTTCCCTTTACAAGGCATCTTCAGATATCGTCAGGGTTTTGTGTGCCATAATAATAAAGTGTACTTAGGTATTCAATTCTTCTCGAAACTCATCTTTTCTGTTTATGTATCTCCTCAGTTAGCAAACTGTAAAACCAAAACCCAAAAACAAAAGCAATAAAATAAAAAAATTAGGCAATTTTAACTACCTTGCCCTTACCTCCAGCGTTGACATCTCCTTCAAATCCGTCTTCTACTTCCTTGAATCCTGGAACGAGCTCGAAGTTGCCCTTGATCTTTATTGTCCCTCCCTTCATGTCTCCTCCAACGAATCCGCAGTCTCCATGGATCACTATAACTCCATCCTTCATCTCAGTTCCAATGAAATCTCCTGCACTTCCCTTGATCTCTATCTCTCCTCCACCCATCTTCTCTCCTATGTAGTTTCCTACATTCCCATCAACCGTTATTTTGCCACCGCTCATTCCGGTCATGTCTCCATAGTACGCACATCCGACATAGTTCCTCGCGTTGCCCTTAACGATGATCTCTCCGCCCTTCATCTCCGCTCCGAGCCAGTCGAGAGCATTGCCCTCCACAACTATCTTCCCACCGGTCATGTAGGCTCCACAGTGGTCACCTATATTGCCTTTCACAACAATTTCTCCCTCATCCATCCTTGTTCCAACCCACTTGACCTTGCTGAAGTCTCCTTCGAGGACGAGCTTTGCCTCATCCCCTTCCTTCTTTATCTCAAAGAGTTCTGAGAGCTTAACCTTCTTTTTCCCGTAATAAACCTCAAAATCCTTGATCTCCTGTTCATCAGCCTTTGCTACTGATGGTGTTATCTCCATCTCCACACTAACCTCGAAATCGAATTTTGGCTTTAATATAAGCATGATATCACCCCATAACGAGTCTTTCAGGTTTCTTGATCCATGCCTCCTCAACACCGTAGTTGACTCTCTGCAGGCTGTAGTACTTCTCGAACATGTCGTCCAGATCCGATTCTATCGCATCCATAGCTGCCTTGTTTCTTGCATCTACCCAGAATGTTCTGCCCCACACTTCCTTCACGAGCTCTCCTTCCTTCGCTATGATCTCTCCGCCCTTTATCGTATATACGGCAGTCTTGAAGGCCTTGTAAACTGTCTCGAAATCGTTGGATGGATCTACCTCAAGCGGGTTGAGGTCGTAGATCGCTATATCCGCATCCGCTCCAACTCCAAGATGTCCTTTGCTGTCCATACCCATTACTCTGGCAGGCAGGCTCCTCGTCATGTGTATCACTTCATACAATGTCTTCTCGACATCTATGGATGGCAGGTTGGTTGCCTTCTGCACATATGGGCTAACTCTCTCAAGCTCTTTCTCCCTCATCTTCTTGCTCATCAGCATCGCCATCACATATGGATACTCTGTGAAAGGTCCACCGTTCGGATAGTCTGTTGAGAGCACGACCTTATCGGAATCAACAAGCAGACCGAGTTCAAGCCCTATCGCCCACTGCAACGCATGAACCGGGTTCTTTGGCAGATAGGCTATTGGCACTATGCCAGCTCCTCCTTCAATCTCGCTGTCTTTGTTGCTCCACCTCGCTCCAGTAAGCTTGTGCAGCGTGAACTGGAAGGGTGCATCACCGGTCATGGCTGTGGCATGACCAAAAATCGGCTGACCCATGTCTATCGTGATGTTATCAACGCTGTTAACATACTTGGCCACCTCAGCTGCACCGCTTGCAACATCCCTCCATGAACTCCCGGCATAGGAGTTAAACTGCACATGGGTCACATGCAGAACTTGCCTCTTTTCATTGCTGAACTTTGATGCAAGCTTCATGCTCTCTATTGTAGTTTCATAGTTGCCCGGTGTACCAAGGTTGTTGCAGTGGAGGTGAACTGAGTGGCACAGATTGAGGTTCTCCGTTTCCTGAATCAAAGCCGTGATTATCTCTCTCGGAGTTACGCCAAAGCCCGGAACCTCATCATCCAGACTCTTGCAGTTCCCACCATACATCCAGGCCTCAACACCACCAGGATTGACAACCTTGACGCCAAATCCCTTTGTTCTCTCGAGAGCCCATGCGATGAAAGCTCTTAGCTTCTCGAAATCCTTCTCGGCAACATACTTCAGCACGAAATGCCAGTTCCCGAACACAGGCAAAGCAGCCTTATCTATCATCGGGATGGCATCAAGCTCCTCGTGGGTATGAAGGGCTCCAACTGGTGGCTGTGCAGCCTCAAAGGCAGTCGTGTATCCCATCTTTGCATACTCATAACCTATGGCAGGAGAGGTCAGCAGAACCCTGCCTATAGAAGCCCTGAATTTGCCTGCAATGAGCCTTACAGTTCTCATCTCCTCCGGTCTCATCTCTCTGCCGACATTGATCTTGCTGCCAGCGATGTGAGCGTGCATGTCGAAACCGCCAGCAACCACGAGCTTGTTGGATGCATCTATTGTCTTAACCTCTCCGCTAACCTCTGACTCCTCGACGATCTTTCCGTTTTTAACGAAAATGTCCATCTTCTCAGCGTTAACACCATTCTTTGGATCGATAACAATACCATTCTTGATGTGGAGCATGATATCGCTCATTCACATCACCCCATAAGCTGATCAACTTTCTCAAGCATCTTCTCAAGGATCTGCTCGTCGCTCCAGTACTCCGTCTCAACGACCTTCTTCACCCTGAACGGGATTCCGTCCATCCTGTACGCTGTTCCTTCAGCCTCGATACCCGCCACTGCAGATGGAATCACGACATTGCTCACGAGGGTAGTCATGTTCGGGAAGGGATCTATCTGGATTACCGGTATTTTCTTCAAATGTGCAACCGATGCTCTCGGGAAGTGGGCTACAGGATCTGAGGCTATTATGAGTGCTGCATCACAATCCTTTCTCTGCAGAACTTCATTTGCCGAGAACTCTCCGGGAGAGAATCTCGGATATCCTCTGCTGAAATCTATAGCATAGGTGTATCCAGCCTCCCACGCCGGAACCTCTCCAGCACCAACAACATTGTAGTGTCCTCTCATCGGCCAGATTATCCATCTCGTCTTCCTGTTGAGCAGCTGGATGAGTTTTATAGCATTCTCAATGTTTCTGTCTCTTCCTCTTGACTGGGTCACACCAAGTCCATACAGAACAGCACCGTACTTCGCGTTTACCATCATATCCGCGAGTTCTTTGAGCAGTTCCTTCTTCACACCACCAACCTCGCTCGGAACTGCTGACTCTTCACCCTTGATTATGGCTCTGAGGGCTGAGATGATTGGGTAATCGTATCCGGGCTTTATCTTTATGAAGAGATCGGCCATGTTGGCAGACTTCGTTTTCCTGACATCCACAACAACAACCTTCCTGTCCTTCCTGTCCTTGATCAGCAAGCCCTTGGCCCTTACAGAATACCTCATGGGATGTCTCGGGTGAGCCTCTAAGGGGTTGCTCCCCCAGAAAACAACCATATCAGCCCTGTTCTTGATCTCTCCAAGGCTTCCTCCCGGAACTCCTTCTTCTATCAATGCCAGAGTTCCCGGAGCGTGGCATACACTTGCACACTGGTCGTATATTCCGCCAACCTTTTCAGTGAGAATGACTCCAAGGCGAATGGCCTCATTGACCGTTGAAGCCCACCCATAGAGCAACGGCCTTTTTGCATTCACGAGTATCTCCGCTGCTTTCTCAATGGCTTCTTCATAGCTGACTTCCTTGCCATCGATCATCGGAGATTTTATTCTCTCCTTGGGAGAGAACTTACCGCTCCCGAGTTTGCAGAACTTCTTGCCCTTGTAATTCTCAACATCGAACAGCACATCATCACACACGCTACCGCAGAATGTGCATATAACATTAACAAGTTCTTCAGCCATTAAATCACCTCAACTAACTCTTTAACATTCAAAACCTTCTCATCGGTTTTCTCGACTGTTGCTTTAACGCCTTTGAACTGCGGCATTCCCGTGCCATCCGTGTTGGGATCTATCACCATGTTCGCATATGGCCCCATCGGAATGAATGCCATCCCCCTGTCGAGGTCTTTGTTTAATACGGCGAATACCACTACCTCTCCAAACTCTGTTTTGACCTTAACTCTGTCTCCTTCAGACAATCCAAGAGCTTTGAAATCTTCTTCGCTTAACTCACAGTAGCTTACAGCCTTGAAGTATTCATCAGTTAACTTCTCCTCAACTGTAGCCCCCTGATCGAGAGTTCTTCCAGAAATTAACTCAACTTCTACGGTCATAGTTACCACCTAACCGAGAAAAAAATTCTAAAAGGGACTATATAACGATTTGTTTTTTAGTCGATTTAAAAAATCGGCTAATGCTCCCTGTACAATTCCTTCCTTCTCGCCTCGAGTAAATCATTTTCAAAGCCTGTGAACTCTCTCGCAGTCTCTGCCTTCGCACCAGCAGATTCGGCAAAGGCGTACACCTCAGACATCCTGCTTCTGTAATTTATGTCTCTTGTGAGGTGGTGGTCAATTACCAGATGCTTAACACCAGTTTTTTCAACAATCTCCTTAAGATTGGAGATTGAACTCTCAAAGCTTCTGTTCGAGAACCTGTACCCGAGCATGTAGGTCATCGGGCCATCTATTATGCAAACATCCGGATCGTTTTCGATCAAGAATTTTGCCTGATCTCTGTGAATGGGGCCCTCAACATCCGAGGAGAAAACGAAGTTCTCACTCTCAGAAATGAGAACCTGAATGACATACCCCAGCTTTTCATCCACTCCATGAAAAACAGGGTTAGATATCTTTATTTCGACATCTCCGAACTCAAAGCTTTTTCCATCTGCAAATTCGTAATCGACATTGAATTTCCTGAGCTCGGATAGGAAGTATCTTGCCCTGTTTCTCTGACTCCTGTTTATCATCTCCTCAGGATGCTTCAGCAGTACCCTCTTTCCATCGAAAATCTCCGGTTCATTGGGATTGTGGTGATCGTAGTGGTAGTGGGTTATTATTATCAGATCGCTCATCCGGACTGCCTCCTTTATCTTATCCCACAGTTCTGCCATTCTTTGGATTTCTATGGGGTGAGGGGGCAGGCCATATCTCTTCGGCCCGAGAGCAACGCTGGGATCTATCGTGATAGTGAGATCCTTTGTTTCAATCATCGTGCACATGCTCCTCGCACCAAACGAGTCGAAAGCAATTGGCTTGATTTTCATTTGTTTGAAGTATGGTTTTGGGGGATAAAAAGTTTGGGTTATATTTTCCGCTCCAGTAAGTCAGCAGTATTGTGGATGCGATTATCGATTACAGTTCCCCATATGAGATTCTGAGTTGGATCTATTTTTGAAAGAATTTGAACCGATCACTGTCTCTTTGTGGATATCTTGAAGTTGTGTTTTTCCCGAAATTATTTCTTCACTTCAACAAACCCCTGTGTGAAACTCGATGAAAAAGCGATAAAATGGATAATCCGAGAAAAAAAGAAAGGTACACCGACCAAACTGATAGCAAAAATAGAGAATATCACACCACAGAGAATAAATCAGATCTACAAACAATACAAGGAAACAGGAGGGATACTAAAGCTAAAGAAACCAGGAAGATCAAAGAAAGAACTATCCAACAATGAAATAAAAGCTATAAAGAAGCATACGAAGAATATAGGTGCAATGCAGCAGTTCTCCAAACAATTTAGAAAAAAGGCTATAACATAAGCAAGAACAAAATACATGAAGTGTTAAGGATGAACGGCTATGCTAAGGAAGAAAAAGCCAAAAAGAAGAGAAACAAGGATACGCTACGAAAGAGAACATTCCATGAGTTTGAGGTATACAGACTGGTTCTATTATAATGCAAGGATAATAGCCTATTTAGATGATGCTTCCCGTTTAATTGTTGGCTATGGTGTATTCGACAATGCAACCTCTGAAAATGCTATAAAAGTTTCTGAAGGAAGCCATAGAAAATTATGGCAAGCCTGAGTCAATATTAACTGACAGAGGATCTCAATTCTACGCTTCTCCAGGAGAGAATAAAGCTAAAGGAATCTCTAAGTTTGGAAAATTCTTGCAGAGAACGGAATTAAACATATAGTTGGTAGAGTAAACATTCCCAGACAAACGGAAAGATTGAGAAGTTCTACGGGACTCTTAAGGCAAAGATAAGGTATTTCGATATCATAGATGAGTTTGTGGAGTGATATAACCAAAAAACCTCATATGGGCCCTAATTTGGAGGATTTAGAGACACCTTATCAGGCGTTTCTGAGAAAGCTTCCTGCTGAAAGGATATTGGGTTACTGCTGGAGGTAGCGGAAAATAATTTCAGGAAACTACAGTGGATATCTGGAGGTTTGGTAATAGGGGACCAGCAGGTGTGGTTCTTAAGCATTAACAACGGATTTCTCCTTCAACTATTTTTCTAAGAAATTCGATCACTTTTCCCTCGAAGATTTCATCCAGAAGGACAATTGCTATTGCTTTTGATGCTTGGGATCCACACATCGCAACGTCGAGGAGGTCTTCAATAGTTAAGTCATTACCTCCCACGTATTTTTCAATATTCAAGTTATTGCCACCCATATATTTTTTCATATATTTTCCACTTAAAAGCTTTTTGTACAACAACATCAGGTTCCATGAGAGCCTAGATACAAAGTGGTTCTTCAAACGCCAGGGGATGCCTTGGAGCAGGTTGCCAGCAGAGGCAAGAGTATGTGTTGCCTCAAAGCTTTTTGATGAGGTGGAAAAGGAGTAAGTTAGGTAGGGTTTATAAAGTCAAAATTTCAGGACTATACACTACCTAAAAGCCTTTTAAAAATAAAAAGGGTCTCACCAAGCACTGGATGATATAATGGTAGAATGAGTCTTCAGACTCATATTGGTGAGGAAGGGATTTGTACCTAAGTTATTAAAGCCAGGGCCCGGATTCGAACCGGGGTAAAGTGGATCTGCAGTCCACCGCATAGCCCCTCTGCCACCCTGGCATGTGTAGCCTCAATCAGTCTCTGAGTCTCTGTTCACTTTTTGACATTTTTGCTAATAAATATTGCGGTAGCGATGGTTGGAAGAAGTTTTAAAACCTTACATTCTATCACCTTTATGACTCATGTTCCTGAAAATCACCCCAGATACCTCTCACTGAAATACAGGGAGATCATAGCGGAGGGAGTCAGAAGAGGGATAACTGCAATTGAGGGCATGACCGCCCATGGAAGGGGGGAGACTTTCGATTACATCCTCGGAGAGAAAACGCATGATTTTGCGTTTGAGGCTGAGAGGGCTGCAGTGGCTCTGATGCTGCTATCCAGACATCCAGTAATCTCAGTAAACGGAAACACTGCAGCTTTGGTTCCAAAAGAAATTATCGAGCTGTCCGAAGTCCTTTCTGCAGTTCTTGAAGTGAACATTTTCCACTTCAGTGAGGAAAGAGTAAGGAACATTAAAGAATACATAGAGAGCTTTGGAGGAAAAATACTCGCCGATCTGGATGCTGAGCTTAAAGGCTTGACAAGTGCGAGGAGGATGGTCAGCAGCAAAGGAATTCTCATTGCCGATACGGTGATGGTTCCTCTCGAGGATGGAGACAGATGCGAAATACTGAAAACCAACGGCAAGAAAACAATAACCATAGATCTCAATCCCCTATCAAGAACTTCAAGAATGGCCGACATAACAATAGTGGATAACATTATTAGAGCTATACCAAACATGATAAAAATTGCCGAGGAGCTTAAAGATTACCCGAAGAAAGAGCTTGAAGAGATTCTTGCGAGATACGACAACAAAAAGATCCTGAACCGATCAATTATTGCAATAAGGGACTACCTTACAGAAAAAGCAACAGAAGTGATGTCCTAGGAGGTGTTTTTTTGATAGTCAGCAAGGATTTTATTTTAAACCTTGAAAGAAAGAAATCACTCGAAGATGTTTTTCAGGTTGTTAGAGAAATCATCGATCGGGTTAAAAGAGATGGAGATAAGGCTTTACTCGAAATAACAAATGAGATTGATGGAGTTGATCTCAAGTACATCAGAGTTCCGGAGGAAGAGTTCGACAAGGCATATGATGTCGTTGAAGATCCCGTTATCGACGCTTTGGAGCTTGCCAAGGAAAACATATCCAACTTCCACAGCATAACCTCTGTTGATAGAGATATAAGGCTGGATTTCGATCACATGATCCTCGGTAAGAAATACACTCCCATAAATTCCGCTGGCATCTACATCCCGGGAGGGAGAGCGAGCTATCCCTCCACAGCCCTGATGGCAGGAATTCCGGCAAAGATTGCCGGTGTTAAAAGGCTTGTCGCATGCACACCACCCAATAAAGAGGGCAGAGTTAATGCCCTGACACTTGTGGCATGCGATATTGTCGAGTTCGACGAGGTTTACGCTGTTGGCGGGGCTCAGGCAATCTCAGCCCTTGCCTATGGTACAGAAACCATAGAGAGAGTTGATAAAATTGCCGGGCCCGGGAACAAGTATGTGACTGCAGCAAAGTTGCTCGTTCAGAACGATGTGGCAATTGATATGCCGGCTGGACCCTCAGAGATTCTGGTTATAGCCGATGAAACGGCAAACACGGAATTCATAGCATACGATGTGTGTGCACAGCTCGAGCACGACCCTTCCTCGATTGCTGTAGTGCTATGCACAACAGAAAAATTAGCCAAGGAAATCGAGACAAGGGTTGGTGATCTGGCTAACGAGCAGATGTCCTCAAACTTCTACACCTGCGTTGCTGACATAGATACTGCTATAGCGATCTCGAACAGCTTCGCCCCAGAACACCTGACGATGGTGTTCGAAGGTGCTGAAGACAGGATTGATGAGATAGAGAACGCGGGCTCGGTATTCATAGGAAACCATTCCCCCGTTGCTTCAGGAGATTATGCATCCGGTACGAACCACATTCTGCCAACATCCGGTTATGCAAAAATCTATTCTGGCTTGAGCGTTGAAACCTTTTTAAAGCATATTACCTACCAGATGATTAAACCCGAAGGCTTGAAGATGATCGGTCATGCGATAATGAAGCTTGCGGAGGCTGAGGGTTTACCATTCCATAAGAAATCCGTTAAAGTAAGGCTGAAAGAAGATCCAAAAGGAGGAGATTCAGGTGTATGAGAGAAAGTACACGTCAGATATTGGCGCTGATGATGTTGGAAAGAAGGTACTGTTGTATGGATGGGTCCATGAAGTGAGGGATCTCGGAGGTGTTGTTTTCGTTTTGCTCAGAGACAGGGAGGGCATCATACAGCTAACCTGTCCGAAGAAGAGGAATCCGGAGATTACAAAAAGAGCCAGAAAGGTCAGGAGAGAGAGCGTTGTCAGAGTGGTAGGAGAGGTCAAGGAAGAGCCAAAGGCTCCGGGAGGATACGAGGTTCTCCCTGATGAGTTTGAGGTTCTTAATGAGGCAGATGCTCCACTCCCATTAGATGTTGCCGAGAAAGTTCCAGCAGAACTCGATACAAGGCTCGACGCAAGATTTCTCGACCTGAGAAAGCCGAGAATTCAGGCGATATTCAGAATCAGACATCAAATGCTCCAGAGTGTGAGAGACTTCCTCACGTCTGAGGGGTTCATCGAGGTGAACACTCCAAAGATAGTTTCCACAGCAACAGAGGGAGGTACTGAGCTTTTTCCGATAAGCTACTTTGAAAGAGAGGCTTTTCTGAACCAGAGTCCACAGCTTTACAAGCAGGTTCTGATGGGGGCAGGATTCGAGAAGGTCTTTGAGATAGGGCCGATCTTCAGGGCTGAGGAGCACAACACTGTAAGGCACCTTAACGAAGCAATATCGATAGACATTGAGCAGAGCTTTACCGATCACGAAGGAGTTATGAAGGTTCTTGAAAGGCTGATAAACAGGGTTTACACAGATGTTGTTGAAAAATGCGAGAAATATCTCAACTGGGCAGGAGTCAAGCTCGAGATTCCGGAGATTCCATTCCAGAGAGTCACTTACGATGAGGCTGTTGAGATCATCAAAAAGAGGGGTGAGGAGATCAGCTGGGGAGAGGACTTCTCTACTCCTGCATTAAAACTGCTTGCTGAGGAGTTCGATTCACACTACTACATAGTTGACTGGCCAACCGAGATCAAACCGTTCTATGCGATGCCATACGAGAACGAGCCGGAAATAAGCAAGACCTTCGACCTCATGGCTGGTAGCCTGGAACTTGCGAGTGGTGCACAGAGAATACACCTGCCAGATCTGCTTGAAAAGATGATAAGCCAGAAAGGGCTGAATCCTGAGAGCTTTGAGTTCTACCTGTCAGCTTTCAGATATGGCATGCCACCCCATGCCGGATGGGGACTTGGAGCAGACAGGCTGTTGATGTCGATACTGAAACTGAAAAACATCAGAGAAGCTGTTATCTTCCCGAGAGATAGAACAAGATTAACCCCTTAATTTCTTTTTTGGTAATTTTTGAAGTAAATTTATGACTGAGATAACATATGGCCTGACAACATGCCCGCATTGTAAACGAGTTAAAGATTTTCTCGAAGAGCATAATGTTAATTTCAGGACAATATGGCTCGATGAGCTTGAAGTGGATATAGGAAGAAATATATAGATGAGGTTTATAAAATTTCTGGAAGCTATTCAGTCCCTCTTGTAGTGAAGGAAGACAGATGGGTTTTGGGATATGATGAGAAAAGCCTGAAACTTTTGCTTTTTAACGAAAATAGAAGGTATAAGAGAAACTGAAAAACCAACCTCAGAATGCTATATCTAACGGATAGTGACACGCGAATTTATGCCCGTTGCCCTGCATCTCAGGTTCCTCTTCCCTGCACTTCTGTTTCGCGAATGGACACCTTGTGTGGTACCTGCAACCCGAAGGAACATCAATTGGATTGGCTATATCTCCAATAATCTCCACCCTCTGCTCTCTTCTGACGAAGCTGGGGACAGACGACAGCAACGCAGCAGTATATGGATGCTTTGGATAGTGTATGACCTCCCTCGTATCTCCAATCTCAACTATCTTACCAAGGTACATGACAGCAATTCTATCTCCAACGAGCCTTGCCACTGAGAGATCGTGGGTTATAAAGAGCATGCTCAGGCTGTATTCATCCTTAAAGGACATCAGAAGGTTCAGGATTGAAGCTCTGAGGCTGACATCAATCATCGAAACGGGCTCATCAGCAACAACGAAATCTGGCTTGAGAATCATCGCTCTCGCTATCGCAACCCTCTGCCTCTGTCCCCCACTTAACTGATACGGCATCCGGTTGTAGAACTGTTCTGCTGGAAGACCAACCCTGTCGAGCATTTTCATCGCCATCTCTTTTGCTTCATCCCCCTCAGCAACCCCATGAACGATAAGCGGATCCTCTAAATGCTCACCAATCTTCATTCTTGGATTGAGTGAGGCATAGGGATCCTGAAATACCATCTGGATGTTCTTTCTGAGAGCTCTGTACTCTTCCTTGCTGAGAGTTGTTACATCCTTTCCCTTAAACAGTATTTTCCCGTCAGATGGTGTTTCAAGCCCGACGAGGATTCTCCCTGTTGTTGTTTTTCCACACCCGCTCTCACCCACAAGCGAGAGAACTTCACCCTTCCGGATCTCAAATGATACATCATCAACTGCCTTGATGAACTCCTTCTTCTTTGAGAAAAATACCTCTATTGCGGATTTCTGAACTGGAAAGTACTTTTTGAGATTTCTAACCTCCAACATTCCTCACACCTCGTAAAGCCAGCACTTCACAACCCTGCCATCAACATTGAGTGCAGGGGGTTCTTTCACGCACTCTTGCTTTGCAAAGGGACATCTTGGCCTGAACCTACATCCTTCTGGTGGGTTTATCAGATCCGGTGGGAATCCGGGCAGTGGCTTAACCTCCTTGTCGATCCAAACATCCGGGACTGAGTCTATCAATCCCTTTGAATAGGGGTGTAGTGGCTCGTGTGCTATCTCCTTAGCTGATCCAAGTTCCACAAGCCATCCAGCATACATCACAGCGATTTTATCGCTTCTCTCTGAAGCTAAAGCGAAGTCATGAGTTATAAGCATGATCGCCCTTCCCTCCTTCCTCATATCGTCAAGCAGATCCATTATCTTCTCCTGAACTATAACATCCAAAGCGGTTGTTGGTTCGTCAGCTATCAGAAGCTTTGGATTCAGTGATACGGCCATTGCGATCATAACCCTCTGTCTCTGCCCCCCACTAAGCTGATGAGGGTAATAATTAACCCTGTCAGCAGGCAGACCAACCTTTTCAAGCATCTCTCCAGCAATCTGAAGCGCTTCTTTCTTGGAAACATCCATGTGTTCGAGTATTGTCTCGGTGATCTGATCTCCAATTTTCTCTAGCGGATCGAGGCTTGTCATAGGATCCTGAAAGACCATTCCAATTTCCTTACCCCTCAAAGCCCTGAGTTCCTCCTCATTCAGCTTTAGCACATCCCTGCCATCGAAAATTATCTCTCCGCCTACAATCTCCCCGGGATAGCTTATCATCCTTATAACTGAGTATGCCAGAGTGGATTTGCCACATCCACTCTCACCAACTATCGAAACGAACTCTCCCTTGTCAACACTGAGGTCAACATTTTCAACCGCTTTTACAACCCCTCTCCTTGTGTAGAAGTACGTCCTCAGGTTTTTTATGTCCAGCAGCACTATCTCTCCCTCCTTGGTGCATAAACCTCACTCAATCCCTCTCCTATCAGCGCAAATCCAAGAGACAGAAGCATGACCATCAGTCCGGGGAAGGTTATCATCCACCAGTATCCCGCAGGCAGATAAGGCCTTCCTGATGCAAGCTCAAATCCCCAGTCAGGGGTTGGAGCGCTGACGATAAATCCGAGGAAGCTCAATCCAGCTTCAGTCAGAATCGCGTCTGCAACGCTCAGCGAGAAAACCACCACCAGAGTTGGGATGATGTTCGGGAAGATATACTTCGCCATTATCCTGGCATCTTTCGCACCCATCGCCTTTGCCGCCTCAACGAAAAGGCGGGTCTTTAGGCTGAGAACCTGTCCTCTGATCATTCTGAAGTAGGTGGGAACATAAACAACAGAGATCGCTATCACGGCATTCATAACGCTTGGCCCGAGAACCGCAGCAATGGCTATAGCCAGAATTAGGCTCGGAAACGCATACATGGAATCCATGAGCATCGAAAGGCTTCTGTCGAGCTTTCCACCGAAGTAACCTGATATCAGTCCAAGAGGAACTCCAATAACCATAGAAAACAGAGAGGCCACAAATACAAC
Organism: Archaeoglobus sulfaticallidus PM70-1; assembly: GCF_000385565.1. Classification (NCBI taxonomy): domain Archaea; kingdom Methanobacteriati; phylum Methanobacteriota; class Archaeoglobi; order Archaeoglobales; family Archaeoglobaceae; genus Archaeoglobus; species Archaeoglobus sulfaticallidus. The sequence goes on along the minus strand of NC_021169.1, from coordinate 1,422,826 downwards.
AACCAGAACGACTCTAGCACCAAAAATGATTCTCGAAAATATGTCCCTTCCGAGGTTGTCCGTTCCCATTATGTGTTTTGCACTCGGTGGCTGGAGTATGTCCTTGCTCGCCTTAATCGGGTCGTATGGTGCAATAACTGGTGCAAAAACTGCCATGAACAATACAAGCAGGACTATCAGCATTCCTGAAATTACCATGTATCTTCCTTCTGCCTCAGGAATGAATGAAAAGATCGTTGTAGCGAGATTTTTCACTTCCACTCTATCACCTCAATACCTTATCCTCGGATCCAACAGAGCGTAGATTATGTCCACCACCAGACTTATTATCGCAACGAACATCGCATAGAAAACTATCGCTCCCTGAACCGACGTGTAGTCCCTGTACTCAATTCTCTCTAACAGGAATGTGCCCATTCCAGGCCATGAGAATGTGGATTCTGTAAGCACCGCTCCGGCAAGAAGGATTGCAAACTGCAACCCCATCAGAGTTACAACCGGAATGAAAGCATTTTTCATTGCATGCTTGATCACCTTTCTCTCCCTGACTCCTCTCGCTCTGTATGCAGTGATGAAGTCCTGACTCAGAACATCGATCAGGTTGTTCCTCAGCAGCCTTGTATATGCTCCTGACAGAACTATACCGAGAGTTATCGCAGGCAGGGCGAGATGGCTTAAAGCATCATATAAGGCTGAAAAGTTAAGCGTTACAAGACTGTCAAAAACATACAAACCGGTGATACGATCAGGACTCATTCCGGGAGTTATCCTCCCACCAATCGGAAATATCTGGAAGTAAACCCCAAAGATCATCTGGAGCAGCATTCCAAACCATGGTATGAACAGCGTGTACGCAACGATGCTGTAAACCCTCATCGATGTATCAATCTTGCTCCCTCGCCTGAACGCAGAGATGGAACCTGTGATAACACCCAAGATCACGCTTATAACAAACCCAAAAATCGTTAGCTCAAGTGTTGCAGGAAAACGGTCCATGATCTCCAGTATTACTGGCCTTCTACCCCAGATCATCGATTTCCCGAGATTTCCAGTCAGCACTCCAGCCAGGTAATCAAAGTACTGCACGATGACCGGCTTATCCAGTCCAGCTTCGTGCCTGAGCTTTTCAAGAACCTCGGGAGGTACTTTCTGCCCGACCATCGCACTTATCGGATCTCCGGGAAGTATTCGGAGGATGAAGAACACTAGCGTTAGCAGGATGAAGATAGTCGGGATTACAAGCAAAGCCCTTGTTACGATGTATGCCTTGAGCGACGCCATAATATCCACCAAAATATTCGCAATAAAAAATTTGTTATATCACAAAAAATAAAAAAGAATTAGGTTGAGTACACAAGGTAGTACCTGAAGATCATTGTCGGATCGAGGACGATGCCCTCGATGTTCTTCTTTGCAACGATCGTCAGCTTACCCTGAACCAGTGGGACAATCGGACAGTCCTCAGCTAGCTTCTGCTGGATCTGCTTGTAGTAAGTTGTTCTCTCCTCAGTGGACTGTGCTATCGATGCTTTCTCAAGCAGCTCATCCATCTGTGGATCGCTGTATGGATATCCAAGCCATCTATTGGCTCCACTCTTGAGGAACGGTGTTGTGTAGTCATCTGGGTCGATGTAGTCTGGATACCATCCAAAGAGCGAGAGCATCATCGCGGACTTTCTCGCATAGTCGGTGTAGGTTGACCACTCGGCACTCTTGAGCTCTACCTCGATCATGTTCGTTGCCTCAAGCTGTGATTTGAGGATCTGTGCGAGATCCTTCTCGGTGTCACCATAGTGGGTTGGTGTCCACCAGAGTTCAAGCTTGAGCTTGTTGTCCTCGCTGTATCCAGCTTCCTGGAGGAGCTTCTTGGCAAGCTCGAGGTTCTTGTCTCCATACTTCTGCTTGAAAACATCCTCATAGCTCCACATTCCGATCGGGATCAGTGAGTAGAGCTGTGTGTATGTGTTCCTGTAAACAACCTGCACGATCTCATCTCTGTCGATGGCAGCAGCAATAGCCTGTCTTACGAGCTTGTTCTTGGTCGGATACTCTGTGGACTCGTTTCCGTTGAGGACAAGGTATCTTATGGCAGCACCTGGAGCCTCAAGCACCTGCAGGTTGGCATTCTTCTTTAGGGACTCTATGTCAACGGGTGTGAGAGTTCTCCATGCGATGTCAACCTCTCCTTTCTCCACGGCAAGCCTGAGCGTTGTTGCATCCTTGTAGAACATGACAACCACTCTGTCTGTCTTGGGCTTGTCGCCAAAGAAGTTCTCGTTCGTTTCGAGGATGAGCTCCTGATCTCTTACCCACTTGACTATCTTGTATGGCCCAACACCACCGGCAGTCTGGTCTGGGTCGATCTCATCAGCCTTGTAGTTTGGATGTACCGGGAAGTACGGTGGTGTTGCAACCAGAGCCAGGAAGTATGAGATTGGCTTCTTCAGAACGAACTTGACTGTGTAATCGTCAACAGCCACAACATCCTCAACGAAGTCTGTAACAAGCCAGGATGGATCTCCGGCTATATTCATAACCCTCTTAACACTTCTGACAACATCTTCAGCCTTGCATGGTGTTCCATCAGCGAACTTCAGATCCTTCCTGAGGTGGAAAATGTAAACCTTACCGTTGTCCTGCACTTCATAGCTCTCAGCAAGGTATGGCTCGAGGTCAGTTGTTCCGGGCTTATACCTCATCAAACCGCCCATGATGTTGTTGAGCACTTCCCAGGTGTAGAAGTCATAGGCATTTGCCGGATCAAGCTCTGTGATCTTGTCTGTAACTCCAATTGTTATCGCCTTTACCTCTTCGGCTGTTGGCGTCTCAGCTGGAGCGGTCGTTTTCTCCTGAGCGCATCCAAGAAGCAGTGCACTGATCAATAACACTCCAACCAATACAAGAGTTTTGGAGTTCATGCCTCTCTGTTACACACTATGATATTAAAAATTTGTTTGCCAAGGGTTAGCAAAAAGATTTGAGCCAGTCAATGACCCGTACATTCTTAATTATAGAATTTTTATACATTTCCTCAAATTCAATAGAATCTTTAACCTCCCTTAACCGGGTTATGTCCAGAAAGATTGCCTTTCCGTCTTTCAGCATTACCTCGTAGTCTGTAAGAGGATGAAAAGCATATCCAACCTTATATAATTCGAGTATGGAGTTACATATTGATGTGATAATCTCTTCTTTTTTCTTTATCCACTCCTCCCCAACTATCTCAGAAACAGGAATTCCATCAACCCATTCCTGTATGAACAGTCTGCCATCTTTTGAAAGAAGCAAAGGCTCAGCAACAACTCCTGCTTCCCAAGCCTTCTTTGCAGACTTCCAGTAGTGTTTGAACAGTGGCTCCTTCTGAGAGGATGGGAGAAGGTTCAGTGCAACCCTGATGGTTTTTTCATCCCTGACTTCTAGGCGAAAGACATGATACTGCATCCAGCACGAAACATGCTCGATTACGATATCAGCATCGTTTAATGCATCCATTCCGATTAATTCGAATAATAATCCCTCATCAAAGAGCTTCGATGACAGTTCTTCTTTTATTTCCTTGGGACTCATCCACACTGCAGTTGGGATCATCTCCACCCTGCCGGAGTATGTTATCCTGTCTCTCCCGATGTTGACCCATCTAATGGCTTCCTTCAAGTCAAACACCCGTTATCTTAATGAAGTCCCTATAAGGTGTCAAGACCTCACAGCCATCCTTCTTAACGACAACAGTATCCTCAACCCTGACTCCACCTATTTTCCTGTAGTACAGCCCCGGTTCAACCGTGAAGACCATGCCCTTTCTGATTACCTCATCGTTCATGTATATCCTCGGCTCTTCATGCACTTCAAGCCCAATCCCATGCCCCGTTGAGTGTAAGAAACCCTCCACACTCTTCTTCCTCAGCGTTCCGTATCCTTTCCCCTCCAGAACATCGCATACGAGGTTGTGAATCTCACTCGCAAGAACCCCGTCGTGTATAATCGAGATCGCTTTATTCTTTGCCTCTATAACGGCTTCAAGCATCTCTGCTATTTCCGCATTATCGTTCAGCAATACTGTCCTCGTGAAGTCTGAGAAGTAGAGGTTTTCCCTGCTTCTCGGAAATATGTCCACGATCAGGTGATCCTCAATCTCCCCCATACCGATGTAGTGAGGATCCGCACTCAGTGTTCCGCTGGAGACTATCGTATTCTCAGCGAGAAAACCCTTCTTAAACAGGAATACCTCTATCTTGTTCCTCAACTCCTCACATGAACTTACTTTCCGGATTATTTTTAGCGTAAAATCCATTGCCTCGAGGATAGCTTTGCTTGTTTGCCGTATCTTCTCAATCTCGTTCCCTCTCTTAATCATTCTCAGCCTTGAGAACGGGTTTGGTATCACCTCAACATCCATTCTCTCCTTGAAATAGAATGACAGGAATGAAGGAAACTCTCTCGGCACGAGAATTTTTTTACCGCCATGGGTTCTTATTAGCTCATACAGTGTCTGAGCCAAGGCGATGTGGGGGTCTTTAAGCTCCTTGTATATCTCATAAAATCCTATATCGTTCAGAGATGCAATTTCCTTAACCTTGCTCTCCCTCTCTGCCCTCCTCTTCTCCATCTCACTTACAACCAGCAAATCCGTTCCGTCATCCCCTATCATATAAAAGGCGGGATCAGGAATCTGAAATCCTGTTGAGTAGTAAAAGTTCGCGTTCCTGCTGCTGTCGTACATAACAAAGAACTGTGCATTGTGCTCTCTGAGGATTTCAGGGATCATAATCCTCAGTCGATAGATGTATTAAGAAACTTTCTATTGATGATCGTGCTACAGCAAAAGTAAAACAACAGTAAAAAATTAAAAAACCTATTCGAAGAACTCTTCGAGTGCCTTCCTCTGCATTCTCTGGTTCAGCAGGATTTCTTTCTCCTTGAGAACTTCTCTTTCAAGCTTCTTGAGTGCTGTGTGGACTGCGAACTCCACACCCCAGCTCTCTCCTGAGACGAAGAATGTTTTCTTGTCCGTTATCAGCTTAATTCTAACGAAGATCAAAGGCAAACCTCTGAAGGTCTCTTTGTGCTTCTTTATGTATACTGAGAACAGAGCGTTCGTGAAGAACTCCTTGAACTTCCTCATGAATTTGTCAATGTCTTCCATCAGAGCATCCTTGTCGAAGTCGTCCAGCTCCAGCTCGCTTGTTGTTATCTGCACATTGTATGTGACTGGGGTTTTGGTTTTCAGGAGGTATTCAAGAATATCTTTCTTGATTATTATTCCCTCCGGCATGTCATCTTTGGTTATCACGATGCTCGAAATCCTGTTCTCTATCATCAGGTCTATTATGCTCGAGACGCTATCGTTCGCATCCGCAGAAATAACTGGCTCACTCATAACACTCTCCACCATGATTGAGAGTGTTTTCTCTTTCTCTCCGCTTCCATCTCCCATCTTTGCCCTCTTCCTCGGGGAGATTATCCTGTCCACGATATCCTTAACCGTGATTATACCTCTAACCCTATTTTTCTCATCAACAACCACAACCCTGTCTATTCCGTTGTTCCTCATCGTTGCAAGGGCTTTCGCTGCAGTATCGAATGTTCTGACGGTTATAACTTCAGGATTCATCACATCTCTGGCCTTGATCTTATTGAGCTCGGATTTGATGAGCTTCAGAAAATCGTTTATGTATATCAAACCATATTTCCCATTTAGCTGAACTATCACAAAAGGAGTCGAATCCTCAACAAATCTTCTCGCAACTTTCTCATAGCTGAGATCGGATACTTTCAAAATACCGGTTTTAACAGCAAAACTTCTGATTTTAGTCTCATGTGGGTTTACCATCACGCTTCCTCTGAGCAAATCCCTCTCTCTGATTACTCCAAGCACTTTCTTCCCGTCCATCACCATGATCGCATGAGCCCCATCCGGCTCGTATCTGCTAAGGTGGGGTATTACCTTGGAGATCGTCTCATCGGCCTCTATAACCTCGTAGTCCTCTCTTATTATCTCCCTTAACTCCTCGGCATTCATTCAATCACCTCTGTTTTTTTTGTCAGTACTGTATTATTGTATCTTTAAATTTATAAGACCTCCGCAAGAAGACCACCGGTTTTAACCGGTGGATGAATTGCGGAATTCTTAAATATTTTGTTGAATAAGCATAGTATGCGTAGATAACAGGCTCCTCGGCTATATGCTGAGGAGCAGGGCTGGGTTGCGGTCTGTGACCGCTTAAGCCGGTGAACTAGCCCCAAACTCCCCCAGTATACAGTGTACTTGTTAGCAAAACAGAGTACGAGGGGAGAAGCCACCGTCTTTAGACGGTGAGTAGTTCACAAATTTAGAGGGTGAAGTTGATTTTGGGACAAAACTACCTCACCAACCTAATCGCAAATATGTTGTGCCACAGCCCAACAGCGAACAGAGTCATCTCCCTTCTATCCTCCTTTTTCTACCTTACCACTCATCCAAACCCCCTTTTATTAGAAGAGAAGCCAGATTCACAAAGATTCCTCTTGAAGTATCTCTTTAGAAATTTTCCTATTGACGGGGTTGACTGCTAGAATGCTGCGAAAGTTGTATAGCTGAATTCTGAAAGCTCATTTTTCCGTTTAGTTCCACCTTTAACGATCACGGTCGGGAAGTCCCCTTGCGTGTGTGAGTGAGGGGATGAGAGCCCGCTAAAACTTTCACACCACTCTCAAGATATATATTCGTGAAATGCAGATCATAAATTGGATAGATAAAACACAAAACTCCTCACAGGTGAAAATCATGCTGATCAGCTACAGGTTTCGCATTTATCCTTCCAAGACCGTTCAGGCTAAGCTCAATGAACAGCTTGAGCTATGTAGATGGTTATACAACCGCTTACTTTCAGAGGTAAACAAGGCAAGGAAGGAAGGTAGAAGGATAAGACGAGAAGATACTCAATCACTTATCGTCAGAATCAAGCGAGAAGAAAAACCCGAACTGAGTAAGGTGTACTCCAAGGTTTTGCAGATGGTGAATTACCAGCTCCGGAGCAATATATCTTCCCTGAACGAACTGAGAAAGAAGGGGGTGAAAGTCGGTTGGCTTCGCTACAAGACCTCACCGAACTCCTTCAAGACCCTCAACTTCAACCAGTCGGGGTTCAAGATCGACTTTGATAGGAAGAAACTATCTCTGTCTAAGGTTGGCGACATCCCCATCAGATTGCATCGATCCATTGGCGGTAAGATCAAGGGCGTAATCATCAAAAGAACTAAGTCAGGAAAGTGGTATGCCATCGTTCAGGCTGAAGTCGATAAGCAACCACTACCTCCTACGGGTAGAGCTATAGGAATTGATGTAGGTATCACTCATTTCTGCGTCGACTCCGATGGCAACTACTTCGAGCACCCAAAATATCTTGATAGAACCCTTGAGAAAATCAAGAAGGTGCAGAAACAGCTATCAAGAAAGCAAAAAGGCTCCAAGAACAGAGAGAAAGTAAGGATCGGGCTGGCCAAACTCTACGAGAAGCTGGAAAATCAACGTAACGACTTCCTGCACAAACTCTCCCGTTACTACGTCAACAACTACGACATAATGGTCGTAGAAGACTTAAACGTTAAAGAGATGGCAGAAAACGGTAGCTCTACAACCCTCAACAGACACATAACGGATTCTGCCTGGTCAAAGTTCGTAAGGCTATTGTGCGAGAAGGCTGAAAGAGCTGCTCGCACAGTAGTCAAAGTAAATCCGAAGAATACCTCGAAGAGATGTGCCATGTGTGGTTACATCGTAAATAACCTGAAACTACACGATCGAACCTTCACCTGTCCTATATGCGGTTGGGAGGCGGACAGAGACTACAACGCCTCCCTCAACATTCTGGATGTGGGGATGGGACGCTCCCGAACGCCTGTGGAGGGAGAACCTCTACCCTGCGTGATCTCCTACCGAGAGGTGATCGCAGGGCAAGTTCTCTCGATGAAACAGGAAGTTCCGTCCGTGAGGGCGGAGTAGTTCACCTTCACCCAGCTCGTGATGCTTTCCGACAGCTTAAAATATTTCAATATATATGCGAAGTAAGAAGTGAGGGTGAACTATGAACAAGTACTGGATAATAATAATCTTCACTTTTACGATTTTATATCTCGGTTGTGCTGAGAAACAACAAGAATCCGTTGAAACTCCTACATCCATGCCGACTTTGGAAACTATAGAGACTTTGACGCCTCTACCAACTCCAAAAAAATTCAGCTTTTACTTTTACATTAATGAAACTGGTGAATCACTTAATGGCGAAGTATACCTCAATGGAAAATTTTTGGGAAAAACAACTAATGGGGGATTATCTTTACCTGTTGATATCTTATATCCTGGGATCGTAGTATTGAAAGGCACTTATAGCGGAGAACCGTTTGAATTCAGGTTCGAACTAAATGAGTCTAACTTGCAAGAGTATTCTGGGGTGAAATATTATGTCTTCAAAGAAGACATTGATCGCATCACTTTCGATGCATCGAAATTAAATACAACACTTATTGAGCGAGAAGTTCTTAGATTTGTCAATCATGAAAGAGAGAAAGCGGGTTTGAAACCTTATAAGTGGAATGATTGGGTAAGAGCAGTCGCTTACAATCACAGCAAAGATATGGGTGAAAGAAACTATTTTGCGCATACGAGTCCTGAGGGAAAAGACCATTACGACAGATTGAAGGAGAGTGGGATGTTTTTCATAGTATCTGGAGAGGTTCTCTCATATCAGACTGGTTTAGGTCCGAAAGACAATGAAACTTCGATTGCCAGAGCCGCCGTAGAGGGGTGGCTTGAAAGTCCGGGCCATAGATCTATTATTCTGGATATAGATAATCTATTTTCCGACGCTGGTGTTGGAGCATACTGCGAAGAGAACACTTGCTTCATTACGATGAATGTGGTTGGATTGGAAGAGGAACACAATATCACACTCAATGTAAAGTATGCTTCATTTTTCTATCTCAACGATCCGGGGTTGGGGTTTGACATAACAGTACCAGTTTCGGTCAAGGTTGAATCTTCCAAACCAATAGATGTTTACATCGTTCCAGATAAAGAACAGTTCGATCGTTTTTTGAAAAGTCAGAGCTTCAAAAAGATATACTACAAAGAAAGTACTAAAACATTCGAAAAAACTCTCAACGCCAGTGTCGGAACTGGATTATTCGTTTACTCTAGGACTTATGATGGTGTTGAGATTAATATTAAAATTAAATATTATCCCTGAGGGATTGGTTTTTGGGCCATCATATGATATCGATATTGAATGGAGAGTGAGATGTGAGTAGTGAAGATGAGTCTTGATGGATCCAAGACCCTTTTTTGTGACCCAGCTTCCAAGAGTCTTGGACACAACTTACACGATGTGAGATTTTTCTTAAGTTACTGTAACAACATCCACGATGTGCAACAACCGGGTTAAGTTACTAAAAACTGAAAGATTAATTGTTTTTGAAAAGGATTAAATTCCCGCGGTTGTAGCTAGTATATGAGTTGGTTCATAGAGTATTACGATGATTCGGCGTTGATGATAAAGGTAAAGGAAACCCTCTTTGAAAGTAAGGGGATTCAGCACATTCAGATATTCGAAACTGCTGGTTTCGGAAAGATGCTCGTTTTAGATGGGAAAATACAGCTTACTGAGAGAGATGAATCATTCTATCATGAAATGCTGGTTCATGTTCCTCTATTCATGGTTGATGAGCCGAAAAAGATTCTGGTTATTGGTGGAGGAGATGGAGGGACTGTAAGGGAGGTACTGAAGCACAACCCTGACGAGGTTGTTATGGTTGAGATAGATGATACCGTCATAAACGCCTGCAGGAAATACATCGGGATTGATGGGGGTGCTCTGGAGGACGAGAGAGTAACCGTTCTCATAGAGGATGGAATGGAGTATGTTGAGAACTGTAAGGAGAGATTCGATGTTGTGATAGTTGATGGAACCGATCCGAATCCAGTAAGTGAGAGTCTCGTGAAAGAAGACTTCTTCAACAACTGTAAAAGAATCTCGAACATCTTCGCAACCCAGGCCCAGTCGCCGTTCATTCAGAAAGAATATTTCATCGAGATATACAAGAGCATTAAAAAGGCGTTCGAGAACTACAGGATATACATAAACTTCGTCCCCACATATCCCCTCGGACTGTGGAGTTATATGATCGCCTCAAAGAACGAGATAGAGCCTGACTATGATAAAATAAAGCAAAGATGGTTGGAAAGAAAGATCTCCACAAAACATTACAATCCCGACTTGCATGTAGCATCTTTCGCTCTGCCTGAGTGGTTGAAGAAAGAGGTTAAAGGAGATTAATTATAAAAATGATTAAAATTAAAAAGAATAAAACTTTAATACTGCCAACCGTTAATTGTACTGATGGCACTGGGGTTTGTGCTCGTTAAAATCTCTCCAAAGAAGGAGAAAGAAGTATATGAAAAGCTCGCAGAACTTGAGGAAATAGAGGAGCTTTATCCGCTCTTCGGCGAATACGATTTGATCGCGAAGATAGTTGTCAGAGACTTTGAGGAACTCAGCGATGTTGTTGTTAACAAAATCAGATCCCTCGATGGAGTTATAGAGACCAAAACATTAACCGGGGCAAAGTTCTGAGCATGGACAGCGTAAGAGCTATTCAGATGATCGTAAGGAACAAGATTGGTGTGCTCAGAGACATAACCAGAATAGTCGCAGATAATCAGGGAAATATCAGCTACGCTCAGACATTTCTCATAAAGTATGGAGAGTATGCAGGAAATGCACTGATATATCTCGAGATAGAGGGGGGAGACTTCGAAAAGATAAAGGACGAGATCTCAAAAATGGATACTGTTATCGAGATAACAGAGGAAAAGCCCTTCGAGCAGGTATTCGGTAAAAGGGTGCTGATTTTTGGTGGAGGAGCTTTAGTGTCTCAGGTTGCACTCGGTGCGATAAGCGAAGCGGACAGGCACAACCTGAGAGGAGAGAGGATAAGCGTGGATACCATGCCGATAATTGGCGAAGAGGAGCTTGCTGAAGCTGTCAGAGCTGTTTCAAGACTCCATAGGGCAGAAATTCTTGTTCTTGCAGGGGGTTTAATGGGCGGACAGATAACGGAAGAGGTTAAAAAGCTCAGGAAGGCTGGAATTCCTGTTATTTCGCTGAACATGTTTGGTACAGTTCCAAGGGTTGCAGATGTCGTTGTGAGCGACCCGGTTATGGCCGGAACTCTCGCAGTTATGCACATATCCGATAAAGCCAAGTTCGACATCGAGAGGGTCAAGGGTAAGAGGATTTAGGTTTAATTTTTTATTGTTAAGTACAATTAAGCGCAAAGCATTCTAAACCTATCCTTTTTTATTCAATTGGGATTTTGTCAAATTCTGCTGGCAAATGTTTTCATAATTCGTAAATTCGATTTCTGTCCATATATTGGGTCTGTTAGTTTTAGCATAAAGTTTTAGATGGTTATGAACACGAGAAAATGACAACAACGGTTACCAACAGGTTATATGCCATATATCTTATAGCAACCCTTACAGTACTCTGGCATGTTCACACTCTCCAGACCGAGGATTCGTTTTAGACTGAAAATTTTCGTACCTCTCCTTCTAAAAACATCCCTGAAGTCTTTATACTCTCTTTGGTTCCAGATTTCTTCAAGATCCATCTCAGTTATATTGCCAAAACTGGGTTTCTCAATCAAAAACTTCCTGCCTCTGAATATTCTCTGTATTTTCTCAAATGGCAGGTTCAGATAGACACAGGGATAAACCTCTCCTTCTGCTGAGAAGACTACTGCCGAATCAGGAAAAGCATCGCAAATTGTTCTCTCCACTGAGACAACTGAAGGTGATTTAAATGCTATCCCGTGTTCTGCTGCAAGAGCTTCACATTTCTTTAAAGTTTTCTCAACCTCATTTCGAATATCCTTTCTATCAAAGACTCTCATCCCATATACTTTCTCGCTGAAAACACAGTCGAGATTCGTTACGATGAATCCATCAACAAAATTCAGCTTTCTGATAACTTCGGGTAATTCTTTAAAGTTATCTATTGTCATCAAGTAGGTTATGTTTATTTTTGGATTTGCGGAGCCTCTAAGTTCTGAAAGAAGCCTTATATTCTCAACCAATTTCTGAAAGTCGTTTCCTCTCAGCAACTTATGTCTCTCGATTCCTCCAACTGAAATCGCAATGTAATCAAGGTTCAGCAGCTCCTCAACGAACTTTTTGATCAAAACGCCATTTGTCGTCAAACCCACGCTCGCTTTGGAGTCCTTTGCTATTGCAATCATCTCGCCAATTCTGCTGTGAAGGAGGGGCTCACCCCATCCCTGAAGGTGTATCAGTTCAGTTTTGTCGAAATATGTAGATATTCGCTCAAATATCTCAAAGTCCATATGGATCAGGCTTTCTTTGGGGAACACTGCATGAGGGCACATCAAACAGGACATGTTACACTTTCTCGTGACCTCTATTTGGAAAAACCTGAACATCATAGTCAGTTACTGAGTATGAAGATTTTAAGTTTTGGTCAGTTGAAAAGTTCTAAATAATTTATAATTTCATAAATAAAAATACTCTAAAAAATTACATGAGAATAAAGAGAATCGAAACAAGCCCATGAATCCGCCAGCTGACCAATTACAGATTAAATTAAAATAGAAAAAAATTTAAATTCGTCTCCTTACAAAAATACCTAAAAATAATTAAAGTTAGGTGGTTTGATGAGTGAACACGAAAAGGATTTGGATAGCCTGCCATATACGGAATACATAAAGGAGATAATGGATCCAGAAAAAATCTTCGAAAAGCCAGAACCCCTTAAGGGAATAAGAGTCCTGGATATCGGAACCCTGATTTTCGGGCCCATGGTTGCTACATACCTCGCTGAATTTGGTGCAGAAGTCATACATGTCGAGATGCCAGGTAGAGGAGACACGATGCGACCCCTTGCCCCCTTTGCTGATTTCCACAAGAACCTCGCTGCCGGTTTTGAAGCGACAAACAACAGCAAGTACCACATAGCAATCGATATGAGGACTCCTGAAGGTAAAGAACTCATATACAGGCTGGTTAAAAGATCAGATGTCCTCGTTGAGAATTACAGGCCTGGAACCACAGACAGATGGGGTCTTGGATACAGGCAGATCAGAAAAATAAATCCCAGGATAATCTACATCAGCATGTCCGGATTCGGACAGTGGGGGCCGTGGACGTTTAGGCCGAGCTATGATGCGGTTGCACAGGCAACCTCCGGCCTTATAGAGTCCACCGGATTCCCTGATGGTTTGCCTTTGAAAGCCGGAGCGTGGATTGGGGACTTTTATGGTGCTTTGATGGGTGCTTTTGCAGTTCTTGTTGCGTTATACTACAGAGAAAAAACAGGAGAGGGCCAGTATATAGACCATCCACAGGCTGAGAACCTGCTGAGGAACATGGACTGGACCTGGATATACATCGGGCTAACAGGAAAGAACAGAGAGAGATATGGTAACAGGGATGTTGCCATAGTCCCCTCGGATATTGTCAGATGCAAGGATGGTTTCGTTGCGATAGCAGCCTTCAAGGATAAGGAGTTCAAAGGTTTGTGCGAGGCAATGGGTAGAATAGATCTGTATGAGAAGTATTCCGACCCAGATGAGCGACTTAAGGAGGAGAATCAGACAGTCATATATCAGGCACTCCATGAGTGGGCCAAAGAGAAGACCGTTAAGGAGTTGGAAGATCTCGGCGAAGAGTTCGGTTTTGCATCCAACAAAGTCTTTAGCTCAGAAGATCAGTACAACAACGAGCACTGGAGGGCGAGAAAGGCCATATGGATCTACGATGATCCTATATACGGCTCACTGGCAGAGGTTGCTCCAGTTCCAAAGATGAGCGAGTCACCCGGCAGGATAAAATGGACTGCAAGACCCAACGGCATAGACAATGAACATGTATTCATCAGGTTGCTTGGAATGAGCAAGGACGAGCTAGATGAGCTTTACAAGAAGGGAGTTATCGGAAAGTGGGACGAGAACATCTTCTTCTCATGCCCGCCGAAGGACTGGGATGGAAAAAGCGGGTTGTTCTATCCGTGAGGTGGTTTGAATGAATGATAATCTCGAAAAGGAAAGCCCAATCACATATGAAGATATACCATGGAGTGACTGGGCGAAAGAACACTGCGATCCATTTAAGGCTCCTGAAAAACCAGAGGCTTTAGAAGATGTGGTTGTTTTTGATATGAGCTACGGCAGCTTTGCCGGGCTGTATGCGTCATCCCTCCTTGCAGAGTATGGCGCAAAGGTTATCAGAATCGAGCCTCCTGGAGGAGATATAGCCAGAAAAATGACGCCTTTTGGCCTGAAAATAAAGGATACCGGACTGGCATATATAGTTGAGGGTAGAAACAAGTACCACATAACGCTGAACATTGAGACCGAAGAGGGCAGGGATTTGCTGAAGAAGTTCATAAAGAAGGCGGATGTTCTGATCGAAACCTATGCTCCGGGATATCTTGACTCACTGGGTATAGGATATAGACAGCTCAGCAAAATAAACCCCGGCCTGATATACTGTGCCATCTCCCCGTACGGCCATTTCGGACCAAAGGCAAATTCGAAGAAGCCAGACTACGATGTTGTGGATCAGGCGATGAGCGGGATGTGCTGGACAACAGGAATCCCAGAGGAATATAAGGAGTTTCCAGAACATACAAGGGTTCCAACGAAGCTTGGGCCTTGGATGGGGTGGTATGTCGGCGGAGGATTTGCAGCTTTCGGTATATTGGCTGCCTTGCTGTTCAGGAAATCTACAGGCAAGGGGCAGTTCATAGATGTTGTTCCTGCCGAGGCTCAGGCTAAAGTGAATAACTACTACATCCAGTACTATCACACAAAGAAGAGGGTTGTCGGGAGGATTGCCAACTTCGATCCGGCAGTTTTCGTTTATACTCTCGTCAGAGCAAAAGATGGAATGGCATTCATGGCAGGATTCAGCGATGTGAACTTCTACGCCCTGACAACCATAATCAACAGGCCAGATTTGAGGGAGAAATATCCCACAATCAAGGAGAGGTTAAGTCCAGAGACCTGGCCTGAATGCCTTGCTGAGATTGAGAAGTGGAGCAAGAATAAAACGGTCAAGGAGATCATTCAGGCAACCCTTGACTACACAGGAGATGGAACCTGTGTCGCTGGAGAGGTTCTCAAACCAATAGACAGCTTTAAGCAGGAAAACTGGTGGCTCAGAGGTGGCTTGAGGAAAATAAACGATCCGAATTACGGAGAGGTTAGCGTACAGGGAGTTGTCGCAAAATTCGAGAAGACTCCAGGCAGGATAAAGTGGATTTGCAGAGAGGTCGGAGCAGATAACGAGATGATTTACTCCGGATTCCTCGGCATGAAGAAAGAGGAGTTGGATCAGCTTAAGAGTAAAAATGTGATATAAATTTTGATATAAATTTTATTCAATTTTTATTTCTCCAAGTAATTTTTCTATATATGTCAATAATATAGACAACCAAGAACCAACTATTATTCCATAAATAAAAAGGAAAAACTACTCCACCTTCCTGAACTTATCAGCCTTAGCACCACAAACCGGACACTTCTCCGGGACCTCTCCTTCAACAGTGAATCCGCAGACCTCACAGATATACAGATCTCCCACTTCAACATCCTTGCCCTGTTCCACCGCAGCGATCGCCCTCTTGTACAGTTCTGCATGAACCTTCTCAGCCTCTATAGCCCACGTGAATGTCCTCTCAGCCTGCTTGTTTCCTTCTTTCTTAGCCTCCTCAATGAACTTCGGGTACATCTCCTCCTTCTCGTATGTCTCGCCCTCAAAAGCAACCTTCAGGTTTTCAAGGGTTTCTTTGATCCCACCCATGACCTTGAGGTGGTTTATCGCGTGAATGGTTTCAGATTCCGCAGCTGTTCTGAATATTCTTGCAACATTTTTAAAGCCCTCTTTCTCAGCTTTTTCTGCAAAGGCCAGATATCTCCTGTTTGCCATACTCTCTCCGGCAAAAGCAGCCTCCAAATTCTTTTCAGAAGACATTTCTTTCACCTCCCGAAATTATGTTGGCTTTATAGTATAAAAAACTAACTCAGTTTTCCAGTCTTGATAAATATTGGTTAAATATTCGAACCTATAGAAGATATTAACTCAACGATGAGTTTTGCTGCAAGAGTTTGCGTGACCTTATTGCCGTCGGGAACAACTTCCACAAGATCAAAACCAATAATTCTATCGGAAATTTCAGAAATTATTTTCATGAAATGAATTGGATGTATTCCAAAAGGTTCCGGTGTGGAGACTCCCGGAGCAAAAGCGGGATCGAAAGAGTCCATATCCAGAGAGACATATATCCTGTCAAACTGATCCAGAACTCTGATTAATTCAGATATCTTCTTTTTTGGATCATCCAGTATATCCCACGAGTAGAAGACCTCAATACCATTCCCCTCAGCAAACCTCCTTTCTTCAGCAATTCCCGATCTGATGCCAAATTGGACAACCTTCCCAACTTTTTCAAAGATTCTTCTTACCGTGCATGCGTGGTTGAACGGGTTGTCATCAAACTCGTCCCTCAAATCGAAGTGGGCATCAAAAACCAGATAGCATGCATTCTTTTTCCTAACAAACTCCATACATGAACAGCTTATCGTATGCTCCCCACCGATTGCTATCGGAAAGCCCTTAAGCTTTGACAGAAATTCTGACGCCCTTTCGAGAATTTGGGTGAAGCTACCATCGGTGTTTACATTCCCCGCATCAAAAACCTTCACCAAAGATAAATCCAGATTCCTGAACAGGGAATAACTCTCCAGATTCCAGCTTGCCTCCCTTATTGCGTTGGGAGCAAACCTCGAACCGGGCTTGAAGGACTGAGTTCCATCATAGGGTATCCCAAAAATGATGAACTCTGCAGAGTCCAGATCGGAATTGGATAGAGAAAAATAGGAGTCAATATGCATGCTTTGTTCTCAGCTACTTCTCAGCAATCTTCCTCTTGCCCATTGACTCAATATAGACAATCTCTTCTCCAGGAGTGACCTTGTCAGCCAGTTCATCTGGAACCGTGAGCTCGAATGTCTCATAGGTTTCGAGATCCATCAGCTGTGCAACATTCCCAACAACGCTGATAACCTGAGCCCTCTTTCTCTCCACTATTGGAATGTAGATCTTGGCTGTTACTGGCTGCACAATACTTCTTTTCTGCTTATCGAAGATGCCCATCGCATCTATCCTTGCCTTGGCTGCACCATGTTTTCCGGGTTTGCTTACCGATATGCTCAGGATCTCACATGGTTCATCATCAATTACAACATATCCTCCTTCTTTTAGCTGTCTAACCTCAGCCTGATTCTTCATGGCAATTCCTCCTCGAATGGCTATGAATTGAACCCAATTTAAATTTTTTCATCCGACAATCAAAGCTTGCACACCAAAAATATATAGATGTTGCTAAATTAACCCTATGGGCATCAGGAAGCTTGAGGCAAAAGGTTGCAATGTGTACCTGCTGAACAACTACCTCATAGACACCGGCACTTCCAATTCAGGAGAGATGATCCTAAAGCAGATCTCGGATGAAAAGATTGATGGGATAATAATAACCCATGCTCACCTCGACCACATCGGTTCGGCTGGATTTCTCCAGAGAGAGCTTGGGTGCAAGGTGTATGCCCACGAACTGGATATACCCTACATTCTGGGTGATAAAAAGCTCAGATACTCCGGATTTCTTGGAATCTTAGTAAGATTTGGTGAGAGGTTGTTTAAATGGGAGCCTCCTGAGGAAGTGGAGAAAATAGACAAAATACTTGATGTCTTCGAAGTCGGAGAATCCACCCACACAGATATCGCGGCTTTACACACTCCCGGACACACTCCCGGAAGCATATGCTTGATCTATGACAAAAACCTGATCTGCGGAGATCTTTTGAGAGATGGGAAGCTATCCAACAAATCCTTCTGCTCAGACTATGAGCAGTACCTTCATTCAGTGAGGGCAATTATGGATCTTGACTTTGAACTCGTGTATTCCGGGCATGGCAGAGTTTTCAGGAAAGAAGAGATAAAGGGGATATATTGAGGCTTTAATTGACAATTTAACCCTCAACCATCCCTAAGCTGATCTATTCTACAATCCTTCGGATCCTTATCCAGCCTTAACCTTTTGAAAACCGGAGCCCTTAACTTGAGTTCATTCGTAACTTCCAGAAATTCAACTTCGGCGACATAGTATGGTTTGATGAGTCCCACATCCCTCCTTACCATTTCGATCTCCTCGAAGTTTTTGATGCTAAGCCTATCAACAACCAGCTTTTTTATTCTCTTAGCAAAATATTCCAAGAACTCGGAATCGAATCCCGTTCCAACCCTGCCTATGTAGATCAGGTCACTCCCATCATATAGACCGAGAAGCAGGGAGCCAAAATGCTGCTCTCTCACGCCCTCACCACTCATATAACCTATGATCACCGCATCTATGGTATTCTTCCTTTTAATCTTGATCCAGTAATCACTTCTCCCCAAGATATACGGACTCTCAAGCTTTTTCGCCATTATGCCCTCAAAGCCGAGTTCGATTGCTTTTTTGTAAAATTCAGTCCCTTCTCCAAGAATGTAGTCCGAAATCATTAGATTTTCCGCTGTATCTGTAAGTTCAGACAGGATCTTCTTTCGCTCTATCAGCGGAAGATCCATAATCCATTCCCCATCCCACAGAATGTCGAAGACCACATATACTGCAGGATACATGCTGGAAAGAATCCTGATCTTCGCTCTGTTCTCAATTTGCTCCCTCTTTTGGAGGAGTCTGAAGTCCGACCTGCCGTTATGCAGTACAACTATTTCACCATCCAGAACAACACTCTTTGAAAACTGTTCGTGAAATCTGAACTCAGGATATCTGTATTTTATATCCAGAAATCTCCTGTTCTGCAGCCTGAGGCGGTTTTCATCAACATCCACAAACGCTATGCATCTCGTTCCATCCCACTTGATCTCATACAGATAGTCAGAACTGCTGAATGGTTTTCCCTTAACTGCCAGCATTGGATCTATATTTTTATAGAACCAGTCCTTTGTGATCTGGTCTTTGGCAGCCATGCTCTCTAGCTCTCAATAACTTCAAGGCTCTCTTTCAAAGCCTCTATCAGGGACTTGACCTCCTCAAGCTCTTCTGAAACCTTAACCTCTCTACCCTCAATTTTAGCGTTTATCAGCTCAAGCAGAGCGTTCTTATACTCATCAACGAACTCCTCTATTCTCAGAGGTTTTTTCATCGCAAGTATGAGCTTTTTGGCCAGCTCAATCTCCTCCTCAGTTATGTCCTCCTCTTTACCCCAGAAAGGAACTTCCATGGGATTCCTGATCTCCTCCAGAAAGTGTAGCTGGACAAGTATCAGTCCACCATCGTATGGTCGAACTGCAACAAGGTTTTCCTTATTTCTCATCGTTACCTTTCCGATACCTATGCTGTTCGTTTCCTCCATTGCCCTACGCAAGAGATAGTACGCCCTCTCAGATCCTTTTTCAGGAGAAATATAGTAGAAGCCGTTGTAAAATACAACCCCAAGCTCCTCTGGAGAAAAGAACTGCCTTATCTGTATTGTCTTCGTCGTTTTCAGCGGAATTTTCTCGAAATCCTCATCCGTCAGCAGGACATACTCATCCTTGGAAATCTCATAACCCTTTACAATATCATTTTTCCCGAGCTCCTTTCCGCACTTCTCGCAAACCCGCTTGTATCTAACCCTCCCGCCATCCTCTCTGTGCAAAAGCTTGAACTCGACATCTTTCGGAAGCGTTGATGTGTACAGCTTGATAGGGACATTAACCAAGCCAAAAGATATCGAGCCTTTCCATACGGCTTTCATATTCAAAATTTGGTTTTTAAATTATTTAAGTTTGGTCTGGTTGCTCTAGACATAGCTCTGGAGTCATGTCTCTGGAGTCATGTCGCGAAACACATCCTCAAAGCATCCCTCATTCCCGGTGCTAGGCCAAGAACAACAAGCACGAACTTTATGAAGTTAACAAAGTGTATGTCATCTTCCGATGTATCAAGAATGTACAGCACAGCTAGAAAGACGATTATTTTTGACGGAACCATAACCCATGCTCCAAAGGTATCAATCAGAAACCTTGGAAGAACATGCAACTCCCAGTATCCCAGAAACTGTATGCCCAGAAATGTTGCGAATCCATCTACCATGTGTGAGAAGAAAACCAGATCGCTCAGCCCGTTGTGCATCTTCGGATAGAATTTCCTGGTCAGAAAATGATAAGCTGCTGCGAACAAAAAAGCTGCGGTCAGCGTTACAGGAATCAACCATCCATGGATTACTTCAAGACTGGAGAATAACATCGCCAGTACGGCAGCAGAGAGGAAAACTCCAACTGCGGCATAGTACTTCCAGTAATCTTCTTTTTTCCTTAAAGAAATCACCAGGGTTGGAAAGGCTATCAGGAATATCACGATGTATATAAAGGGAGTCATGAAGAAATAGGATATCGGAGGTTTCAGGAATTCCGCATCCTCCACAACTCTGACAGATGATCCAAGCAGGATGTATGGAATGTTGGCGATAACGAACTTCTCATCGAACTTTATGCGCTTGCTCAGGTATTTGTAGATTGCAACTACAGCCAATATCAGAATTATCGCAAATGTCAGGGTGTTCACTATGTTGTACCCCTGCTTGTAAACGAGAGAATCAATATAGTACTTTTTTATAAATTCGTAAATGCCCATGGTTCAGCAACTTTAGCCAAGATTAAAATCATTTTTGTTCGAAATACACCGTTGCCGTTTTCGGAGTTTTGCCCTTCTTTATCGAGTGGTAGTAGTCGTATGTCATAACCTCTCCGTCATCAAAAATTTCTGCATCTATGACCTCTCCAACGAAGAGGGTGTGACTTCCAACATCCAGAGAATTCACAACTTCAGCTTCGATGTATGCGACAGAGTTGTCAACAACTATAGGTGTTCCTTTCTTTCCTGTGATATAATTCACACCTTCGAATTTATCGATGTCCCTCCCACTCCTAAACCCGAAGGTTCCGATGAACTTCATCGGTGTCTCTTTCTTCAAAATCGAAACCGAAAACAGTCCAGAATGTTCGATGAACTCGTGGGTTAAATTCTGCTTGTTTATACACACTGCAACCTTTACAGGCTGAGATGTCACCTGAAAAACCGTGTTTGCTATCTGGGCATTGAACCTCCCGTCTTTCATACTAGCTACAACATAAAGCCCGTAGCTTATCTTATAGAGAGCCTGTGGGTTCATAAAGGTATTTACCCTTCAACAGTTAAAACCTTTCCCCTAAACCTTTCTCCTATATCTGAATTTCCTCAAATTCCGCAGCCTCAGAAACATCTACACCCAAATCTATTCTGTCAATGCTTACAGAAGTTGCCGGTTTTTCTGGTACAGCGGGACATGGTACGGTTTTTCTGATCGATATTTCGTACAACCCAGCTTTTCTGGAAATGTCTATTATCTCAACCTTATCAAGCCCGATGAGCGGTCTGAGAACTGGAATTTTTACAGCCCTGTCTTCCACAAACAAATTCTGTATCGTCTGGCTGGCTACCTGACCCAGACTGTCTCCCATGAGCAGTCCCTGAGCGTTTATTTTTTCGGCAAGCTTTTCAGCGCATTTGAGCATCGATATCTTGCAGTAAACACATGTAAACCTCCTTTCATATTTTCTCGTTATCTCGACTATTCTACTGTGTGGAGCCACAAAAAGCCTCGGACTGTAGTTAAAAAGATCCTTAAGCCTTGAAATTATATCCACTATCTTCTCAAAATCTCTGGAATAATAAAAATGAAGAAAGTCCACCTCAAACCCCCTCTTGAGCATGAGGTATGCTGAGACCGGTGAGTCGATTCCTCCTGAAAGCAGTGAGAGCAATCTCATAGCTATAAGTATTCCACGCAACACAAATAATTTTCGGAAGTATTTTTATAAAAATTATTAATCTTCTGGAGAACTTAATAATCTAAAAGGGTTTCATTATTTAATTCAGTTAAATTTAAATATTGGTTACCTGCAATAGCTAATTTATAAAAATTCAAGCGGTGATCAAATGAACAACGAAAAAATCTTCAAGCTGAACAAGAACAACTGGAGAGAGATAGTTGGCTCAGGTGTGGTCGTGGTTGATTTCTATGCGGACTGGTGTCCGCCATGTTTCAAGATCGAGCCAATACTTGAAGAGTTAGCTGAGGCTTTCAAAAACAAGGTAAAGGTTTGCAAGTTCAATGTTGAAGAGGATGATGAAATTCCAACAAAATACGGAATTCAAGTTCTGCCGACAATCTATGTGTTCAAGAACGGTGACACATACAGCGGAGTAGAGGGGCTTGCCAAAAAGGAGTCTATTTTCAAGCTTGTAGAATCCGCACTCTACGCAGAATGATTCAGCTTTAAAAATAGATTTCTTCTATCTACAGCTTTTTCCATGACATCTGATTCACTATTTCCAGAACACAATATGGATACTACGGGATCATCCTTTTGATATACCGTGCCTTTGAAGGGTATGTCAGCAAAAAATGGATTGCCAAACAGATTTCTCCTTATCTCAATCGTTCTATCCGCAAAGAGAACGAACCTCCCGGCAAACCTCCTTGCCTTTGGTACCTCCACTTTTTTACCCTCTACTGCGAGATAGTGCAGCCTGAAAAGTGAAACATCCATGCTCCACTCAATCGCATCGAGAGATCCCTGAAATCTCGGGTTCATCTCTATAATATATGGATTCATATTCCTGTCAACTACAAAATCCACGCCAACCGAGCCTTTCAGCTCGAATAGTTCGCAGAGCTCAACAGCAAGTCTGGAAAGTTTTTTTCTCAATTCCTGTTTAACATCCAGTGGTGTTGTGTTACCTGAATATCTGAAGCCATCGGCATTCATCTCACTCCACCCAGCCAGTATTCTGTTTAGTGAGATGACTTCTGCATCTTTTCCAACAATTAGCGACGCAGAACATGGAAAACCCTCGATGTATTCCTGGATCAGAAAATCTTTGCCGCATATTTCATTTTCCAAGAGCTTTATGTCCTCTCCACCCCCGCCCCTGATGGGCTTCACAATCACTCTACCATCAACCTCACTTTTAAGCTCTGGAAATGGTAAACCGGCACTCTCAAGCTTTCTGTAGAATTTGAGTTTATCCACAACATCATGAATCTTCGATGGTTCACAGCCAAGCACATCCGCCTTAACTTCGATGTCTTCGTAGCCAGAAGCCAGAACTACTCGAGCATTATATCTCTCTGCAAGTTCATTCGCTCTCTCCAAAACCCACTCTCTGGATTCTTCCTCAATGAGGTAGACTTTTTTGGAAAACAGTGCCAGATCTGAGTCAACGAACTTTGTAAGTGCGTAAACCTCAAAACCAGACTTGAAAGCGGATTGAACAACATTCCTGACATTGTTTCCCACAACTAGGATTCTTTCCATGCTCTGTGATCCTTTATTATCTTCCTTATAACATCATCGCTCTCTTTTCTGTACAGATCTTCAGCTCTTCCCTCTTCGATTACATCCAGCCCTCTGACAACCACCACAGGAATTCCATCTCCCCCTTCACCCATAATCAGGTTTGCCATCCCTGCAATCTCATCAGCCACAGCCTCGACGGTAACCTCAAGCTCATTTCCGAATAGGTCCTTTTTACCCACCCAGTCTTTCAGTGCGATAACATTGCTCAGGCCTATGGAGACGCCAACAACACCATATCTGAAACACCTGCCGTTGGTGTCGGTTATTATAACCCCAACTCTCTTTCCCGTTATTTCTCTAAGCCTTTTCATTATTTTCTCGGCACTTTTATCTGGATTTAAGGGTGGAAGTATTATGTATCCCTTCTCCACATTGCTCGCGTCAATGCCAGCATTGACACATATGTTCCCGAATTTTGCCTTAACTAAAAGAAAAGGAGAGTCGATTAGGATTTCTTCCGACTCCTCCATAACAGCCTGAACGAACTCAGGAGTTTTGCCGATCTTTTTGGCAATTTTTACTGCTTTACTGCTTGGTTTGTAGTCCTCAAGCTTTCTCACCCTGCCCTCGCTTTTGGATACCACTGTTGAGCAGATTACAACCACATCTCCGTCCTCAAGCTCGAACCTGTCTGCGATAATATCGGCTATGTCATCTCCCACTCGTATCAGCGGAATTCCCTTGACCGGTATGAACTCAACCCTATCCATTATCTGCTCAGCCTTCCAAGAAATGTGAATATGTACTTCACGAGGTCGTCTCTTGAAGGAGCTATCTGTCCAGCACCCTGGGCAAGATTTCTCTTGCCTCCTCCGCCTCCCTTTATGTACTTTCCGATCTCTCTGATCAGATCAACGGCATTAATGTCATCTTTCCCGCTGAAGGTTATAACCTTAACCTTGTCCTTCTTGGAGATCAGGCAACCAACAGCACCTTTCTCTGCCAGAGCGAAGCCAAGCTTCACCATCTCCTGATGGTCCATATCCTCAAATATCTCTGCAATCACAGGTATCGAATCATACTCCTCCGCTTTTTCAAGCAGTAGCTGAGCTTTCAATTTCGCAATCTCGGATGTTAGCCGCTCTATCTCCTTCTTCTGCTCCTTCCACTCATCGAAGAATCTCTTAACGGTTTTTGGAAGCATTGATGGTTCAACTCTCAGGATACTTCCAGCTTCCCTGAGATATTCCTCCTCCTTCGCTATGAAGTCCAAAGCAGCTTCTCCAGCAGAGTACTCAATCCTTATGACTCCATCCTGAATTGACTCGATCTTCATTATCTTGATTAAACCGATCTCGCCAGTTGTGTCGCAGTGGGTTCCACCGCAAGCCTGAACATCATCTCCAACCCTGACAACCCTTATCTCTCTGCCCGGTGGAACTCCTCCCTGATACAGTTCGAAGCCATACTCCTTCTCCGCTTCAATCCTGTCCATGAAAGTCCAGGTAACGGGTTTGTTCGCCATAACCTCCTGATTTGCGATTCTCTCTATCTCCGCAATTTCCTCATCGGTTGGCCTCTTGTAGTGCGTTATATCCAGCCTTGCCTTATCCCATTCCTTTCTCGCTCCTGCTTGCCACACATGCTTTCCAAGAACTTTCTTGGCAGAATAGAGAATCAGGTGGGTCGCTGAATGGTGTCTCATGTGCCTGAACCTTCTGTCCCTGTCTATTATACCCTTAACCTTCATTCCCGGTTCGGGCCTGAAATTGCCCTCGACTTTGTGAAGGATTATTCCATTCTGATCTATTACATCAACAACCTTCAGTTCACCCTTTTCTGTTAAGATAACACCAGTATCGTTATCCTGACCACCACTTTCTGGATAGAAGGCTGTCCTGTCGAGGATAACATAATCACCCTCAACACCTATTACCTCACTTTCAAACTCAAGAAGCTTTGAGTTGTAGTACAGCTTCTCGGTTTGCGGATAATCCAGCTTTAGCTCACTCTCCTTCTTCTTTTCAGCCCTGGAATGTCTCTCAGCAAGTTCGGCATAGAAGTCCTCAGGCATCTCAACCTCAACGCCCTTCTCCTTAGCTATTCTAACGGCAAGCTCAGGTGGAACACCATTTGAGTCATAGAATTCTATCAGATCTTCCTTCTCAATCTTCTTCTTCCTCGCTATCGTTCTCTCCACCAGGCCGATACCCTTGCTTATCGTAACACTATACCTGTCCATTTCAAGCTCCAGAATCTCCTGAATCGTTTCAAGCGGTGTCGGGAAGCTGAATTCCCTCAGTATCTTTCTGTGCATTTCAACCAGATCGAACAGGCTCAATTCAAACTCCAGCTCTTCGGCAATCCTCAAACTCCTCCTGATCATCAATCTGCCGAGATACCCGGCTCCGGCATTGGATGGCACTAACCCATCTCCCAGCATGAATAGGATTGCTCTGGTATGGTCTGCAAGGGCATAGACATTCTCAAGAGGCTTCACAATCTTCTCAAGTTTCTCAACATCAATACCAATCTTCTCTGCAACGCTCTTCCTCAGCTGGATAAGAGCCTCACCCCTCAGTGTACCGAGGACTCCAGCAACCTTTGAGCTCTCTCCAACTATCCTCGCTACCTCTTCATCATCGGTGAAATGTCTTACATTGCTGTTGCTGACAATCATCTCAAGAACTTCTGGAAATATCGCATCGTAAACTGTAGGAGTTCCCTGGCTCGCCCATGTAAATCTCTCAAGTCCATATCCAGTATCAACAATGTAATTTGGCATTTTTCTGTATTTTTCACCTTTTATCTCGATGTCTCCATCTGGATGTGTCTCGAGGTTCATGAAAACAAGTGTTGCAACCTCCAGTCCACCAACAATACCCTCCAGGCATGGGCCCGCATTACCTCCACCAGCCCACGGCTCTTCTTTGTAAATTATATCCTCTCTGTTTACCCCGAGCTCCTCCAAAAGCTCTGTGCAATATTCAACAGTCTCACTCTTCCAGTAGATCTCCTGCTCAGGGTTGTTAAAGGCATGATGCGCCATCATCTCAAAGAGTGTTAGATGTCTTCCAGTTCTCCCCACAGAATCCAGATCATCCATCCTTATGCACGGTTGAGAGATCGTCAGCGGATTTGCTGGAGGCGGAACGACTCCAGAGGTTACGAAGGGCTGGAAGTCAGCTATGGATGCGATTGTTAGATATATGTCATCTCTCCACCTCGCAATCACAGGATACCTTTCAATCCTCTCATGGTCTCTTTTCTCAAAAAAGGACAGGTAGTATTCTCGCATATCAGAAAGGTTGAACTTCTTTTTGAACACTGGCCGATTAATGAATGTGTATGTTCCACATGGTGGATCTCCACAAACCTCCCTTTTCT
The DNA here is from genome assembly GCF_000385565.1 of Archaeoglobus sulfaticallidus PM70-1. Classification (NCBI taxonomy): domain Archaea; kingdom Methanobacteriati; phylum Methanobacteriota; class Archaeoglobi; order Archaeoglobales; family Archaeoglobaceae; genus Archaeoglobus; species Archaeoglobus sulfaticallidus. The sequence continues at coordinate 1,395,999 of NC_021169.1, read as the reverse complement.
CGTCGATCGTCCAGAAGTACTTTCCGCATTTGGGGCACTTTTTCCTTATAAATCCATTATCGTTTAGGAAAGCAATATCAAGATACTCCTTCTCCAAACTCATCGATTCTGAGATAAATTAAAAGAATATAACACTTTTGATTATCCTGAAGCCTTTCAGAAATATTAAACCAAACTAATCAGCAACTAAATGAAGATAACATTCTCCATTGAAAGGGCATCAAATAGACTGCTGACCTCATCGACCCAATCCGGCAGGTCTTTCTCCTCGTAGCCTAAAAGCGACAGGCTAACCGGGCAAACCCCTATTCTAACATTTCCAGTTGATTTAGCCAGCTTTATCATATCCTCCAGTCGTTTTATTACCCCTCTGCTTATTCCATTTCTCAGAATTTCCTCCTTTTCACCGTCTTTAACCCCTACTTCTTTAGCAGATTCTATGGCCGTCCTTAACGCCCAGTATGTCAGGAGAACCACAACTTCCTGATCTGATGACCCATAGACAGATGCGATGTTAAAAGCATGGTATATTCTATCCCAGTCACCGCTATGAATGATTATCCCGTGCATGGGCTAAGCTGTAGGCCATATGGTTAAAAAAATTCCCTCTTTCACTTCCTTCTAAAGACCCTTCCATATATTACACTCCATATTACACTCACAATTTCCATATTATACCAGTCCCAATCTAATAAATAAGAAATGTAATATTATTTTACTAAAATATTAAGGTTTAAATATGAAGATAAAAATTAAAACATTTAATTATAATGATCAAAGATATATATTCTACGACATAAAATTTTTAGTTTAAATATATATCATCAAAATGCATTTGAATTAATAATTAACAAAATATTAATACTAAGTTCTAAAAAAATTGAGAGAGATGTCCAGCAACCCCATTCACATATATTATGTAACAAATCTACCGCAACATAGCCATAATCAACAACCTCAGCAACATTATGCATTTAACCCCCCTTAAACACACCACCAACACCATATTCCTAGATATTTTGGAATGGCTGAGTTACCAAAAAACCAATTTTTAGGCTTGCCTAACAATTTTTGTTACATAATTTGTGTAATGATTTCTTAGAAGATAAAAATAATATTAATAAAATTTAAAACTTTCAAAATATATTCTTATTAATAATCAAACAATATAAATAATAATTTAGAAAAATATTGTAAAAAAATTTAATTAAATAGATTAATAAACTTAAATATATCCAAATTAAGCTAAATAATGCTATGATATAATAAAACTACTCAAATTAAAAACAGAAAAAGTGAGAGAAAGAATTAACTGGTTTTTAGAAAATCAGTAAAAACCAAGTAAAAGATTTATAGCTGATATGTCCGAGTGACATAAGAGGTGAAAAGATGGAGGAGTATGACCTGATAATCGTTGGTGCCGGGCCGGCAGGAAGTACGGCAGCTATATACGGGGCAAGGTATGGGCTGAAAGTGGCGTTTTTTGAGAGTGTAGATCCTGTTTCTCAGCTTACATTAACTCCTGTGATAGAGAACTTTCCGGGATTTGAGGGAAATGGGTTTGAGCTTGTGCAGAAGATAAAAGAACAAGCAATAAGATTCGGAGCAGAGCATAAGTACGAGAATGTAGATAGCATTGAAAAGAGAGAGAACAGATTCATAGTGAGATCTGGAGAGAACGAGTATTCCGCTAAAGCTGTAATAATCGCAACCGGTGGGAGGCACAAAGAGCTTGGAATACCGGGAGAGAAAGAGTTCGTTGGCAGAGGTGTGAGCTACTGTGCAACATGTGATGGCAACTTCTTCAGAGGGAAAAAGGTTGTTGTAATTGGTGGAGGAAACACCGCTGCCACTGAAGCGATCTACCTAAAAGAGATAGGCTGTGATGTGAGCATAGTCCATAGACGGGATGAGTTGAGGGCAGACAAAGCACATCAGAATGAGATTTTCAAAAGAGGGATACCGGTGATCTGGAACTCCATTCCTGTAAGAATCGAGGGTAAGGATGTTGTTGAGAGGATTATATTATACAACAAAGTAGAGGATAGGGAGTTTGCTGTGGATGTGAGTGCTGTATTTATCGCAATAGGAATAAATCCGGCAACCCAAATTGTCGCGAATCTTGGAGTTGAGATGGATTCTAGAGGGTACATAATCGTGAACAAAAATCAGGAAACGAGTGTTCAGGGAGTGTTCGCTGCAGGTGATTGCTGTAACAATCCCCTGAAGCAGGCGATAACCGCAGCAGGAGATGGGGCAGTTGCAGCCAATTCAGCATTCGAATACATCAGAAGCCTAAAGTGAGTGTTAACCAATTAATCCGCTCTCTACCTATAGCCTGCCACAACCACAATCAATCTGAAACTTTAAATACAACGCAAGACATCCTGATTTGTCATGAGCAAGAAAAATGATGTTCCTCTTCCAGAGGTAAATATAGGAATGGTTGGTCATGTTGATCATGGAAAAACCACACTTGTTGCAGCATTAAGCGGTGTCTGGACCGACAGGCATAGCGAGGAGTTGAAGAGAGGTATCTCGATAAGGCTCGGATATGCAGATACAACATTCAGAAGATGCCCTGAAGATGGAGAGTACACTGTGGAGAGAGTATGCCCCAAACACAATGTTGAGACCGAGATTCTAAGAACTGTCAGCTTTGTAGATAGCCCAGGACACGAAACTTTGATGGCAACGATGCTTTCAGGTGCAGCGTTGATGGATGGTGCTGTTCTTGTGATCGCAGCCAATGAGAAGTGTCCCAGACCGCAAACGAAAGAACACCTTATGGCTCTAAATATCATAGGTGTTGACAAGATCGTTATCGCCCAGAACAAGATAGAGATAGTCTCCAAAGAGAGAGTGCTGGAGAACTATCGGGAAATCCAGGAGTTCATAAAGGGTACTGTCGCAGAAGATGCACCGATAATCCCGATTTCAGCTCAGCAGAGGGTTAACATAGATGTGCTCATAGAGGCAATCGAGGAAAGAATTCCAACTCCGGAGAGAGACCTTAAATCTCCACCACTGCTACTTGTCGCGAGGAGCTTTGATGTGAACAAGCCCGGAACCAGCCCAGAGAAGCTCGTTGGCGGAGTACTTGGTGGTAGTCTTGCAAGAGGAAAGATCAGGGTTGGAGATGAAATCGAAGTCAGGCCAGGGATAAAGGATGACAGGGGTAACTGGAATCCAGTAACTTCAGAAGTTACGAGCATAATGGCCTCAGGAAAGAATGTTGAGGAGGCTACTCCCGGAGGGCTTGTTGGGATTTCCACAAGATTAGATCCAAGGCTGACGAAGAGCGATGCACTGTCAGGAAATGTTCTAGGGCATCCGGATAAGCTCCCGGACACGCTGATGGATTTCACGATGGAGGTTAAGCTGCTTGAAAAGGTTGTCGGAACTGAAGAGGAAATAGTGGTTGAGAAGATAAAGATGAACGAACCGCTGATGCTGAGCGTTGGAACCGCCACAACCCTCGGTGTTGTGACATCAGCGAGAGACGATGTGATAGAAGTTAAGCTCAAGAGACCTGTTTGTGCCGAGGAGGGCTGGAATGTTGCTGTCAGCAGAAGGATAGGCAGCAGGTGGAGACTGATCGGCGCAGGAACGATAAAGTAAAATGGAAGCCTGTCTGGATACCAATTTTCTAATTTATTGTGTGAAGCAGAAAATAGACTTTGTGGAGCTTTTAAGAGATAATGGGTTTAATTCGATAATTATTCCCGAGAGTGTTCTTCATGAGCTTGAAAAACTAGTTTCAGAGCTTAGAGGTAAAGAGAAAGTGTTTGCCAAAATAGCCCTTGAGATGGCAAAGAGATTTGAGGTTGTTGATACCAAAAGCTCTGGAGATGAGGCATTGATAGAGGTTTGCCTGAAAAGAGACTGCCATTTGTTCACAAACGACAGGCGATTGATCAGAAAAGCCAGAGATCTTGGGATTAAGACTGGATATGTGAGAGGCCTGAAAAAGATATATTTTGACTGGTTTTGAGCAGATTGCTTTAATTACCAATTTCATAATCATACTTCTACCAACATTTTTCCAGATTTCAGGATTAGATTCTGGTGGATTGCCCAGGAGCGACTCAGAGCCAGGGTCAAACAAAATATTGTGGTGTAAACAAATCAAGCATACCAAAATCTAGTCCATACAAGTCCATACAAACTCAGAGATGTCAACGAACGAAATAGTTATATTGGTTTAATCAAATCCACGATAGGTGATAACATGCTCGAATACCTCTATCCTCTGAGAACTTATCTCATAGTCGCGGGAGTTGAGAAACCGAATGTGATGACCGCTGATTGGGTTGTTCCGCTTTCCTTCAATCCAAAGCTTTTAGGTGTGGCGATAGGTAACCAGAGATACACAAAGAAACTTATTGACGAAAATAAAGAATTTGTTGTTGCGGTGCCGACAATCGAGCTTTTGAAGGATGTCTGGACTGCTGGAACTGTAAGCGGGGCTAACAAGGATAAGAGCGAGTTGCTAAGCTTAACTTTTGTGAAATCTGAAAAAGTCAGCACACCATCGATAAAGGAGTGCCAGGCAAATCTGGAATGCAGGGTTGTCGATGCAGTTCAGACGGGAGACCACACATTCTATGTTGGAGAGATACTTCATGCCAGCGAGGGAGATGGCTTCGCTGATGGTAAGCCGGATATAGAGAACTACAGGTTCATAATGCACGCGAGCTTTGGGGCGAGATTCACAACAACAGATAGCAAGATCATAAAGCCATAGCCGTGAGAAGTTGGTAATACCGGCACGACCAGCGATAAAAATGGAAGATATGACCTATACAATAAAATCCTCTGAGATGTCTGCAATAGACACCAACTGTGAGTACCACGGTCTTAGCAGGCTCCAGTTGATGGAGAATGCTGGCAGGGGGCTCGCTGAGGAGATAAGAAAGTTTGGAAAGGATAAAAAAATCCTGATCTTTTCAGGGCTTGGGAACAATGGTGGAGACGCATTTGTTGCGGTCAGACATCTGAGAGGTTTTGACATAACCGTTTTCCTTCTTGGGAAGGAAAGCGAGATCAAGACAGATATAGCGAAAAGAAATTTTCAGCTGATCAAAAAAGTGTGCAGGATTAAGGAGATCAGAAACCCGGATATCGAACTGGATGATGAATTTGACATAATCGTTGATGCCATGCTCGGAACTGGAGTTAAGGGCAGGCTAAGGGAGCCTTACAGCACGGCTGTCGAGCTTATCAACTCCTCCGACTCTTTTGTTGTCGCTGTTGATGTCCCCACCGGATTGAATCCAGATACTGGAGAGTATGACATCTGTGTCATAGCAGATGTAACCATAACCTTCCACAAATACAAGCCGGGATTGCTGAAGGCAAGCAATGTTGCAGGGAAAGTTATCCTGAAAGACATAGGGATTCCTGAATATCTTGAGAAACTTGCCGGTCCAGGAGATGTGCATTTAGCATACAAAAGACGAGATGATGCCCATAAAGGGGAGCATGGAAGGGTTCTTATCGTTGGTGGTGGAGAATACACCGGTGCTCCGGCATTAGCAGCGTTAGCAGCCCTGCACAGTGGAGCTGACATTGTAACGCTTGCGGTTCCTGAAAGCATAAAAGACATAGTTGCAGGTTTCTCACCAAACCTGATAGTAAGAGGCTTGAAGGGGAGCAGGATATCAGAAAGCAATATTCAGGAGATCGATGAGCTGATCAAAAAACACGATGTGCTTGTTATGGGTATGGGGATTGGAGACAAAGACTTCGTAGAGATTTCTGAGGAGATCTTAAAAGGTAGTGTAAGGCGGGCTGTGCTTGATGCTGAGGCGATAACGAAAGATGTGCCTGAGAATGTCAAGTGCATAATAACCCCCCATTTCGGAGAGTTCAAAAGAGTTTTTGGTAGAACTCCTGAAAACGAGGATGAGGTTAAGAGCTTTGCCAAGAAACATGGAATCACAATACTGCTCAAATCAAAGAAGGACATCATAAGCGATGGTGAGAAAATCAGGGTGAATGAGTCTGGAAATTCAGGAATGACAGTAGGTGGAACTGGGGATGTGCTCGCAGGAATTGTTGGAGCTTTATTCTGCCACGCAGATCCGTTATGGAGTGCTTCAGCTTCAGCTTTCATAAACGGCCTTGCTGGGGATATATGTTTTGAGGAGTTTGGATACAACTATACAGCATTAGATATGCTTAGGAAAATACCTTTGGCTATAAAGAGATCCATTGAGTTCTTATAGCAGTGATGCAGATGATGGAGTGGATTAAAGAGAGAATGCTTCTAACCCCAAAAGCCTGTGAAGCTGTGGGCAACTCGATAAGAGATGCCAAGGTTTCTATATGCTTTCCTTTAGAATACAAGACTGCCGTTCTCGCTTACGAGCTATCAAAATTTTGTGAGTTGAGAGTTACGAAGTTCGATGAGTACACAACCAAGCCATCGGCTGTCGAATGGTTGAAAGACAAGGGAGTGGAAATTCTTAGCAAAGATGAATGTCTGACGGCAGACTATTACATGGACTGTGTTGCGATGCTAACAGGAAAGGCAAGAAAACAGGGTTTGAAAGTCGGGGGTGTGATAGAGCTAACGCGAAGTGGTGTTGAAAGGCTGAAATCCATGAACAACTTTACAAAGGGAATATCCTTGGACGACTCAAACATAAAAGGTCTGGGAGAGAACAGGCATGGTACGGCTTTTGGTCTGCTCGATGCTCTCGTGAGGCTCAACCTCTATTTTCCAGAAAAGGATGCTTTTGTCATCGGATTCGGAAGGGTTGGAGAAGGATGTGCAGAGATTTTGAGAAAGCTGGGCTGCAATGTCTCAGTGTATGATATTGACGAAATCAAATGTGCGATCGCTGAGTACAGCGGCTACAGAGTTAAAGATTTGCAGGAAGGGCTCTCATCATCGGATATAATAGTTACTGCAACCGGTAGAGACTCTGTCATAAGTGATTTCAGCACAATCAAAAATGGAGCGATACTGTGCAACATGGGGGCTGGAAGATACGAGATCGATGTCAGAAGGCTGAAGGACTACAGGAAAATCACGATCAACGAACACATAACGAAATATGAGAGAGACAACTACTTTTATGTGCTTTGTGACAGCATGTCCGTGAACCTCACAATGGCGAATGGTACGCCAGTTGAGATCATGGACAAGACTTTTGCCCTGTCTGTTTTTGCTTTAGAATATATAGTAAAAAACGAGTTTGAAGGATTGATAAAAACCCCGAAAGAAGTTGAGCTGAAGTTTCTGAGATTCATGAAAGATGTGCAAAGAAAACAAAAACAAGGAAAGAATTAAAAATTTAATTCGCTTAGACTTTACCATGCCTAAGGTGATCATACCAGCAACTCAGGGCATCCTTGCCTATGAAATCTCAAAAAGAACTGGAATCACTCTCAGCTATGCTGAACTGGAAAAGTTTCCAGATGGAGAAAAGTATGTCAGGGTTTCAGAAGCTGTGAAGGGGAGCGATGTTTTCATCGTGAACTCCTTCCACCACATGCCAGACGAGATGATTATCGAGACCATATTCCTGATAGACATATTCAAGAGTGTTGGAGCGAATGAGGTTGTCGGGATTTTTCCCTACTTCCCATACTCGAGGTTCAGGAGGTTTATAGGAGGAGAAGCTAACAGGCTGAAAACAATCTCCAAGCTGTTCAGAACTGCCGGGCTGAATAAGATGTATGTTGTTGATTTCCATCTGCAGAATGTTGAGGAGTTCTTCGATTTTGAGGTTATAAACATCTCTGCCATGCCACTTCTCGCAGATTATGTAAAGAGAAACTTTGAGCTGGAAGATGCCGTGGTTGTTGGGGCAGACGAGGTTGCAGAGTTCTGGGCAAGGATTGTGAGTGAGAAGCTCGGCACAGACTACAAGCTGATGAGAAAGATCAGGATCGATGCCGAGAATGTCATAATCGATTCCGTCCCTGATGTTTCCAACAGAGATGTTGTTCTCGTTGACGATATAATAAGCACTGGAGGGACTGTTGTTCAGGCTATCAAGGCTTTAAGGCATTCCGGAGCCAAAAGGATCTATGCTGTATGCACACATCCCCTGCTATCCAACGAGGCTCTCAAGCTGATATATAGAGCCGGAATAGATGGGATTGTTGGCACAGATACCGTGCTCAGCCCCATAAGCCATGTGAGCGTTGCCGAGATAATCTCTGAGGAGATCAGGAAAAGGGAACTTGACGAGAACAAATCCTAAAGTGTTAAATAAAATCAGTTAGATTATAAGATATGGTCAATGCAGAAATAATCGTCAGTGAATTGAGTGTGGAAAATCCTGTTTTGATAGCAAGCTTTCCAGGAATAGGGCTTGTTGGAACAATAGCCACTGCCCACATCATAACCGAGAGCAAGCTCGAGCACAAGGGAGTGATCAGTTCTGATCTATTCCCGCCAGTAGCAATGCTGATGGAGGGTATAATCTCACCACCGATAAGGATTTACGAGTCTCTGGAGCATAATGCCGTTCTAATTCATTCTGATATACCAATCGGAGTTGAGATCTCTTCCATCCTCAGTAGAGAAATTATCAAGTTCGCCAAATCGATTAACGCTAAAAGGATATATTCTTTAGCAGGAGTCGCTACATTTGAGGGAAAGCACAGGGTTTTCGGAGCGGCAACAACAAAAGAGTTGCTCGATGAAATAAAGGAGCATGTTGAGGTGTTCAATTCAGGAACGATTTCCGGGCTGGCTGGATCGATTTTAAATGAATGTGTTTACAGGAACTTTCCGGGACTGGCTTTGCTGGGTGAGACATCCAGCTTCAATCCAGATCCAAGAGCATCTGCCCAGATAATACAGGTGCTGAACAGAATTTTTGGGTGGGAAATAAACATAGACAGGTTAATTCAGGAAGCAGAATACATTGAAGCGCACATGCAAAAACTGGCTGAGCAAACGAGAGCTCACGAAGAGAGAATTCCGAAGAAAGAAGAGTTTCCGATGTATGGGTGAGATCATGAGGTGTTTCGTATTCACCGGCATATCGAGGGTTATTATTGAAGATGTCATCAAAGGAATGGTAAAAACCATAGAATTGAGGAGCGCCCACAATGTAGCCACGGCCCTTAAAGCCAATGTAGGAAACTGTGTATTCCTAACCCCAACAAGGCTGTATGATCTAAGCAGAGGAGTGTCAGGACTTGTTGCTGAGGTTACCGGCAAGGAGGTAATCTCTCACTCGATATTCCTCTCCACAGACAGGTTCATGGATGAGAGTGAGATGACGGTAGTTAAGCTGAGGCTCAAGCCCAAATGCATCGGCAGAATTTTGAATGTCCTGAACGCAGGGATTCTCGATTCAACTGAGGCAGAAGTGATAGAGATGAGCTACTATGATGCCAAGTAATCCGCCCTATATATTTTTTCTTTTAAGCCTGTACTCCTGAATTAGCTCTTCCAAAAGATCCAGCTTCCTTTTCTCCATTTTTCTTTTCTCCTCAAGATACCTCTCCTCAAACTTTTTCGAGTTCAGCAGCACTATCTCATCAGCAATTTCCACCTCGACATTTTCCACATCGATGACTGGGATGCCTGCTTCCTCGAACAGAGATGATGCGAGATGAGACATCGGGCTACTGGAAATTATGGCTTTTACTCCCTTCTTTATAAGGTACTCAGCAGTTGTCTTCCCACCGCCGCTGCAGTCGTGGATGAAGATTATGTCGTTCTCGTTTATGCCAAACTCTTTCTCAACCCTCTCTATCTCTTCCTTCGTGAACTTCTTCAGGACTTTAACCCACTTCCACCCTTCGAAGAGTTCCAGATACCTCATCCTCTTTATAACGGCGAGCTTGCTTTCAAGCTCATCTATCTTTGAGTTTTTCTCAGATAGTTCCATCCTCAACCTCTTATTCTCAGCTTCGAGTGTTTTTATGTAGTTGTCCCTCCTTATCCTTTCATGCTCCTCTCTGGATATTGACACAATCCTCTGCTTGAGTGATTCTATTTCCCTTCTCAGCTCTTTTATCTCCTCTTTCAGAATTCTGTTCTCTTCATAGAGTTCCTCAATCAATCTATCTTTTCTTTTGATTTCCTCCCTGTCTACCTTAGACGGAACGGTTTTCTTCTCCTTCTTTTCCTCGCGTCTCTCCTCCCCAAGGATTGTTTTCAGAGGGATACCCTTGATCACCCCAGCCTTAACGGCATCGAGATCGTATCCCGCTGGCATTCTTTTCTCGATGTTCATCAGCTTGTTCTTATAGGAATTGAACGCCTCGATAGCTGATGAGAGGGCATCTCTCTCGTGGTCGTTAAAAACCTTATAGCCCCTTGTGAGCTGAATCTTTCTTTCCACGCTCATATCATCTCTTGGTGTATAGATTATCGCATTAAAAGCAGATCTGACCTTGCTAACATACTCTGGAGCGTTTGATTTGTCTGTAGCGACAATAACTGGCTTTCCAAAAGAGAGTATGTACTCGATAACCTCTGAAAAACTCCAGCCCTTCTTGCTCCTAACACCGAGGACCTTGCCATCCAGATCCAGAACGGCCACACCAACAGTACTGCCAGGATCTATGCCAACAATAAGATGCCTGACCCTCTTCTTCAGGGGGATGTATTCTATCTTGTCCCTCTCGATCGCCTCAACCCTTACCTGAACATTTTTTGTTTTGAAAGAGTTTATCGGTACTTCAGACCTTTCAGCGTTGACCAACAGCGTGCCCCGGGATATGCCACCATAGCCGAACCTGACATCCTCGCTGAACTCGAAACCCTTGTTCTTCAGGATCTCCTTTATCTCGTTGAAGATCATCCTGACTTCATCGTGAACTCTCCTGCGGTATCTGTTCTGGTGCCATCCACCTTTTCCAAGGCTTCTGTTTCTCGAAACCGTGATGATAGTTTTGTCGAAGAACACCGAGATCTCACTTCCAACTCCAAAACTCGCGAGATATGCACAGGCTCTTGCCTCATCTGCCGGGCTTCTGATGTTCATCCTTATTCCATATCTCCTCGCGATGGCATGCAATGACTCTTTCCCGGCAATCTGGACGAACTTGATGCTGCTTGGCAGAACCTTCAAAAAATCTACAAGCTCTCTCTTCGAGCTAAAAAGCTCCTGAATACTGTCAAAAGCAACGATATCTGGCTTTAGCTCCCTTACCATCCTGAAGAGCTTACTTCTCGTAACTCTGTACTCTTCTTCCTTATCGTTGTCCAGCACAACAAGGGCATATTCGGGTCTTATTCTTCCACGCAAAGACCCTTTTACTATGTCTATACCAAATATCATTCCGATATGATATACTTGGTTACCGAGTTAATATCTTTTTCTATCCCGTAAGCTTTTTTAAAGTAAGATAACACATTCTCGATATCTTTTTTGAGAATATCAGGCCAGTTTTCATGATCTAAATCCACATGCTGCGGAAAATCGATGATGTAGAGATCATCGCTGACGAGAATATTGTACTGGCTGAGGTCTCCGTGTATTATACCAGCCCTAAACATCTTCTTCGTGTCTTCCAGTATTATGTCCAGAGCATCCTCAGGATTTTCCAGCCTGACCCTGAATAACTCTTTCCCATCGATTAACTCCATCATAACGGCATTCCCTTCCCAGGCAAAGGCTTCAGGGACATTAATTATCCCAAACAACCTTTTTAAAGCGCTGTATTCTTTTTTAGCTGACCTCACAGTCAAAACGCTCAGATGCAGATCTCCGTAATCCCTCTTCTCCCTGATCTTCCTGAAGTGTGCTCCAAGTTTGTGGAACTTGATAACACATTCTCCATATTTCTCGGAATAGCAGTTGTAAACAACACTCTCCTTGCCCTCGCCCATTTTCTTCCCGAGCATGTCAAGCTTGTTCCTCGTCACGAGCTTTCTCAGAGAGTAAAGACTCATGCCGAGGAAGGTGAGGCTCGACCCGAAGTACGGCTGGGATCTGTTGTCCAGAAGACCGTCATCGCTCAGCCTTCTCAGAATTTTGTTGAGTTCCGATTCCTTTATCCCGGATAGCTTGAGAATGAGGTCTGATGGGACATACTTGTAATCCCACATCTTTTTGAAGATTATTTCGATAACCCTCCAGTCGATTTTCCGGAGACTTTTGTATAGTATGTGAAAATCCTTCACGAGAAAAGTTAAATCACTTCGATTAATAAGCTTCGCTGTGAAGTCATGCAGCGTTTGTGGAAAGAGGGCAGTGTACTTCCAGAGGCACAGCAACAGACATCTCTGCAGAAAACACTTCATCTACGATTTCGAGAAGAGGGTGAAGTACGCTGTCAAGAAGTACGGCATGATACAGAAAAATGACAGGATAGCAATAGCTCTCAGCGGTGGTAAGGACAGCACAGCCTTAACATTCGTCCTCAAAAAGCTCTATGGCAAGAGAAGGGATCTCGAGTTCTTTGCAATAACAGTGGATGAAGGAATCGCTGGCTACAGGCCTCCAACTGTTGAGATCGCGAAAAAAGTTACTGAGATGCTCGAGATCCCTCACTACATAATCTCATTTAAAGAGGAATTTGGGATGGATCTGGATGAGATGGTAAAAATTGGAAATAAGAAGCCCTGCTCCTACTGCGGAGTTTTCAGGAAATACCTTCTGAACAGAACTGCGAGAGAGTTAAATGCTACAAAGCTGGCAACAGGGCATAACCTCGATGATGAGACTCAAACGATACTCCTGAACTTCATGCAGGGAGACATAGAGAGGCTTGCAAGGCTGATACCGCAGAGGGTGCAGGAGAATCTGGTCGTGAGGATCAAGCCGTTCAGGGAGATTTACGAGAAGGAAGTCATGCTGTACTGCATTCTAAACGGTATAGAGGTTGATATGAACGAATGTCCCTACAGCCGCTTCCCTGTAAGGGCTGTTATAAGGGATTTCCTTTACGAGTTTGAGAACAGGTATCCCGGCAGAAAGTTTTCCGTTATGAGGAGTTTTGAGGCTTTGCAGGATTGTTTTAAAGCCAACTTCCCTCAGAAGGATCTCAACAGATGCGAGATTTGTGGAGAGCCCACACCAAAACAGATCTGTCAGGCCTGTGTCTTAAGAAAGGAGCTTGGGATTCTCTAAATTGAAAGGGTTGAAATGAGGTTATCACAAGAATAACCACAAACTTCATAAATCGTGATTAAAGCATATATCTAACCCATATTCAAGCGCCGGTGGTGTAGTCTGGAAACACCAGGGCTTGCCGAGCCCTTGCCCCGGGTTCAAATCCCGGCCGGCGCATGTTGTTTGGTGTAAAACAAAGCCACAAAAACGATTTTTACAGGATGTTAAGACTTTCTAACATTTCTGAAGAAGAAATAAACAAAAATATGTCGAGATTGACACGGTTTCTTGAGGCTTGTTCATACCAAATTGATGATGACCGCATAATTATTTATATAAACGAATTAAAAAAGCAATTTGAACCTGAAACCGTCCGTAAACACATCACGACTATCAAACGTTTTCTGAAGTTCATCAACTACCCATCTGTAGAGTTGATCAAACCTCCCAAAGTACCCAAAAAACGCAAGCTCGTGATCAAGCCAATACATGTGAGAAATCTGATCCATGAAATTGATCAGAAGGTCAGATATGAGCCGTTGAGGTTGAGAGCTAAAGCTGCGGTTTTGCTCGCAACTACATCCGGATTGAGAGCTATGGAAGTTTACAAGCTCATGATCGATGACATAGACGTCAGGAACAGAACAGTATTTGTTAGAGCTGAAATTGCCAAAGACTATGAAGAGCGGATCACATTTTTCAACGAGGAAGCGAAACAAGCTTTGGAGGATTACCTTGCAACCAATCCCTCATCAAATCTTTTCTACAACCTCAGAGATGCTTTTGAAAAGATCGATTCCAAGCTGAGGATGAAGCACATGCGTAAGTTCTTCTCGCAACAATCAGATAGACTAGGAATGCCTACAGCCATCAAGAAAATTCTAATGGGCCATGTCGTCGGCAATGAAGAGTATGTTGCTCTGAGAGGCGTGGATGTCGATTTAGAACACTACGACTTCCAAGATGAGGAAGAGTTGAAGAAGATTTACGATAAGTATTGGAGGGATTTTAAGATTTTAGACTAAACTACATGGAAATATATCCTTGATACTGCCTCATTTCAAGTGCAGTTAGACCGTACTCATTCCTCCATTCTTTAAATAAGTTATTAATCTCTTCTTCGAGTTTATTTATTGTGTTAATGAGTTCTTCTTTTATCTTGTTAAACCGATCAATTTTCTCTCTTAGAGAAGGATCTTGAAGGATCCAAGAAAGCATCTTAGTCCTATATTTTTCCCAAAACTCTTTCCACTCATGTCCATCTGGAAGAGACTTTGTTCCCCCAATAACATAACTTAACAGCCGATAGTAATCATCATCTTTTTCGATTTTTATACTCTGTTCACTTTTCCGATACTCTTCAATTATTTCTTCACAGAAATCCCTAAATTCAGAAAAAACAACTGGAACTATTTCTTTTAACAAAACTTCCAATCTATTACGATATTCATCAAATTCCTGGCTTAACTCTCGTATTTTTGAGATATGCTTATCTAAAATTTCATCGGAGAAGCTTAGGAGATATTCTGCAGAACAATATACACCCGAGTATCTATTTTGAGTATGGATATTTACTTTCTCCTTCAGATAGTAATTTGGTGATGAAAGCAAATCTAGTCTAACTTTATCTTGCCTTAGAATTATGAAATACCCTTTCTCCAGATACTCTTTAGAGATAGATAACGAAGTTAATATTGGAGAAAAGATACTTCTCGCGATTTCCCCAATAACCCTTCTTTTTCTTTCTTTTTCAAATAATTTGACATACTTATGATTTGAGCGAGCATACCATGCCGTAATGATAACCAGAGCTAAAGTCAGTAAGGCTAGAGCCCAGTTCGAGTCCATTAGAGCTGTTATTAAAAAATTCCAGATCGAATCCATTAGAGGTATTATTAAAAGATTAAAAATTTAAGATTTTCTGGATAAACTTACACTACGCTAACATCTCTCAACTTAATCCTCTCGCCACTCTCAGCTACAACGATCTCTGTTTCTGGATCGGTCGTAAACACCTCATTGCCCATCTCATCCCGTATATAAACGCCGAGCTGTCCGTTCCTGATCGCCAGAGGTGTTTCCGGAGCAGACACGAATTCCGGTCTCTCGATCTCATCTGGGACAATGATATTCTCTTCTTCGATAATTCTCTGCACCGCAATTTTCTTCATCTTTTTCAGGCAGAGTCGCCCCATATTGTCCAAGTAGACCGGGGTCGTGTCCCTGATCCTGCCACCAACAGAATACGCCCTGTCCCCCACCACTATCTTCTTGAAGATCGGATTTTTGACTTCGTCCCAGGTTGCCGGCTCACCGACCTCGTTTGGCGTGTCGACTATCGCATAGTCCTCGCCGTACTCCACCACGCTGAACGGCGGCTCGCAGTCCGGCCTTATGCCCTCCTCATCCCTCACGACCTTAACCTTCCTCAACAAAATTATCACCCCCTCTAATTTTTGATTTCTAAAACTCTCTTAAGGTTTGGATCAACCATGCTGAGAAATGCGATATCTTGCGGGAATAACTGGGAGCTTTCGAGTCCACTGATTGGAATTAAGAGGAAGTAGTCAACTATTACTGTACCCATGTTTTCATCAACTACTGCAAAATCTATTCTTGATGAGGGAGAATCCCCAGTTTTTTCAAATGGTCTTATAAAATATCCATATGTAGAAGTTATGTCACTCGAAATATGTTTAAATTTTCCAGCTCCATCGAATGCTGGTGTATTATCAAGATCTGTGTCATATAAGTATGTAGATACATAAGCTGTAAACCCAGAAATTGTTTTCTTGATTCTTGCTACTGCCAAATATCTCCCGGATGGTATTTTGTCTTTAAATATTCTATATTGGACATACTCATATGGACTGAAACTTTTACCGCCGTGATTAATTCCTCCGAGAATCACACAACTGTTCCCGCTGCTCGTCACTTCCTCTGCGTTGATTTCGAGGTCATCGAATTCAGCTGCTCCGGCTACATTGACCCATAGGCCTACGTAACCATTCGAAAAAGTTGTATCTGTTTTAGTGATACAAGGTGTTGTTTCATCATTGAAATATACATCTATTTGTCCAGTAGAAGAATCAAAATTCACTTTCAGTTTGTAGAATTCTCCAAGATTTATTGTTCTAGCTGCAGCAGCTAATTGAGACCATGTGCCTCCTACCCTCTTCCAAAGAACTACTTTTCCTATGCTACTATCTAAGTAAATATTCGCCAAATACATATTATTAGTATCACTTATACAAAAGAGTATTCCCGCCTCTCTACCAACTGGATCACTATTAGTAATCTTTGCTCTCACCTCATAAGACCCTGTTCCAAACTTTAACGAATTGAGTTGTAAGATTCCCCTAACAGTTGTATCTTCCATCTTTACAGTCCCATTAACACCATCCCAAGACCACACCCCTTCTGATTGAGTATATTCTGCTGACGAATCCCAATCGAAATCATCGAGAAATCTATTAACCTGTGCTCCCCTTCCTATGACCTCAGTGGCTGATATGGAGAGGTTGTCAAAACTAACATCGAGGTTCCCTACTCCTGCTGTTGCTGTTGCTCTTAATCCGACATATCCTGATGTGAAGGTAGTATCTTGTGCAGAAACCGTGACTATCTCCGCTCCATCAAAGTATACTTCTATTATGCCTGTAGAGGTATCCCACTCCACTCTAATGTTATACCACGTACCTGTTGTTGCTGTTACTGGAGCTGATGCTAAACTTGTCCAAGTTCCATCAACTTTCTTGAGAATGTTACAGGTTGCTGATCCTCCTGAGTCTATATTTAGTCTCACAAGGTAATGGTTTGCTACATCCTGAAGACCAAAAACTATCCCCGCATCCCTTGCGACTGCATTAGTTGAATTAATTCTTACATCTACCTGATATGTTCCCCCCGCAAACTTGAGACTTTTTAGCCTAAGAAGTTCAGTGCTTTCGGTATCACTATAAGCGTCTAACTCCCCGTTAGCCGTATCCCATGTCCACCCTGTTCCAACAAGTTGTAGATACCTCGAACTTGTATCAATACTAAAATCATCCGTGTAAGTTAGTGGATCTGGAGCTGAGCTGAGCGTTGCGTCTTCTGCTTCTTTGAAGAGGTTTGATAACCAAGATTCGTACCTATCGAAGAAGAACATCTTAAAGTCGGTTGCATCTTCATGCCAATCATACATAACGGCACCAGAAGAATAAAATCCTGCTCTCTTGTTAGCATCATGAATCGCTATTGTTTTCATTTCGCCAGTAGTTATACTTATGAAATATGTATTCAATGGAATAGAAAACTCCGTCGTCTCGCGAACTATTTTATCTTTTGTATAGAGGAACAATGTGGAGTAATCTGGTATTGCTCTGATATAGTTTGTATATCTTAACGAACCAATCTTATCATTGAAAACTTCTACACCTGCTTTCGTAATGTTCCAAATCTGTACTAATCTGTCCCCTAATGAAGCAGCATAATCTAATCCACCACTTATAGACAATACTAACTCAACTCTATCAGAATTTATGCTATTAATCTTTATGTCTTCTATGGGATCATTGTTAAACGCATATAATTGCCACTCTCCTAAGTTAGACCAATTTGTTCCATTCCATATACTGTATCTTATGCCATAATATCCTGTTGTACTTGGATCAAACATGAATCTCAGAAAACCATTCTCTACTACTATCTTCCCTGTGAACTTATGTTCTTTGTTAAACACTCGTATCCATTGCGATTCATCAGTCGTGCCCATTGTGTCGTAAACCTTAACCTCTCCCACATCATACTCCTGGTCCACGTCGAAGGCTAGTCTCGCAATGTAGGTCGGCTCTATGTAGCAATAATCTAATTCAATAACATTAGCTGTGCTGGTAGCCTTCTCTACCTTGATTGTCAAGGTTTCCTCGGTTAAAGCGTTGAACTCAGAGGTCTCAAGTGTTACAAAACTTGTTCCACCCGTGCTTAGGGTTTCTGTTAAAATCGTCCCACTAACACTCCCTGAGACCGTTATTTTAATATCGTCTGCTACATTATCATCTCTCACCCTCAGAACAATCTTATAAGTTCCCTTCGGAATATCTGATCCGATACCAACAGTCCATTGGGCGTACTCTCCTTGAGCATCAAGATTTATCGTCTGAAGTCTGTAAGCTTCCTCCAGATAGGTTACCGTTCCTGTTGTTGTGGCATTGTCCTGGTCGAAAAGTGGGAACGGCTTGTAGAACGGAATGTCTCCATCTTTTCCTGTTACTTTTACCCAGTAAGAATCAAGATTAATCGTTTGCCACGGAGACTTCAGCTTCACATTGTAAGCTCCAACCGGCAACGGAATCACAGCAGGAAAGCCGATCCCGAAGTCATTCACGATAATCTCGTTCCTGAACTTGTAGGCCCTCTCATAGACGGTTCTCGGCAGGAACTTTCCGTTTATGGAGTACTCTCTCAAATTAGCTATCTCAGCCGACTTCGGGATCTCGATGTCATCGACAGCAACAAAGCCGTCCACACCAGCGTAATCAAGATGGTTGTATGCCGGATCTCTTTCCGCAACGGCCATCAGATCCTCCGCGAAAGCATCCTCACTCTTCGCCCCTTCGGGGATCAGCACCCCCCTCATTCTGAGTTCTCTTATGTCCTTCCTCAGTGGGACCACAATCGGCTCATCGAGGTTGAGTGGTTTGATGACCTTGTTTTCCTTCCTCCTCTTGTCGGCTGACAGCTCGGTTATGACAGGAACATAAACATCCCCTATGTGTGGCATATTGCTGAAGATAAGAACAGACTTTAAAAATCAGATCAGGGGTACTTGACAACATCACTGACTCTGTTATTCAGCGATTTGATGAAGTCGCTGAGCATTACGAGATTATTCGTCAAAACGAGTTCGCAGTCAACGGTGTTGAAGTTCCGTATCTCGACAACCCTGTACTCGCCATCGATGTCCTCGTCAAGACCATCTATCCTGACGAACTGACCGAGTTCAACCGTCTTCTCCTTGACCAGCCTGCTGTCTATCTTGACCGTCAGGTTCTTTACAGGTTCTTTTCTCTGTAAGATTATTTTCTCAGCGAGAACCTGTGCTTCGGAATCGTATCTGATTTTTCTGTCTGTGTGAACGCCTTCACTGACGAAGTAACTCGATTGGGAGGCTATGTCCTCTGTTGTGTAGTAAACCTGCGTTATTTCGTCCCCGTAGCCCAGAACATGCACTTTGTTAATCAGTTTTGAGTAATCGATTGAGAAGTCAACGATGTCCACTATGTAATCGGTAATGTCGAATGTCCTGAACCTGAAAGATCCCCACAGATACTCTTCAAAGACGACCTCCACCCTTGTGTAGTGCTCGTTTAATGTTGAGTCATAGTACCCGTAGAAGTCTATTCTCCCGAATACTCCCACCACAGCCTCAGGAGTCGTCAAAGAGCAACCCTGTTCGAATGGAACATTTAGGATTCTAAAATTGCTTACACAAGCTAAGACTTCAGTATAAGATGTTTTGGCATATAATTGAGCCAAATCTCCCGGATTCCAGCCATCTATGGTTTCTGTGTAAGTTACATAAGTAGTGGAAGCAGTGCTTTGTGTTGTCCCAACCCCAACATCGTTCCTGTAAATTTTACCATAAACTGTGTCTGTAGTTCCTTGAATGCTCTCAACACATTTTAGATCAAATGAGATAGTTAAAGTGGAGTTCGCTGGCAAATCCGAAGGAAGAGTAATTGTTTTCAGTTTATACCACACAGTTGACGGAGTGCAAGCCTCAGCATCATTAGATAGCACACCGTTTGAGGTGCTGACAATCTTAGCCCAGTATGAGTTTTCTGCCTCTGTTGGGGCAAAGAAGAACTTAATGCTTTTATACAACTCCTCGGTAGCCGAAGTGCCTTGGTAACCGTTATCTGTAAATGTTATCGTCTTAGAGTAAGTTCCCTCACCTATTGTAATTTTTATTGAATCTGAATTAACTGCCCAGTAGTATCCATTTAACAATTTGATTCCACCCGAGTCAGTGGTGTTATTTGGCAGGTTACAAACGATTTCTGGAATAAACTGTCTCTTTGTGGCATCAAGCCCTCTAACCGCTATGTTTATTTTATTCTCATCATCCACCCAGAAATCTGTACTACCCATAGCAATCGTATATCCATCTCCTATCCTGATGTTGCCTTCACTGTCGTAACCCCACAGGATGTTTTCTGAAATCTTCCTTATCCATTCGAGTTTAGACTCGAAGTTTCCCTTGATGTTCAGTCTCTTTACTGCACAGTAACCCTGCTCAAACTCCGTTTCACCGTTTAGTACATCGTTTAAAATCGTGAACGAATATACCGGATCGCTGTCGCTGTCCACATATTCTACCCTGTAATTGCCGTCTTTTGAGAATAATTTTCTGTCCAGCTTCTTGATCCAGTGATCCAGCTCGATCTCCAGTTCGCCGTTGAATTTCCTTGATATACGCTTCAAGACTCCCTTAAAGATCGTGATCCCGTCTTCGATTATCTCGTATGTCCCGTTTACGGCTTTTTTGATCAGAAAAAGATACTCATCTGATGTTT
The DNA here is from genome assembly GCF_000385565.1 of Archaeoglobus sulfaticallidus PM70-1. Classification (NCBI taxonomy): domain Archaea; kingdom Methanobacteriati; phylum Methanobacteriota; class Archaeoglobi; order Archaeoglobales; family Archaeoglobaceae; genus Archaeoglobus; species Archaeoglobus sulfaticallidus. The sequence continues at coordinate 1,375,403 of NC_021169.1, read as the reverse complement.
TGACCCTCGCCGTTCCTATCTCGTTCAGCCTCAGATCCACTTTCCAGTCAGATAATGGAATTGACATGTCAAAAGCGTTGAGTCTTAGCTCCATTTGATCACCTCATATCAGTTCAACAAGCTTTCTGTTGACCTTCTCAACTATTGCGTCAATGTCTGCCTCCTGCCTGACCACGACATCCCTTATCTCTATCCGTGGCTGGATGTTCTTTATCGTCACGCTCTTCTGCACCGTTTCATGCACAGGAATCACGGGTGTGACCGTGACGCTTGGTGCTGCCGTTACCGACTGAATCCTGCCGATCTGATTTGAAAGAGCTTTCACAGAACTCGTCACAGATTGAATTGCTGATTTTACCGCGTATATTGATCTGTCAACATCATAGAATGGTTTTCTTGGTTGAGAGGGTTCTTCTGGCTTGGCTTTAGCTGGCGGTGGAGTTGTTTGGGTAGGTCTTGCGTTCTCGATATATTTCCTTGATGGGCTACTACCAAAAGATGTCTTAGAATAAATGCCAAGTTCTTCTTCCAACTCCTCAAGTTTAGATATGACGGTGTCAATTGAATCCACCATTCTCTTTGATGATTTCTCCGTTGTTTCAGCCATATCATCGAATTTATCTTTTATCTTACCCGATGAATCAGCAGTCTGATCTTCCAGTTCCTTGACTTTATTCTTAACCTTGTTCAGCAACTCTTCGGCTCTATCGTATTTCTCTTGTTCAACTTCAACCTCCAGTTTGAGCTTTTCCATATTCTCTTCGAGTTCGGACAGTTCTCTGAGTATTCTCTTCTGTTCTTCGAGTGCCTTGGAATATTTCTTCTGTGCTTTTTCCACTGCCCTTGTTCTTTCCTCCTTGCTGTTCCGAACTTTTATCACTTCTTTCTCTTTTTCAGTTATTGCCTCCTCGAGATCCTTGACTCTCAGTCTCGCCCTCTCAAGTCGTATCTCCGCCTTCTCGACGTTCCTCTCAGCTTTTTCAACTTCCTTGAGGGCCTTGGCATATTCTCTGCTGTTCCTGCCGTATCTTTCCAGAGCTACACGGGCCTTCTCCTGAGCCTTCCTCAGCCTCTCCTTAGCATCCTCCAGATCGTCTTCTGCATCTTTGACGCTGAGCTGGGCACTCTTGAAGTCAAGCCTCGTTTTCAACAGATCTTCCTCGGCTTCCTGCAGGTCTTTCGTGTAGTTCAGCAGCCTCTCTTTAGCTTCTGCGAGCTCCTCCTCAGCCTCCTTAACTTTGTTGGTTGCCTGCTCCAGTTCAAGCTGTTTCTTATGATACTCATCCATGACCTCGTCAAGCTCTCTTTGCTTCTCGATAAGTCTCTGTTTTGCATCCGCCAGCTCTCGTTCAGATTCAGCAATTCTCTGGTTGTACTCTTCAATTTCACTTGCCTTGGATGCAGTGTCTATATTAAGTACCTCTTTGAGACGCTCCCCGACACTGCCAAGCGTGTCGTTTAGTGCATCAAAAAAGTCTGTTAGAGTCCTCACTCCAGGGATCGTGTTTGCCATCCAGTCTACTAGGTCTGAGAGCCTATCCACTACCCACCCCACAGCCGAATTGACTACATCTCTTATTCCCAAGAAATTAGTCTGATATGCCACAAAGAGCATTGATGCCGCTGTTATCAGAATTCCAATCGGTCCGGTGAGAAATGTCAGTGCAGTTCTCAGTGCAGTGAGGGCCGTTGCCGTTGAGAAGCTTATGCCCGTCAGGCCCGCCAGGGAACCGGCAAAGCTTACGATGCTCCCAGTCGCATTTATCAATCCACCTATGAGTATCAGCAACGGTGCACCAATTGCCATAAGGGCTGTCGTAAATCCCATCAAAACGGCAATTGCGTTCTTAACATGCGGATTGAGGGAGTTGAACCACTGCATGAAGTCCTTGCCTGCTTTTAGCACACCTTCGATTGCCGGGAGGATCCCCCTCGTGAAAGATATCGCAAATTCTTTTATCGTCGGCAAGGCGTCTTTGAAGGCTCTTACAAGCCTTGTCAGGTCATTTTTCAGCTCATCGAAAACAGCTATCTCTATCCCTTCGAGTTCCGATTTGACGAGCCGGATTAATCCCTGAAAGCTGTCAAGCTGTATTGCAGCCATCTCTGTAGCCTTGCTCGTCCCTGTGATGCTTTGCTCCATCTCCCGGATCTTCTCTCCACCCATCGGGATCAGTTTCAGCCATACTCTTGCTCCCTCGTCACCAAAGATCTTTATTACATCAGCGGCTGAAATGTTCTTTTCTTTCAGGATATCGACTAACTCAGCCAAGCTGTGCATCTTCGGATTGACATCATCCAAAGTTAAGCCATACTTTTCAAGAACTTCTTGTGCCTTATCCGTCGGATTCATCAAGCTACCCAACGATGAAGCAAGCAAACGGCCAGCTGATTCAGCCCTTATTCCAGATGAAACGAGCAATCCAATAGTGGCCGTAGTTTCCTCAAGGCTTATGCCGAGGGATTTTGCAAGTCCTGAGATATACGGCATGGCAACCGCGAGCCTCTCCATAGTCAGCTGGGAGTTTGAGATCGCCGCGGCGAAGACATTGGCTACCCTGCTCGCCTCGCTTGCGTCCATCTCGAAGGCGTTGAGCGTCGAAACGACCAGCTCGGTTGCGGACGCCAGATCGGACTGCGTCGCTGCTGCAAACTGTAGGATCGGCTCCATTGCAGAGATTGCTTCATCAACCTTATAACCGGCTGATGCAAGGAAATACAATCCTTCAGCAGCCTGAGATGCAGAGAAAACAGTTGTTTCACCGAGTCTTTTTGCGAATTCAGTCAGTCTCTTGAAATCTTCTTCGCTCGCCCCCATTACAGATTGTACATTTTTCATTGCCTGCTCGAACTCTGCCCCAGTCCTCACTGCATGCCCAAGAGCGAGAGCAACGGGTGCGATAGCAGCACCCATTTTCGCTCCAGCGACTGCCAAGTCTTTCCCAACATCTTGCAGTCTTTTACCAAAATCTTTAACTTGAGATTTTGCTTTTTCGAGAGATTCTTCTAACTGAGCGAGATCTGCTTTGATCTTGATGACAATATCTCCTATCGTGCCTGCACCGAACATCAAAAATGAAAGATAGAATTGACTTAATAAACCAAAGTCACTCAGTTAACTTATAGAATCTAAAAGTAGGTAAAATATATATCATATGATTTCAACATATCAATTATGATAGATTTGCCAGAGCAAGTGTCTGAAAACCTGTATCCTGGCGAGAAAATCGTTTACTCGGTTAAAAAATTAAAAAGCTTGGAAAAACCGATGTATCTCATCGTTACGGACCGAAGAGTGATATACTTCGATCAAAAACTGCTGGGAAGATACGATCTGGTAGATTTTCCCTATGAAAAACTTGAGTTAGTTTCGTACACCAAGGGCAAAATCGGTGCTGAATTCTCATTAGTCAGAGAGGATGGAAAGAAAGTTATTATTCCTTGGATGGAGAAAGATGAATCCCAGCAGGCTATTATTGCCATCAGAGACGCTCTAAACGCAGTATCGGTAGAACAGATTTCCATTGATAAAAAGAAGGGTCTGATGAAGGAATCTTGGACATTGAAGAAACCTAAAGAAGTAATTACGAGAACTCTACCCATGACACAAGTAATTGAGACTAAAAAAGAGGTGAAAGAAGATCCGATTGAGAAGCTGAAAAAGCTAAAAGAGCTGTATGATATGGGTCTCCTCACAGAAGAAGAGTACGAAACAAAAAGAAAAGAGTTGTTGGAGAAGCTTTAGCCTCTTATTCTATTTTTTCTTTCCATTTCTTTTTTGATCCTCGCTTCTTCCTTGGATTGAAGGTTTATAATTCTTAAGACATCGAGATAAACTCGTTCTGGTGTGTTATTCAATTCTTCCCATGATCAGGATACCTCTACCAGTGGTCGTAGTAGAATTCGAGGATAGTTTTTCTAATCTCCTCGTTTAGCATATAAAAAGAGATGTCAGTCGAATTTTAGAATTTCCAACCTTCCTGCCTGAACATATCAAATATCTTTACACATTTTATTCTATAATGTTTAGCGACATAGGGAATCTTAACTCGGTTTCCCTTCAAGACCTCTTCAGTCAATATAATTGGCTTGATAGGTCCAAAAATAGTGGGTTGACTTCTCATTTCGAGAGCTAATGCTACCAACCATGGATCAGCATCTTTAGTTGTGCCATCGTTTATTTTGACAAATGACTCAAACTTACTGAGGATATCTGCAACGTATTTTTGCTGATCAGGCGTATATTTTTTAAAGAAGTCCGGATATTCATTTTTTTGCTCTTTGGCCCACTCTTTTAACTCGTCATCTCTACCCTCAAGCTCTAAATAAACTTCGATGTGGGAATACAATCTGTTTTCCAAATGTAACTCCATTAGCTTATTCCATACTGACAGGTATATGTCCAAGGGGTTTCGATCTTTCAAATCAATGAGTGAACTTGAGTCAATGATGTACACGACCTCCAAGCTTACCCCACCTGCTCCAGCAGCTTGTTGAAAGTTCTTGTCTTTACAGAAGGAATCGTCTCTAAAGCTGCAGAGTACGAGATCAGATTGTTTTTATAGTTTTGAACAACTAATTTCAGGTATTTGTCTCCGAGTTCTGACATTATTCTAACCTCAGGAGGTGGCCCTCCCGATCCTCTATAAGAACTTGGTTTAAATCTTTTTTTGAATTCTTCATATTCTTTTAGAGATATGTAATTCAGCTTAAACATAGTATATAGCAACATATGTTTACTGACTTTATATCTCCCAGACAATCTGCCCAATGTTCTTTTACTGGTCAGCGACGAACGATTCTCCCCAAAAACTTTAATAGCTACATCTTTTGGCAGTAAGAAAGATGCAGCAAACTCGTTACACCACCTCTCAACAATGTTTGTGGTTGGTATAGCGATATTAGGTATGTCTACAACTGATTCTCCCAAAAGCACATGTCCGAATTCATGCATTAGTGTGAAAATTCTCGGCTTGTAAAGATCCTTGGAGTTTACTGTTATGATTATGGGGAAGTCGTCCGTTAAAGTGAATCCTCTTGCATCTTTTACTGGCATCCCGTATTGGAAAACAAAGATGTTCAACTCTTCGATTTTTTGTCTAAGATACTTGAACATAGCTGAAGCATCTTTAAATTCGGCTTGCAACTCTTCTGTTAATCCAAACTCCTCTCTATACTTCTCGGCAATTTTTTCTGGTTTGTCTTTGAGGCTCACTCTTTCGATATGTGGTTCAATAGTATAACCCAAATTTTCGATAAGCTCCTTAGCCACTTTTTGTAGACCTCTTACTTTCCTGAATACTAAGAGAGTCTCTTTGTCGAACTTACTCTCTCTTCCAGGAATAAACCGATAGTCTTTGGGCATAGGTATTTCCCTGGGCTTCGGGAGGAAAAAAGCTGCAACAGGAACCTTGTAAATTTTAGAGAGGTCCCTAATTAAAGTGAAAGTAGGTCCTAATTTCCCTTCTTCAATTAGCTCAAGTTTTTCTACCTCTATCTTTAACTTTTCAGCAACTTCTTCGATGCTATACCCTGAAATCTCTCTGAGCCATTTCAAGACATCTGGGTTTAATCTTACAGCTATTTCATCAACCACATTTAAGTTTTCATTTTGCATAGTATTAAATTTTGCTATTTATCGCAATAATAGAGCAAATGAGATCAGTTTTTAAGGGTTTAGCTATAAGAGAGAGAAAAAGAAAATGGGAACATGAAAAATTCAAAGTGATTGAAAATGTGCTCGAACATGCTGCAAGCTTCTGTTTTAATGCGTCAAAAGAATATTTGATCGTCAATGAGAGTCAACAACTCCGTAAATTTAAGCTCTACCTCAATCTTCAACGCAAGACCCTCGATTGTCAGAAAAAGTCACCTCTTACCAGATGTCTGCTCGTTTCTCACCCTTATTTCCTCTTTGTTCTTCAAACCAATTATCCTCAACACATCAAGATAGACGCTTTCAGGAGTTTCGCACAGCTCATGCCAGCTCCAGCCCATCTCTTTCATCACGACAAATTCAGAATACTCTTCACACCCTCCCTTGCCACGAATGGCTCTTTTGAAATCGAGAATCCTGTCTTTAGCCTTACGATTTGCGAGTTTTAAAAAATACTTAACTTTTAAGTCCTCTATTTCTTCCTCAAGGAAATGTTGTTCTCGTAACGCTTGAAAAAATCTTCAGCCGATCCTCCTATTACCTCCTTGCACTTCTCGTAAAGTTCCCAAAACTCAGACTCGCTCAGCTCGTCGAGTTCTTCTGTTGTCCAGACCCTGTTCGTCGCAAGCGAAATCGTCGCCATGTACTCAAACTCCTCCTGCATCTGGGTGAACTCGCTGAGTAAGTCTGGCTTCATCTTACTGACGACTTCAATTGCCTCCTCAAGCTTCATGTTCTCCTTGAGCACACCCTTCTCAAGCAGGTCTTTAGCCTCTGTCAGGAGATACATGATTATCCTGTTTCTCTGCCGTCTCAGCTCCCTGACAACGCCGTGTTTGGGTTCACTGTCTAATTCAATTTCTTTTCCGCCAACCGTTACCTTCATTCGATCACCACTATGCGATCGTCAGCCCGGTTACCGGCAGGCTGGTTATCTTATCCCCAACGAGATCATCCGGGCTGAACTCCGTCGGGAGTTCTGGGAATTTAACCCCAGAGAGCGTGAATGTTTTACCACCGATCGTGAACTTAAAGCCGAGTTCTGTCAGGCTCCTAACTTTCAGCAACATGTCTAAATCATCGTAATTCATCTCCAGTCCGAGGGTGACTTCTCTCGAAACTGGCTTGATTGCGACGATCCTGCTGGCTTTGGTGTCGCCTATATCTTTAATCACTTTCAGCTCGTTTCTCACCCTGATCTCAATGGAGCTCACATAATCTTCAACGCTCACGAATCCAGCTCCATAGTTCATCTGGACATTTGAGACATCTTCCCAAGTTAGTGGTTCTGTCGAATCTTCTGCGGCATGTGACCCCAATCCGATATAGTCTGATGTGGACGGGTCCGTTGCATCCGCACCCACGAGCCTTGCAGATACCTTAACGACTCCATCCTCCGGGATTTCAAGCGTTACCTCCTCACCCACAAGCCCACTGAGGGTCATATACTCCCCGCTCCCCTTGTGTATTATCCCGACTGAGACTGAAGCAAGATCGTCAGCCAGACCGGTTGCGGAGCCGATGAAATACTGAAGGAAACCCGGCAGGCTCTGAGGATAATACTCAAGCTCAAGCCCTATTTCTTCACCCACTTTGACATTCATCAGCTTCTCAAGCCTGTTAGTTGAAGCGTTAGCAGCCAAATATCTCTTTGTTTCGGTTTTCGGTTTTATTACTGGCTTAACTATATCAACCAAGCCAATCCACTGCATTGCAGGATCTGTTGGGAAAGTGCCGAATTCTGATTCTTCCACATATTCTACGACGGTCTTAAATCCTTGAACTGCCATGAGAAATTGGGCAAAATTAGACTTTAAAAAATGGGACGGGCAACTTTTAGGCTTTCTACTAAGTGATAGTGAATTACTTATATATGAACTTCTAAACTATTGATCATGATATCTAGATTTCTAATATTAATTCTAATCGGATTGCTATTTGTTGGTTGTATGGAGGAATCCGGAGAAAGACAAGCTTCATACTCTACTCCCACTAAAAGTGTTCAAGTAACACAAGATACCTCCGACTCTACCTCCACTCAAAGTGTTCAAGTACAACCAGATATCTCCGATTGCCAAGTTGCAATAAATGGCGAGCAAGTTTATATTTCCTGTCCCGACGGTAGACGATATGCAAAAAATGATGGACAGATATCGATTCAATATCCAGATGGTAGACACATTATGAAAAACAATGAGCAGTTGGCAATACAGGGTTTCTCTTATGAAGAAGCTATGGAACTTATAAAGTGGCTTGAAAATCTTGGAAAATCGTAATCAGAGTATTAGCCGAAAAATAAGCTATCTCTTCAGTACTGCAACAACTCTGACATCAATATCTCTTCTCCACCTGTCCTCTCTGTCTTCGAATGCGAATGCGGTTGGCGAAATCGAAGTAATCCCATTGTAGTGGCACGAGGCAAGCTCATCCGCGTGGCCGACAAAAGCGTTCATGACCTTGTCCACAAGCTGATCAAGCTCCAGTCTGTCATCCGCAAAGACCGATATTCTGACGAGATAGCTGTGAATCTCGGCCCCCAGGGTGTTGTCCCCGGCCATGCTGACCATATCTAGGCAGGCACATGGGAACTCGGCACTCTTTTTTGGATATGCCGAATAGACCTTACCGCTCAGTTCCGGGACATAATTCCCAATCAGCTGGGCAATATCCCTCTTAATATTCTCTATCATCTTATCAACCTGCTCAACAATCTTCTAAAATCGTGCTCCCATTCGTGCAGTATGGCCCTGACATCGTGCAATATTCCGCGTTCTAAGTCTGCTTTTTTGTATTTATGAGGTTCTTTAACTCTCCTGAACTTTTTGGTGCCATAGATAAGGTATTTAGCGTACTTGACATTGTTTGCGATTTGAGCCTCCAGATCACTTATTTCGCTATGCCATGCCGACCTGTACCTGCCGGTATCTACGGGGGCCGTCTCCTTGATCTCCGCTTCGAGCCTCAACACTTCATCCCTGAATATGTTTTTCAATGGGTCGGCAATGTTTTTTACATCCAGCTTCTCCAAGGCCCCATCGATATTAACCTCAATTTTTATGCTCATGCCGGCACAGCCTCCAGCTTGATGTATGCGTCGGTTCTGCTTATCCGTTCGATCTTGAATTCAGACCCATCAATAACCAGCGAATCACCCTGAGAAACATCAACCCCGGTAGAAACATAAACAACGACCTTGCCATCAACCTCATAGCCATCAACGAGCAGATCCTTACCGAGGGTAATCTTTCCGACTATCGCTTTGATCTGGATGTCCGTGGATGTTTCGGACATTGTCTGATAGAAATCATCTATTACCGTTGTAGCGATCCTCTTTAGTGTTATGTCCTTCCCCCTCTTTTCGAGAATCCTGTCGAAGCTCATTCAGGTCACTTCCTCATCAGGCGAACATCAGTCAGGTAGGTGTAGTATGCTATCTGCCAGAACCAGCTGTGCTCGCTGACACTCTCTTTGAAAAAGCCATGTATCCGCTCAGGTAGCCATCTCGTAAAGCTCTTGTTCGTGAGCAGACCGTCCGCATCGAGCCCTTCGGTGTGCAAAAGCTCATGCCAGATTCTCAATCCGAGCATGAGCTCATTCTCCCATCCGAAAACCGCAACCCCAACTCTTCTTCCCGCGGTCCCGCCAGCATACTTAACCTTCCTGATGGCACCGTCAAAGATTGCGATTTCATTATCGCCGAGAGGAAGAATGAAACCCTTCCACTCGCCACCCAGCTCCTCAAATTTCAGTTCATCCCACTCCCTGACCGCAAACTTCCAGAACCCTGGAACGATTCTGAGGGCCCTCAGGACCTTATCTCTGTCCACCGTTGGTTCGATGTATATCCTCATAAGCTTACCCAAATCGTTACCTAAATCGTTACCTACCACATTGCCCATCCCGCGTGCTGCACATGTTTGATCTGATGTAGCCCTGTCAGCATCCTTGTAAATCCCGAGCAACCTCAGCAGCATCTTCAGGATCATGCTCTCACTTCAGCTTTCGCATTCCGAAGTAAAAACCGAATGCAGTTCCGGCCATACTTATAAGCCAGTCGGGGACAGTTATGTTCATAGCATGCATGACCACCGCACCGCCGACAGTAACTATTGCGAGAATCGCCCTGACACTCCCTCTTGGAAGACCGAGTGGTTCATTACTTTCCTGCATGGTTCAGTCTGTCAAAATAGACTTTAAAAACGGGAGGTCATAGAATTATTCTTCACTTTTCTACAACTGGTAAAAAAGTTACAGGTATAGCTTGAGGGGTCTGCGGATTGGAGTGTGAGTATGAAGTGGTTGGTATGGTTGTCCCCAGAATAAGTAATGTAAAAGAGACTAATATCTTTCAGGAAATTAATAAGCAGAAGTATGTTCTCTTTGTAGATCCATGAGTCCTGTCCATTTGCCTTCAATTATTGACATAAGATTGGAAAATGCAGATGAGAGTCACATATTTTTATTTTTGGATTGTTGACAACTATTTTCCTTGTTAACGCCTTCTTTTGGAGAGCATACGTTTAAGTTTGCTTTTATGTATATTATGTTTATTCTTATATTTGTTAATTATTTCTTCTAAATCACAATTTAATTCCTCGGTCTCTAAAATGAATTTATATTTTTTATAAATACGATCTTTGAGGTCATTGTTTGACGAAATACCTCTTCCATGAACAACTAATAATAATTTTATACATCCATAATTATTGCATTTTCTGCAATTATGGATATTTAATATATATTTAAATTTTTCATTAGTAATAGTTTCTTCGAATTGCTCTATTGCTTTAGCTAAGTTTATTCCCTTTAGCTCAATTAAAAATATAAATTTGTAATTTGAATCAGAATAGAGAGCAAAATAATCACACTTTTTTGATTCATCTTTAATATAACAATTATCTATTCGGAAAAACAAGATTTGTTCATTTCTATCACCACTAATGGAAACGCTTTTCCCATTTTCTGAAACACGCGTTCCATTAACTAAGCAATCAAACAGAGGAGTCATCACTTTCACCAATTAACTTTTTATATAGATCCTCGATTAATAATAACTCAGTAAATTTCGCACCAAGTTCATCTGAAACTTTTCTAAATGATTCGGCGTCAATTATATAATCTCTTTTGATATCTTCGATTATTCCTTCTTTTGTAAATAAATAAACTCCCACTTTTTCTGGATTAAGTAAAGCGTTCTCGTTTCTAATAACATCTAAAACCAATTCTCTTGTTTCCTCACTCATACTGGCGACAACGTAAGCTTTCATTAAATTGTTTATATGTTCTAAAATGAACGGACTATGTGTGGTTATGATAACCCATAAACCTCCATTTACCATTTCAGCAATAACTTCTGTAATTCTTGTCTGTGCCTCAGGATGCAAATTGGATTCAGGTTCATCAATTACCATTAAATCACCAGATTTTGCTTGATGTTTAAGATACAACGCCAAAGAACTCAATTGCTGTACCATTGATGATGTTGTTATCAATTTTAAACTTTTTTCACCATTTATTATAAATCTAATCTCTTCTTCACCTTTACTCTCAGAAATTATTAAATGTCCGCCTAAAACTTCTTCAAGCCTTTGACCTATGTCATAGTATTCACTTTCGATATCTTCACTTATCAAATCAACCATTCTGAGAAATTTCAAGATGGGTTTTGATTTAATCAGACGTTCAGGATTTGAAACAATTAAATCTTCATCTGGTATTTCTTCTCTTGTCGCTATATTTATAGCTGATTTTATAAAATCTAAGGTAAGTGCATTTCTTTGAGCTGGAAAAATGAATACATTAGACAGGATTGGTTGTAATATTATTTTCATTAGCAAAAATAATATAATTCTACTTAAAAATTGGTCTATCTGTTTAGAAATAGCATCATTTATTTCTTGTTTATCCTCACTAAATATCTTACGTTCGATTAACCTTAACCTTACATCCATCTGGTAAGATTTAGGTTTTTTAAATGATATCGCTCTTAACATTATATTTTCCTCATAAAACATATGCGTAATAATATGTCCCGATCTGTTGTACACTATTTCCTCAAATTCATTGCGAGAATCAATATTCGGTATTTTAACGGTAGCTTTGAGATTACTGAACATTTCTTTTTTATCACCCCCCAAAAATTTCCAAAAGCTTTCTACAAACTTTTGAACTAGTATGGGACGCTCGCTTAATTTTCTAAAAATAGATGCAGTGTATTCGAAATTTTCTGCCAAAATGTCTTTCAGATTGATCTTAATCTCCGCATATCCTTTCTCTAAGATATCGCTAACGACTCTCTCAGAGAGAGTATATACAGGCTTTCTTTTTCCCCGTACAGGTGAGAAAATGTATTTCCTAAACAGAAAATCTTCGCATAATCCTGAAATCAAATAAGCCAAATAGGTCTTCCCAGTATTATTTGGACCTATAAACACAGTTAAGGGCTTTAGTTCGACTTTTCCCTTTTTTATTGATCCCAGATTTTCAACTTCGACGATCACAATCAAACACCCTTTTAAACTTTTTTACCAATCCTTGCTAGACATATGGGACATCTTAAATTAATTTTACTTTTCACTCTCAACTAAATATGTTGCGATATTTGTATCTTCTCGAGTAAATTGATTTCGTCCACATACTTCTTCTTGATTGCCCATCCCTTAGTCCTGTCGGCCCAGTCTTTTATTGGCTTTAAATTGTCTTTGTCCTTGAGAGTTATACTGAGATCTTTAAGTCCATTGAGTTCAACGCCATCCACAAAAACCTTGATGTCGTCAGTGCTGTATTGCTCAGCTGGCATTCACATCATCTCATTAGTGTTATAACAAGATCGAGCTCGATCTTCTCAACGTAGTTCATCAGGTAGGCAGTCACTGAGACATTTCTCAGGATTCCGTTGCTTTTGTCGGAATCTGGGATGTGCTCGTAAGCTGGAACCGTAACCTAAAAGCCTTCGTGCAGGCTCCCATCTGCATCGGTCCAATCTGGTTTTAGAAATCCTAAAGCCTGTTGAGGCCTCAAGATCCTTTATATTGTGGGCTTGATCACCTGCAGGCCAGAAGGAACGAAGGGGATGGCTATGCTCATGTTGTTCAGCTTAAGCTTCAGGTTGATCAGCTCGGTTCTTATTATGTCAACGAGGGCATATCTTTGATCTGACTATGTAAGCTCTGCTTCCGTCGAGTGTTCTCACATTCGATAGGACCGATTTTACGATTTCGCAAATCGTTGCTATGTTGCTGTTTTCAAGGTCGTCTACTTATGAATCTATGTAGTTTGCGGGATTTACTCCCTGGACCATATCCCATTCTGGTGTTTACTATGGTTTGAGAGTTGTGAAAATACCGCCAACAGCTCCAGTAATTTCCCCCTCTGTTAAGGTAGAATCGTTGTAGCCAATTGCATAAACTAACTCGTTAACTGTTAGAGCTGTGAAGGGTGTTTTTGTATCTGCAGCTGCGCCGATGAATAGTAGAACCAGAAGTTTTCTGTATGCTCTAGCGTGATTGATTAGTTTCTGGGCATTTGTATCTCCAGCACCAATCGTTGGGGTTATTATGTCCTATTCTGCCCTTTCAGCCAGATCAGCCAAAACAGTATTGTAATCAGTTATGGCCACTCCAGCACCATCATCCTTCATCACGTTAATTACTTATATCTCAGATATTCCTTGCATGAAGGCTTTTGCTGTTGCTTTTGCTATATGTGAGTCCGCTCCCAAAGACTCTTTTAAAATCAGAAAATTTACTTAGAATTTCTCACCGACAGGTGTCGGTTAAAAATTTAAATTAGATATTTATCCATAATTTGAAGTATGCAATCGAGTGATCCAAATGTGTTAAACGAATTAAAACAGTGAGCTGATTGAAAAAGAATCAAAAGTTCAATATTACACTGCATGGTCTTTTACTGTTTTCTCCTTAGGATTTGCCTTAATGATGACTGGACTCGGCTCTTTAAGTACGTATTATTCTTATTTATACTACGAGAAAATTATAATTTGGAGATACTCAGTAATTTCATTAGTTATTGGATCCATATTGGTCATATTGGGTCGATGGGGACAAAGATATGTTTTATATCAAAGAGATCGTAAAAAGCCTTAATCTGCCATTTCTAATCTCAAATACAATGCCATCTCTAACAAGCTTGTTTATGTATTTCGTTGTAGTTCTCCAGTCCCAACCCATGTTGCGTTGAATCCATCTGATCGTGACGATCTTATTCTCTCGAATGAAATTCAGCAATTTCGTAATACTCTCTTCTCGGTATTGTATGCTTCCCTTCGGCCTACCCCTTTTTCTCTTGCGAATCAATCCCAACTCTAAAAGAATTCGTTTGGCCTCATCCCAACAACAATCGAAGTCGTTTGCCAGATAGACTGAGATGTTCCCGGACCGCATTGAGACTATCAGGCCCTTCCTCTCTAGAGCCCTCAACCTCTGAGGAAGCCAGCTCGAACCCTGATACTCCAGACCAAAGTGCCGTTTCAGATCCTTCAGATCCGCATATCCCTTCTGTTTTATCGCTTCAAGCACTTCCTCCTGTGTTGCCATAAATATCACCAATAGCCCCGCCCGGACTCGAACCGGGGTCGAGGGGTCCAAAGCCCCCCATGATTGCCTCTACACCACGGGGCTGTAGATTTCTCGGCTTTGATGGGGCCGGGAGGATTCGAACCTCCAACCTCGGAGCCCCATACGGGACAACGCGCTCTGCCTCTGAGCTACGACCCCTCAAGCCGGCGGTGGGACTCGAACCCACGACCTGGAGATTACGAATCCCCCGCACTACCTGCTGTGCTACGCCGGCAGCCGGCGGGGAGATTTGAACTCCCGACGGGCGAAGCCCAGCGGATTCGCATTCCGCCGCAGTGTCCATGCTCTGCCACGCCGGCATGAGAGCCGCTGGCCGGATTTGAACCGGCGACCTGAGCCTCACAAGGGCCCCGCAATCCCGGACTATGCTACAGCGGCATAAGTTATAGGGGGTCATCAGGATGCTCGCGGAGCATCCCTCACCCAATCCACACACACCATCCGGTGAGGATCGTGATTCTGAGAGGACTCTCATCTCGGCATCGGAGCTGACTTACGGGCCCTCATACTCCAGTTCTCTCTCAAGTTCCATTCGCTCTGGCTCTCTCTCCCTTCGTTCCCACTCAATTACGAACCTCTCTTTCTTGGCAAGCTCCCTGACGACATCTTTGATCTCGGACACATTTCGGGGGGAGATGACTATGCTGAAACCGTACTGCTCGACAACAACATCCTCATGGAATTTTTCTTCACAGATGTCTTTTAGCAGCTTTATGACTTTGAGCTGTCTGAACACAGACATATTTATAAAAAGCAAGTCTTAACGGTATCGGTTATTGGAAAAACGACTTTATCGCTGCAAAAAGTGTTGCTATCGTGGCGATAAAACCGGATATCGCACCCATTATTTTAAAGTATGTTGAATGTCTCACCTGCACCTTCTCAACTTTTTTCAATCGTTTCTCGTGGTCTTCAAGAGTATCACAATGAGAATTAAGCTTTTTGTGGATCGATTTAATATCTGAGGAGAGAGATAACAGCATCTTGGTTTGTTCCTCGTTTTGCTGCCTCAGCTCCTTAAGCATATCCTCAATAAGCCTTGCCCAATCTTCCGAGATCATGGTGAAGAGCGCCTAAAGATTAACGAGCGTTGGTATTCTTCATCAACCTCAGATACATAGTCGTAGTAGTTCCTCTGCTGCATGAAATACTGTTTCAGTGATAAGTCTGCCGCTTCTTTAAGCGTTTCAATCACTGTTAACTTTAATTTGACATTTTCGTCCTTGCTCTCTCTCAGCTCACCAATCTCATAATCAAGTGCATCTGCTGAATCGTTTCCTGTCAGATCATTTACAAGAACGTCAATGCAAGTGTAATTCAATACCCACAGGAAAATCGTTTCTGGAACAGAACCTGTGAAATCTCTGCCAGTAAGTTCCTTAATCTGAGCTATTCTCCTGTCTAAAAAAGATTGAATTATTGGGTCT
The DNA here is from genome assembly GCF_000385565.1 of Archaeoglobus sulfaticallidus PM70-1. Lineage (NCBI taxonomy): Archaea > Methanobacteriati > Methanobacteriota > Archaeoglobi > Archaeoglobales > Archaeoglobaceae > Archaeoglobus > Archaeoglobus sulfaticallidus. Next base: position 1,359,723 of record NC_021169.1, on the reverse strand, counting down.
GCTGGATCAGTCGAATACGCGTCTCCAAGCTTTTCCCTAACATCGTTAACCGTCGGGAAAGACATACTTCATTGGATCTCGTTATTTCTTGGACTTTTCTTTGACTTCCTCAAAGAGCCCGGTCTCAAGCATCCTCTCTGCAACCTTCTTGTCCTCGACCTCTACGACTTCCCCCTTCTTTAGTCTGAATTCCTTCGAAATGTATGTCGGAGCATTAACAAGCTTGAGCTTCAACTACATCACCCCTTCTGAGTTTTCAAATCCGTGGTTGATGCTGTTGTTGATGTTCCCAAATCTGCGATTATCTGGTCTACTGCAGCTTTGAGCATCGCTAAATCATCAGCTATGTCTCTCAAAGCTTGAGCCAGTGTAGGCTCTCCCTGTCCTGCTGGTGTTAGGTTCGCCCCTCCTTCACCGAAGTTCTCCTTAATAGCTACCATTTACATCACCTAAAAAATTGGGTTAAGGGGCTGCAATGTTGATCGCTCTCGCAATCGCGTCCTTCTCCTCTATTATGAAGTCCACCCTCGCCGTCATAGCGTACTTTGCGTAGAGGTCTTTGTCAATTACCTCATCAGACGAGGTCGTCTTTCTGACAGTTATGTTCCTCTGGATGACCACAATGAGATTTTGCGGGATCGTGAGCCAGACCTGGTCGTCAGGCCACTTTGGCGGTGTTATTACAGGGAAGCCTCTCGGCATCACTTCTTTGTCGCTGATGAGCAATGCATCCCCTGCAGCTGTAGCCCTGTTTGTAAGGTAATCCTTGAAGGCCTCGAGCTGGTCAGGACTCATAATCCACACGAGCCCCGGCCTTCTGTACTTGTTTGGTAGAGTCCTGATCAGCTGGCTGAAAAGATCCTTGTTTATTGTGGCTCCACCGTGATCGTATGTGTGAGTTCCAGTTGCTCCCTGCTTTATCCAGCCATCATCGATCTTCAGGAAGTCGTAGTCGGGATTTGCCGCATCGGTTGCTGTGTCGGCATTTATGGCGAGGTCCTCAAGATCGACGCTGAATTGCTGGGCCATGATCTTTGCAATCGTGTTTGCGAGGTTCTCTCTTTCGATGTTGTCTTCAATTGCTTCGTTCGTTATGCCGTACTTGAGCATTACTTTGACAGTGTCGTAGTTCACGCTGCCGATCGTAACGCTTGCCTCGCTTGTAACAGTCTCTCCCTCGGCTGGAGACCTGAGGATCCTCGAGGCAACACCGATCTTGTCAATTTGGCCCTTAGGATGGTTAACTGGAAGAACTCTGCACTTCTTGAGTAAAACTGCTTGCTCTTGGACCATTTGTATGAATCTGTTGGCTTGCTGTCTATTCATTACTCCAGTTCCCAAATCAGTAGTTGTTACAGGCATTTAGAACACCCCCTTAAAGCTAACTTCATCAGAATCTTCTCCACCAACCTTAACCTTCAGAGGCAGCGACTTGGCCTTGATCACCCTCGTTTCGAGGAGAGTTAGATAGTATTCCTTGAGATCGACAACATCCTTAACTTTAAGCTCCTCCTCGTTGACTTCATCTGTTAGAACCTTGATCTTCTCGATGAGTTCAGCTTTCTCTCTTTCGACGTACTGCTTCACTTCGTTGCCGAGTCTCTCGTTCTCTTCCTTGAGTCTGGCGTTCTCTGACTCGAGCTCGCTGATTTTGGCTTCGAGTTCCTTGACCTTCTCTGACAGCTCCCTGTTCGTCGCTTCAAGTTCCTTAATTCTCTTCTCAAACTCATCCATGTTTTCCTTGCTGTAATTTAGACTTTTTAAAGCAGAATGTTCGGTAGCCGCATCTGACTTCACATCTGGTCCGATTGCCTTAAGAAAAACCTCCTCATCAATGTGAAGTGCTTTCAGCACCGCACCTGCATCAATGACCGACTTGTAGTCCGGCGGCTCTCTTCCGAAGTCGTTCCTGTAATGTGCGGCTAAGTGACCGTAGATCTTGCGCTTATCGTTATCCGGCAGCCTTGCAACAGATAGCCTGACGAATCCGGCTACCACACCCCCCAAGTTGACAGCGTGCGGTTTTGGATGCTTTGTGGGGTTATGGTGGGGAAACTTCAGATCAGTGTAGCGATCTGGTGGATTCTTGGGGGCATAAGCAAAGTGCCCTGCGATGTTTTTCTTTTCCTCGTCATCAAGTTCCTCCCATGAGCTGGATGTGAAATCGCTAAGATTCGGTTTCGTCCATCCGCTTTGTTCGTCCTTCCCATACTTCCAAGGATGTGTCGGTACGACACCCCTGATCTCCAGCTCACCAAACATTTTCTCGTACACTTCTTCGACAACAGCTTCCGGATTGGCAGGGATTCCAACCAGAGAGACCTCAAGGACCTTCAGATCTGTAATAACCCTCCCCTTGCGTTGTAAAACCTGAAAACCGATCGAGAAGGCGTTCAGAAATCCCTCTTTGATCGACTTGTAAACGACCTCAAAGTATGGATGGGCCTTGTTCAGGACAAGCTTCATCCAAAGCTTTAGCTTTCCCTCGACCTCTTTAGCCTCGGCTTCAATAATCCTGCCGATTGGTAGTTTCTCCTCAAAGTTCGCATTGAACTTCATCGGAGCATGGTCGAGGAAAACCTTGTTGTATGGCTCTTCCGTCAGCTCTTTGGCAACCTTCTGCAGTGCTTCCTCACTGATTATCTCCCCATCGAGATCCTCAACTGCAGCCGATGCGTAGCCCTCGACAAAAACATTTTTCTCATCTTCTCTCGTTTCGAGAGATTTGACTATCAGCAGTTCCATGGGAGAATTGAAAAAATAGACTTTAAGAAGGCAACATTTTTTTATTGATTATTTAAGATTGAATATGGTTAGGACCATTCCAAGATTTAACGGGGTGACACTCGTTTTTCTGTTACTTTTCATCATAACTTTATTAGGTAGTATATTTATGTATCCCTCGAAAGTTGATCAAATACCTGCATTTATCTCAAGTGTGCTTCTCGTAGGTATAGTGTTAGTCCAAGCGTTGTTGCAAAGAAAACAAACCAAAATTATGTCAGAACCGATTATTGATGCAAATGCGCTATTTATTGGTGAGGAAATTAAGTTATGGGTCGTAAATGTGGGTAATTTTGTAGCCAAAGACCCCAAACTAATAGTTGAAGTCAACTCTCCGACAACTACCTATAAATATATTTGCCATCTTTTTCCATCATTACCACCGCTTAGTATCTACAAACCTCTTGGTGCCAATGAGATTGAACTTAAAATTAAACCATTGTTTTGGGCTAATGAATCTGAAGGTAAGTGGTATAGTATCTTTGAATTAATGGATTATTTAAGTTCAGCAGGTTTCGGCAATGAAAAAATTCAGACACGAGTCCAATTAGAGTATTCAAAAGATAAAGAAAGAGATAAGATAGAGATTCTATCTCCCATCGAGACCGAACCAGCAAATTTTAAAGAGTATATAGGTATAGATATTCTCGGTCCTAAAGTAAACCAACCTAAAAAATTATCGCAGAGTCTTTTTGACTTTTTTAGTTCCTTTATGAACAGAATAAGGATAAAAAGCAAACTTAAACAGAAAAACCGAAAGAAAGAATTGATTTTCGAGTATTATAGACAAGTGGGGGTTGAAAGAATTAGATAATTTAAATAATCAGCAGTTCTCCGTCCTCCTCTTCAGCTTCCGGATCATAGAGTCTTGTGGTAATTAAAGTTCTGATGGCCACTTATTACTCGTAACACTTGACAGGATAATTATAATCTGGCTGGGTTTCTCAGCTATCTTTCTATCAAGTCTTTAGGATGTTGGGAATTATCGTACATCTACAGTTTACGTGCGAACCGTGTGGAGGTAGTTGCGAAGCACCACTGAATGTCTTGCCGTGCTTGGACATGCAGACGGGGCAGGTCCTTTCGTCCATCGCAGCGAGCCATCGCCATTTCTTTATGTTCACGGCGGAGTATCTCTCGAATGCCGCCCTGTTGAAGACTCTTGTGCTCTCTGTCCTTGCGATCATCTCAGCCCTCCTCTTGCCCATCTCCGCAACATTAATGATCCTGTTCTTCAGCTTTGGTATGCTCTCGCCGAGCATCCACCCTTCCCTCAGCTCATACGCTATCTTCTTCTTGATCTCTTCCGACAGTCCCTTGACCAGATCGAGCTGCAGCCCCTTGATCTGTTCGAGAATCTCCCTGTCGACGATCGCAAGCGTTATCTCATGTGGGATCTCGAGAGTTATGCCAAGTTTCTTCAGCTGTCTTGATGCATAGTCGCCCCCATCCTTCCAGAACCTCTCAGTGAACTCCTCTACTATCGGCTTTGCCTTCTCGGGACCCATCTCAAGCTCGATTATGTTCTTTATCTGTTCTATCTCCGCGTCGTCGATCCTGTCAATGGTTTCAAGAAAATCAAGCACTTTCCTCTTCATCGAAACTGGCAGTTTCCCGAGCTTTCTCATGTACTCGATGACCCTTATCTTCGAGATCGGGCTCGTTGCCGGCATCGGCAGCTTATCCTTCTCTGCCATCTTCCATTATTCCCCCTCATCAGGTGGCTTTGGCGGCAGATCCACCCACTCTCTTGCCTCGACTGTCGACACTATCCCTGCCTGATACAGCTTCACAGCCTGTTCCACCCAATCGCTGTAATCCTCTCTCATCGGAGAATTGAACTTGATTTTTACATCGGCATCGGTTATTTGTGGGATCAACTTGCGGTTGATCTCGGTCTCGAATTTTCTCTGTATGGATTCAATGAAGAGCATGAAGGTTCTACGTTGATTGTAGGATGTAGCTCTGTTACTACCTTCGGCTTCACCAAGGAATACCTTGGGAACCTTCAATGCCCTATCAACCTGCCTCTGCAAATGTTCCAAGATCTTGGCAATACCAGCGAAATCATGAGATGCTGACAGATCTTTCAATTCAACAGATTGATCAAAAACGAGATTGTTGCTGACTGTGAAGGTTCCATCCTGATTGTCTTTGACTCTGTTAGCAAGTAAAGCATTTACAGCATCGATCTTCTCCTGTGCATAGGCTTTTCCAGTTTTCGGGTTGATTGCTTCTTCTTCAGGGCTTACTTCAACCTTGGCCCATAGCAGACGGTGAGCGTCTCTGTGGGCCATTGCAGCTGCTGTTGCTTCGATCTTGTTCTTTAATGAGAGTTTGTTGTATACATTGTGAAGTAAGCTTAAGCCGTAGACGTTGTCTGCAAACTGTCTGAATCTGAAGTGGAGGACATTTTCAGGCTCAAATTTCTCGTTTTCCTTGGGTTCTCCGGTAAATGTAGCATCATAATTGTACCAGTAATATTCGATCTTACCATACTTGTCTGTAACAATCTTAACTCTCTTTGGGTGGACCACTTGTAGCGTGAAGCCGAAATCGTTGTCATCTGCAACTATGAAGTTGTATGCATTGCCAAAGATCAGATGAGTCAGAACATCGTTCTCGAGGATGTCGTGGAGCCCAACAAGCTTAGCAAACTCCTCGCATTTCTCAACACCCCTGGGATCTCCAATGAACTGGAAGCCAGCTCCAATAACGAGGTACGTGATTGTTTCCAAGTGGGCCTGTGCGTCTTCACTGATGTTGTAGAGATATTCGTATTCATCATAGTTAACACGTGGATCAAATCCAGGAGAACTTTCGATGGGTTTGTCGACTAAAACTGCTTTGTCGGAGGCATACTTCAGCGTGATTGGCTTGCGCTGTGGGGTGTCTTTTCTGAGAACTTTCTTTAACATGAAGGGATAGGACAGAATAGACTTTAAAAGATGCAAAGCTTCTACCTATGCAGATTATGTGAATTCGAAGTAAATTAATATATATTTTCCGTAGCCTATATACATGCCAAATTCTAAGAGTGAGACAGAAAATAAAGTCTCGAGCGTATTGGATTTGATTGGAGAAAAAGAATTTAGAATGTTAACTTTAGTCGGTGTCTTTGCTGCTCTTTCGATGTATCTATTTAAATTGTCTAGGGACATGAATGGGGATGAGAGAATATACATTGGATTTGGGGCCGTATCGAGCTTATATTTGTTTCTTTATCTGGCAATTACAGTAATCAGCAGAATTTTTTCTTCGGGTATTAAACTGTGGTGGAAACGCGAAGTAGAAGATTTCCTCACTTTTAGCGCTGAACTAATATTAATTGTTTCTCTATTTGCATACATGTTGTCTTCGTTCATTTTTCTTGCTATTTTCGAATTTCCCTTGGAAAGCACAGTATATGCAATCTTCTTCAACCACATCATTGGAATATTGCTATTTTTTAAGTTTGTAATGCCTATACGTCGAAAATCAATAAGTATCTCAGCTTTAATATCTTTGGCTACAATTTTTTTAACTTCGTACTTGGTAGTTTACAACATACCTTCAAAGTTTCTGCAGATCTTCACAGCTACCACTATAGTTGAACCAGTAATCCGTGGAATCGGTGGAGCTGCAATCATTGCTCTCTTAGCAACACCATTCGCTTATATATACGACAAATTCAAAAAGAGTTGAAAATTAGATCCAGATGATCTCATGAATCGAATAGAGCGGCGATGCAATTTAATCGTTCAAATAATCGGATTTTGTCAAAATTAGCCAGTAGCCCCGTAAACTCGCCTGAGGACCTTGTGAGAGTGCTGTTCAGCAATCCAAACTGCAAGAGCGAGGGCAATAACGCAATCATCGTTAAAGCCCTGGCGAGCCCCCATCTTTATTCCGGTTCTCGTCAGCTGGTACTCGAAGAATTGCAGCTCTTTGATGAGGTCCTCGATGTAAGGATACTTCACTTCCCCATTCTCCATCGCTGCCACGAGTCTATTAATCAGCTGGACCTTGGATTTCGATGTGAACACGTAGCCTTCGGCTCCTATCCCCTGCAAATCCTCAAGAACAGGATCACCAACTCCTGAACTATCGATGAGCACTCTTGCGAGGTTGAAACGCTTGTGCAGGTCTTTAATCCTGAAAATAGTCTCAGCATAAGGGCGGCGATTATACCTCTCGAAGTAGATCAGCCTGTACGGCTTCTCTGTTACATCGAGCACAACGATGACCGTGTAGTCCATGTACTTTGCTAAATCAACCCCGATTACGTACCTTCTGCCGCTGATCCCTTTGTCAATAAGCTGAATTCCTGCGATGTTCTTTTGAATGTCTGCCCACTTGAAGACTGCATTCTGGTCCTCTATGAATTCAGCCAAGTACTCCGTTCGAAAGATTATTGAGTTCTCTCCGTACTCGCGCTTCTTTTTCTCGATGAACTCATGGCTGATGTGTGGGTTTGCTGTTGAAGGGAAACGATAGCTTGAGTAGTCCGGGAACCCCTCACTCTGCCCCTTCAAATAAGTGTCATAAAAGTGGTTCTTCCCGAATGGTGTGCCGATCTTGATCCAGGATCCATTGTAATCAGCAAGCATTGGCTCGACAACCTGGCTGATAACATCATCCGGGATGTAAGCAGCTTCGTCGAGGATCACTCTGTGGGCTTTGTGCCCTCTGAGGTATTCTGGCTTCGTGGTTGAGCGGGCATGGATCTCGCTACCGTTCTTGAATATGATCTTGCTGAAGGGAGTCTTGTACACCCTCTCAACCAAGTGGACCAGGATCGATTTTGATAGCAGGGTTGTGATTTCCCAGAACATGATGTTGGCCTGATTGTATGATGGAGCAAGAATGAACTGAATGGATCCAGGGTGAGTTATTGCGTAGTGAATGGTTGAGAAGGCCATTGCTTTTGTTTTGCCAAATCTTCTGCCAGCCACGATAGTTTTGAACTGATGTCTGTCGCGGAGAATCTGCTTCTGAGCCTCGTGTGGCTCGTGGTTGAGGAAAATCTGGGTGAACAGCACGGGATCCCTGATAGCCTGCTTGAGCTTCTTCCTGTCTTTCCCGAGCTCGGAAATGAGCTCATTCATCCTCCTTCATCGCCTCCTCGAAGAAGGTCAGAAGCTTGGATGCTGGATCCTCTATGTTGCCAGCTATCTCGTGCTTAAGCTTGATGGCCCTGAGCATGAGGTTTCCCCACACTTCTGCTATTCTCGGCTTTTTCTCTGCCTCATTGCTGTGCAGGATTTCATAGGCTCTCGCAACTGTGGTATCGAGGGCCTCAAGCTCATCTATGACTTTCTTCTTTGCTTCCTCGAACACTTTTTGGGATCGATAGTATTCCTCAATTGCCTCCCCAACAAAGTTGAAGTGTTTTCGCTTGTGGATGCTAAGATTGGTCTTGTTGAGATTCGGGATCTTGTCTTTGAACTCGGCGATGATTTCAGAGTAAGGTCTGCCTTCGGCAAGCATGCGGTTGATGTCGTCGCAGTGTTCGCTTTGACAGATTTTACACTGAGGGTTCTTGTTAAAGCTCATAAAAGAGCGTTAAAGCAAGACTTTAAAAGAGTGGGTCACAAGGACGATTGAGCTTGTTTGCATGCTCTTCGAGGTTGAACTTGATGATCTTGTTAATTGCCATAGTTCGGATTGGTTCGAATTGACTTTAAAAAAAGAGAATCGAAAACTTATATCAATGCTAACATTCCAAATATTACTGTTAGAATCAGTCCAATTACCGATAATGGTACAGTCCACTTGTTTATGGAGCGAATTCTATTTAAATCATCATGTCTTGCTTGGATCATTCCAGCCAATTCTAAAATCTTTCTCTTTACTGCATCTGCGTCACCCATATCAAGAAACGTCGTTATATCGCTTAAAATATTTCTTTCAGCAGCAGGCAAGTCAGCATAAGGTGATATATCTTCATTCTCTTTGATAAACTTAGTTATCTTTTCCTTCCACTCTCTTATTGTTTCATCATCAAGAGATCTATCTACTTTTTTGGAAATTACTTCAACGAGAAATTCACGGAGTAGTTTACTTAACCCATATCGGTAACTCAGATCTTCTGATTCCAATCCAGATACGCCCTTATAGACATTTACCACGTCGTCTAATGTTGTTATCGAGCCTGATTTTAATCCTTCTGAAAGTACATTAAAAAATTTTTCTTTTCTTTTTTTCTTTTTTCTCTTTTCCGCTCTACGATTAAATAATAAAAGCTGAGATAGGTTATAAAATAACCTACTAATGTACTTATTATTATGGAATCGACTGTCATGCTATTATCTCATTACTTACTTAATAATAAATTTTCTCAAAAAATTTACGAACTTACAGAAATCTACCAGAATAACCAGCTTCTTCCAACCTTCTGACCTTATCCTCAATGGACTCTTTTGGATCGTCTTTCAGGGTATGTAGAATCTATCTGCCCAGCAGTGCTTATAGCGTTCCACGTGTCCACTGCTTTTCTTCCTGCATGTTTTGCAATATCTTGGCTTCTTGGTGATTTTGAAGGAGTTCAAGGCGTCGTGAATTATGATTTTGCTCCAGTAATTGTCACATATCAAGTAGCCGTAATTCTTCTCATGGGGCTGACACTTTCCTATGTGCATCCTGAGTGGGCCTATGACTCCTTCTCTCAAGAACTTCACTCTTCTCCTATTTGTGATGGCACTGAAGTTCCAGTCCAGGGTGGCTTGTACTATCAAGGAGAACCACCTCTCACTACCAAAAACGGCCTGAGAACTTCAATAGCCCTCTTTCTCCTCAGCTTAACAAGAATCAGGGTCTGCAGAAAATGATCGATAAGAACCTCAGCATCCTCTCCGTTTATGCCTGTCTTTTTGATCAGATCAAAGACATTCTGATGAATCACTTCGGCCTGCGATTTCGGCAGATGGTTTTCTATGAACTCTGTTGCAGATTTTATATCACCCAAATTGTATCTGATAGCTATTCCCTCAAGAAAATCATAGCAATTGAGAAGAAACTCGAGAGTGTCATTAAAAGACCGTCTCTGGTACCTCTTCTTGATCTCGTCTATTCTTCTGAATGTGTTTAAGTCCACTCTCTGCAGTTTTGATTTTGATGATCCTGATTTTGTTAACATTTTGTTAACAAATTTTGTTTTGTTAACAGAATCCGAGAGAATATTGTTAACTTCGTTCTGATCTTTTTCGTTTTTACTTCCCTTCCCATGACTACTTATATTTTTATCTCCTCTCTCCATTTTTATTTCCTCCGAAGTAAATATACTATTGTTTTTACAACTTAGTCGTTTTTAATAAATAAAGTAAAGAAAAATCAAGCTTTTTTATCTCACATCCATATGATTTAACCTGTCCATTGCAAGGGGTATTTTCGCGGATTTTGTTAACAACCTTGCTAATCTGTGTCATAGTTTTTGTTAACATTTTGTTAACACCCGTGGTTACTCTCCTACCACAGATTCCGCATTTTGCATTCGTTATGTCTACACCTTCAGACATCAGGCATCAGCCCTCAATAGAATTAAGAATGTCAAGAATCTCGTTCCTTAACCCCTTCAGCCTCGAAGCGAGGAGTGGCTGATTATGGATCAGGGCTTTGCAGGCCCTCTTTATGCTCGCCTCAGCAATCGTGAGATCTTCGATTATGTCGTTTTCCATTTACCCACCCTCCCCAAAAATTTGAAAATCGTCAAGCGTTCTATCATGCAACGAGCCGATTGGCTTAAGCTGCAGCTCGAAAACGGCCCCCTTCTTCAATGTTTTCAGGATTTCTTTGATGTCTTCCTTCTTCTCCGCCTTGATTGTGATTGTTATTTTCGCTGTGCCGTTGCCTTCAAGTTTAGCCTTGATCTTTCGCCCCTTGAGCGAATCCTCCGCTGAGAGGGATTTGAGAGTTAAGTATGTCATGCTATCACTCCGCCTCGATTCTCGGAGCAAGTATGTACTCGACCTTGCACTTCCCCTCGCAGAGCTCAAATGCCAGCCAGACGGGATAATCGGTGCCGAGCCTGATCGTCAGAAGATCCCCCTTCGAGGCGATCTTGACAAACTCCTTCAGGTATTCAAGGGAGAACATGCTCTTTGCTTTTTGCTGGTTGAATTCTACGAGATCCGCATCACCCATTTCAAGCTTTAAGCCGTCAACATCCCCCTCGGCTTCAATGTAAAAGCCATCCTCATCAGCCCTGAACACAACATGGTCGGCGAATTTGTCCGCGAGATTGACGAATTTCTTGAGCTCCTCGGCATCCATCACGATCCTGGCTGGCAGGTCTATCTGAGGTACTCTGGGCTCCTTCCTGATTGCGTCTGGTGCGATCAATGAGAGCTCGTATGAAACGCTCCTGTTCGTGAGCACGAGCCTCTCATCGTCAACAGCAATGTCAATCATCTCACCGTTTTTGATGCCCTTCACGAAGTCATATACCCTGTTTACATCCACACCGACGACCACTTCATCCTCATCAATGCTGTACGCCTCGAATGAGTCATCAGGAATATCGACGAGAACCATTGCAACATTCGCCGGATCAACGGCCCTGATTTTCAGCCCATCCTCCCTAAATCTAAATCTGGCTTCGGTGATGAGTGCATTGAGCCCCTTGAACACGACCTTAACCACATCTACCTGAACCGTACATTCAACCTCCAACCTAACCCCTCCTGAAGCTTTTCATGAACAGCTCAATTCCCAAAAACCACATACACGCGATAAATCCGCAAAAAAATCCAAATCCGAAGACTAACGCAAGCCCTATGGCCGTCATATCATCATCTCCCTGTCCGTGAGCATAATCATGCTCCTCAGGTCCCTGTAGGGTATGGCGTACGCGGGGCTCTTGAGATCACGCCTCACGGGGTATTTCCTGATCTCGTATGCTGGGATCCAGCCGAGGAGGGATATTTTTGTCAGTTCGCTGTTTGTGGCGGCGAAAACAACTATGTGGTTGTACTCCGCCTTCTCGTCGTACTGCTTTTTGTTGTAAAACAGCTGCAGGTCCTCTGGTGGATCAAGAGGGTCTTTTCTTTTCAGCACAGAGGTCTTAACCTCTACAATTCTCTGAACACCGTGAGTTATTATCACGAAATCGTCTTTATCGTTCAGGGTTGAGTAATCGTCCCTGAACGGGATGTGCTTGACAGCTATGCCGTTCTGCATGCAAAAGCGGAAGAAGGCCATCTCTCCCATCTTGCCAATGTAGTGCTTGACGAAGCCCCCATCACCGAAGCGGGGTTTCATTTTGTTCTTAAACGAGTCCTGGACAACGATATGAGCGTAATAGGCGACATCCTCCCTGAACTTATTGTTAATTTCAATGCTTATGGGCCTCATACCACATCCTCCAGCTCATCAAAATCTATTTTCTCAATCTCTTCTATAACCGCATCCGCGAGCCTGAAAAGCTCATCAAGTTCGTCAAACTCGTTCATCTCTCCTGCACCTTACCCTCCCGAATTCAACAAACCCATCGTCGACCTCCAGAACAGACATCGCAACATCTCTCGCCCAGGAAAGCACTTTTGACTGTGAACCGCCCTTGGATTTGCTGTAAAGCCCGTAATATACAGCGTGATCCTCGTCAGCGTTGTCTCTTACCTCATGTGCGATGTGACACATTACCTCTTTAAACTCCCTTCCGCACGCTGGACACTTCCCATTCAGCGGGTGTCTTACTCGAACGTGCCTGATCAGCCTCATCAGGGTCTTGGATTTGAACTTGCATCCGTGATACGGACATTTGAGCATAATATCACCTGTAAAGATGATTGTAGCACTCCTCGCAGAGGACCACATAACCGTCAGAAACAGCACCATCCTGCGAGATTGGATGGCCACAGTAGGCACAGTTCATCGTGCATCACTCCCCTCACCCTCTTCCCGGTATCGAGCTGGCAACGGGGTATGAGCATGGACAGGGTGGGGGGTTTGATTAGATGGATAAGAGAGTCCCGCCGGGAGAGGGTGGTTGCATTCTGCCTGACTGTCCCCCGTAAACACCTTATAAATCAGGTTGATCTGTTCCTGTGTCAGATTGTGCCTCTCGATTGCCTCCTTCGCTTTCTGTCTGATTGAGTCCTTGATCTTCAGGTTGTATCTTCTGGACCTCTCAAGAAATGCTATTGCAACTAGTTCATTAAAGTCAATCTTCATGCTTCAACACCACGCCCGATAACTTCCAGCTCCTGCTTGAGTTTTCGGCGGTTCTCTTCTCTCAGGTATCCTTCTTCGATTTTGACGGCAACGAGTTTGTTTCCGTCTCTTCGAACATCTGCGTTAAATTCGACATGAGAAAAGACCCTTATGAGGTGTCCAGCTGCCTGCTTGCTAAGTGCCAGTCCAGCCTCGCCTGCCTTCTCAAAAAGCTCTTTTACACCGAATTTTTCAGGCATCAGGTCGTAGAGCTTCCTCACCTTCGAGAGCGGAAGGGTGATTTTCTGGTTGTTCGGTTTGTATCTTATGAAAACAGTGTCATTGGGCTTGTCGATTTTGATTTCGTAGTTGTCTATTGGAACATAGCTTATTTCGTCATCTGTGTCTCTGGCGTCTTCGGTTCTATGCTGCTCCACTTCAAAAATAGATGGTGGGAGGGACAGTGCAATCGTGTATTCACTGGATTTGAGAGATACGATTTTAATCTGATCCTCTCCAACAGGGAACTCTTCCCTGAGTATCGCTGAAAGATCGTTAATCTGCCTGAGATTAGGTTGTTTAAGGAAAATTCTGATTTCGTCCTCGTAATAGCCAATAGCAGCCCTTATCTCATAGAGGTATTTGTTGAGCAGGTCAACCACCTCCGTTGCTGATCCTGCAGATCTCCCTCATGATGGAATCCTTGACAGCCTCGATGACTTTCCTCTCGTGGTCCATCTCCAGGGCTGCGAGTTTTGTCTGTGCATCGACGAGGAGCTTTAACGCCTCGGCAGCAATGATCAGCTTGCGGGAATTGAGCATGGTCAGACCTCCAGCGTAGCTTGCTTATTTGCTACAGCCAGAGCATCAACGAGAGAACCCATCTTCTGCTCTCTTGGGCATGGAGAAATCGTTGCGTATGGGCAGCAGGGAGAACAGCAAAACGGTCCAGGGCAACCATCGTCGGGATGGTAGTAAACGGGCCTGCCACAGTTCTTGCATCTAACTTCGCCTTCCTGGAGGATTGGATACTTCTTCAGGTTCTTGTTGTATTCTCTGTGAGCTTTGAGTCGTAGTTTCTGGATTCTCTCCTCCATCTGGCTTCTGAAGTCTGCACTTCTGAGCTTCTGTGCACATTTGGGACCGATTCCCTTGCGGACGCTGTCGGGGTTTGAGAGTGGTTTTCCGCAGATGCCGCATCTGACTGTCATCGCTTCTCCCCTCCTGGATGCTCATCGCAGACCATCACATCTGTTGTCGGGAAGTTGTGTTTGATGCAGTAGGAGCCCTTGTAGAAGTCGCACGTGCCGCAGCATTTGGCCGGGCGGAAGGATGGCGGGATCATGGCTCATCCTCCAAAAACAGTTTTCTCAGCTTCTCGTCGATGTATTTGATCTTAGAGATGATGAATTCGCTGTCCGTGCCGTTGTATGTGATTTCCCATCCATAGCTTCCCTTCTGTCCTCTCGTTAAGGTTACCTTGATCTCCGGTGGCTTTGGCATTGTGTGGTGCTCGTGTCTGATGGTCTGGCTTGGCTGGGTAGGGAGGTTAACTGTGACATTAGTCTTAGGAGAGTCTGCCGAAGTGTCATCGATCTTGAGTTTTGGTTTGGTTGGAGTAGTTTCCCAGTCTTCAGTTAGATCTGTGTGTGGCATGTCACTCAACCTCCACTTTCTTTTCTCCCCCGTAGGGGTGTTCGACCACCTGGCGGGGCGTAACGCCCTGATCATCTATGAATTTCCTGATAAGGTATCGGATTGCGTCGCTGCGGCTAACAAAACGACCAGATTTCTTAACAGCCTTGTCAAAGTCTTTTAGTTCATCCGTTGTCAGATATACGCTCACTCTTGTTTCCATTTTCCCCTTATTCTCAGCATCTTTTTGTCTTAACATGTTATTAACATCTTCGCACAAAGATATTTATATTTTTTGGTCGTAACTTGTTATTAATATGGTAATAAAATAGTAGGAGGATGAAAGATAATGGTTGCCAAACAAGTGAGTAAATCAGAACATGACTTTGGAACTAAAAAAGAAAGACTATCCATCAGCATCTCCCCTTACTTAAAAAAGAAACTGAAAGAAATGGAGAAATCTGGCGAGTTTGCAAACATTTCTGAAATCGTAAATTTAGCGATTGCAGAATTCATTGGAAAATACGAAGCCCAAGGCAAACTCAAACCTCGCAAATCTGCGGAAGAAATCGCTGAAGAGATTGAACAAGAGAAGCACAAACCGATCGAAGAGATTGACGCAGGAGAGGAGGTTATAAGGTAAGAGGTGAGGAAATTGAAAAAAAGATGGATTGTTTTGGGTTTAGTCGTGTTGTTTTTTATCTTGGCATCTCTCGGTGGAGAAGAATCTGAAAATCAGCAAGCAGCACCTACCGTTACATCTGCTTCAACAGCAACTCCAACATCCACTTCCATGCCAACATCGCAACTTTCTGATTCAGACCGTGAATTTATAAATTGGGTCATACAAACGGATCATCGAGTAATGGATGCTCTGAAATTTGCTGTTGATGCTGCCAACAGTAATAATTTTTCTGCTTTAGAACTGGGTGGGGCTATGTTGAGATACGAGGCAGAGATGGCATTATCAGAAATAGACGATTTTAAGATCTCAGATGAATTGGAAGATCTCAGAGATGAGTTCAAGCTGGCCTTGATAGACTTCAAACTTGCAGGGATAAACTTAGAATATGGTGTAAGAGACAACGATGCAGAAAAAATCAATAGAGCAACTGAATATATCAATTCGGCTTCAGAACACTTAACCAAATCAACTGAACTGGCAGATAAATTATTGAGTTAAAATTTTAGACCAGTTATGTCGCCCTCTACAGGAATCGTGATCTCTCTAACACCATATCCGACGAATTCAAGTTCTACAACTATCTCTTTAACTTCAGCAACAATACGCTTGATCTTCCCCCTCACTGGGATTACAATTTCTTCCATGGATCCAACTTAATTTTTTGACTTTAAAAATGAAAATCGAGTATAGGGGGTCTCTGTATGATCACCTCCCTTGAGCTGGAAAATAAAAGAATCTGGATCGAGGTTAGTGTTGTTGTTGACAAGAAGATTAGGGAGTATGAGGTTGATAACGCAAGAGTCATTGAGATCGATAGGATCCCAAAGCGGATCGAAATCGAATCGACGATTGAGGAGAGGGAGCTTGCAGAAATGATAACCCGCAATGTTGCCTGGATGGTCGAGAAGGGATATAATGCAAAGCAGATAGTCAAGAGGATCGCAGAGATATATGGTATGGACGAACACGATGCCATGGAGTTCTACCGCTATGCCGAGTGGTATTTGTTCAGCTGAAATATGGTTATGGGGGGATGAAAGATGTTTGGGAAAAAATATGGATTAGTTTTGGAGGCAGAACTGATTTCGGAAGAAAATGAAGAGAAATTAAAGACCTTCATAGAGGGTAAATTTGATGTACAAAAACAAACAGGTGTATACTACATAAAAAGAGATGACTCGATTGTGGTGCTGAACTGTGTAATTAAACACGATGGGACCGTTATAGTGATCGTATCTTTTACCCAACACAATTTAGCATGGGTTGTTGAGTTCATAGAGGAACTAACCGCCTATTTACACATAAAAAAAGTGGAATTAGCAAAAGAACTACTAGGGTAATCAAGTGTTAGGAAAGCTGTATTGGCATTATGATTGATCTGTCAAGTTTTCCGGATAGTGGACAAAATGTCGGTTCATAACTTTATATAAATACAATTGAAGTGATAAAATGAAAAAACGGACTTCTGTTTATATTGATGCCGAACTGTTGGAGTATGCACGGCAGAACAAGATTAATCTGTCTCAGTTACTCGAAAAAAGCCTTAAAAGCCTTCAAAATCCAAAAATAACTGGAAACACCAGGGCTTGCCGAGCCCTTGCCCCGGGTTCAAATCCCGGCCGGCGCATGTTGTTTGGTTTTGTGTTGAGACGATTATTGATTTGATGTGATACTGCATCCAATTTTCAGCTCTCCAGAGAAATTCAAAACCTCAATACGGTTTCCAGTTACTTAACATTCTCACGATTGACAAAATTTTTCAGCTCAACCAAAGCTATCTCCCTGAAATCTCCGTCGATATATATCCTAACCCTCTCATCGGCATCAATTTCAGGTATATAACCCAGTGCGATGAGGGCTAAAATGGCATACGCCTTTATCTCTCCACTATATCTCAGATATGGCTTTATCTCTTCAACAGGATCGGGATAGGCTGACCTCATCTCTCTCGCACTTCTGTAAATCGCATACAGAACATACTTCTTCTCAACCTCCTCATTTCTGAGTAAAGCTAGCAGCATGTTCCTGAAATTATCGAAAGCTACTGGGCAGTTTCTTCCAATCTCTCCAATAGCAAGCGGGGCTCCTTTACAGTAAGCCCCAGATTCATCGCTCAGATGCCAGAACAGCCTTCTGAGAATGTTTCTTACAAATTCGTCATCCCTCTTTTCAATCTCTCTGCAAACGACACCAATCGCTTCAGCAGAATGGAAAACCATCAGCTCATCCAGATAAAGAAAGGATATCAGGGAGGTTGCAACCTTCTTGAGACCCCTTTTATGGCTGAGCTCCAGAAGCTCCTCGTATCTTCTACCCCTAACGATCTCTGCGATCCTCTGCTTCAAAGTAAACACCCGGCAATTATTGCTGTACTTCCGTGAACTGCCTCTTTGCCAGTTCCTGATCTATGGCGAAAAGACCGCTCTTTTCATCCCCGACGAGCTTCAGCTTCTGAACGATTTCATCAGCAGATGCTTCCTCCTCAACCTGCTCCATCACATACCACTGCAGAAATGCATAGGATGCATGATCCTTCTCCTCCAGTGCCAGATCCACGAGCTCGTTTATCATGGATGTAACCTTGACCTCATGCCTGTAAACAGCCTCAAACGCATCGAGCGGGGATTTCCACTCGCTTGGAGGTTTTTCGATCCCGTCAAGCTTAACCCTGCCACCTCGCTCAACCACAAAGTCGAATAACTTCATAGCATGCATTAATTCCTCCTTAGCCTGAACCCTCATCCAGTTGGCAAAGCCTTTCAGGCTGATGCTCTCAAAGTATGTTGCCATTGACAGATAAAGGTATGCAGAATAGAACTCAGCATTTATCTGCCTGTTCAAAGCTTTTAACATCCTTTCAGGAATCATGGCTCTACCTCCACCTTTTAACACAACTCTAAATAACTCTATCCCGAATTCTAAATAAAGCTAACGCCAACATGCAGTTCAAGAGCTAATCATCATGCACCCTTACTATCCTGAAATCTGACAGTCCGTCCCAAACAACCTTGTAGCCAAGATACTCCAGCGCTATACTCCCGCCCTCTTTTTCAACAACCTCCTCTACTCTACCTTCTTCTATGCATTTCTTGCAGTACTCAATAAAGTCGATGCTTACAAACCAGTCCTTATATCTCAGGTATTTCTCAGGCACCTCTCCCTCAGCTTTCATAATGTTTTTGCCACCACTGTCAGCGAAGTACTCGTTTATGAACTTCAGGATTTTCAAATATGGCAGTTTATTTTTGAAACGGATCACATGCCTGCTTTTCAGCTTCTCTGCTATTTCTTCCCTTGCAACAACCAGCAGCGGTATATTGGCCCTCTCAATTTTCTCCACCTTCTTTTTCACATAATCTTCTGTCCAGAAACCAGCGATCTCTATATATATCTCCCTGTCCCCTCTTCTAATTCTGAAGTCAGGGATGAAGGCAAACCCACCAACAGAAACCAGTGATGGCTCTCTTACAATTTCAAGATCCCTTCTTGAGCATATCAGTCTGCTGTAGAGCTCCTCTTCCAGCGATGAGTCGAAATCCATGCTGAGCTTTTCTCTGTAAAACATCACCCCATCCTCACTGCTGATTGACATTCTGTATATCCTGTCATAATCAAGAATTTCGGCATGTATAACCCATAATCTCGAGTTTACTATTGCGGGTATTAGCTTTGCAAAAGCCGTTCCGTACTTCTTCGTTTGCTTCAGGATGGATGCCGGGCCTGTCAGCCTGACGAACTCATCTTCTATCTCGTACATCAGCCCAAGCCTCTTTATTCCGGAGAAGACTTTCTTGTGATTATCTTCCACCCTGAACCTAACTGCTATTGCGTTCATCAGCGTTGTTTGCAGGAGCGAAAGGTTGTACTTCATAAGCAGGGTTTCAGGATCCACCTTTACCCCGTCAATTATGCTGTCCTCTTCCATATCTCCAAACATCGATAGCTCTATCTCCCTCTTATCAACTCCAAACCTTCTCGCAACCTCTTCTATAACTTTCTCCCTCTCGCTGGCAGTAGTAACAGGGCCCTTAGAGAACAGGAGCTTTCTTACCTCTAAAGGATTGAGGGTGGTCGGACTTTTAAAATCGATCTCCCTCTCAACTATCCTCGCAAAAGCCCTTATCTTCTTGTAATTCTCGGAATCTTCGATCTTCTTAACCTCATTCCTGGCTTTTTTCAGCTTGTTTCCTGTATTTTTGGCATAGATGGAAATTACCTTCTTCGCGATGTCGAACCACTCGAAATCCACAAATCTCGGGTAAATTTTTCCTTTGATCTTTCTCACATCAAGGTACTCTTTCGGAAGCACGGTAAATATCTAATATCGATTAAATATTAATCTATTGGAGAGAAATAGATATACAAATTTTACATGTCAATCTCTACTTGTTCTTTAGTTTCCTCCTCCTTCTGCGCGATACCCTCTCCTCAGAGGTTTCGGATGAGACTATCTCATAAAGAATCGCTTTCTTTCCTGAAGGTCTCAATATTCTGCCTAGCCTTTGAATGTACTCCCTAGCACTCCCGCTACCGCTCATAATTATGCCGATGTTGGCATCCGGGACATCCACGCCCTCATCAAGAACCTGACTGCTTACAATAACCCTGTAAATACCTCTCCTGAAGTTTCTCAGTATCTCCTTCCTCTCACTCTGATCAGTTTTGTATGTTATCGCCGGAATCAGAAACAGCCTCGAAATCCTGTAAACGAGATCGTTGTACCTCGTGAATATGATTATCTTATCCTTTCTGTGCCTCTGCAACAAATTTTTCAACACTTTGAGCTTGTTTTTCGAGTTGTAGGCAATTTTCCTTGCTTCCTCCCAAGACTTCAGAGCTTCATAAGCCTGTTTGTCAAATCCTGTTCGCATCACTATTTTTCGAAAGTCATCCATGGATGTTAGCTTCATACCCTTTTTCTTCAAATAATCCCTGAACTTCTTGGATAGTTGATCATACGCCCCCTTTTCTTTCTCACTCAGCGGAACCTTTATTCTCTTTATTGTAAAGGGTGCCAAATGCTCCGATATCTGGTCATGAGTTACCTCGTAAACCTTCCCACCCACAAGCTTTGGCAGCAAACTATGCAGTCCATCCTCTCTTTCCATCGTAGCCGTTAAACCAAGCCTGTATGGCGCACAGCTCATCTCGGCAATCACCCTGTAGCTCTCAGAGGGTAAATGATGAACCTCATCGAAAACAATAAGCAGGAATTTGTTGCCGAGAGTTTCAGCGTTAATGTATGCAGAATCATAGGTTGATATAGTTATAGCTTTAATCTCCTTTTTTCTTCCAGAGAACTCTCCAATCTCTCCGAAAATGGATAGTTTGGCCATCCACTGGTCGATGAGGTCGAGGGTTGGAACCACAATGAGAGTTGGAACATTCAGTTCTCTTATAATCTCCATCGCAACATATGTCTTGCCTGCCCCGGTTGGCAGAACCACAACCCCTCTCCTGTCCACCATCCACTTCTGAACAGCCTCCTCCTGATAATCCCTGAGCTCAAACTCTGCATCGAAGAAGGGTGTTGGCGGGGGATCGAAAACCTCTTCCTCGTACTCGATTCCCGACAGGTTGAGGTACTCTACCAGATCACGGTACTTGTATGCTAAAACTCTATAACAACCAACTCTCTCATCGAAACTTCCGAAGGGTATGTGCACATCACCCTTCGCGATTATCGTTCCCCTATCGTAGGAGAGCTTAACGAACATGGTCAACAACCTTTCCGGGGTTAAGGATGCCTTTTGGATCGAATATCCTCTTCATCTCCTGCATTATCCGATATTCTCTCTCTGAGATAAAGTGTTTCAGATGATCTTTTTTCAGGGCACCAATACCATGCTCTCCAGTTATGGTTCCACCGAGATCTGATGCTATCTCAAAGAACCTCATTCTCAGCCCCTCATAATCCTTCTCCCAGCCCACCCGCTTCATCGGGTGCTGGTGTATGTTTCCATCTCCCGCATGCCCGTAGTTGATAACCTTGAATCCCATTTTTTCAGCCACATCGTTACATTTCCTTATGTATTCCGGTATTTTGGCTACTGGAACTGAAACATCGAGTATCTCGATCAGATCGTTCTTGATTCCTTCATATATCAGGCTTCTCACAGCAAGCAAATCCTTCTCTTCTCTGCCAGTTGCTACGAAGACATCAACGGCATTACTTCTCTCGCAAATCTCAGCAACCCTTTCAGCTTTTCTCATCAAATCATCCTTACTGTCTCCATCGAGGATAACCATAAGATTCGCTTTATCCCTCGGAGGCCATCTTTTACCGCTCGCTTTCTCACCATATGTGATAGCCTCACCCTCGATATACTCCAGAGCCAATGGCATGCTCTCAATCATTATCTTTGGCACAATTCTGATGGCATCCTCGACGCATCTAAACGGTACTGCGAGCGTTAGGGTTTCCCTGAAAGGGGGTAAAAGCTTCAGCACGACTTCGGTTATAATCGCGAGAGTTCCTTCACTTCCAATGAGCAGGTGCATCAGGTTGTAGCCAGCATTGTTCTTGATCATTTTCCCGCCAAGGCTCAGAACCTCTCCATCCGCGAGAACAGCCTTCAGCCCGATCACATAGTTTCTCATCACCCCATACTTCATCGCCCTGACTCCACCAGCATTTGTGGCAACCATCCCGGCAACAGTTGCTGACTCGCTTCCCGGATGAGGTGGGAAGCTCAAACCCTTTGATTCAGCAGCGTTGATCAGCTCGCCGAGGGTAACTCCAGCAGAGCAAACAGCACACAGATTTTCAGCATCCACCTCTATCCTCTTCATCCTTTCGGTTGAGAGGACTATTCCTGTTTTTGTTGGTACCGCTCCGCAGCTCAAGCCCGTTCCGCCACCCCTTACGAAAACAGGAATGTTATGTTCA
The DNA here is from genome assembly GCF_000385565.1 of Archaeoglobus sulfaticallidus PM70-1. Taxonomy (NCBI): domain Archaea; kingdom Methanobacteriati; phylum Methanobacteriota; class Archaeoglobi; order Archaeoglobales; family Archaeoglobaceae; genus Archaeoglobus; species Archaeoglobus sulfaticallidus. Next base: position 1,337,602 of record NC_021169.1, on the reverse strand, counting down.
TAGGCAATCCGCATTACTCTTGCAACCTCTTCTGTATTTCTTGGCTTAACAACAATTACATCTCTGCATGGTTCGATCCTGACTGTTTCAGGAGTTTCATCGAAGACGTATCCACTGGCATCTGTGTATGGCTCAACTCCGCTATCCCTCAGTATTTTTGCGATTTGAGCTCTCACAACCCTCACCTTTCACTCTTCAAGCTTTTCCTTGCTCACAACCCTGATGTCATGGATTGCAGTTTCCGGATAGTTTCCACTCTCATCCTTCTCCATCGACTTTACCATATCCCATATCGTAAGCAAAGCGGTGGTAACACCCGTTAGAGCTTCCATCTCAACTCCCGTTTTACCTCTCGATTTTACTCTGCAAATAGCCTTAATATGATCATCGATCTCAAAATCGATCTCAACCTGAGTTAATGGGATAGGATGACACATCGGAATCAACTCAGGTGTTTTTTTGACAGCCAAGGTTCCGGCAACTATTGCCGTTGCCAGAACATTCCCTTTGGCAACTCTGTTTTCAACAATGGCATGAATGGTTTCCTCTTTCAGCTTAATTTTTCCCTCAGCAACTGCAATCCTGAGAACATCCTTTTTCTCAGAGATGTCAACCATTCTAACCTTTCCCGATTCATCGAGGTGCGTGAAATCCATAAACATGGTAGGATCCAAAAAATTAATATGTTTCTAAAACTCTATAGGAGTTCCTCCGCCTTCTTTCGGTATTCCTCAACCTGCTCAGCACTTATATCTGCAAGAACGATCCTTTCAAGGCTCGTTCCCTCGTCAATCACCTTTTTGATCTCCTCTATCATTATCTTCGCCGCTTCAGCCTTCGAGAAACCACCAACTCCAGTACCCAGTGCCGGAAAAGCGATGGATCTAATGTCAAGCTCTTTAGCCTTATTCAAAGCAGCTTTCATCGCGAGCCTTATCTTGTTCTCATCCGTTTTGAAGTCAAGCTCCATCGTTGGTGTATGGATCACATACTTCGCTTTCAACCTCCCGGCTGTTGTTTCTACAGCCTCCCCAATTTTTATTGGGCCCTTCGCTACAGCCTCTTTCTCTATTTCAACTCCACCGGCTCGCTTTATGGCTCCAGCAACCCCACCACCCATCACGAGCTTCGTATTCGCTGCATTGACGATTGCATCAACCTCAAGCTTCGTAATATCCCCATGATAGAATTCCAGAACAACTCCCTTATAGGTCTTGGACATGAACGAAAATAGATTTTACCAGAGAAAAAGTTTTTTGCTGGGGTGGATTGATCACCTCAGCTTTGCACTCTTCTAGATTGTAGAGCTACGCTCTGTTTTGATCCAAAGTCGATTTCAACGACAACGGTAGAATAGACATCGGATATTTATCTAAAATCGCTTACTATCCAGTGGGAAGAACAAACACGCTTTAGATATCTTTTTTATCCCATATCACAGCTTTAGAAGTGACTGTACCCTCTGAACTCAACTGTACGCTTTATATCATCCAGGATGTGAACTCCCTTACCTTCCCTGACCCTGCCGATTTCAATACCAACTTCAGGCTCAGAGTCGCTCGTGAAAACAAGCTCGAAATCACCTCCACCATACAGAAACAGTTCCAGAGCTTTATCGTAGTCCACGAACTCCAGCAACTCCGAGAGGTCCATAGCCTCTATTTCTATGCAAACATTGCTCCTGCTCGCTATGTTGTGCAGGGAGACTGCCAGGCTATCGCTTATGTCTGTCATGGAGTTGGCTGTGTGGGTGAGCATTAGACCTTCTTTTACCTTTGGTTCTGGCATCACGAGCGAGCTAACGAAGGGAATCTCTTCTCTATCATATCCTTTCAAATAGTACTCCAGTGCCAACTGGGATTTTCCGGTTAAGCCGGTGATGTAAACCCTGTCTCCCGCTTTAGCACCACTCTGAACCACAACCCTGTCAGAAAATCCCAAAGCGAATCCAACGATAAACAGTTCATCTCCAAAATCCACATCTCCTCCAACAACCTCGGCATCATACCTATCACATAAGGCTTTGACACCTTTCAGGATTTCTTCGAAACTATCCTCGATCCCCTCTCTCAGGCAAATATCGAAGATGAAGTATTCTGGCTTGACGCCACTCCCAGCGAGATCGCTAAAATTAACCGCAACACTCATCCAGCCTATCTCAAAAGGAGTCATTATTTTCGGGAAATCGGACTGCTCATGGAGCATATCTGAAGATAACACAAGGTATCTGTCGTTCAGCTTTATCACAGCACAATCGTCATCTCCTGCTCCGTAAACAACTTCTTTTTTCCTGCTTTTGAACAGATCTCTGGCTATGGCAATGAACTCAAACTCTTTCATCTACCCCACCCAGCCCATTTCGAGAAAACAGATCGCCTTATTTGTTACATAATTGCTCGAATAGCTTTCATCGCCTAAAGAAACCATCTCTATGCTAGATTCCATCAAAACTTCCATAATACCTGCATCGAAATCTCCATGTGGAAATGCTCCGATGAATATCGTGGATCCTCTCATATCTGGCATTATCTTTCTGCCTTTTTCTGTAAAAAGAATGAACTTTCTGCCGGATAGTTTATCGATTAAGCCCTCAAAATCGATGTCGAGTATTTGAATCAGCACTCTTCCATTGCTCTCAATTACCCCATCCCTGAAGAGCTTCTCCATCAATCCAACAAATCTGTTATAGTTCCTCGGAAGCCTGACAAAGTTCTCAAATTTTATGACTTCATCGTTGATCGTGTGGACATAAATCTCTGCCTTTTTCGAGATGGGAGAGTCCAAAACCGAAAGCAGACAGAAATGGACTATATCGGGCCTTCCCCGCTTTTCTCTGTTCGGCAGGGATTTCATAGCGATGTGATGCTTGGAATCGTCAAGGATTATCTCACTCGCTTTTTTCCCTCTTTTCCTTTCCTCTTTTTTGATTACTGGATGAGATGAAATCTCCTCAGGAATTACCTCCAGTGATGATTCGAGGAAAACGAAACATACATCCATTGTGTTTTTTAATACCTGATGAGATAAATTTTTTTGGGAAGCGATACTAAGCGGACCAAAACACCTCACGATTTCAGGATATATATGCACGCTTGGAGGCATTGTTGTAGGCTCTGCGACATGCATGGGTAAGCTATGATAGGCAAACTCGTTGAATGGTCTAGAAAAAAGTACACCCAGTCGTTCTTGTTACTTTAATACCTTGAGTTCCACAGCCACACCACACAAGCGAAAAAATTAATAGCAATAAAGTACAACTATGTGATTATAATGATAATGCAACAGCAACAGATGGTTAAAAGCATACCGACTGGAATCCACTTACTTGACAGAAGACTAGATGGTGGACTGCCCGAGGGGAGTTTAGTTTGTGTATATGCAAACCCAATGAGTATGCCCGAAGCTTTTCTGTACCAATTCGCCTCAGTTAGAAAAACGTATTACTTTAACACATCTCGACCATCCGAATATATCAAGCAAAACATGTTAGCAATGGGTTTTGATCCTGATGTTGAATTTATAGATGTATTCAGCCAGTACTATCTTAACGAATATGGACACTTCATTATTGAAGACAGATACAGAGATAAAGAGATCTTCGACTTTATTGAACATCAGCTTAACAATATATTGCAGGACGGTAAAGAATACAATGTAATTTTTGATTCGATGTCCTTCTTTTTAAAACTCGATGTGAGCAGAGGTTTAAAAGAGTGGTTGTTAAACAAACTATACATTGCCTCTAAGCAAACAGGAAATTTGTTTTACATTTATGTGCTGAAAAACGTACATCCCATAGATTTAGTTTACACAGTCATGGATATATGTGATGTCATTCTCGATATAGATAGCGAGAGGATTGGAGACAAAATATTAAGCAGACTTTCAATTCCAAAGATTAGAAACAAGCAACCAATGTTAGAGACCTTCAGATTCTACATAAGCGAGGGCATAGAGATAGACACATCCAGGGATATCGCTTGACAGCAAGAAATTAATCCTCAAATCTTAGTTTTTTGCAGGTTATAGTTATCAAGGTCAAGGCTTATGAGACGAAAAAATGTTTCGGTGAACCACTCCACCCTCCTACAGATGGAGCTTCACGTGGAGTTTATTGCTCAGTGGCAACCTTATCCCCACAGGCCAGCTCACACGGCCACTACCCGTTATCCTCATGGGACTCACGGGCTACTTTCATTTACACCAGCCCTTACGGGCTGTCCAGCCTTACAACTGTAGAGAGGTCGTTATTACTTTCTCTGAATAAGCTTAATGACCTACCCGCCTCCCCTTACGTATCCCCACGCTCACACGCATGGGATCTTGCAAGCGACGGGGAGATGAATTCTTTTTCTTCTTTATTATTCCTATCTCAGTTGCAAGACCGAAGTCATAGATTGTATAAGTCAAAGGTGATCCTGTTCTTGTTTAAAGCCACTCATCCCTCTTTCTCAATTCCATTCTGTTGCCGACTACAGCTCTCCTCATCAACAAGCCCAAATTTCTCGCATACAGTATTACCTCTCTTGTAATCTTTCATAAGGCAACCCTCGCACTCAGGGCAGATTGCTCATCCTCACACCCTTTACTTCAAGTACGTAAATCACCGAAGGTTGATGCGATTCAAGTTAACATTAATTTTTTAACCATATTTCATAAAATCTGTGAATGACAAGCAAAAAATTCACAATTATTAAGCAATAGTATTAAAAAAGTTTTTAAAACTCTCAAAAATTCAATTTTAATAAAAACTTGCGAGAGGTGGATGATGACCTCGAACGAATACATTTTGCCTCTTATTAAAAAGCTTGAACATCTGAAAACTCGAATCGTCTTCGATTCTAGATATCCAATGCTGAAACTCCTCTTTCATTATGTAATCCCATGTTTCTCCTCAAAAAGACAAATATTCGTCGTTTTCTCGGACACCATGTGTAGGTGGCTTGAAAATGCTTACTTATCCTTCAAAGAAGAATCTCCAAAAATAGTGGAAATTCTTAGAAATGCGAGCATTATAAAGATTGGTTTTAGTGAAGACGTACCTTTTGGTAGACTTTATGAGCAGGTACCTTACGGAAATCCGAAGGAAACCCTCTCAGAACTTGAGGATCTGTTGAGTAAGTTAAAAAACGACGATCTGCTCGTATGTTATGGAACACACCTCATACCCGCTCTCTACGGTGCAAACACTCTAAGCAGCATTTTAAGAATATTCGATATCCTACCCAAGTGGATTACCCTCTTTGCTCCTGAACCCGACAACGTATACGAAAGGCACGTGGACAATCTAATTCAGAGGTTCTACGATGTCATTCTGAGGATTAAAAAAGAGGAAGAGTATGTTAGCTTCGGCGAGGAAACGTATCTTATCGGAGTTGATCAGAGCTATATCAGAGATATCCAACCTGGTTTTGCAAAGTTCTGTATAGAAAAAGATGGAAAGCTTGTAAGAATTTCACAAACTTTTTTATTATAATTTTATTAAATCAATCCCATGGAACGTATCTGTTCGTTATTGGCAACCTCCTATCCTTCCCAAAAGCCCTTGGAGTTATTTTTAACTCCTGGTGGAGCCTGTCTCCATGGTTGCATGAAGTTGTAATTTCTAATTTCTGAATGGCTGAAGAGTTCTGATTTATGATTATGAGCTGTTACTCCAAACCTTATGGTCAAAAAAGCTTAAATGAAATGCAGATCAAATTTATGTGAGTATGCTGGGTCTCCTAAAGAGAAAAAGAAAGGAAGATGATGCAGAAGAATCTATTGAAGAGTATGAGAGGCAGGCAATGGAATCTATAGAAGAGGCGAAAAAACTCGAAAAAGTTTTCAAAAGTAGAAGACGGAAGAAGGGCATTATTAAGAGAGAGATCGTTGAGGCTTACGATCCATCCATACATGGAGATCTTGTAGAATTTTCTCTGCCAGAAGATTGGAGGATAGTTGAAGAATACTGGATTCAGGAACCGTTCAGTAAAGCCTACATCATATACAACGACGAGTTGCATGATTACAGGTATATTGTGGTAGAGCCTGAGCTAAATCCGGTTGAAATTGAAGTTTTAAACAAGCTAAAGCTGGATCTTGGGTACATCTTGGAAGTGACAGAGCTTGAGAGAGGTACTGGGAAACTGATGAAAGAGGAAATTTTGAAGAATGCCATTGACAGTCTTATAGAAGATATGAGAATAAATTTGGACGTAAAATCTTATTACAAGATTTTATATTATATAATTAGAGATTTTATTTACTACAATAAGCTAACTCCACTTATGATGGATAGAAGCTTAGAGGATATTTCATGCAATGGATATGATAAACCAGTCTTTGTATTTCACAGAAATTATGCCAACATAGAAACTAACTTGAGGTTCAATGAGAGAGAGCTTGATACTCTGGTCGTTAAACTAGCTCAACAAAGTGGTAAGCACATAAGTATTGCAGAGCCCATGATTGATGCTACATTACCAGACGGAAGCAGAATACAGATGACATTAGGTAGAGAGGTCTCTGATCACGGTTCTACATTCACAATAAGGAAGTTCAGAGATGAGCCAGTAACACCAATTGACTTAATAGTCTGGAAAACATTTTCATCAGAGCAGATGGCTTACTTATGGCTTTGTATCGAAAATAAGAAGAGCTTAATTTTTGCTGGTGGAACTGCAAGCGGTAAAACGACTTCGATGAATGCAATCTCCCTCTTCATTCCAAGAAAGGCGAAAATCGTTACAATCGAGGATACAAGGGAACTTATGCTACCCCATGAAAACTGGATCCCCCTCGTAACTAGAGAAGCATTTGGAGAGAAAGGCGTAATAGATATGTACGATTTACTTAGGGCTGCTTTAAGGCAGAGACCAGAGTACATAATAGTTGGTGAGGTCAGAGGAAAAGAGGCGTTAACTTTATTCCAAGCTATGGCTACTGGACATACCACCTATTCAACTTTGCATGCTGATAGCGTTAATGGGGCGATACATCGTTTAGAAAGCCCCCCTATTGAGGTCCCTCGCCCAATGCTTGAAGCTTTAGACATTATAAGCATTCAAGCTCAAACGTATGTTGGAGGTAAACGAGTAAGAAAAAACATCGAGATAGCAGAAATAGTTGATCTGGACCCACATACGAAGATGCTTAGAACATCAACGGTTTTTCAGTGGGATAGTGTTAAAGATAAGCAGTTACTGGTTGGGCACTCCAAGGCTTTGGAAGAAATAAGGAAGAGCAGGGGATGGAGCAATGCAGAATTACAAGATGAGCTCAAACGGAGAAGGCAAGTTTTGGAATTTATGGTCGAACACAACATAAGGGATTTCAAAAGTGTAAGTGACATTATACACGCTTACCAAAGCAGGCCCGACAAAGTGCTTGAAAAGATGGAGATAGTCTAATATGTTCAAGAAAGCTAATTACCTCACATACCTGGGATACAAGCTGTTTGGTAGAAGTATTCAAAGAAACAGGCAGAAATATTACGAATTAGAAGTGTCTCTCCACAAAGCTATGATTTCAATGCCTCCTGAGATGTACATAGCTACGGCAAAAATGGTATCACTCATATTTGCGATTTTTGGAGCTATTGTGGGTTCGATCCTAGCATACTTTTTAATTGCCTCAGACATTCTAAAATTTCCCATCGTTGTTCCAGAGCCTTTCTACAGTTATTGGATCGCGTATAAATCACTTGTTTTTTCGGGAGTAGTTGTTATTTTAATGACGATAATATTCTATTATTTAGGTTCTCTGTTATTCCTTATTTACCCTTCAACAATCATAAGCGACAGGAAAAACAAGATTGACAAGGTTTTACCACATGCTATAACCTTTATGTACTCACTAAGCTTGGGAGGAATGGACGTAATTCGGATCTTTAACTCGCTAGCAAGTTATAAGGAAATATACGGAGAAGTTTCAAAGGAAATTTCGAGGATAATAAGAGATATCGAATTATTGGGTAAAGATTTAAGAACGGCTTTATCGGATGCAGTAGAGTTTTCACCTTCTGAGAACTTCAAGGAGTTCTTACACGGCTTGATAACAATAATAGACAGCGGTGGAGACATTACAAGGTATCTGGAAGAGAGGGCAGATTTTTATCTTGAGAAGGCGAGACAAAATCAGAAAAACTTCTTGGATTTCCTGGGCTTAATGGCAGAAAGCTACATAACCGCATTTGTTGCTGGCCCTCTTTTCTTGATCATAATTCAAACGGTTATGGCTATGATGGGGCAAGGAAGCGAACTGATACTTTACGCTGTAATATACATCATAATCCCATTTGCTTCTTTCATGTTTGCAATAGTTATAAAGTTACTTAGTCCGGCTGAAGAGGGAGAACCACCAGAGCTAAAAGAGAGTCATATTTACCTTATGGAAAGTAGAAAGGATGGTTATGAAGATGATATAAAAAAATTGGAGAGGAAAATAAAGTTATGGAAGATAAAAAAGGTTTTAAGAAATCCATTTGGAATCATAAGGAGAAAACCATATTACTCCCTCGTTTTTTCATTACCACCTGGCATTCTATTTGTTGTGTATGGTGTTACGCAAAACCCTCCAACTACTGTATCCATGGACTGGTTCTTTACAATAGATGACTACATTTTTTTGGCTATCGTGATTATATTCACACCTTTTACCGCATTTTATGAAGCTAAGAAGAGGAGAATTAGAAGACACTTAAAAATGATTCCCATATTCCTCAACAGAGTTGCCGCAGCAAATGAGAGTGGGGTGCCGATATACAAAGCCATAGCGATGATAGCAAAGACAGATACAAGTCCTTTGAAAGAGGAAATTCAAAAGATAAAAGCAGATCTGGACTGGGGGATGAGCTTGAGTGATGCCCTCATTAGGTTCGCGAACAGGTTGAGGATATTTGAGCTTTCAAGAACCGTAACTTTGCTAAATGAGTCTCTAAAATCAACCGGCAAAGTTACCGAAGTGTTGATGATCTCAGCCAAGGATGCAAGCAATGCTGAGCTTTTAAGAAGGGAGAGGCTTTCAAGTATGCTCATGTATGTTATAATAATATACATCTCCTTCTTCGTGTTTATTGGAATAGTTTATATAGTCTCCTCAACATTTCTATCGACATTAGCAGAGAGCGCTCAGGTGTCATCCGGAACGTCTTTTATGACAGTAGGGCTAAACGTTGATTTTTACAAAAACATCTTTATGCACGCTGCCATATTTCAGGGACTTTTTGCAGGAATTGTTGCCGGGGTTATGGGAGAGGGTAGCATGTCTTCAGGCATAAAACACTCACTCATCATGCTAACTGTGGCGTATGTGCTTTTTAATATACTAATCTGAAAATCCAATTTTAATTTTGTGTTCGTTCACGTGTAAAAAGCCTATACCTCCCCCAGTATCCGCATCAAAATATAGCCAGGAACTTTCTTCATTGTATCCTTTCTCATATACCTGCCCGGCAGGTCTCTTAAGCCTAATTGAAGTATCAGATTTTGTTGCAATAACCCAGAAGTAATGCTGAACGATGTCTCCTAGGCCTTTTATATCGCCCTTCTCAAACTCTCCAGTTACCGGATTGACCTCTTCTTGCAAGTCCACATCATTCCCCCAAGTAACTGTCGGATTGACAAATTTTTTTCCCTGAATACCGTAAACGTTAACTCCATGAAGCTGATTCGTGTACTCCATGGAAATACTATTGTTTAACAGATCTATGTTCTGACTATTATTACTCCATGGAATCGGGTTGGTAGATACCCAGCTCTCATAAGTATCATTAACGTTATCAATGAAAGCCACAACTAAATAGTTTACATCGTTACCCCCACTCGTCTTTTTGAAAGATATGCAGAGTTCATACAAGCCGGTGTCGGTATAGAGCGGGAGGTTAAGATCCTGTCTTAAATCTTCGAGATGCACGATTAGAGTACTAAAAGGGGTTGAATTGCTGGTATTGATCTTTCCTATTGGTATTCCCTCTTCAAGGTAGGTAAACTGGATTTGCTGATTCCTCCAATCGGCGACAAGTTCGAGCACGATGGTTTTGTTCTCATCATATACCAATACATCCGCATTTTCCTCAAAATACTTTGCCCAAGCCTTGTAAAAGTCACTCGTTAACTTGATCTCTATGTGATCACACATTATTGGATTAACCAGATTTTCACTCACACTTTTATTTGGATAGTATGTCACAGTTCCTTGATATATGATCGGAATTTCAATAACTTGTCCACTAATGGAGAAGTTGTTAACTACCTTAATTATGGGGAAAGTTAAGGTATTCACCACATAATGAAACTCTGGAGGAGATATTACCAGATCCTCCATCCAAACTCCGCCGCACTCGTAGCCTATAATTGTATCATCCCTGACATAAATCACCCTTCCCAGTGTGTCATTGTAAATGTTAATTTTTGTACCATCTGCTAAAACAGCGTTAATCTCAAGCCAATTTCCACCATTTTCAGCAATTAAGCTACCCCCGTTTAAACTCAGCTTTACTTTTTGAGATGGGGATCCTCCAAGAGAGGATTTGCTTGCAGCATAGTCAAGCAGTGACATCTGGGTTTTTGCAACTTCAATCGCATTCGCCTCATACAATGAAGTCAGGGTTGGCGAGGAAATCATATATATGTATAGTGCGGCACTGGTGAGCAGGGCAAAGCCCAATATCCATCCAAGTACTTCCGATGAAATATCATCCCCCCCGCAACTTTACTTTTACATTTACTATCTTTAGCAATATTAAGTTTGACTGCGTAGAAGCTACAACAGTTTTGTTGTATACATCTACGATCTCAAACCCCTCCTCCTCAAGGTATTCTTTCCATTCCAAATAGTGATCGGAGTGTACGACTATTGTATTGTTGGTAATGGTTCTGTAATCGCAACCAAGGTTTGTAAATACTATCCTTACAATGCCTTTCCCAGATACTGAACCCTCTCCATGCAACGCGATTACACTTATTACACTTGTGTTATTGCTATGTATAATCAGCGGCTTCTCAACCATAAAAGAATTCCCACCAGCTTTTCTGAAAATAGCTCCATTCTCGAGCGATATCTCCTCATCACCTTTATAGATTACCGAATATATGGGTACTGTTGTATTGTTCACACAAACAAATCCAGTGTAGTTTATAAAGTACATCCCATCAAACATCTTTGCTTCAATCACCCTTGAGGGTACACCTCTAGCAATCTTGATTATTGATTCCCTCATCAGCTCAAACACATAAATAACTTCCCGCTGATGGCTTGATTCAACGTACGTATCAATTATTGGCCCAATTCCCATATAAACAACTCCGATGGCCACTATAGATATCGAAAGAAGTAAGACCATCCCCACTTGTACCGAAACCCCGGTGCAATCCATCAGTTCACTCATTTTTTACCTCCACGACACCATTATTCACGACCAGATAGGCCATGTAGCTGTTAGCCTGCGAACCCCCAATGCTGAGATATGGGCTTAAAGGGACCTCCACTCTAACATACTTATTCTCTACAATAAGCTTATGCGTTTCATTAACAAGGGTTATTGTGTACTGCTCACCACCTATGGTATGTGGTATCCTTAGCTCTTTTTTGGCATAAGTGGCATTAGACACAGCAAGAGAGTACACATCCCTTGCTATTCTTGATGCAATACTATACGCTTCCTCACTAGCAGATACGTTCTTTACCCTACTGCTCACATCATAAAAACTTACTAGAACAATAGCTATGAGTATCGATGAGATCGAGAGCAAAAATATAGCCTCAAGAGTTGTAGAGACACCTTTATTCATCACTTACACCCTCACGGTTCAACTTCTGATTTTACTTTTACATTTAACATCCTATAAAGCTTTAGGTCCTCGTCCTTGTAATACAGGCCAACGTCTGTGTCTAATATCAAAATTATTTTTGAGGAATCGTTATAAGCCGTACAATTCAATTTCAAAATGCTAATGTTAATGGCTTTTCCATCCATTCCGTAATATTCCTCGATTATATTAAAAAATCTCTTAAAAGTCTTTGTTTCGTTTTCCAGTATTTCTTCAGCCTTAGCACTGTTATTCACACCTTGTGTGAGCACAGTATATGATGCGTTTGCTACTGCGTCTTCAACCGCTTTATGTATCAAATACTCGAGACTTTCAATGGAATTTCTCTCAGAAACATCCACCATTGCAGGGGAATTTAGAACATAAATCATATTATTAACTAAAATTATAAACGCAACCATTCCCACTAAAATCAGAAACCCACTCAAAATCATCAACTGCCCCTTTTCCATATTACATCCTCCACACTGTCAATCTCACATAGAGAACATTGTAGAGATTTGAGCTGTCGATATCAGGAATGTACTTTTTGATTCCATTTTCGTAGTCTGTGTCATATATTGGAATGACCTGGGTAGCAATTATGGCGTTGTTAGATGGTTGACCATTATATATAAATCTGAGTTTTCTCATGATAGCATCCTTGTAGTATATGTCTATGTTGTACGCTAAGCCTTTCTTCTCAAAAGCGTTTATCAATACGTATTTGAGGGGCAGGGCATTGGATATATTCTCAAAAGAGGTGTCGTATTCACTACTACTCGCTCCACCGTCAATTACAGCTCCATTCCAGCTTAGTAAAGCTTTTTTCAGTATGCTCAAGTTTTCTGCCGAGATATCTGAGCAGATGGGCTCATAAGTAAGAGTATTGAGAACATCTCCCGCATACATCTCAAGGGTATTTTCAACCATGACGTTTGCAGCAGAAGATGTCAGAGGTGTGAGCGGGATTGCTTGAGATATATATAACATAACTAAGACTATTAAGAGGGTTGTTATTGCCGCTTCTAGTGTAAAGGTCTGTGCCCTGCAATCTACCATACTCTCACCTCAATAATATATATTTCAGATGAATTCGCGTAATTGAATGCTATCCTTTCAACGTATCCATAGTCTTCAATTTCTGCAAGTTCCCCCACGCTTCCAATTACTTGAGAAGAAAGATTTTTTACGGTAATATTAACATGAAATTGAGTCTGATTAAGGAGGCTGTAAAGCTCATGTGAACTTGCAAGAAAGCTATGCAGCTTTGTTGTATTTATGGCGTTTATTCTGTACGCATCCTTTTGGTGCAGGTAATCTAAAACGAGCTCAGATATGGACTCAGCGATGTACTGATTTTTGTTTGACTCCTGAAAAGCTGCAATATTGAGCACATATGTAAAGGCGAGTGTGACTCCAAATAAAAAAAGAGCGATTCCCACGAGATAATCCGCACTTATTTGTGCCGAATCTCCACCAGCCGACAAAGGTCTTTGCCGAAACTTGCTTGCCATTTCTTCAAATCTCCCGTAAAAGCTGAGAATTGCTCTACTTATTCCTGGCTTCTTTAACACCTGCTCAATCTTTTCAAAGCTCATGTCCTCTCCTAGCACTAGCTCTGTAAATTGCTTCTATGTCTACGCCAACATAACCTTCCATTAAATCTGCCAGTTCTATTACATCACCTGCTGGCATCCCTCTATTGTGGATCTTGAGTACCACAAGTCTTTTTATGACATCTCCAACCTGAAGCTTTAACATTGCTGGATAGAGCCTAACAGGATCTCTCCCCCGAATAAGATTGATTAACTTTAAGCGAAACATCCATATCATCCACCCGTATCAGTTTTAACAATAAAACGTATAAAAAAGGTGTGGGTGTTTCAGTGAAAATGGTTTTCGAATCAATATAGGTGGAGACATTATTATGGCATCCTGTCCCACCACCTGCGAAGTTTTCGCCGGATATGTGAAGCACTCGTGTTTCCTGCCAGTCAGTATCGGATTCGGTGAAAGTTATCCTTTCTCCTGGCTCGAAAAGGTTACCGCATCCTTCTGAATTTTTCAGTCATGTTTTTTTTTCTGTAAGATTTACTACCTCTCTATCAGCTCAGAATAGCAGAAAGTCAAACAGAATAAATTTGTATTGGAGCTGGGAAGGAATTATTCAAGGTCAGAGAAAAGTAATAGTGGGTTTATTCTACCTATGGCTGTCAAGTAACTGCATAGAATATTTGATCTGGAAGCTTGGTGTTGCTTTCTATGATTTGGCTAACCTATGCTCTGTTGAGATAGACATCTACTGCAACAGCTGTTTTATCCTATTTCTGTGAAAAAACTATTAAGCCTCCGATCAGCGTGAAAGATATTAGCTATGGAGTTGGAAACAGACGAAAGACTGGCCGTCTCTACTGAGGAAAAAACCTCATAGCAATAGATAAAACGATAGTATACAGCCTTGAGAGGAAGAACTAATTATTATGAACACAGAAATTATCTTACTACAAAATCTTTTTATCAAGTTCTTACCTACTGCGGGAATATACCCAAATACTGATGAAGCTCTACAGCTTGTCGAAGCTTTTGAAGAGCCTCGGATTCGAACACAACACCTTTCGGGTGAGGGAAACTTGGTTGAATTTGTTTTCAACTCGCTAAAGCAGAGGATCAATATTCTCTTTTGCTCTATTATCGCTAAGAACCCAGTTTCATGCGTAATCCTGTCCTTTCTTATTTATTTTACAGGCATATTGCTCTGGAAACGTTAGATATCGTTATGGGGTTACGCTGGCAATCCGATATTTTTTCCAGTTTCTTTGAACTTGTTTTTATGATCTGGTAGATTCTCCAGTTACTTAGGAGAATTTAGCTTCTTGCTGGCTTTTTGATAGACTAAGTCCTCCACTTCCACACCCCAATTCCAACTCCAATTAAAATTAATACGATGACATACCAATATCCGACAATCCAGTGTTCAACAACTTCGTTAGGTTGTGATCCTTTTTCTTCCATTACCGGTGTAATAATAGGTTGTGTATAAGTCGATTCGGGTTGGGTTGTTAATATATCCACACTTAAATTTCCGAACATTGCATCAATTTTATTACCATTGGAATCACTAAGGATACCATCTAAACTCAGAACTCCAGTGTTTTCCTTTGCTCTTAAGACTAAATTTAATATTTCACCTTCACCAATAGATTCTTCTCCAAATTTAGCAGCAATCACTCTAATTTTATTGGAAGAGATGGTATCAAAATCGAATATGGACCAGTTTTTTATTGCATTTCCTCTGCTTACTTTAACAATTTCCAAATTACTATAACTCAAATCAATTTGAAAAGCTGCTAAATCATTGGCATCTGTTACAGTAATTGATGCATTAAATTCCTCACCTACATTTATCTGGCCTTGGGATGTAATTAATACCATTGCAACTAAAATGGGAATCATCATTTTATCAACACCCGGATTAGTCTAACCAGATCAAGTATGTTAACTTCTCCATCGTTATTGATATCTGATGTGACAGTTCGTTTTTCCTTCATAAGAATTATCTTTTCGAGCCTTATTAAATCTTTAACGTCAATTTCGTCATCCATGTTTATGTCCCCATATCTGTAAACCCTAATAGTGTGATTTTGGAATTCATCTATTTTTATCTCTTTCTCATTAGGATCTACTAATTTACTATTTCGCTCATCTATCAAAAATGTAAAATTTTTGGCTCTTTTTGGCACAAAAGTTAGGACTCCTACCTCTCGCTCTCCATTAATTGCATCGCCAAGACCAATTATTTTTACTCTCCCTGAGTATCCGACATCTCCATAGTACTCGTAGCCCTCAATCCAGGTATACGAAAAACCCCAGTCTTTGATATCCCTCCCCTTACTGGCATCTACAAAAGTTATACCTTCTGGAACCAGAACACATATCTGAAAAGCTCCAATGTTGTTACCTGTAACTTTAACAGTTACGTTAAACCTGCTGTTCCGTGCCGCATCAGCATCTCCTGTAAGTGAAATTGCTGTAGCAGATACCGGGTATACTAAAATTAAAAGAGTTAAACAGATGAACAAAAGCTTGACCTTCTTCATAGCTACAAAAAATTAAAAAGTTAAAGATTTGGTTATCTAACCGTCACATCACCTGTGAATATGAAGTTTCCGCTGGGTATGTGGAGCACCTTGACTGTGTACGTTCCTGCACCCCAGTTAGTGTCGCCGTCTTCAGTAAATGTTATTCTTTCTCCTGGCTCAAAGAGGTCGTTGCTACCCATACCTGATCCAGTTATTCCATCTGAAGAGTAGAAGTAATCGTTCGACTCATCGTAGTCAAATTGCTTGTATAGTGATCCTGTCTGCTTGTAGTAAACCAGAATCCTTAGATCCTTGCACGGCAACGCATCTCCACCATTGTGGTCCATGTAGAATATGTTTTCATTGCCAGTCGATGTTAGTTCGTCTACAGCATCAGACAAAACAAGTTGTGCATTTGGTGCTGCAGTCCCCATTTTCTGCCCGAAACCGAAGACAAAACTCGCAATCACGCCTGCCAGTATCACTGTTATTGCCACCATCAGTATCACGCCGATCACTGGGCTCACAGCCTTCTCATCCTTTTTAATTTTTCTAATCCAACTTTTCATTTTCTCACCCCCTCCTCATTATTATCTTCACAATTACTACTATGACTATAATGATTAATAAAACTTTCGGTTGAATTGGGAAAAAGAGAAAAAGTTTACGAAAATATAAATTATTGAAAATAAATTTAGAGAATAATAATTAGACATTTACCCCTATTCTCGCAGATACCTTCACTAAGTTTGATTTTTGGACTAATACCCTCAAGAAAGGACTCACATACGGATTTCATTGGTATGCATCCATAGGCTGGAAGAAAACAGTCATATATTTCGATATATTCTCCCACCTTGTACTTGACGCCTGAGAGCATTAAAATGGTTTCAACAAGATCAACAGGATCTTCTGTTCCCAACGCTCTTCTGATTTTCTCTCTTTCTTTCTCACCACATTCAAAAGCGACCTCGTTAAGAATTTTTGATGCCTCTTTTAAATTTAAAGCTCTCCTTAAGAATTCGTATGCTATACCTTCTTCTATCTGTCTCGCAAGCGATATCAATCGCCACTTTTTTGCTATCTTTTTGTGTCTCATTTTACAACGGAGTAAAATATCAAAATTATTCCTATCATCTGCATTAACAATGACATTATTAACACAGCATCACCATCCACACTCAATCCGATCGTCTTGTGCATTCCTGGTAAAGCTCCACCTATCACGAGAACAAAGAAACCTACTGAAAGTAAAAGCAAATAATTTTGATTGATTTTTCTATAGGCATCGTATATATAAATTATGAGTGCGCTGCCAAGCAAAAGAAGGGCCAAGGTGAGAAGAGATACAATCACAATTCCACCTCCGGTTTCCAAGTGTCCTCCTTGTACCTTTTCGTTGTAAGAAACCATTCAAATTCCATAACACCATCAATTTCCGAGATTTCATTGATAAAATTCCTCAAAGCTTCGAAATCCTTCACCCTAACCTTTAAAACAATATTAAACTTCCCCAAAGATTCGTACACTTCAAGAAGACACTCTTTTTTCACTAACTCTTCTAAAACATCTCTGGTTTTTGCAGTATCCACGTCGAGAAGGATAAAGGATGTAATATATCCAAACTTTTCAGGATCGATTACCACTGCAAATTTCTCGATCACGCCTTCTGAAATAAGCTTAGTTATTCTGCTGTGAATTGTTGAGACTGCCAAGCCAGTTTTCTCGGCGAGCTCTCTGAGAGTTGTCCTCGCATCTTCCGCAAGAACTCTAAGTACTAAAATGTCGATCTCATCCAATTTCATGAGAACCTTATCACCACCTGAAGAATTACGCTTACTTTCGATTCGACTTCTATTTTCATCATTATGATGAGTATTACCCATGGTTTCAATTTATCCCATGAAGTATATAATCGTTATCATCATTCTTAGAACATCATTCTTAGAACACTGCCTAGCCAAATCTTTAAAAGAAATGAAATAAAATAAAAATAAAATCGAAAAATTTTAACCTCCACTTTCTTCTTCTATCTTTTTGGTCTGTCTTAGGTGTGGTAGGAGTTATTTCTTGTTGTTCAATAGCTAGTTTCGTCGTTTCGACAGATTACTCTTTCTTGAGGTCTTCAATTTTATTTTTTATCTCTTCGAGTTCTCTCTTTACAGCATCCATTTCATGCAACTTCGTTAGCACCATCGATTCCACTCTCGAAACATTCTCTTTCAGTATCTTAATCTCAGTTTTCAGATCATCAACGCTTTTTAGCAAGTCTTTTGCAACTTCAAGAACTTCTTCAATTTTTACCATACACACCCACCTCACACGAATTTTTTCAACCCTTCGTTCATTTCTTTAACATCTCCAACGCACTCCCGGCTGGTCTCAAGGGACCGCTTCAGGTTTCCGTAGATTTCTTCTAAAATCTTTTCTCTCTTTCTTCTTCTGAAAAGCAGCAGTATCAGCAGCACTGCCAGTATCAGCAGCAATGCGATCGCTATAACTACTCCTGATATTGCCTTTTCTATAGGTTTAGCGACTGATACTTCAAGCTCCTTCTTTGGAGATATTGCGTAAACAACGCCATTCGAAATTACCTTGGCCTGGAATATGTATTTGCCGTCCTTCCAGCCCCCTTCAGGTATGTAATTGTACTTCGCTTCAGTTCTTTCGAGCAAGAGTTTTGGAGTTTTGTAAATCTCAATTGTCTCATTAGTGTTTCCTGTTACATGCAGAACTATCGTTGTGTTTGGCAATTCCATATACAGGTTTTTAACAACTGCAATTACCTGTGCATAACCAAGCCTGCCTTCCTGATCTCTGGCTGGCAGTACATCGAAGACTTCAAAGTAGACTGCTTTTATCAGCAACTCAATCCTTTTGTGTTCGTCTGGCTTAAGTGTAAAGCTTTTCCTTGCAGCCTCTTCATTAAGCAGATAGGCTACAGCTGTGTAGTTACCCGGGGTTACTCTCTTTTCGAGCTTTCCATAGGCTGATGCAATTTCATAGTTCTCTTTAAAAAGCTTGATCAGGGCAACTTCTGCTATGTTTCCCACTGGATCGACTGCCACAACTTCAACGAAGGCTTTTTCACCCGTTACGGTTACATCTGCCTCCTGTGCAGCAGAGGCAACGACCTTGACTGGCAAATCTCCTTCAGTTTCGTACACGATGGCTATAACCTTGACGGTGTAGTTTCCCGGAACTGCATCTTCATCAGCCTTAAGCTCGACGTAAACCTTTCTGTACTCATTGGGGTTCAGATAGTATCCCGTGGAAGACAGATTGATCTTTATAAACTCCGGAGCTTCATATGTTACGTTGACGAGTACAGGCCTGTCCATCTTGTTGAAAATCACTACGTACATGTCTTCTCCTTTTATGCTCTCGCCCTGAGGAAGTACATAGTTGTGTGAATAGAAGCCTCCTGAGATTGCGACCTTTGTAGCGCTGCAAGGGATTATTGCCATAATTAATAATAAAGTTCCTATGAAAATTAAGCCTAGTTCCCTCCTCACACCATCACCATCAAATTTTACTGAAAAACTTAATAATCAAAAAATATAAAAAATTTAGGAAACGTTAACTATCTGCACGCAGTATGTCCCATAGAGCTTTATGCGTTGGCTATCTGCACGTAGTACGTTCCCGTGTAGGTTCCTGACATTATGCCCTCTGAACCGACAGTGAGCCACATGTATATTTCGCTGGTCGTACCGGTTTCAGAGGTCTGCCCGATTGATGTCAAGCCCTGAACATCTGTATAGCTGGTCTGAACGATTGCTGCTGAAGTTTCGTCATTGGCATTGAAGTGTTCAATCGTGATCTCTCCAGCACCCGGACTCTCACTAACAGTATTTACGTTAACGTTGTTGCCTCCACTGCTCCACTGTGCATCTGTCTTTGCCTGAATCTTGTGCTGTCCGTTGGATACCGTCGTTATGTCTATATTGTGATCGTTTGGAGTGGTTATGGGGTTATCCGAGCTACCTAAGTTAACCGAGCCGAAGTCGAATGAACCATCATCTACCTGAATTTCACCGTACCACTGCATTTCGTTGTCCGTATCTTTCATGCTGTCACTTGCAGAGTTGCCATCCTCAACAACTACTTTGATAATCCATTTAGAGTCATCTTCATCTGATTGTGTTGCAACCTTGCCTGGTATGAAATGCAGATACCAGGTTCCGGTGGTAGTAGTAGTGCTTACGGGGCCTCTGCTTTGATCTGCGGCTGTATCAATTCCCCATGTGCTTCCAGCAGGTCCAACAAACGTCCAACCACCGCTGCTGGTCCATTGATATGTGGCCTGAGTCTGTGGATTATCGCTGCCCGGCTCATCAGCCCCGTCGCCATTGGCATCGTAGTATATGTAGACTGTAATTTTGCTGATATCACCGTAGCCGTTGGCATCTGACGCTACAATCTTCAATGCGTACTCTGTCTGAGGAGTCATCTGATTGTTGGCATCTGTGTTTTCATCCTCCAAAAGTAAGTTGACACTCACAACTTGTGGCGCTTCATTTCCCAGTTCGAAGCTACCACTTGATTGGCCTGTAGTAGCTGCCAGTGCAGGAAGTACTGATGCCATCAGTAGTACTGCTACCATTAGAACTGCACCTACACATTTCTTCTTCACATCTACCATATACTACCCCCTTTACCCTGTTTCTGAAAATTTTTCGATTTTATAGTATATATATTTTACTTTCTGTGATATAATAATCCCCATTATTATCATGTTCTATCTCATTATTATCACTACTATGAACAAAGTATAAGTACTTTCAAACCAACTATAGATGATGAACATAGTTAGAATAATAATGATGATGATAACTGCAACAGTTATTATAGCATCCATTTACCCAGCTCAGGCTGCCGCAGGAGCAGCAATAGAAGGTAAATTTACCGTAAAAAATTCCCCTCCAGAGGTGGATCTGGTTGTCAGCAAAAATGAACAGATGTACATAATTAAAGTAAATATAAGAGATGCAAATTCCATAAAGGATATAAACAAAATAATATTAAATATTTCTAATTCTAATTCTCATATCATTGCGGTGTGGGAGCATGAGAGATGGGAAGTCGATGGTAATCTCGATAAAATTGTTAGAGTGAATCAGAGCATATCTTCAGAAACGTGGATATTTTACGTGAAACTTAGAGAAGGAACATGGAAAGTTGTGGCTAAGGTTTACGATGGCGAGACTTTCGCGGTAGAAGATCAGACCATCGTTGTGAAATATTCGAGTACTTCAGATGATAAATTGGATACGAACAAGGTTGCAACGACAGATACCCCAGCAAATTGGCTAAAACTCACAAAATTTATCAGATCGTTATATGCACCATTTGAGTCAATACTTCGTCTCTCTATCATCATTCGAGATCTTTCGATGGCTTTGAATCACGTCCTGATGCGGGGTTTCTTCACTCCCTCCAACATTTTCTTTGCTCTGTGAGTCCTTTATCTTCCCGTTGCTTGCAAGACCCTTTGCGAAGAGGAAATACGCAAGGAGAGATGGGCAGGTAAGCTTTAATGGGTGGTACAGATGCTATTAGAACGAGAACCAAGATGTAGTATCCCAAAATAACTTTACACTCGATCAAACCCAACACGTGTGGAAGCTAACCAACAAAGACATACCGGGAATAGTGAAACGGTGGCTGAAAGGAAAACCAGTTAGAAAGGCAGCAGAATTTTTCCAAGTGACAAGGATCTACCAGATCATCAAAAAGTTCAAAGAAACCGGTAAGATTCCATTCGTTACGAAAGAAAGTACTCCATGTCTTTATGGCGGGGAGACTGGAAGATGATTCATCTTAATAGAGAAGAGAAGTAGATAATAGCTTTCATGGATGATGCTTCCCGCTTAGTAACCTGCTATGGAGTATTTGATGAGGCAACTTCTGAGAATGCAATTAAAGTTCTGAGAGAAGGTTTCAGGGAGTATGGCATTCCAGATGAAATCTTTACAGATCTTGAACAGTTCGTTCCTTCGAGAAACAGAGATGGGGCTAAGCACAACTTCAAGCAGCTGAAAATGGTGTAAAGCACATCATAGCGAGGATAAAGCATCCTCAAATGCGAGGTTGAGAGAACGGCTGAGAAATTTGGTTCAGTTGATGAAGTAATGAGATGGCATAACGAGGTTAAGCCTCACAAAAGCCTAGACTGGAATGAACCGGTTAATGTGTTCTGGTATAAGCTTCCACCAGAGAGGATTATGTGGTTCGCAAGGAGGTGGTGGGATAGGGAGGAGAAGGTGTAAAATTAACTTGGGATACCACAAGGCGAAAAACACCAACAATAAGTTAACAGAACCGAGTTTCGAAAGGCTTTAGTGTTTTTGCAATTAGGATAATTCATGCACTATGTTCGAGCTTGGAAGTTTAAACCCAGCTTGATAGTTTTAGCTTTTGTCATCACACTCCTAGCGGTTGGTTTCAGCTTGATGATTGCGATGTATGTGGATTAGTAAATTTAGGAAATTTTGGAGTGGCAACCGCCATGCTGTTCATACTTTTACTTCCGCATTTGATTCTGATGTCTTTTGTAGCCGGAAAATACGAAGAGGTAAAGGCGGAGAAAATTGCAGAGTTTGAAACCGACAGAAAATACGAGGTAAAGACTTTTTGGTGTGGGTTTTGGAAGCGGTAGTAGGCGTTGTACTGGGTATATTTGTTAATATCGTATTTTTCCAACTTAGTGATACTTGCAATTACTTTCTGCACCCTCATCTCTCGACAAAAGATTAAGGTTTATGTAACTGATAGAGATAGAGGGGTGTGTGCCTACGGATGGCCAATCGAGTGGAGTGAAATTAAAGAAGTAAAAACAATCGATGATTATATAATTATATATAAGAACCCATTCAAGTTTATAGCCTCGCCATGCTTTGTCGAATAATCCTTAATCAACTTCCTCTCCTCTCTTCAAAATCAACACTCTTCAGCAGAGAACGGCTCTCAGCGAATTGTATATCCACACCTTAGCTGCGATTTCGCTGAGCATGTAATTCCATTTCTTTGCAGAAACAAATTCACCGAAGCACCTCTTAAAGATGGAGTAAGCTGTTTCAACCATCCACCTCAACCCGTATCCTTTCTCCTCCTTCCATCTATCAAAATCTTTCTGCTTCCTCGCTTCTTCACTCCTTGGATGGATTAGAATGTCTACAGCCCCTTTTCTTACAGGAATGGCAGGATCAATCCCCTTTGATTGGAGAAACTCGAAGTTATCGTAAGAATCGTACGCTTTATCGGTAAGAACCCTCTTCACTCTTGCTCTTTCGCAAGATTTCTCGACCAAGCCTTTGAAAACTCTATTGTCGTGAACCTGCTCATCCGTAACTTCGTAAGCTACAATCTGCTTCGTCTCAACGTCGACGGCAAAGTGAATCTTTATCCATCCCCTTCTCTTTCTATATTTCTCCCTCATCCATTCTCCCCTGTTATGAACTTTAATTCCTGTAGAATCAACCGCTATTACTATTTCCCCTGAATTTAAGGCAGGAGGACTGAAATCCATCTTAAGGAACCTCTTGTGGATTGTCGAATGATCGGGAGTTGGAATTCCAAGGATTTTAGATAGATTTCTGCAAAAGCCTTCGAGGGTTCTGTAATCGAGGTGGCAGTAGTAACGAATAGAAATCAGAAACTGCATGTATGAGTTTGGATATTCATAGGGATGCCCTCTCTTCTTCTCGTTCATAGAATCTAGCTCTCTCTCTTCCGGTTCTCTATAAACTCTGTGCTGAATAAAATTTCTCCTCTCTTTACAAGCTTTTCATCGTACTCCTTCCAGTTTATTTTTGGCATACGTTGGTTGGAGGTTTTATTTGGATTTAATTTTTATCGCGTATTATTCTGAGTGGGTTTTGTTCGACAAAGCACCTCGCCAAAGAGTTCTTTAGATCTGATCAGACAGATAAACAAACCAAGAAGTAAACTTATGAAGTCATTGGATTAGTTCTGAAAAAAATTCCAAATCCAAAAGATAAGTAAAACTATAGTAGACTTTTCTGCGAGTTAGATCATCTTTAGGTTTGAGCTTTATCACAGCCACCGTCTGCAAAAAATATGAGAGATGTTAAATTGAGGTAATACTTTGCACCCTCAAAGTTTTCAAATTCTTCCCTTAAAAGTCTTTGTTGCTCATTTTGTCTGGCTCGGAATAATTATCGGCGGAGCCACTGGCTGTGTTAGATTCGCGCCTGGATAGAAGCTGCTGAGAGCTGGAACTATCATTATTGCGTTGTTGTGAGATTCTGCAAACTGCTTTAGCACTTGTAGATAGTACCATTGCACATATACGGGGTTTTTCCTTAGCGACTCGCCGATAATCTGATTTGCCCTCGCTATACCCTCAACCCTCTTTCTCTCAGCCTCAAGCTTTTCCTTCTGGACAATGTACTGCATTCTCTCGGCTTCCTGCTTAGCCTGAATCTTGCCTGTATAGCCTGTTCAGCAGTTTCTGGAAGATCGATATTTCTGATCAGGTCAGCAGTAATTATTATGCCATAGGGTCTGAATTCCTCGTCAAGTCTCTTTTCAAAGTCCGATTGTATGAATCCTCTCTTCTGGATGTAGAGGTCTTCAGCCTTATATTGAGCTACAATATCTCTTGCATGTGATCTAATTCTGATTTCCATCCAGAGTTCGTAGTTTTTAAGCGTTGAATAGACCTGAGGAGCTTTGCTTGGATCAATTTTATATTGAACTGCCATGTCGAAGTAAACTGGCAGACCCTCGGATGTTAGCGCTTTTATGTGCTTCTCCCAGACCATTTCAAGCGTCTTTTAGTAAGTATGCATCCTAACTGCTTCCATTATAAATGGTGTTACGATGTACATTCCTGGTTCTAAAGGTTCGAGCTGAACCTTGCCGAAAATTTTAACGACTCCAACCTCTGTTTGATCTACCCAGAACCCGCACCCAAACAAATTTTAAACATACCCTCAGCCATAACCACGATGAAATGTGATAACTGTGATGGCAGGGGAGTTGTGGAGATCGAGCGGAAATGCGTGATATGCAACGGTAGCGGTAAGGCGAAGAGTTTCGATCCAAAGCTCACAGAAGAGCTAACCTCAGAACAAATCCAGATGTTCCTAAAGGGTATATGCGGAGCATGCAGAGGTACTGGAGTTCAGAAAAGAATGGAGGTCTGCCCGGTTTGCAAGGGCACAGGAAAATCCTCAAAATGCAAAATTTGTGGCACTACTATCAAGGGAGACTACGACCTCTGCCAGAAATGCTCTAAGAAACCCCATGCCTACCTGTTAAAGAACAGTTGCGGAATAGAAGATTTGAGGCTTAACCGTGTGTATGTTGGAACCGTTTCAGTTGTTACCGACCTAGGTGTTTTTGTCGATCTCAACAAGAGGCTGAGGGGGTTAATCCACAGAAAGAACCTGCACAATCACACCCTCAACGAAGGAGATACTGTAACAGTAAAGATCGGAGGAATCAGAGGGAGTGGAGACATCGATCTGATTTACTCCCCGATGAAGGATTATGCTGTGGTTGAGGTTGAGAAGGATCTCCCCATCATCAGGATATCCGATATATCCAAGTATGTTGGAAAGATTGTCGAGATTCGCGGGCTTGTTACCCATGTCAGGCTCACCGGTGGCCCGACAATTTTCTCGGTCATAGATACCACCGGAGTATGCAAGGCGGTTGCCTTTGAAAGTGGAGAGAGGGCGTATCCTGAGATAGATGTCGATGATGTTGTCAGGATCGCTGGCTTTGTTAGAAGAAGAGGCTCAATTTTCGAGATCGAGATCCTCGAGATGGAGAAGCTTCTCGGAGAGGAGGCTAACGAAATAAGAAAGTTCGTCGAGAAAGAAATCGAGAGAAGAAGTGAACCGGAGTTCAGGGGATTTCTCGTTGAGTCTGAAGTTCTCGAGAGGTTGAAGGAAGATATGCTCAGGGTTGCAAAGGAACTGAGAAAGGCCGTTTTTGAGTCGAGGCCCATAATCATCAGACACCACTGGGATGCAGATGGTATTTGCGGTGGTGTTGCACTGGAGACAGCCCTAACGAACCTGGTTGACGAGACAACTTCCGATCCTGATGCGAAGTACTACCTCGTCAAACGAAAGGTCTCGAGAGCTCCATTCTACGAGCTGGAAGATGTTGTCAAAGATCTCGACGACTCGCTGGAGGATATGGTCAGGCATGGTGATAAAATCCCTCTGCTCGTTCTGGTGGATAACGGCTCAGGATATGAGGATATTCCTGCCATACAGCAGTTCATCACATTCGGTGCGGATGTTATAACAATAGACCACCACTTCCCGGATGAAGAGGTTGACAGATACCTGCTCTATCACATAAACCCGTACAAGGCTGGAGGAGACAGCAACTACACATCAGGAGTTATCTGCGTTGAGCTTGCGAGGATGATATATCCGGATGTCGATCTCAAAAATCTTGCATGTGTATCGATAGTTGGCGACAGGGCGGAAGGAGAGGTTCTGAAGTATCTTGAGCTCTCTGATTACTCCGTAGATGAACTGAAGGATATAGCTCTGGCTCTGGAATACGAGGCTTTCTACCTCAGATTCAGGAATGGAAACCAGATAATTCGCGAGATTCTTGGCTTTGGGAGAAAGGATCGGCAGCAAAAGCTCGTTAAGATGCTCTCCGGATACGCCAAGGAGTCAATAGCAGAGCAGCTGAAAACGATTCAGGATGGATACCGGGTGCAGGAGCTGCCAAACGGGGTTTATCTCGTAGCCCTCGACATCGAAAACTATACGAGAAGGTTCACATTTCCACCTCCCGGAAAGCTTACAGGAGAGCTCCACGACAGAATGAAGGAAAAGTATCCAAAGCTTGTGACAATCGGTTATGGACCGGATTTTGCTGTTATAAGGAGTGAAGGTGTATCTCTCGACATCCCGAGAATGGTGAGGGAGCTGCAGGAAGAGCTGGAGAATGCTGGTGTAGAAGGAGGAGGACATCTTGTCGTTGGTTCGATCAAATTCATTCCGGCAAAGAGGAGAGATGTCCTCTCAAAGCTGGCTGTCAAGATTGGGATGATTTAGAAAAACAATTTTAATTTCGAGTAATTAAAAAATAAGCCTCTTGATGTTTTACAGCAGAAAAGTTTTTATTACCGAACATATCACGGAATGTGGCTCTGAAAAAAATTACTGTATGTAATATTAGGGGGAATATGGATGAGGGTTGTGATGAAGTTCGGTGGAACGAGCGTGAAGGATGGAGAGAGCATATTGCATGTGGCAAACCTGATAAAGAAGTTTGAGGACTATGAGAAAGTTGTTGTTGTGTCCGCAATGGCTGGAGTCACAGACTCCCTGATAGAGGCTGCCAAAAAATGCTATAAAGAACCCTCATCCAGCTTTATCAAGCTCTTTATTGCTGAGCTTACCAAGAAGCATTACGAGGCTATAAGTACTGCAGTTAAGGATCCTCAGTATCAGAACAAGGCCTTTGAGGTTGTTGATAAGCTCCTCGATGAGCTTGAGAAGGTTTTGATGGGGATTGGCTATCTCGGGGAGCTTACGAGGAGGAGTGAGGATTACATCGTATCGTTTGGAGAGAGGCTTGTAGCGCCCATCCTGTCCTCTGCCATCTTATCTCTCGGAGTGGATTCCGTAGCGTTGACTGGAGGAGATGCTGGAATAATCACCGATAACAACTTCGGAAGGGCCAAGCCAAAGCCTGAGGTTTACAACCTGATAAACAGCAGGCTCGATCCATTGCTGAGGATCAAGAAAACTACTCCTGTCATTACAGGCTTCATCGGAGTTACAGATGATGGCAGCATAACAACACTCGGTAGGGGTGGGAGCGATCTCACTGCAACGCTGATAGCATCCGCACTTAACGCGGATGAGGTCTGGCTGTGGAAAGAAGTGGATGGAGTTCTGACCACCGATCCGAAAATCGTTCCGGAAGCGAGGCTCATACCGGAGATCTCATATCAGGAGGCGATGGAGCTCTCCCATTTCGGGGCTAAAATCCTGCATCCAAGGGCTATCGAGCCTGTGATGAGAAAGGAAATCCCTGTCAGGATAAAGAACACCTTCAACCCTGATGCTGAGGGAACCGTGATAATGAAGGGAGCGGATACAACAAAGGATATAGTGAAGGCGTTGAGCCTGATTGAGAAGGTTGCGATAGTCAATGTCAGTGGAGCGGGGTTTGATTTCGCTGAGATAATGTCGGATGTTTTCAGCAGGCTTGCAAAGGAGAAGGTCAATGTTATCATGGTTGCTCAAAGCTCCTCCGAGCTGAACCTCTCGATAGTTGTTGATGAGTCTGATATCGAGGTGGCATATTCCGCTCTGAAACCTCTCGAGAATGGGGTTGTTAGTGTTAGAAAGATGAAGGACATAGCGGTTGTAAGTGCTGTTGGAGCTGGGATGGCCGGAACTCCTGGAGTGGCTGGAAGGATCTTTTCAGCACTGGGCAAGAACGGAATCAATGTGATTATGATAAGCCAGAGCTGTTCAGAATACAATGTCTCCTTTACTGTTTCAAAGAACGAGGGAAAGGAGGCTGTGAGAGTTTTGCATCGAGAATTTGAGCTCCACAAGAGTCCTGAAGAACAGGCTTAAGAAAAGCTTAAAACCTGATTTTCTATTTTTATCTTCCCGTTGCTTGCAAGACTCCGTCCGACAGGGCGGAGATACGCAAGGGGGTAGGTGGGTAGTTGAGCTTTCACCACTTTCACGCCACTCCCAACCCTTAAATATCCCCCGGACAAATTAAATACGTGCAGAACGAGAACATGAGGTGTATCTTAATCCAGCCCCGTTTAACAAGGGAGCAGGAGATAGTGTTGGGCAACTTAACGTACAACGCTGGCAAGATGTGGAATGCTGCTAACTACCTGTTGATGAACGGCAAAGCATCTTTCAACGTCTTCGATCTATACAACAAGCTCAAAGACGACTTCTTCGTCAAGAACGTTCAGTCGAGGTCTGCACAGATACTCATGGGTCAGCTGATAGAAGCCTGGAAAACCTTCTTCGACTATCTAAAGAATCCTGAAAAGTACAGGTTCCCTATAAGAAAACCCCACTTTGTGGACAGAAAGAAGCCCCATCACACGGTAGTATACGACAAAACAGGCTTTAAGGTGTTCGGGACTAAACTAAGGCTCTCCATCCCCAAACAGCTCAGGGAATACTTAAAGGAGTACGGCTACTCTAAAAAGTACCTGTGGATAGATACAGGCATCGACTTGACTCGATACGACGTGAGGAACGTCCAGATAACACCTCTCAAGTACTCAGGCAGGATTTTCTACCAGATTGGCATTGTTTACAGTAAGCCTGAGCAATCAGAGGTAGAGGGAAAAGAAAGACTCATGGGCATAGACCTCAACAAAGCAAACTTCGCAGTGATAGTTGTAGAAAACCATCCAACTGCTTATATCATCGATGGAAGAGGGTTAATGAGCCTTTTGAGGAAGTACTTAAAGAAGATTGCCAAGCTGCAATCCCTCAAGGACAATCTGAAGAACAAAGGTTTACCGTACAACAGGGTTGACGAGAGGATTGCGAAGCTGTGGAAAAGGGTAAGGAACTTGCTCAGGGATTTCTCACACAAGGCATCGAACCTCATCGCTGGCCTTGCCAGAAAGCTGAAAGTTACAAAAATCATAGTGGGTAACATCTACTCCTCAAAGAACGAGGAGAACGATCTGCCAGATCTGGTAAACCAGATGTTCTCCTTGCTCCCCCACGGTAAAGTGGTAGATCACTTAAGATACAAGTTCGGGGAAGTCGTGGAGATCGATGAAAGGTATACATCGGGAGTTGATTCTGTCAAGCACGAGTACCCTTCAGAGGATAACTACGAACCCTGGAGGAGGATAAAAAGGAGTTTGTTCAAATCCGTGATTGGTTTAATCAACGCAGACGTGAACGCTGCGAGGAACATCATAAAGAAGTGCTTGTTTGAGACGGGCCGGACGGATCATCCATTCCTGAAGGACACTGCGTCCGGCCTCAAGCAGGTGGTAAGGCTCAGAGTATTCCGCAAACTGAAAGGTAGCTCCGAGTCTGCCGTTCTGGAACAGATAGGAGTAGCAAGGGGTTGTGTCCCCCTTGGGGCGGTAAGGCTCTCTGCTGAGCAAACCCGTCCCGAAGCCCCTTGCGCGAGCGAGGGGTGATTCACATAATGAAGCATTCAATGAGATGCTGTTTGATTGAGTTTGAGGATGATTCCAGTGAGTTCATAATCAGAACTGGGGTACTCGACGGCAAATTTTTCGAGGAAAGGGATGTTGATTGGGATGTTGATTTCGATTTTGTGATAATTCCCTCATTTTACAACTCTCACATCCATCTGGGCGACTCTATTGCAATGGATCCCCCACCCATGGAACTTGAGGAGCTTGTTGGTCCCGGAGGATACAAGTTCAGGATTCTCGAGGCTGAGAAAAGCAGAGTTCCATCAGCGATAAAGGACTCGATAGAGTATGCTGTACGGTATGGAACCACTTCAATGACCGAGTTCAGGGAAGGGGACCTTGAAGGATTATCCCTGATTAGAGATGGATTTGAAGTGTTAGCTATCTTCGGAAGACCGTCAACTCTTGAATCTGCAGAAAAAATGCTTGAGGGAGTTAGAGGATTTGGCATGAGCAGTGTGAGGGATCACGACTATGCCTTTCTTGAAGATCTCAGGGATCTTGCGAGGAAAAAGGACAGGATGTTTGGAATTCATGCCGGTGAGAAGGACAGTTTGGATGTGGAGAAGGCTATTGCACTCCAACCGGACTTCATAGTTCACATGAACATGGCTGACAAAAAGAGCATAGAGGAGTGCATGGATGCTGGAATTCCGATTATCTCCTGCATGAGATCCAACTTTTTCTTCGGCCTGGAGAACAGGAAGAATTACAGGATCTTTGAGGAATACGATAGGTGGTGCATCGGAACGGACAATGTTATGATAGCTAATCCATCTGTACTCTCTGAACTGAACTTTGCAGGATACATCGTTAGTCCGGAGAATGCCTTAAAAGCAGCATATCGTGGTTTTGAAGTTTTTGGTATGAAACCAAAGTGGGTGGTGCTTGACATTCGGGAGATGAAAAATTCGAGAAATCTGATTGCCAGCATTGTCAGGAGAGCCAATCACAGCAACATAGTTAGGGTGGTGGATGAGATTCTGATCGAGTGATAGCAACAGTTAAAGTTATCTTTCTCTCGCATAAACGATTTTCATGGAAGTGCATGTTTCTGCAGTTCAATGCCTGGTTGGGTCAGAGAAGTCTTTTGAGAGTGCTAAAAAGCTGATAGATGGAGGTATTGAAGCTGGAGTGGAGCTTTTTCTCCTTCCAGAGTACTTTTCCTATACTCCTTCAAACTTCAATATGGAGAGGAGCGAGGAGACCATCGAGTTCATAAAAAAAGTCAGCAGGGAGCATGACTGCATTGTCGCTGGAAATGTTCTGATTAAGACAGATGAGGGTTACATGAACTCCCTGCACATTTTCGACAGTGGAGACCTTGTTGGAATTCAGGAAAAAATCCATCCAACCTCATCAGAAAAAGAGCTTGGAATCATTGCCGGAAAGGAAGCGAAGGTATTCGATGTCAGGGGTTTCAGGCTCGGTGCGTTAATCTGTGCGGACATTCTGTACCCCGAAATATGTCGTGTTATGGCTCTGAAGAATGCTGAAATCATACTGAATCCGGTTGTATCCTTCAAGAAAAACAGCCTGCCAGCAAAGGAACTCAGACACTGTCTGTACTTCACGAGATCTTTTGATAATGCGTATGCGATAGTAAAGGCTGGTGGAACAGGGATAACCTTTCTGGGGTCTGAAACTGCTGGCAGGAGCCTGATCTCAACACCCTTCGGGATTGAAGCAATCTATAGCAACGAAGATTCAGAAGAACTCGTTTCCTCAAAAATAGACATTAGCATGCTGAGGGACTATAGAAAAATAAATTACAGCATTTCCGATAGAAATGTTCTGGCATACAGAGATCTTTTGAGTTGATGTCTTACTTCCGTTCTGTCCCACCTGTTCCCACCATTTGAACATGGTGCAAGCCTATTTGAAAATGAATGGAATTTTGCAACCTACCGAAAAGTTTAAATATTAGAATTTACTAACTAAAAGTTAGTAACAGAATAATAAACAAAAAACATGGTGACCCGACATGGACGCGAACACGATACTTGAGGCACTTGGGAACGATAGCAGGAGGAGAATCCTGTCATTGCTAGCGAAGAAGCCGTGTTATGTGAGCGAGATCTCTTTCGCTTTAAAAATGGCACCCAAGGCCGTCATTGAGCATCTTGAAAAACTGGAGAAAGCGGGGCTGATAAAGAGCTTCGAAGATGGCAGGAGGAGGTACTACTATATAAACCAGAACATGAGGGTCGAGGTATCCATCGCCCCACACATGTTTCAAACCAGTGTTATCAGCAGGGAGGCTCCAGATCTGGACAAAGCCATCAAAGAGGCTCGCAGATTGTTCGATGAGATCAATAGATCAAACTTCTTCAGAAACATTTCGGACATATACAGGAATCTAATGAACCTGAGGGAGGCTCAGGAGAGGTTCTCGATGATTCAGAACTACATATTCAGCAAGTTCAGCGAGATGTTCGAGAGGTTTCTGGATGAAGTCGAGAGGTTCGTTGAGGATGACTACGAGAGGATCGTCCTCCTTGGCTTATCAAAGGGTGCGAGGAGTGCGGTTGAGATAGCCGAGGAGTTCGGGTTGCCATATACTGAAGTTGAAAAAGCAATCGAGAGGTTGAAGAATAAAGGAATCGTGAGAGAGGTAATGAGAGATGGGAAGTTTGAGTTCGCGATCAAATGTTAATTTAATTGGAGGTGATGATTATGGAAGATATCACGCTTAGAGTTGGTGAGGCTTACTACAGGGATGTGGGAAGAGGTATAGCGAGGATAGATCCTGAGGTCATGGATAGATATGACATTCAGAGCGGTGATGTCATCGAGATCATCGGAAAGAACAGTGTTCCGGCGATAGTCTGGCCAGGGTATCCTGAGGATAAGGGCAAAGGAATCATAAGAATCGATGGGAGTCTGAGGAACAACGCTGGAGTTGGCATAGATGACAAGGTCAGGATCAAGAAGGTATCGACAAAGATGGCTGAAAAGGTGACACTCGCCCCAACCGAGCCGGTAAGGTTGATGGGTGGAGAGGCCTACCTGCTCAGGGTCCTCGAAGGCAGACCGATAAAGAAGGGACAGAAGATAAGGGTTGAGATATTCGGCCATACGCTAACCTTCGTTGTGACATCAACCAGACCATCGGGAGTGGTCATAGTCTCAAGAAGCACGGCTATAGAACTCAAGGACAAGCCGGTTGAGGAAGTGAAGAGGTCTGTGCCAAATGTAACCTACGAGGACATAGGTGGTCTGAAGAGGGAGTTGAGGCTAGTTAGAGAAATGATCGAGCTACCGCTAAAGCATCCGGAGATATTCCAGCAAGTTGGCATAGACCCGCCCAAGGGAGTGTTGTTGTATGGTCCTCCAGGCACAGGTAAGACGCTGATAGCTAAAGCAGTTGCCAACGAGGTGGATGCACACTTCATAACCCTGAGCGGGCCGGAGATAATGAGCAAGTACTACGGTGAGAGCGAGCAGAGACTGAGGGAGATATTCGAGGAGGCAAAGGAGAATACTCCGGCGATAATATTCATCGATGAGATCGATTCAATAGCTCCAAAAAGGGAAGAGGTCACGGGAGAGGTTGAAAGGAGAGTCGTGGCTCAGTTGCTGGCTTTAATGGATGGACTTGAGTCCAGAGGAGAGGTCATAGTCATTGCAGCGACGAACAGGCCGGATGCTATAGATCCTGCCCTGAGAAGGCCGGGAAGGTTCGACAGAGAGATAGAGATTGGTGTGCCTGATAGAGATGGCAGGTTGGAGATACTGCAGATTCACACAAGAAGCATGCCTCTGGCAGACGATGTAAACCTTGAAGAGCTTGCAGACCTAACAGTTGGGTTCGTTGGAGCGGATCTTGAAGCTCTGGCCAAGGAGGCTGCAATGCATGCGATCAGGAAGATGCTTGAGACAGGGAAGATCGACATAGAGGTAGAGGAAATCCCAGACGAGGTGCTCGCAGAGATTAAAGTTACAAGAGAGGACTTCCTTGAAGCTCTGAAAAACATCGAGCCATCGGCGATGAGGGAGGTGCTGGTGGAGGTTCCAAATATCACATGGGATGATGTTGGAGGTCTTGAGCAGGCAAAGCAGGAGCTTAAGGAGGCAGTGGAGTGGCCGCTGAAGTACCCAGAGCTGTTCAAGGCCATAAACATAAAACCACCCAAGGGAATCCTGCTGTATGGCCCTCCAGGTACAGGAAAGACGCTGCTGGCTAAAGCGGTAGCGAACGAGAGCAATGCGAACTTCATCAGCGTTAAAGGTCCAGAGCTGCTGAGCAAGTGGGTTGGAGAGAGTGAAAAGCATGTCAGAGAGATGTTCAGAAAGGCAAGGCAGGTAGCTCCGGCAATATTGTTCTTCGATGAGATCGACAGCCTGGCTCCAAGAAGGGGAGGCATTGGAGACTCTCAGGTTACAGAGAGGGTTGTCAGCCAGCTCCTGACAGAGCTGGACGGGCTTGAAGAGCTCAAGGATGTTGTGGTCATTGCAGCGACGAACAGACCGGATATAGTGGACCCGGCATTGCTCAGACCGGGAAGGATAGAGAGACACATACTGATTCCCGCCCCTGACAAGGAGTCAAGAAAGCAGATACTGCAGATCCATACGAGAGGTATGCCGTTGGACAAAATCGACTTCGATGAGCTGGCGGAGAAGACTGAAGGCTACAGCGGTGCGGACATCGAGGCATTGTGCAGAGAGGCTGGAATGCTGGCGCTGAGAGAGAAGCTGAAAGCTGGATTATCTAAAGAAGAGATCAGCAAGGTCGCCAAGGAGATCAAGGTTACAAGGAAGCACTTTGAGAAGGCAATGGAGAAGATAAAGCCGAGCCTGACGAATGAAGATCTGGAGAGGTACAAGAAAATAGTTGAGGACTTTCATAAGATGTATCTCTAATCTTTAATTTTTTAATTTAATAAAAAATTTGGGAGGTGATGCGTGTGCCGTGGAAAAGAAGAAGGAAGACCTATAGAGATTGGGATGATATATTTGATGAGATGTTTGAGATGTTCAGCTTCCCGTTCAGCGAGGAGTTCGATGAGATATTCAAGAGGATAACAAGGGACTTCAACGAGATTTTCAGGAGCATGCCAGAATCAAAGCCAATAATAAGGGGATTCTCGATAAGAATCGGCCCTGACGGGAAGCCGGAGATAAAGGAGTTCGGTACGAAGTTCGAGGGTGGCATAAAGGGAATTGAAGAGAGAAAGCCGCTGATCGATGTCATGGAAACCGATGAGGAGGTTCAGATCATTGCGGAGATGCCGGGAGTTAACAAGGAGGACATCGATCTTAATGCAACCGAAACAACGCTGGAGATCAAGGCTGATGGAGAGAACAGGAAGTACTTCGAGACCGTAGAGCTTCCAGCAGAAGTGATCCCGGAGTCAGCGAAGGCGAGGTACAACAACGGTGTGCTTGAGGTTGTGATGAAGAAGAAGCATCCAAAGAAAGAACAGAAAAAGAAAATAGATATCGAATAATCTTTTTTTATTTTAAAAATTTTAAAACGCTGTCCCAAACAGATCGAGGGATATGTGTGTTCTGAGGGTGTCCTCTGATTTTGAGAGAAGCTGTAGCCTGTAATCCTCGAGTATAACTTTTTTGACGGAGTCAATTGGAACATCAAGCTTTATCTCTCTTGTTCTGCCATACCTGCCCTTAGATATTATTATGGAATTTATTATGCCGAGCATATCAAGCTCTGAGATCAGATCACTGATCCTTCTCTGAGTTAGTACATCCATCCCGACTTTCTTGCACAGCGATTTGTAAACAGTATATACCTCTCCGGTTGTGAACTTCGTCCTTCCGGCCATATGCAGTAGTATCATGCTGAACAGCAGTATCTTGTTCTGGGTTGGCAGTGTTCTTACTGCTTCAACAACATTATCGCACTCTATCTTCCTTACAGCTTTCTTGACATGATCTACTGTAACCCTGCTGGCTCCTTCCCTTTCAGCTATCTCTCCGCTCACCCTCAGCAGATCCAGAGCCTTTCTCGCATCGCCATGCTCATGTGCCGCAATGGCTGAGCAGTATGGAATGACTTCTGGGTCGAGCACATTGTCGTAAAATGCAAGCTCAGCCCTCTGCATGAGAATATCTCTCAGCTGTTCCGCATTGTATGGCGGGAAGAGGATCTCCTCCTCGCTGAGAGAGCTTATAACTCTTGGGTCGAGGAAGCTCTTGAACTTCAGGTCGTTTGTTATACCAATCAGGCTGACCCTCGACCTCTCAAGCTCGGAGTTTATTCTTGAAAGACTGTAAAGTACATCATCTCCCTTCTTAACGAGCTTGTCTATCTCATCCAGCACGATGATCACGGTCTGCTCCCGCTTATCAATAGCGTATCTAACCTCCTCATAAACCCGATCCGTGGGCCAGCCAGTCATGGGGACATTTCTTCCAAGGTTTTTGGCGAGGGTTGCGAGAACCCTATACTGAGTATCTATTATCTCACAATTAATGTAATGCATGTAGCATCTCGTATTGGTTCTAAGGCTGTATTTTTCAAGCTCGTTACCAACAAATCTGACGGTTGCGGTTTTTCCCGTTCCGGTCATACCATATATCAGTATGTTCGAGGGCGTCTCACCCCTTAAAGCAGATACGAGAACAGATGCAATGGCTTCGATCTGCTCCTTTCTGTGGGGCAGATAGTCCGGAGTATATGAATGCCTCAACACATCCCTGTTTTTGAAAATCTTCTTTGAGTTTAATATATTCTCAAAAATGTTAATGCCCTCCATTCAACCACCAACCAGAATTGCTTCTGCATACGCCTTTAAGAATTTTTCCATTTCAGCTATTAATTTATTTATGTGCTATAAATTTCTTTTAAAGAATTTTTATTTCAATGTCGTATTTGATGAAATTTCTGTCAATTCTGCAGTGATGAGCTTTATTCTAAAACACCCCTTCATTTCCTGTGGAGACTCTTAATAAAAATCTTGCTGTACACATCGCTTAGATTACCGAAATTGCAAATCTGAAAGGTCAGCATTTGATTGCCGTTACGCTCCTTCTACCATAATCAACTACTCTGGCATCTAAAAACTCGTTTCTCGGATATTTGCCCTGTATCCCGACGAGAATTGGGTATGTTGCCAGCTGTCTGGCGAAGGTTATGTTGCCCTCAACAACCTCACACCTCAGATCGGTCAGCTTTCTTCCCTTAGGTAGCACTCTTCTGAGCATGGTATTGTCTATGTTCTTTCTGACTTTCTCCTTGAAAACCTTGAAATGCTTTTTGTGTTTTTTCAGGAGTCTGTCTCCGAAGCCGTACATCTGTGTTCCTGGATAGATCTTAACCTGCCGTATGTTTATCCTCCTTAAAAGCAAACCTCTCTCCATAACGCTCTCTAAAAACTCGTAGTTCTTCTCGAAGGTTTCCCTGGTTTCCCCCTTCAGTCCTGCAACGAAGTTTAGTCCGGGCAGGAAGTATGGCAGACCATTGTAGCCAACGAATTTCCCGTATCTGTTTATCAATTCTATCGCATCCAGAACCTCATCTGGATGAGCAGCTAAACTGTTCTCCTCGATAACCCTCTCATCCGCACTCTCAAGGCCCATCGCCGCAACATTTCCGGGGGTCTGGTATACTGTTATGCACTTTATTATCTCTCTGCTCTCCTCCCTCCATTCAGAAATCGTTTTTGGGTTCACATTGTCGATGTGGAGGGTTCTTATCTTTGGACATCTCCTCCATATCTCGCGATGGAAGTTCCACATCTTTTCCGCATTGGGCCTTGGCACTTCATGGCTGAAGTCTCCCATATAGCTCATGAAGTCCGTCTGGTTTCCGAGCCTGAAGTACCTGCAGCCCTGGTTGTAGAGGGCTTCAATTTCAGCTATAACTGCCATCGGATCCCTCTGGTTTGGCTCACCATGAATCCTCTCTATGCAGAAGCTGCATTTCCTCCAGTAGCATCCCTTGTATGTTTCAATCTCGCATATTATGTTCGGAAAGTCCGGATGCTGCTTCACAACCTCAGCTCCAAGAATCGCGAATCTGTTCACGAAATCCCTGCCTCTGGCCTGTGCAGATTCAGCATGCCCGGCAAATCTTGACAGGTATCTGAAAAGCTGATGCTCAAAGGGAAAGCCGAATATCTCGTAGTTCTCGAGCAGCCTTCTCTCCCTGTCGCTCAATTCAATGACTATAGGCCCAACGAGAATTTTTCTGAGGGTTGCCGGGAACAGGTTGATGAGTTCTTTCAGGCTGGCTGGCTTTCCTCCAAGATATTTGCCGGGGACGACCATTCCAGCAATAACTATAACGAGGTCAAAATCGTAGAGTGATCTTTTCAGCTTATAGTTTTCCCGTATGGCATCTATTGTCGTGTAGAGCGGGTTTATCTTCAGAGCCCTGAGCATTCCGTAGATGTATCGGGGATATGGAGAGATGTATGGGGGTACACCCAGACAGGAAGGTTCATCGACATATCCATCTACTATTGCAACTCTCATCGAATAGAACTGAGAACAAATAAAAATAAAAAATTGGTTATCCAGATTGGTTATCCCTTTATCTTCTCAAGCTCTTCGATCAGTGCTGGAACAACCTCAAAGATATCTCCAACTATTCCGTACTGGGCAACTCCGAATATCGGAGCTTCCGGATCTTTGTTTATTGCGATGATGAGCTCGCTGTCCTTCATACCCATTACATGCTGGAATGCACCGCTTACGGCAAGTCCGAGATAGAGCTTTGGCTTAACGGTCTTTCCTGAAATACCAATCTGCCTGTCCTTTGGCAGCCATCCGTTGTCGATAACCGGTCTGCTGCCTGCAACAACACCGCCAAGCATTTCAGCAAGCTGCTCTGCAAGTTCTATGTTCGAAGCATCCTCAATTCCTCTACCAACGGTAACAACTATATCAGCCTGTGTGATGTCGACCTCACCAACCTCTGGCTCGATGTACTGGACGAACTGCCTTCTGGCTGGCTTCGACGGCTTGATGTCAAGCTCCTCAACAGCTCCATTAACCTCCTCGCCCTCCTTGAATACTCCCTGTCTTACTGTGAGAACATATGTGTCGGCCTCTTTCAGCTTGAGGTCGGTCATCAGCTTGCCCTGGAAGAAGTACTTTGATACCTTCAGACCATCTGATGCATCAACCGCAACGACATCCGTAGCTATTGGGGCGTTCAGCTTTGCCGCAAGGTATGGTCCAAGGTCTATACCGAATGATGTGTTCGGGAGCAGAACGACATCTGGCTTCTCTTTAGCGAAAATCTGCATCAGAACATCCGTATATGTTTCCGGGTTGTAGTTTTCGAGGGAGTCATCCTGAACCATGTAAACCTTGTCGGCAAACTTGGCGAGCTCATCTGCAAAGCCCTTAACATCCTTTCCAAGTACTACCGCAACGCTTGAATCCTTCTTTATCGCGTTGGCAAGGTTCAGCAGCTCGATGCTGACGGGGTTAAGCTCACCCATCCTGTGCTCGGCAACAACGAAAACCTTCATCATATCAACCCCCTCTCCTTGAGAATCTCAATAAGCTTCTTGGCAACCTCTTCAGGAGCACCCTCAATCATCTCAGCCTTCTTGACTGGTGGCAGATAGACCTTCTCGATCTCCAGTGTTGAGAGCGTTGGCTCAAGTGCAACCTCCTTCATCTCCTTTGACTTTGCTCTCTTTATACCCATGATCGAAACATATCTGGGCTCGTTGATTCCACTCTGCACAGTAACCAGGCATGGCAATGGGAGAACAACCTCCTCACCATATCCACCCTCAAGCTCTCTTTTAACCTTGATCGATCCATCCTCCACTTCCAAGGCTGTGACTCCTGTTGCGTATGGTAGATCTAGCATACCGGCAAGGAGAGCACCGACAAGAGCGTTGTTCAGATCCTGAGACTGATAACCAGCCATTATGAGATCGAACTTCTCGTCCTTGATTGCCTCCTTTATGAGCTCTGCGGTCTGATAGGCATCCATTGATGTATCGTAGGGCACCTTTATTGCTCTGTCAGCACCCATTGCAAGGCACTTCCTGAGGGTGTCTTCGCACTTGCTCCCAACACCAACAACGAGTACCTCTCCACCAACCTTCTCCTTTATCTGGATTGCCTCCTCCACAGCATATCTATCCCAGTCGTTTATGTCGTACACAAGACCTCTCTGATCCACACCCTTACCATCGTCGCTTACCCTAATCTCACTTTCAGGATCCGGAGCATGTTTCGCAAGAACAATGATGTTCAATTTCTCACCTCCACGCAAGGCTTGTAACAAAAATTTAAAAAATTTTGTTTATTTTTCTGTTTACCTTCCCTTGAACTCGGGCTTCCTCCTCTCAAAGAAGGCCCTGACACCCTCCATAACATCCTCTGTGGAGGTTGCAATTCCGAAGTAAGCTGCCTCAATTGCCTGTCCAACCTCAACCGGTAGCTCGTATCCGTAGTTTATCGCGTACTTCGCGACTCTGAGCGATATA
This sequence comes from Archaeoglobus sulfaticallidus PM70-1, assembly GCF_000385565.1. Taxonomy (NCBI): domain Archaea; kingdom Methanobacteriati; phylum Methanobacteriota; class Archaeoglobi; order Archaeoglobales; family Archaeoglobaceae; genus Archaeoglobus; species Archaeoglobus sulfaticallidus. The sequence goes on along the minus strand of NC_021169.1, from coordinate 1,297,131 downwards.
GGTGGCATCTCTGCAAGGGCGTTTGCCAGGGCCATAACCTCATCCCAGAACTTATCCGGATCTACTGCCTTGTTGACAAGCCCTATTGCCTCAGCCTCATCTGCAGTCAGCCTCTTGGCAAGGAATATCAGCTCCTTTGCCTTGGCAAGCCCGATAAGCTTTGCCATCCTCTGTGTGCCACCCCATCCGGGTATCAGGCCTATGGCCGTCTCGGTAAGCCCGATCTTTCCAGCCTTTGACATTATCCTGAAATCGCATGCGAGCGTGAGCTCACATCCACCGCCGAAGGCATAACCGTTTATTGCTGCTATGACAGGCTTGGGGAACCTCTCAATCAGGGTGAACACTTCCTGACCTCTCGCAGCAACCATTGCGGAGTTTGCTGGCCTCAGTGTTGACGGATCCGCAAGAGCTTCCTGCAGATCGAATCCTGCGGAGAATGCCTTGTCTCCTGAGCCGGTGATGATCAGGACTCTTGACTCATCCTTTGCAAGCTGCTTAAGAGCCATCTCAAGCTCATCGAGTAGCTCGAATGACAGGGCGTTCAGCCTGTGGGGTCTGTTGAGTATGATCTTTGCAATCTTGTCATCCTTCTCGACGATAATGTTCTTGAATGTGACCTCCCCAGCCTTGTAGCTGTAGAATCCCTCTCCGCTCTTCTTTCCGAGCTTGCCCTCAGCGACCATCTTCTTCAGCAGCTCAGTTGGCTTGAGGACATCCAGTTTCTTCTCCTCGTAAAGCTCTTCGAGCTTCTTGAGGATAACATCCAGCCCAATCTCATCTCCAAGCTCACACGGGCCCTTCGGCATGTTTGTTCCGAGCTTCATTGCCAGATCGATTTCTTCAGCGCTGGCAACTCCCATCTCGATCAGACCAGAGGCTATGTTGACCATTGGGGCTATGAGCCTCAGTGCATCGTACTTTCCAGCCAGCTCCTTCGGAATCTCTGGTCTTCCCTTGCTCCAGTCATAGAATCCCCTTCCGGTCTTCATTCCAAGCTCTTTCTTCTCGATCTTCTCCTTCAGGATATCAGCATTTGGAACGAGACTCCACTGCTCACCACCATAGTACAGGATATCCAGTCCCACGAAGTCTCCAAGCTCGATTGGACCCATCGGGAATGCGTACTTGTACTTCATCGTGGCATCAATTTCTTCCTTCGTTGCAACACCTCTGCCCACATCGTCTATGGCAAGAGCGAGATATGGCACGAGGCATCTGTTAACTATGAATCCCTCAACATCCTTCTTGACAACAACCGGTGTTTTACCAATGCTCTTTACGAAGTTGACACCATACTCTATTGTTGAATCAGCCGTTTTTTCACCCTTGATGACTTCAACAAGCTGCATTATCGGAACCGGGTTGAAGAAGTGAAGTCCCATGAACTTCTCCGGCCTGTCGGTGATATTGGCTATCTCGGTTATGCTCAGGCCGGAAGTGTTGGTTGCGAAGTAGCATTCTGGAGAGGCGTACTTCTGCACCTCCTCAAAAACCTTCTTTTTCAGATCCATAATCTCTGGAACAGCCTCGATAACAAGCTCAGCTCCCTCAATAGCCTCCTTCATGTCGAGAGTGAAATGTAGTCTGTCAAGTACTTCCTTTGCCTTCTCTTCCTTCATCTTTCCCTTTGCTACAGCCTTTTCGAGCATTTTCTTGATATTCTCCAGGGCTTTATCTAGGAACTTCTGATCGATGTCCCTAACCCACACATCATATCCAGCGAGGGCACTCACATACGCAATACCATGCCCCATCGCTCCAGCACCCAGAACAGCAATCTTCTTCATAACAACACCTCCTTTTTAGAACATACAAAATAAAAATAAAAAGATTATTCTACCGGCACGAGCTCATACATGTAGTAGCCTTCCTTCCTCTTTGAGACCTCCACCCTTACCTTCATGCCCGGCCTTGCTTTGGTTGGGTCTCCTTTAAGCCAGGCCGTTATTCTCGGTCCATCATCAAGCTTGGCTATTGCAACAGTGTATGGATCGTAGTTCGCGAATGACGGGGGTCTCACAAACAGCACTGTAAGCGTTTCAAGCTGTCCTTCCTTGGAGAGTTCAACCCAGTCCATCTCATCCGTCCTGCAGGATGGACAGTCCTTCTGAGGTGGGAAGAATAGCCTCCCACACTTCTTGCATTTTGTTGCAAGGAGCTTGCCCTCCTTCAGACCCTCGAAGAACGGCTTTATTTTTTCCACCGATATGATGAACTTAACCCTGAGCTCTCTCATATCGATCCACTGGAGAGCCCCGCTCTTCTCATCTGGGACTATCGGGAATCCGTACTGCTCAATATGGTTCTCCAATTTCTCATCCATTTCTCTCACCTCTACTTCTTCAACTTCTCAAGTCCGTAAATCGTTACATACGAGTAGTGTCCTGTTCCACCAACATTATGTGCCAGCCACCTGCCGTGCTTGATCTCTGCCTGTCTGCCGGGCTCTGCCTTGCTCAGCAACTGCTTGTATGCCTCGACAGCCTGACTAACGCCAGTAGCACCAATCGGGTGTCCCTTGGCTTTCAGACCACCATCAACATTAACAGGAATTCTACCTCCAATGTATGTCTGCTCATCCCTTATAAGCTGAACACCCTCTCCCCTCTTGGCAAACCTCAGGTCTTCGTAGGCTATGATTTCTGGAGCTGTAAAGCAGTCGTGAACATTTGCTCCATCGAGGTACTTGTACGGAGCATCCATGTCGATTCCAGCCCTCTTGTAGGCAAGCTCTGCAGCATACCTGGCGGACTCAAGCGATGTGAAGTCGCTCCTCCTGCTCAGGTTAGCAGTCCCGGTACCAACTCCCTGGCTGTGGATCCAGATCTTGTCCTCAACATCCTTGGCGAACTCCTCGCTCGCGAGTATGACACAGGCACTGCCATCAGTTATTGGTGAGCAGTCAAAGAGCTTGAACGGCCAGGCAACATACTTGGGCTCCATAACCTTCTCAATCGTAACCTCCTTCTGAAACTGCGCGTATGGGTTCTTCGCGCCATAGTAGTGGTTCTTAACAGCAACCCTCGCGTAATCCTCCTCAGTAGCTCCATACTTCATCATGTATGCGGTACCGTGAAGGGCATAGTATCCGGGAAATGTGAGTCCGAAGTTCTCAAATTCCCAGAAGTAGCTACCGAACCTTCCAATCAGCTCGATAACTGTCGGATTTGGAGACTCCTGCATCTTCTCAATTCCAAGCACGAGTACAACATCAGCTTCACCGCTCTTTATAGCCTGATAACCTACCCTTATTGCAGCATTACCGGTTGCACATGCAGCCTCAACCCTCATTGAACCTTTTGGTGCCAGGTCGGCATATTCTGCCATGAGAGCTGGAATTGCAGCCTCACTGCTCCATACGCCAGCGTTTCCAACAACAAAGAAATCGATGTCCTTCTGTTCGATATTAGCGCTATCAAGAGCTGGTTTTATTGATTCCCAGGCAAGTTCTGGTATGTTCACATCTTTTCTTGAACCAAACTTAGAATGCCCAACACCTATAACAGCCACATTTTCTGACATATGCTTCATACTTATTTTTCGTTATATAAGTCTTTCTCGTTTTACATGTTTCAGTTAAGCGATTGGGATCTAGAAAAAATTATATCTCCCGAAATTCGTAATTATTTTTAATCGTTTTGAGATTGAGAGTATATAAACTTTTCTTTTTAGGATCGGCAGAACAGGGAATATTATTTAATACAAAAGAATTTTATACTGTTATATCCAAATCGGTAGTGGTGGTTTGAAATGGTGGATTTTACTTTTACTGAGGAGCAGGAAGACATCAGAAGGGCCGCAAGGGAGTTTGCTGAGAAGGAATTTACCATAGAACTCGCTCAGGAGTGTGACAGAGAGGAGAAATATCCAAGAGAGCTGGTCAAGAAATGCGCAAAGCTCGGTTTTCATGCCGTAAGCCTGCCGGAAGAATATGGCGGTGGAGGTTACGGGCCGATAGAGCAGATGATAGTGATGGAGGAGTTCTCTGCAGTAAATCCTGGACTGGCTCTGGCTTGTTTAACTCCAATATTCGGTGTGGAGATTCTGCTGTATCATGGAAGTGAGGAGCAGAAGGAAGAGTGGATTCCGAAGCTCTGCAGTGGAGATGCTATAATGGGTATGGCCAATACTGAACCAGACTGTGGAAGCGATTCAGCAAGCATAAAAACCAGAGCAGTTCTCGATGGGGATGAGTGGGTCATAAACGGAACGAAGCAGTTCATAACAAACGGAACCGTAGCTGATTTTATTCTCGTGACGGCAAAAACGAGAGAGGTTGACTGGAAGGAAAGGCATAAGGCCATGTCATACTTCATTGTCGAAACGAACAGAGAGGGTTACAAGGCAACGAAGATAAGGGGCAAGCTCGGAATAAGGGCAAGCGACACGGCCGAGATCAGCCTCAGCAATGTAAGGGTTCCGAAGAGCAACCTCGTTGGAGAGGAGGGCAAAGGATTCTACTACATGATGGAGTTCTTCGACAGATCGAGGGTGTGGGTTGCAGCTCAGGGAGTTGGAATTGCCAAGGGGGCTTTAAAGCTTGCAGTAGAGTATGTAAAGCAGAGAAAGGCCTTTGGTGTGCCTATATCCAACTTCCAGTTCATACAGTTCAAACTCGCCGAACTGGCAACGAAGATAGAGGCTGCGAGAACCCTTACCTACAGAGCGGCAGCCGTTATGATCGAAAAAGGAAAGCCAGACCCAATGTTATCCTCGATGGCCAAGTGGTATGCCGGAGAGGTTGCAGTTGAGACATGCGACTGGGCACTGCAGTTCCATGGTGGCTATGGTTACATCGATGAGTACCCGATAAACGAGTTCTACAGAGATGCCAAGATAACAGAGATCTACGAGGGAACAAAGGAAATCGAAAAGCTGATCGTGGCAAGGAATCTGCTCACAATGAAGTTCTAATTTACTTTTTTTGTTTTTATTATCGGCTATTATCTGCTGAGACTGCTACTTTACCACCAGATCATAAAGAACTTCTGCGACCTTTTTATCCCTGTAGAGAACATCGTATATGCTCTTCAACAAGGGAAATTCTTCAATATCTGTCTTTCCCTTTTTTTCGAGATCCTTCATGAGTCTGTATGCCTTCTCCGCAGTTTGGTATCCTTCTACAACACCAACACCTCTTCTCTGCAACTCATCAAAAGCCTCCCTCACATTCAAGCCCCTGCCAAGCATCTCCCCAAGCATACCGTTTCTGCCACCTCTGAATGTCGCGATCAGATCTCCAAATCCGGATAGTCCGAATACCGTATCTCTGTTTCCTCCCGTAAGCTCAAGCAGTTTAGCTATCTCGTTTATTGCCCTTGTTGTAATAACCCCCTTGGCATTGCTCATCTCAACCCCGTAAAGCTTCTCATGCCCTCTGACCCATGCTATGGCTATCGAGTAAACATTTTTGAGTGCTGAGGTTATTTCAGTGCCCCATATATCTCTGGAGACCTCAATACTGTAGTATTCCGTCTCAAAAGCATCCTTTACTTTCTCCGCTGCATCTCCAACACTGCTGAAAACGACCTTCGTGGGCATTCTTTTCGCAACCTCTCTCGCAATCGATGGGCCTGTTATTGCCACAGTGCGATTTTTGATATCCTTAACGGTCCAAATGGCTTCGGGGACTGTTAGAATCTTTCCATCGATCTCAATCAATCCTTTTGCTATTGTTACCAAGATTTCGTTTTCGATATGGTCGGCTATTTTCCTGAAAATGGGCAAAACGCCATCCGTGCTTACGGCGAGGAGTATTATGTCCGCATCTCTGACGGCCTTCTCGATATCCTCTGGATAGAAGATCTTGACACCTTCAAGCCTGACATCGATTCTCGGATGCTTTTCCCCTCTCTCAACCTTTTTCAGGATTTCAACATCGTATTCCGTTCCCCATAGCCTTACATTATTCCCGCTATCTGTTAACGGCACGGTTAGAGCCGATCCCATTGCACCCGCACCGAGGATGGTAACATTCATAGCATGATTAATCCTTAAAATACTTTAATGTTTCTGGTGGTCAACTACCCCTCCATGATGACGGAAGGGGCTTGTAGGTGGTCTCGCAAAGACGGTCATCAGCCCCTACATTAGGCTGGTTGACGGCAGCCCAACCTCCCCGAGCCAGCTCGGAGAGGTTCAGGGAGGCGACATAATCCGCGTTGTGCTGGAAGCCGCAGCTAACACACTGGAAGAGAGCCTGAGACTTCCTGTTCCTCTTATCAATTGTCCCACACCTTGGACATCTTTGAGAGGAGTACTTTGGCTCGACATAAACAACAGGAACTCCTCTCTCCAGACACTTGTACTCTATCATCTCCTGAAGTCTTCTAAATGCCCAATTGTGGAAGGTAGCCCTATACTCTTTCCTGACGTTACACCTGTCTCTTATGCCATTCAGCTTCTCTAATACCACGTAATCTCCCTCGCTGAGTGTGTCGACGAATGCTCTGCTAATCTGGTGCAGTATGGTGTTTACCCACCTGCGCTCCCTACCAGAAAGCTGTTTGAGCTTCCTCTTGGCAGAGGAAGTGCCTTTTTTCTGGAGGGAGCTTCTAAGCTTTCTAAAATGTCGCCTCCTACTTTCTACGGGTTTACCATTCACCTTAAACCCATTTGAAGCAGCAACAAGGTTATTCACGCCAATATCAACACCTACAGGGTTGCTTCCAGAGGGCTCCGGAGCTTCAACCAATACTGTAATGTGCAGGTAGAAGTGCCTGTCATCTCTTCTGCAAACGAGCTTAGCATCTCTAACCGGGTTCTTAAGTAGCTCTTTCTGGTACTCCCCAATAGCAAGTCCTGGCCTGACTCTACCGTAGACTGTGCTGATGGACGCTCTGAACTCGCCGTTTCTGAGCAAGGTAAAGAGCCTTTTGTCCAGATCCATAGAGAGGGCAGTGAACTTGTGTCTCTTCTTCCTGTTGTTTTTGTAGGATTTGGCGACTCTATCTCTCGCCCTCACCGCAAGATTCGCTGGTAGGTTGAACTTCTCTCTCGTTTCATAATAAGTAAGGTGGTGTAACGCGACTGGGTTGAAGCACCTTTGATTCCATGCAACCTCGCTTATGTAGTTGCAGGCAGATCTAAAAGCCTTAACAGTATCCATGAGTTTGTTAAATTCCTCCTCAGTGGTTTCGAGCTTGCACACAACAGTTTTGGTGTGCTCCACCAATATTCATATATGCATTTAACCTTAAAAAGGTTTTGGAGCCCGCTTTCCTCCCCATCCTATCGAGACTGTCCAGCAATTCAAATTTGTGAGAAAAAGGAGGTCGCTCAGGTCTGCAATTTAAAAATAAACGGGATGAATTATTATTCTCAGTAATTGTCGGACAGCCTCTATCGGATGGAGTCTCCAGCGGGCAAGTTAGATGAAGACATGGATTTTGCTGAAATTCGTGAAAGATCTGAACTTCACCTCATGACTCTCGCTGATTTTTGAAAGAGTTGACTGAGTTTCAGTAGGCTCAACCCAATCCAAATAAAAATAAAAATTATGTCTTATGCCTCTATAATCGCCGGTTCCATTGCTGATTTGCTATCAACATTCGAAACCTCCAACGCCCTCTTTATCAATCCTTCGAACACGGTCATTCTATCACCATGATTTGATTGAAAAGGAAAAAATATAAAGCCTCAGAGTGGTTTGAAAGTGAACGAAATGAATATCCGTTGAGAAGGGTGATAGGTTGAAAATAAGGTATGTCCTGATTCTAATCTATGTTCTATCAGCTATACTGGCGATTCTATTGACTCCCAACTACGAGGATGCCGGGATGAAAGCCTTTGAGAATCCTGAGGATGTTATGAACTCCATTTACTACTTTGGCATGATTCTGCTGTTTACGGCCTTTATCCTCCTGGTCGTGAAGTACAGAAAGGATCTGATCCAGTTTTTGCTCTATGGTCTAATGCTGATCTCGATATTCTATGTTATGTATCCATTTCTGGGTGTTTTATCCATTATACCGTCGATGGTATTGCTTGCAGTACTCATAAAAAAGCCAAGCTGGATTGTTATAGATCTCACAGCATTGCTGCTCTCTGTTGGAGTTACAACGATATTCGGAATCAGTCTATCCCCTCAACCGGCACTGGTTTTGCTGACTGTTCTTGCAGTCTATGACTTCATCTCCGTTTACAAGACCGGACACATGGTTTCGCTTGCGGATTCTCTCACAGACATGAAGCTGCCCATGCTCTTTGTCATCCCATTCTCGAGATCTTACAGGCTTGAGAATCTTGAGAACTCAAAGAACAGGGCTGTTTTCATGGGTGTGGGGGATGTGGTGATCCCGAATATTCTGGTTGTTTCCCTTCAGGTTTTCGATAACGCCCCTCAGTTATTCTTTATTAAGCTATCCGCCCTGTTCTCGTTGATCGGTGGAGTTTTTGGGCTCGTATTGCTCATATATGTACTTGAAAAGAAAGAAGGTGCACATCCAGGACTGCCATTTTTGAATTTTGGAGCTATCGCCGGCTACCTTATTTATGTTTTGATGAGTACTGGGGGAGTCGTCTGAGTTCAGGTTTGGTTTTCTATACTTTTAGGTTTTTATATTAAACTTAAAAATAAAATAAAAAATCAAACTAGAAGAGGTCTCCCTCGACCATCGATACTGCCTTGTCGATCTCTCTCTTCAGAACATCCGGGATTCCCTTTATGTCCAGCTCGAGGAACCCCCTTATTATCGCTGCAGTGGCCTCATCCCTTGTCAAACCTCTCGACTGAAGGTAGAATATCTCCTCCTCAGCGATCTTTCCTATGGCAGCCTCGTGGCTGAGATCGACATTTGGATATCTCGCTTCAAGCTCTGGAATGGCATGGATCATACCCTTTTCATCGAGCATCAAACCCCTGCACTCCAGATGACCCCTGACATCCGGTGCTGAGCCCACTATATGGCCTCTCGCAATTATGTCCCCTCCCTTGCTGATCGTTCTTGAAACAATTTCTGCACTTGCTCCCTCTTCCTCAAGAATGGCTCTGCTTCCAGAATCAACAACAGAGTTCTCAAGGGCAACGATGATGCTGCTGAATATCGCCGTGCCATTCTTCTTGACATATGCTGTTGGATACATCTGAACGAGCTTAACAGGATTCATCAGCACATAGTTGCTTATGAAGACTCCATTCTCTTCAACCAGTGCAGCACTTCTCGGCCTGACCTCTATATCTGACTCCCAGCTGTGGATCATCGTGAAAGTCAGCTTTGCGTTCTTTTTCACGAAAAACTCTGATATCCCTATGTGCATGCCTGAGGTTACTCCCGGATGAGAGGTGCAGCCAGATATTATGTTCAGCTCTGAACCCTCTTCAGCTATGATTATGTTGTGAACCTTCTGCCTGGATCCTGCCTTTCTCAAATACAGGCAGGCTTCAACCGGAATCTCAACCTTTTTACCCGGCAAGGATCTTATGAAGTATCCATTGACATCTTCTGAGTCTGCCTCTTTCGTGAAAACATCCTGCTCTCTTTTAATCAGCTTCCAGAAGTAATCCTCGACCCACTCGTACTTCTCCATCGCATCCCTTATGCTCATGATCTCAACGCTTTCTGTGAATGATGCGGCGTTAAAGGTATCCTGATCAACCTGAACGAATGTGGCTGATCTCTTCTCTGGATTAAGCTCGATTCCAACAGTTTCAAGCTTCTTCTTGATCTCGGGTTCATCTAATTTGAATTCAGATTCGGAAACTCTCTCAGACATTTGTTAATACACCCCTCATAACCGTTTTTACTAACCTCTCTCAAAATATCGTATGGATTGCCAACGCAGGCTACTCTTCCCTTGTAGAGTATAACTCCATAATCCGCGTCCACATAATCGAGTATTTTTCCCGTGTGGGTTATCAAAAGCCCGGACTTCTTTCTTTCGTCTTCCTTTTTGTCCCTCTCGAGCAACTCTCTGATCGTCTTTCCGATGAGATCGATGTTCTCAAGATCAACACCGCTGTCAGGCTCGTCGAGCATTAGGAAGTCCCTGTTCATCAGGATTAGCTGTAAAAGCTCGGATCGTTTAACCTCACCGCCAGAAAAACCATAATTTATGCTTCTTTCCAGAAACTCGTCCATTTTCAGCATCTCGGCGTATCTGTATATGTCTTCCTCGCTTCTCCCGCCTATTCTCGCACAGTGCCTCAGCACATCGATTAGCTTCACACCACTTACCTTTGGCGGAGTCTGGAAGGCTATACCCATTCCCAGTTTTACTCTCTCGTCAGCTGTCATCGATGTTATATCCTGTCCTTTGAAGATTATTCTGCCAGATGTGATCTTGTAAACCGGATTTCCGACTATCGCCGAAAGCAACGATGATTTGCCACTGCCATTTGGTCCGAAAAGAGCGAAAGTTTCACCTTCCTGAATGTAAAGGTTGACATTTTGCAGAACTGTCTTGCTATCAACCTTCAATCCAAGATTGACGATCCTTAAAATTTCTTTCTTTTTTGTATTCATCCTGAATGACTTGCTTTTGTAAAATTAAAAACCTTTCGGAATTGATAAATCAGATGAATTTCCGATTTTTGGGTTTCAGCAGTGTTATTAGAGGATAGAGGACTCTGATAGTTTTGGAGAAAGCAATGCGTTGAAATGGTCGATTGTTAAAGCCATTCATTTAGTAATGCTAAAAATAACAAAAAGATTGTATGCAGGAATACACAGAACCAGAATTTTCGAATAATAGCTGGAAAAATGAAGAGATGTATCAGATAAAATAACCAGTCTGGGAATCCATTGAAAGGGAGGGCCCTGAGTTTGGGGTGGTTATGGCTTGTTCAGGGAGTCTAGTTGCATTAATTGGTGAAGATTATAATGTATCAAAAGCTTATGCGCAATTCGATAATATAAAGCGAATCTCTTATCCGGTAAATTATGGGCAAGAAAAAATACAAAGCCCTGCTGGAGGATGAAAATGTACGTAGATGGTATGTAAATGTTTCAAGAGGGGCTGAAGTTACTGCTGATGTTAATTTAAAAAGACTCAGTAACTTCTGCGAGAGAGTTGGACTCAATCCGAAGGATTTGCTAAAAATGGATGATAAAGCTCTCAAAAACCTGATTTTAGATTATATAACAGATATGGAATTGAAGGGTTATGCAGGGAGCTACATCTATTTAACCATCAAGGCCATAGAATCGTGGCTTAGCTTCAACAACAGAGAGTTAAGAGCCCATTTATTCTCTGTACAACTGGCTGTTTCTCCCATCAAATTTAAGTTCATTATCACCTAAAATGCCTTTTAGTAATTAGCCTTTAAGTCTTTTATACGCTGTAGAGCACATTAACCAGCCTTTCCAGAAACACTCTCCCCTGCTCGGTGATGATGTATTCTCCTCCTTTTTTATGCTGAACAACCAATCCTGCATCCACGAGCTTTTTTATGTGGAATCTCAAATTACCTCCATCCAGTCCGGTGATGTTAGAAAGCTGGCTAAAACGCTTTGGACATTTAAAAAGCTCCAGGAGTATTTTTATCCTAATTTCGTTGGATAATGGCTCAATTCTTCGCATAATTTCGTTGGCATCGATTTTTTCGTATTCTATGCCTGTCTGGAATGACGCGCGTATTGTGTTTTTGAACAATTTCAGCACTTGGTGTTGCTTTTTCAACAACTTCAGAACTTCTGAAAAACAGCAGGAACACTTCTCATAAGGTGCTCTATTTTCGAGTTGGGACACCATTCCTTTTTTCTCCTCATACAACGCTTCAAGCTCCTTCAAGTCCATCCCGTCCCTGAGAGCCTCATCCAAGAACTTGCTGAAGTTTGTCATACATACTTCAAATCGACTGCATCCTTTTTGCAGCCTCTCACTGAGCAATTCTTTGTTCTGAGCAGAGATTATAGAAATCAATATCTCTCCCAGTTTAGCCTCCAAGTAATTCTCAAAGATTTTGAGAAAGTCGCCGGTAATGAGTCTTCTTAGCTTTTCAATTTCTCGCTTAATTTCAAGTATCTCCTTCCTTAATTCAATTTCAGTATTGTTCATAGTAATACGGATAACCATCTTTTCTGAATTCTTTATTTACTTTTTGCTCTATTTCAGGATAAAGAGTTACTGGAGTAACTAAAAGTTAACGAATTTCTAAGAATCAATATATACGATTACCGCAAAAATCATAGAGGTGGAAACATGGCCGAGTTTGAAGAGGCAGCCAAAGAAGTTGTGGAGTTCGTAAAAACTAAAGCGGTAGAGATCGACAGGAATAATGAGATGGACAAATCTGTTCTTGAAGAACTCTTTGGAAAGAAATTGATGGGAGTTATTGCTCCTCAACGATATGGGGGACTTGGAATGGGTTATGTTGAGGCAAGCAGACTTGTTGAAGAACTTGCAAAGGTTTCTGCTGCAGTTGCTCACAGCGTATTTGTTCACAACATAGCTGCGGATGCAATTCTGAAATTTGGGAGCGAGGAGCAGAAGCGCAAATACCTTAAATCGCTCACATCCCGAAAGCTGGGTGCAGTGGCAATAACTGAACCTTCTGGCGGAAGTGATGTGGCAAATGCCATAAAGCTCAGAGCCGAGAAAAAAGGAGATAAATACATTATGAATGGTACCAAAATGTTCATTACAAATTCCACGCATGCTGATATCTTCATAGTTGTCGCCAGAACGGGAGAGGGTAGGAGGGGTTTGACAGCATTAATAGTGGAGAAGAATGATGGAATAGAGGTTATAAAACTGAATCCGAGTGGTATGAGGGGAAGTGGGCTTGGCACAGTCAGATTCAAGGACGTTGAGGTGCCTGAAGAAAATGTTCTGCTGGAAGAGGGAAAGGGATTGAGGGTTGCTTTGGGCATACTCGCACCTGGCAGGATACCCTTCGCTGCCATGGGTCTCGGGATTGCTGAAGGCTGTTTCGAGCATGTTTTGAATTATGTGAAGAAGAGAGGGGCTTTCGGGCAGAAAATTTTGAATTTTCAGGCCGTTCAATTCATGCTTGCTGAAGTTGCTGCAGATATTGAGGCTACAAAGATACTCATCTATCATGCTGCTGAATTGGCAAAAGAGAATGACGTTACAGTTTTAGCTGCTATGACAAAACTCAAGTCTGCTGAACTGGCAAAGAAAGTGGCAGATGTTGCGGTCGAACTTCATGGTGGTTATGGAATTTTATCAAACACACTCGTGGACAGGGCATACAGGGATGCAAAAACTTTGGATATAGCCGAAGGGACTTCAGAGATGATGAAATTGATAATATCAAGAGCTTTGTTATCCTAAAATGTTGGCTGGAGGTATAAGTATGGTGAAAATTGGTATCTATCTCCCTGTTTATGGAGGTTGGCTGCCAAGCAGAGAATCTGCAAAAGCCGTAGCAGATGGAAGTTATTTCGATAGAGAGGAGGAAGAGAGACCATCTTATAGTTACGTGAAAGAAGTTGCACTTAAAGCCGAGAAAATCGGGGTAGATTCAGTATGGATACCGGACCACATGCTGAATCCGATTAAAGGTGGGCATGCTCCGGCACTTGAAGCCTGGACAGTTGCTGTTGCTATTGCTGAGGCCACAGAGAAGGTAATCATTGCCCACACCACTCTCTGCGAGGCTTTTCGTCCTCCAGCAGTTCTTGCCAAGATGGCTGCAACTCTCGATGATGTGAGCAACCACAGATTCTGGCTCAGCATTGGAGCTGGATGGTACAAAAGAGAGTATGAGGCTTACGGTCTTCCATTCTACGAGCACGATGAAAGAGTAAGAAGGGCTGGAGAAGCGATTGAGATAATCAGAAGGCTATGGAGAGAGAATGGTATTACCTTCAAAGGGAAATATTATCAGATCATAAATGGGGTTCTTGAACCAAAACCGAAAAAAATCCCGCTATGGTATGCTGGAGTTTCAGAAGCTTCCCGTAACCTTGTGGCTGAAAAAGCTGATGGCTGGCTGATGCGTGGCTGTAGTGTTGAGGAGGCAAGAAAAAACATAGAAGACATGAAGAAGAGGTTAAAGAAAGCTGGAAGAGATGAGGAAGAAATGGAATTCGCCATTCCAGCCTTAACCTTCATCAGAGATACAGATGAGGAGGCTTTGAATCACATGGAGAAACTTACAGGAGGGAGGAGAAATGTACTTGACAGAACCCTCGATACCGGGCTTGTCGGCTCACCAGAAACTGTTGCTGAGAAAATAAGAAAGTTTGAAGAAGCTGGGATTGACCATATACTCCTTCAGTTAACTCCCACTTTGAAAGAAGTGGATAACGTGCAAAGAGTTCTTGAATTCCTTAGATGATACAATATTGGTCCCGTTTCATCATACGTGGAATTAATCTCAACCGTATAACCTTTCCCAACCAGCCTACAAATAAACAACTCATACCTATCTTTTTAGCATACCTTCTCAGCAACAGATTGAGTAAATTCTTTGCTCCTTTTGCACTCCACGACATCCATTTGTTCTTCATTCTCTTGCTTATTTCACCCACAAGCCCCTCCATCCAGTTGTTGTGCCATGGAATGCTTACTCCTTCGAGCTTTTTGTAGGCAAACAAGAGAATGTTTCTGAAGAACCTAACAACTCTCCAGTAGCCATTTGAATCCATCTCTTTGACGAATCCATCTATTTCTTTCTCTGTCTCTTTTACTTTTTCCTTGAGATCTCCATTCAGGGAATTCTTAAACCTTAGCAGATTTTCCTTTACCCTGTTAACGTACTTATTTCTAACGCACAATTCAACTTCGTGCTGCTACAGCTTGTAATTGACTTTCTCTCCATACATGGATGAGATTTGTCTGCCTCTCCTCAAAGCAGCTCAGATCCTTATCAGCATCTCCAACAATCACTGCATTGATCCCATATTCTCCCTTTATTTCTTCATCACGTTTCTTGCTATGAGGGTTTACTTCTCCATTCTGAAGAGGCTGAGAGAGGAGGACTTGACAAGCAGGATATCTGTGAATGAAGTTTTGTTTGAATTCTCCAAGGTTATGTTATGCTGATTAAAGAGAGGAGTGGGAGAGAGTACTTTGCGAAGATGCCAAAGAGGGCCAAACGAATACTCTCATTACTTCCCGAGATACCTATGGGTTAAAAATTGCAGAGTTACGGTGTGTTAATCAGAATCCCAATGGGAGTTTCCATAACCAAGTAACCAGTAACCATTAGTAGAATGGAGATAACAAGCAAGACCTCAGGATATTCGTAAATCTTATTGCGTAATCCCATGGAACTATTTAATGAATTATTATTATGTTATAGATTTTATGACGTCTTAAAAGTATTTAATGCTCGATTGTATTTTTAGTGTGTCCACCTTTTTTACCCGTATTAATCCCCTCATTACCATCTTAGAACATAGTGATGTTTTGTGCAAAAAGAGAATTTGGTAAAACTAATAAATGAAATTGTAGACTTAGAAATAATGTCACAATTGAATACTTTAAAGATAACTCGTAAGGTTACAATATTATACTTTCTGATAGTAATACCACTTCTAGTCCCAGTAGCTTCGGCTTCAGAGATGGTAATAGAGTGGGAAATAGCTCTTGGAGGTAGTAGTGATGATGGGGCTTATTCAGTTCAGCAAACAAGTGATGGAGGGTATATTATTGCTGGATGGACTGATTCATATGGAGTAGGTAATTACGATGTTTATCTCATAAAGATAGATGCCAAATATAATAAGCTGCAATGGCAGTGGCAGAAGACATTTGGAGGAAAATATTTCGATAAAGCTTATTCTGTCCAGCAGACTAAAGATGGAGGATATATTATTGCTGGAGTTACTTCTTCATTTGGAAAGGGCAGTTATGATGTCTATTTAATAAAAACAGATGCAAATGGAAATCTGGAATGGCAGAAGACTTTCGGTGGCAGTAGTGATGATATTGCATACTCAGTCCAGCAGACTAATGATGGTGGATACATAATAGCAGGATATACGACATCATTAGGAGAGGGCGGTAAAGATGTTTATATTATAAAAACAGATGCAAATGGTAATTTGCAATGGTACAAGACATTTGGAGGGCGTGAGAATGATTGGGCCAGATCAATCCAACAAACTAGTGATGGAGGGTATATAATTGTAGGGACTACCAAATCATTTGGAGATCTCTTTCATAACGGTGATGTATATTTAATAAAAACAGACCCTTATGGTAATTTGCAATGGTATAAGACATTTGGAGGCAGAGGTTGGGACGAAGCTTATTCAGTTCAGCAAACAAGTGATGGAGGATATATTATTGCTGGATTTTCATGGTCATTTGGGGCGGGTGATGTTTATCTCATCAAAACGTCTGCCAATGGCAAGTTGCAATGGCAGAAGACATTTAGTAATGATATCGATGAGGCCTATTCTGTCCAGCAGACAAAAGATGGAGGATATATAATTGTAGGATGGACTGGAGAACTAAGATCACGTATTGGTGATATTTATCTCATAAAGACGGATTCTAATGGAAACTTGCAATGGCAGAAAACATTTGGTACTAAACGAAATGAAATAGGTTGGTCATTACAGCAAACTAAAGATGAAGGATATTTAATTGTCGGATATATTAAATCTTCCGAGGTGGGCGATGTTTATATAGCAAAGCTCGCATGGAAGGAGAGGGTAATAGCCAATAGTGCAATCAACTCTGCAAAAGAAGTAATCTCATCAGCAAAGACAAAAGGATTTGATGTTTCAGAAGCTGAATCCTTGCTTACACAGGCAGAACAAGCTTTCAACGACGAAAGATATTCTGACGCTAAATCCCTCGCAGAGAAAGCTAGAGAACTGGCATTGCAAACAGCAGATCAAGCAGAAAATGCTCTCAATACTATCATCTCCGCAAAAGAAAATATTTCATTAGCAAAGTCAAAAGGACTGGACGTTTCTGAAGCTGAAGAACTGCTTAAACAAGCTGAACAAGAATTCAACGCAGGAAATTATGAAACTGCATACAATCTTGCAACCAAAACAGAATCCATTGCACTGGATGTAGATAAAGATGGAGTCCCGAATGATCAAGACTTTGCACCAACAATACATAATGCACTCTTTTACCTAGGATTTGTTGTGCTCGCGGCTTCAGTGTACACGGCAAAGAAAATAAGAATCAAAAGAAAAGAAGAAGAACTAAAATCTAAAGGATACGTCAAGTACAAAACTTTAGATGGTAAGTGGGTTTGGGGTACTACAGAAGAGGCAAAAAGATACAGCTATTTTGCCGAAGTGGTTCAAGCAATAGAAGAGTTCCATCCTCCAAAAAGATATGCAAGAGAAGAAGGTTATCGAGATACACTTTTTGCCTGGTTAAAATCGAGATTTCCCAATACTATAATGGAGTATCAAAGAGGAGCATCCAGACCAGACATTGTTGTATTTATTGATAAAAATACCTCGATAGCCATCGAAGTTAAAGGGCCTACCGGCTCACAAGAGCTGCAAACTATAGCTGATAAAGTAATGAGATACAAACAACATTTCAACCACCTGATCATTGTTCTTTTTGATGTTCGAGTCTCTTCTACCCGATACCAAGAGACGTATGAAGGTCTAAAGAGAACTTATCCCGATATTGTAATTATAAGAAAAGATTTTCCTTCAGTGGATTTTACTAACTAACAAAATTTTTTGGTGCAAAATGCAAAAGTGTTAAACCCTGAATCCATTAGGTCCAACAGGTTGTCCAAAGATATGTAAGTTAAAGAGTATAGAGTCCATGGTCCAAGAGATCCAACAAGTCTGAACTGGGAAATAATAAAACAATAATCTCTTTTCTCTAAATTCTTATTTTTTATTTTAAGATAACTACCGCCAACTTTATCACTTTATGCGTTATTCTTTCATGCCACGCCCAAACCTTGGGAAAGTCAGAGTGAACCTCACTATTCGGAAGGATGTCCTAGAAGCTTCAAGGCAATACATTGACAACCTGTCCCAGTTTCTCGAAGACTTCCTTCTGGAGGTTCTTAAATGGTTAATTACCAATAACAAAAATCTATAGTGGGCCCGGAGGGACTTAAACCCAAACTGGTTTAGGTCAAAAATTTTAAATATTTGATAAAAAAGATTGAAATATGGATCGAGGCAAGTATGCCCACCTCTTGAAGGATCCCGATTTGAAGAGGTGGTATATGAACCTCTCAAGAGGTTCTGAAGTAACCGCAGATGTTAATCTTAGAAGATTGGGGAGATTTTGTGAAATAATGGGTGTAAAACCGAATAAGCTGCTGAATATGGACGATAGATCATTGAAAAACCTGATTCTTGACTTTATCGGAATCATGGAAAAGGAGAAGTATGCAGGGAGCTACATCTACTCGTTCATCAAGTCGGTGAAGTCTTGGCTCAGGTTCAATGATAGAGAACTCAGAGTGAATATCAAGATCAGGGACTCCCACGAACACCCTAACACATTTAACGAGAGAGTACCCACTCAGAAAGAGCTTAAATCAGTATTGCTTTCTGGAGATAAAAGGGCGAGAGTTGCATGCTCCCTCATAGCATTCTCAGGACTAAGAATCCAGGTTCTGGGGAATTATAGGGGGATTGACGGGTTGAAGGTCATGGACTTTCCCGAAATGACCGTCTCAAACGGAGAAGTTGAGTTCGAAGTAGTTCCTACGATGGTGGTTGTCAGGCCTGCCATAAGCAAGGTGGGACACCAGTACTTCACGTTTCTTGGTGAAGAAGGATGCACTTACCTGAAAGAATACCTTGAGGAAAGGATGAGGATGGGTGAAAAGATGGACAGAAACTCACCAATCATAACTCCTCGGGCTGCGTCATTTAGAGGCAGACACATCTCAACCATAAACATTGGAGACATTATCAGGCAGGCCATAAGAAGGGCTGGATTTGACTGGCGTCCCTATGTGCTCAGACACTACTTCGACACCCAGCTCCTGCTGGCTGAGTCCAAGGGCTTAGTTATCAGAGACTACAGAGTGTTCTGGATGGGTCACAAGGGGGACATAGAGCACCAGTACACCACCAACAGAAACAGGCTGCCTGAAGATCTCGTGGAGGACATGAGAGAATCTTATGCAAGAGCCTCTGTCTACTTGGAGACGGAAATGACGAGCAGTTTCAACAGCGCAGCAGATAAGCTTAGATATGAATATAGAAGGACCATGCTGATGATTGCAGGAGTGAGCGAGGAGGATATTGAATCTATGGATCTAGCTTCCATGAGCGAGGAGGAGTTCATACAGTTCTTCAGGGAAAAGATGCTTGACGGCGAACAGAACGATGGTCAGAACGGTGGGCAGAATAGCCAGAGGGTGGTTGACATTGATGAGGCAGAGAATTTGATCAACTCGGGCTGGGAGTTTGTTGCAACGCTTCCAAACGGGAAGATTGTTGTTAAGCGTGGGTGATACATAATGCTGATTGGAGATTTCATTTAATTTAACTCAAGTGGGTTAACTCACAAACAGCCGTTTTAAACAATCTCTTCTACAACCCCGCTCATCAGTCCCAACCACTGCCTGTTCAGCTCCAACTTCATAAAGAGGGGAAAAAACTGATTCAATACTGGTGATCAACTACTAAATTTCTCAAAGACATGCTGAATCTAGTTTATGACAAAGTTTGAGATAAAAGTGCGCAGGCTTATTATGGTGGAGTGGTTGGTAAAGGAGATAGTTCACGTTGAATAGTAACTATTTTTTCAAATAAAACTGGAAAATAAACAGATTTTTGTATGGACAGCTATTGATGTCGATACTAAGGAATGTCTTACCATATGAGCTTCAGAAGGAGGAAGGAGCTTTGAAGCTTATATTTTTTAAGAGATGAGGGAGTTAAGAGATCTACAGATTAAGAAAGGCTTTGATAGAGGGCAGAACGAGAATAAAGAACAGAGTACATGCCATCCTTTTAAGAAATAGAATCAGTTATCCCAATCCTTTCACAAAGAAACAAAGAAAGGAAGGGAATTCCTTGAAACCTTGACATATCAGAAGTGGATAGAAAACTCTTGGAAATCATTCTATCGATTATAGATAAACGAAGAGATTAAGAAAATAGATAAAATCATCCAAGGAGAAGGCAAAACAGGATAACGATGCTCTGCTACTCACAACAATACCAAGAATAAGCTACTACTCAGCTTTCTTAATAGTAGCAGAAATAGGATATGTCAATAGATTCAAGCGGTTCAAACTGAAAAATGTGAGATACTAGTCTGAGCAGTTCCTAGGGGTGGTCTACAGATACAAAAAAGCTTACAGCACTTATATTTTCAGGTGGCAAAGTTGTACTCACCGGTGCAAGAGACATTGATGAGCTGGAAGAATTCTTTAACAAATAAAGGAATTAGTTGCGGTGATGTAATGTTAGCTCAAGAGTTTTTACGGATTATTTTAAATATTTTCACAAAGTTGTGTATAGATTGGTGGGATTATGACATACTGGCTCTGCATAACAACCGAAGAAAATTGGAATGTAATTAAAGAGAAAAACATCTGGGGAGTTCCCGAACGCCATAAAAACACCATTGCAAAGGTCAAACCCGGAGACAAACTTCTGATCTACCTCAAACAGGAAAGAGATAAAGATAAGGTCGTGGAACCCCGAATTGTGGCTGTTTATGAAGCAGTATCAGAGGTTTTCAGAGACAGCAAGAAGATCTTCAAAACCCCTGCAGGAATGGGCAGCGAAAGCTTTCCTCTGAGGATTAAACTCAAATCAGTCAGAATCTTCGATAAGCCTGTTGAGTTCAAACCACTAATTCCAAAGCTAAAATTCATCAAAAACAAGCAGAAGTGGACCGGTCATCTAATAGGAAAGGCGATGAGAGAAATCCCTGAAGAAGACTACGGGCTAATCATGAGCGTGGCAGAATGATAGGAATAGCCGTATCTAAAAATGGAGTTCCGATAAGGCTAACTGAGGAGAGATGGTTCCATATCGTCGAAAACCATGATGAACTTGCCGGTTTGTCTGATGAGGTTCTGCTTGCTGTTGAGGACCCGGATTTCATAGTCAATGGCTGGACTGATGAATTT
Organism: Archaeoglobus sulfaticallidus PM70-1; assembly: GCF_000385565.1. NCBI lineage: Archaea > Methanobacteriati > Methanobacteriota > Archaeoglobi > Archaeoglobales > Archaeoglobaceae > Archaeoglobus > Archaeoglobus sulfaticallidus. Next base: position 1,276,172 of record NC_021169.1, on the reverse strand, counting down.
CTGGCAGTAAGAAAGATCAATGACAAATATCTGGTTGCAGTTTAGTAGATAGGATGTTGAGGAGAGGAATAGTATGGCAGAAGAAGTGAAAAAGATAGTTAATGCGATCCCAATGCTTCTGAATTTTCCCGCAAAGAGGTTTCATGTTGATTACGATAAGGAAGCTGATGTCCTCTACATAAGCTTTGAAAGACCTCAGAAAGCTACGGATACGGAAGTTACAGATGAGGGTATCCTGCTGAGATTCAGAGAAAACAAGCTTGTAGGCATAACAATCCTTAACGCGAGCAGGTTTAAAGTGAAGGCATAGATTGAAGAGGTCAGCAAATCAGTACACGATCAAACAGTGAGGAGGATGAAGGATACATTGCTGTAGTTCCTGAGCTGCTTGGCTGCTCTGCTTTTGGTGAAACTGAAGAAGAGGCGTTGAAGGAGATTAAAGTAGCAATCGAGCTATGGATTTGGGCTGCTAAGAAAGAGGGGAGAAAAATCCTAAAACCAATAAGGTGCTTAGCAAACCACCACCTCAGTCTAAATTCTAACGACTCCAAACCAAAAACAAATTCCTTCTTCATTTCTCCATAAAATAGTCTGATTTAGCTTAATTCTACAGTAAACTTTTTAGCTAAAAAAGTCAAAAAATTGACATGGATTTAGAACAGTTCGAAGAAGTTGAAAAGTGGCTTAACAATGTTAAAGGTGGAAGCAAGCCAACATACAGAGCAGGACTCACACTTTTCTGTCAATGGTGTGGATTAAATCCTGCTCAACTTCTTGATGAGGCAGAAGAGGACAGGAAGAAGTCAAGAAGGGAAAGGGGAAAGCCTGAAGCAAGACTGATGGAATTCTACAACTATCTAATAAATGAGAAGAAAGTAGCAAAGAAGACTGCAACGCTGTACTTCACAGCAGTCAGGAGCTTTTACAAGTGGAATGGTTTTCCGCTCAACGTTAAAACTCCCAAAGCAGCACCTAAGAAGGAGAACAGGAAGGCTGTAATAACTCCTGAGATTGTAAAAAAGCTTGTTGACCACGCCTCAACACTGAGAGATAGAGCGATTATCCTGTTTCTATTCCAGGGAGGTTTCGATGTCTCAACGCTCTGCAGTCTGAATTATGGAGATGTGAAGAATGAGCTTGAAGCAGAAAAAATTCCTATGATGATTCATGTTGTCAGGGAGAAAGAGGAAGTCGAGTATTTCACATTCGTTGGCAGGGATGCCGTTGAGGTGTTGAAGGCTTATCTGAACGACAGGAGAGCTAAGGGGGAGGAGCTGAAGTACGACACCCCCCTCTTCATAAAAGATAAGGCGAAGAGGAGAAAGGGAGAGAGAATCAGCCCACATCACATTCAGAACATGCTCAGGGAGACAGCCATTAAAGCTGGACTGATAACGAAAGAGGAAATGGATAAAGTCGACTTTAATCCATACCGCCCACATGCTTTGAGAGCAGCTTTTTCATCCATACTCAGGCTGAACGGATTCGATCCTGTGCTGGTTGACTTCATGATGGGCCACTCAATTCCGTACAATGGAGCGTATCTGATTCCTCCGCCTGAGAAGGTAAGGCAGATGTATGCTGAAGTTGAGGCCCAGCTCAGCATTTCTACAGCTGTGAAAGATGTGAGTGAGATTGAGGAGAAGTTGAACACGTATAAGAAGATACTTGAGGACGTGCAGGCTGAGAACAAGAGGTTGAGGGAGCAGTTTAATGCTCTGTGGGAAGAAGTCAGGATAATGAACGAACTTTTCGCTCAGATTGTGGAGAATCCTGAGATGCTGAGCACGCTTAAAGAGATGTATGGGATTGTGAAGGAAATGGAGAAGAATCCGATGCTGAGGATGAAGTTGATGGAACTTAAGGAAAGTTTACAGTAGTTTCCTTTTCTCTTCTTCCTCCAGATGAACAGAAGTACAGCAATTTCCACCAACAAAAGCATTGAAAGATAGAACAACGGCTTAATCTCCAGATTTGTTGGTGAGAGTTCTATAGCTGTTTGTTTTCCCTCAACAACTTCAACTTCTTTAGTATCCTGTAACACAACGAGACATGGAATCAAATCTTTCTCTGCAGTAATGTTGTACTTCTTTCCACCAAGCTCGATATTGACTGTCGAAGCATTCACATCAATGGTTGTAACTTCCCGTTCCTTTTCCTTTTTCATTGTCTTAACAACTATTCTGTCTGCTGGTTCGCTGAGATAAACTCTAAGGGTTCCAACGTCAGTATACTTCTCTGTAACGTCCCCATTCGTATCTTTAACAAAAACTTTCGAAACGTTGAACCATTTCGAATCGTAAAATCTTGGATTATCAACCCATCTAAGATTCTGGTGGTAATGGTAGTTGATAAAATACAGTGTCGGATCTGCATGAATCCACTCATCATCTATCTTAAGCTCAACCCATGTGTGGTCTTCGCCCTCAGTTCTAACAATCCTTGTTTCAAATCCTGCTTGTTTGGAGACTTCACTGAAAAGTGAAGCGAGTTCACCACAAGCACCAACCTTGAAAAAGGCAATCCAGTATGGATTGTTTGATAACTCGGGGATAAGTGGGGCTAAAGCCCTTACTTTTACATTTCCGTCAAAATAGATAGGATATCTGAAAAATGGGTCGATGGCGAAATTGGGATTATTATTGTAAGCATTGGTGAAATCTCTAACCTCCCATTTTGCAATTCTTTCAAGTTTTTCGAAGGTGTTGTTGGTTTCATTAACATAGAGTAAAATCTCATTAATCTTTTCTTCCCCGGCCGGCTTTACAACAAGTAAAAATACAGGATAGAGGTAAATTTCTGGAAATACTGCAACGATTAAAATCAGAAATAAGATTATTTTGTAATTTCCTCTAAACCAATTCACACTAATGGATTTTTCGAAAAACATAATACTTATCTTTTTCCATACACACCTACATGCCCGACGAAATTTACGAATTAGAGGAGTGGTATGGGGCCAAAATTAAAAGAACAGGTTTTGGGTACCGCATCAAACTTAAATTTGGAACCATCAACATCTATACCGATTCTGTAAAAGAGTTAGAAAAAGGAATAATTGAAAACCTCCCACGCAAGACTGAACAAGTCACACGGAAAAAAGCCACTCCTTTCGAGAAATTCTGGAAACTGCTTCTGGAGAAGCTTGGAACCCCCACACATATCAGAAACTGGACAGTCTATTCGGGATACCTAGGTGAGGACTTTATAGCCAGAAAATATTACGATTCCATGATTGAATGTCTCATCCCCAATGGTAGCCCGCAGTACGTCCCTAAAAAAGATTTTAAGCTCGTTTATGAAGTATGGGAAAATTATAAGAGCTTTAAAGTAAAAAGAGCGGATTTATGCCAGCACAGTAGATTCACGAAATATGTGATTAGCATAATTCATCAGTTCGAAGAATTGAGATACAAGGGGGATGAGGATGCTCAATAGGAGTGAGTTTGTTAAATGGGTTGACGCATCCCATGATTTGTTTGAAATTTTTGAAGGTAGATATGATGCATACCCTCTGGCCAGAAAATGGATTGACGAGTGGTTTTTGAAGAGAGAATTCACTGTTAAAGATTCTGAAAAGCAGAGAATTGCCAATCTTATAAGCAATCTCAATTTCGATGCCTTTAGGGTTAAAGACAGCTTGCAGGAGAAGATGGGGGCTCAGCTACTTCTGCTGCTGGAAAAAATAAGTGAAAGACAGAGTAATGTGGGTTTTGCTGTTTCATTCTTCTTTTTCACATGGAACCTCCAAAGATTCAGGCATTATTTTAGTAGGAAAACTAATTTTTCACTGATAGATTATTTCGAAAATGTCGGAAATGAGTTTGGAAGGCTAAAAAAGCAATTTGAATTTTTCAGGAGTAAGAACCTGCTTTCCGATGATATATACGAGGAGAAAGTTATAGAAACTTACGGCAAGGTAAATGAGATATTAAAAGCAACTGGGATAGGAAACAACGAGCCAATAGGAACGGTTAAACTGCTTCACGTGTTTTCGCCCAGTTATTTCCCCCTACTTGATAATCCTATTGCTGAGCAATTGGGATTGAAGGAAAAAGGAGTCTCAGTTGATGCTGAATTATACATAAGATGGATGCAGAGGCTTAAAAGCTGGCTTGGAAATTACAAAGATGTCATCGAAGAACTTGAGAACAAGCATGAAAGCAGCATTCTCAAGCTCATTGACGAGGCACTCTACATAATGTGCTCAGTGAATTTGCACATTAGAGTGGGCAAACTCGGAATTTAATCTAGCAAATCTTTTATCTAATCATGTCAATGAACAGCTATGAGGAAGCTCATTATTCTGATTGCAATTCTTGTAATCCTATTTTCTGGCTGTGTTCAATCAATGCATGGGGCCAAATCTCTTCCCCCAGAGATTACACAGACTCCTACACCAAAACCTTAATCACAACTCCTCCTAGGCAGATAACCCATTACAACAATCCAGAAAACACCTTATACTCCTTCACCAGCCCCAACTAAAACATCCCCGACTCTCATTCTGACTCCTCCTCCGACCCCTTCAGAAGTGAAGACTGCAAATCTGGAATTTGGAGTAAAATACAAGGTTGAAGTTGCCAATGTTGTTGATGGAGATACGATTGATGTTATCTTCTCAGACGGCAGCTGAGGAAGAGTGAGAATGCTCGGGGTTGACACACCTGAAAAGAGTGCTGAGAAAAACAAGCTAGGAGAGTACGATGGGATTGACGACCTCGAGTATCTCGCAGAATGGGGGGTGGAAAGCGTACGAGTTTACCAAGAGTATAATTGAAGGAAAATACGTTTACATAGAATTTGACGAGACTGCTGGATTCACTGGCTACTATGGTCGACTTCTTGCCTACGTTTACCTAGAAAATGGTACAGACTTCACGGCGATGCTCGTTGAGGGGGGATACGCAAGGGTTTACGTTGAGGGAGAGTTCAAAAAGGAGAGTTACTACTTGCAGCTTGAAGAGGAAGCAAAGAGAGAGAGAAGAGGGCTGTGGAGCATACTTGCAACTGCAACGCCGTCTGGAGCAATATCTATTGAGATTGTTGAAGTCCACTACGATGCAGGAGGGCCTGATGTTGACGACAGAGACATGCTGAACGATGAGTACATTGTCATTGTAAACTCAGGAAGCATTTCCATTAACCTCGAAGGCTGGAGGCTGAGGGATGAAGCTGGTTTCACATACACGTTCTCGAACGTGGCTCTTGATGCTGGGGGAACGGTTACTGTACACACAGGAATTGGAGGAGATTATGATGGGCATCTGCACTGGAATAGAAAATCACCAGTCTGGAACAACGACCACGACACAGCTTATCTCTACAATGCAGAGGGTGAGCTTGTGGATAAATACAGCTGGTGAAAATATATTAACGCCTCTGTTTTAATATTTCGTAGTTTCTTCTGATTTTTTCCAGAATGTCACTGATATCGGTTTCTGGTTCCTCGACTCTAATGAATGAATCTTCTATTACTCTGCCATTCTCATCTAATACTGTAGTTCCAACATCAAAAGACTTCCTGTGGGGATATACATAGCCGATTAATCTACCTCTAAATCTGAATCCAACATAGCTTCTGGTGGGATACTTCTCTATGTCATCAGCTATGCTTTCAATAGAGCTTATAGCTATTTTGTATGCCTCCCTTAACTTTTCGTCTGTAATGTAGTTCTCAAGCTCATCAAAACTCGGAGGAGCTGGGGGCAACTCTTCAATCTTAGGTATGGTTACTTGATGGAAATATATTCCCATTTTTCCATCTTTATCTTGGAGGACAGCGTATTCGTAAAGTTCCACTTCTGGGGTTACAAGTGTAGCTAACCTTCTCAAATCGTCGGAAAATCTCTCTGAAATTAGAATTATTCTCGGCTCCAGTTCTGGTTTTATTTTTTTGTCTGGGAACATGTTTGCAACTACATACTTGATTTTGCTTATTTCGCTGTAGTACCTCAGGGCCTGAAACAGTATATTCTCATCTTCACCAACTTTTACCTCGATAATTACCAATCTTCCACCGCTATCCACACAAAGGAAATCTGGAATTCCTTTTGATGTTGCAAATTCATATTGGAGAAGTTCCAAACCCTCTTCCAGTGCATCAAGCTCTTTTTCAATTATTGAGTGTAATTCCTTTTCGTTACTCAATTTAACTTTCTTTAATGTGGCCATCAAACCACCATAAGAGACAGAATCAAAATTCTTAAAATATGTTTGCATTTGTAATTGAAATTAGACAAACACAACAGGTGGGTTTTATGGAAGAAGAAAAACCGCTAAAACAAGACATTGCCCGTTATTTTGGTGGACATCTAAAATATCCCCTAAAGTCAGGTAGATTTTTTGATATTGGTGGTACTACACAAACAGGAGTTAATGGCTGGTTAAGACTGTTTCACGATAGAATAGAGTTCGAAAAATCTGCTTTAAGACAATCCAAAAGATGGAAGATAATCATCCCATTCGAAAGCATTTTGGTTGATAACGTTACTTTTGTTGAGAAAGATTCAGGTGATGCAACAGCAATCGGTGGCGGGATGGCAACCCCAATCCCTTTTTCACCGATACCTATAGGAGTTGGAGCTGGAGGGGGATTTATTTCAAAGATAGGAAATCTAAACCTGTTGGTTATTCCGTACATGGATGAGAATGGAATCAAACACGCTCCAAGATTTCAGATTAAAGGACTCATAAGAGACAAAACGCAGGAATGGGCTGAAGCCCTTTATGAAAAACTTGCAGAACTAAACAGACGTAAATCAGAAATAGAGAGAAACTACAGGAGTTCTGAGGAAGCTGATGTTTTTGAAAAGCTAAAGAAGTTGAAAGAATTACACGATGCAGGTATACTTACCGATGAGGAGTTTGAGGAAAAGAAGAAGAAATTGCTGGATATGTTGTAAGTATTTGAAGTTTTAAGTAATGAGTATCCTGTATTTGGGTTATCAACAGATGAGTAAATGAGAAAAGGGATAAAAATAAAGTTATGTACATCATCTTTAGTTTGTAGTCTTTGATTACTTTTAGCCCAGTAAGATGAAGTTAGTTACACATGTAAATGCAGCAGATCCTATTCAAAATGGGCACAAACTCAAAGGTTGGGTCCACCCCGATATTATGATTAGATTTAACCTTTGATTTACGGTTAATAACTACCTCATTACTTTTCCTGAGAGAAGACATGGTTTCTGACAAAATTACATGTTATCCTCACAAGAAATAAAGGAAATTTGGAGGTCCTCAGACATTGTACCATGTCTTTTTGTGCTCAAGATGACATGTGAAATACGAAACTCAATCCAAAGGACAGAAAGTAGTTGGGATTACCCGTTTTTATAGTTGGTGGACATTATTACTTCTTTATTGAGAAGTACCCCTTTATCTGACAAACTTCTCCTGAGGAAACAAGTTTGTTTAGAGCTATTAAAACATCCCATATTGGAATCTTTGTCATGATACTCAACTCGTAGGCTGTAGTGGGCCTATCTAGCTCTCCTAAAGTCTTCAAAATAATGGTTTCGATAATTGAGTTTTCTTTTGGCCTTTTATGTTTGTTTTTTGGTTTTATGAATTTCCTTTGAGCAGATACTGTGTAACATCCATAGAATTCAGAGACACTTTCGAGAATCTGTTTGAACGCACCTAACTCGAACTCGTACTCAGAAGGTGAATCAATGCCTAGAAATGGCAATAGAGTATTCATTTTAGTATTATTCGCGTAATTAAAAACTTCATCAATGAGTTCATCAAAGTCTTCAAAAAGTTCTTCGCTGAAAACTAACAATCCATACATCTTACCCACGAATATGGCCCATTCAACAGAGGGTTCGCTGAGAGAATCTCGGCGTGTGAGCATGTAACTAGGAACACCCCACACACAATCTCCTTGATAGACATTGGGTGCTAGTACCACACTTCCCTGCTCCTTGGTTTTTGCAAATATTACTCCATTTTCCCGTTCAACGTTGAAAATTGTACCACATTTACCTTTTGCTCTCACTTTTTTTATCCAGCTCTTGATGTTCATGTTGTCAATTATCCTGAAATTCCTAGACTTTAAGACATCTAGAAGACATTCTCTATCCAATAGGCGACACTTTCTATAGAATAACAAAGCACGATTGTCGCCAATTTCTTGGACCAATTCGTGGACGAGGCTATAACCATCCTGCGGAACAAATACTGGTATTTTGATCTCAACAACCTCTTCAAGAAATCTTGAGTTGTCTTCACACCAGACTTCCAGAAAACTAATATCTTCTCTCTTGAATACACCCTCTTTCTCTACGTCCAGAGGGTTTCTGTGAACAACTTCGATTGCTAGTTTTTTGTTAGCTTTATAAATTACGGATACATCAGGTCTAACACTTCCTATTTCCTCCTCGATACGCACATAATTCACCTTGATGTCTCTATAATGGTAACTCCCACATCGCTCACAGTGGTAAACAACATACAGCTTGCCAGTGTTGCTTAAGAGATAATACAATTTGTGTTTCATCAAAGCATGCTTTGCTGATTCTCCGCTACAACTTGGCGGTATACCGCCTTTATGTGCAAAATGCCATGCTCTGATTTTTCCTTTTCTGACTATAAATTCTCCTTTACATTCTGGACAGTAGTATTTCAAGCCTTTTTCTGCATTTAGGATGGAGACGTATTTTCCTTCAGAGTCAAGTGCTATGTCATACTTCACTTCAGGCATAGCACCCACTAAGCCTCTTTCGTGGGAAGAAAACCATTAAACGCTGCTAACGATGAGTTTATAGTCTTCCTCAGGAATCTCCCTCATTGCCTTGCCCATCAAGTGCCCGCTCCACTTCTTCTTGTTTGTTATAAACTTCAGTTTTGGAATTAGTGGCTTAAATTCAACTGACTTTTCGAATATTTTTACGGGCTTCAGCTTTATTCTCAGAGGAAATGTTTCATTGCCCATGCCAGGTGGTGTTTTGAACACTCTTTTAGAGTCTTTAAAGACTTCAGACGTTGCTTCATAAGCACCAACGATTCGTGGCTCTTTGACATCATCTTTAATTCTTTCCTGCTTCAGGTAAATCAGGAGTTTATCGCCAGGTTTAACCTTTGCAATGGTGTTTTTGTGCCTTTCAGGAACACCCCATACATTTTTCTCTTTAATTACCTTCCAATTCTCTTCATTTGTTATGCAGAGCCAGTATGCCATGGAACCACCATGTATAATTAAAACAAACAAAGTTAAAAAACATTAGCAAAAAAATGAGTTTGCATGGTAACACTATCTGATTTTGGCTTTGAGAAGGAAGTTACAAGAGAGGAGCTTGAAAGATTGCTCAAACAGCTGCCGATTTAATAAGGACGAGAGTGGATTACAAGTACATACTCATTCTCCTCTTCCTGAAGAGGATAAGCGATAAATGGAAAATGGAGTTCGAACTTGCAAAGAGGGAGGCAATAGAAGATGGTTTGAGTGAAGAAGAAGCTGAAAAAGAAGCAATGAGCACAACATACCACGATTTTGCACTAACAAAAGAGCTATTGTGGGACAACATAAGAGAGGATGTTAGCAAGCTGCCCGAAAGGCTTGCAAATGCCTTCAAAAACTTGCAGAGATGAATCCTGACTTGCGGGGAGTCGTTGATAGATTCGACTTCATAGAGTTCACGACAAACAGGGAGAACATAGAGATACTCAGACAGCTCGTTGAGCTATTCAGTAAAACACCCCTTGCCAATGTCTCTCCTGATGTCCTTGGAGATGCTTACGAATGGGTTCTCCGTTATTTCGCTCCACAAAAGGCAAAAGAAGGGGAAGTTTACACGCCGAGAGAAGTTGTTAAACTGCTTATCAAAATTCTCAATCCCAAACCAATGGAATCGGTTTACGACCCAGCTTGCGGCTCAGGTGGTATGCTCATTCAGGCTTACGAGCATGTTGAAGAGAAGTATGGTAGAAACGAAGCCAAGAAGCTGTTTCTGTTTGGTCAGGAAGCAAATGCCACAACCTACGCTTTGTGCAAAATGAACATGCTGATTCATGAGATAAGAGATGCGAAAATTGAAATTGGTGATACGCTGCTTTTCCCGAAGTTTAAGGAAGGGGAAGTGAGCCCTTCTTTTTTCAGCTCATTAACGGCTTCTAAAATATGTTTAAGTCAAACTAGCTACTCACCCTCTCCAGTGCATCCAGCAGAACATCCCTCTCAAACCTTCTGAAAATCCTTCTGGTTCTGCCTTTCCGGTATTCAAGCTTCAAATCGATCAGCCTGAGGTTCTCCAGCTTGGCGAGCATCCTGTGAAACTTCTCGTAGTAAAGCCAGTCTCTCACCTCATCAAAGAGCTCACCCGTTGTTTCTGCATCCAGCTCGTAAATTGCCTTGAGCAATCTTCTCTCATCCCTGCTGAGATTTGACAGTGATCTGGTCAGAAACAGCCACTTCCCCTTCTCGTAAGCTTTCTCGGCATCATCGACCCCTATTCTCTCCTTCCCCTCCCTGTCTGCAATAATGCCTGCCATTCTCAGGATGTAGAGTCCAAGTCTCAGGTCTGCAGTTTCAAAGGCCATACCTGTTGCGAAGTCGATTACATCCTCACCAAAAGCACCTGCAGAGAATCCGGCTTTGGCCCTCTCCATGAGGATCTCAAAAATCTCATCGTATCCGTAGGCATGGAAGAAGACCTCATCGGGATGGAAAATCGATCCTGTATCTGCTGAGAGGAGGGATACATACCTGGAATCAGTGAAGACCAACCAGAGTCCCGCTTTATACCCCATCTCTTTCATTCTGCACACGTAAACGATCACCTCATTCAGTATTTTCTCGTTCAGAGCTGTGGCATCATCTATGACTATCAGGAGGGAATCCGCACTGTCAAACGCCCTGCCCATAAGCTCGGAAAATGAAACCCCTCTCCTCGGTGGAGTTAGCCCCGTTACCGCTTTGAATATCCCGGTTGCGAGTTCCGATCTGGTTCTTACGAGGGAGGCGTTCACGTATCCAGCCCTGATTTCGGCAGATGAGATGATCTTTCTCACGCATGAAGTCTTGCCGGTTGCGGGAGGACCTATGCAGACAGTATCGACGGCATTCATCCCCGACAGCATGGGCTTCAGATTTGATGCGAGAGCCCTGAGCTGGGCATCTCTGAATGCCAGGATTTCGGGAATGTAGTCAGGTTCGAACACTTCAGGATTTCTGAACGCGCTCCACTGCACATCTGATAGAGAAGTGAACCTCCTCATAAGCCTTTTCCAGCATTCTTGTATAGTAGTTTATGTCGATGCTGTCAGGATTCACTGAGACTGCTTTCCTCGAAAAATCCACCACAGCATACTCTATCTCCATGCCCGGAAAGAGCTCAACCCCAAGCCTTTTCAGCTCCTTAACGGCTGATGCCTCAAGCGAGCTTCTTGTGTAGGAGGTTCTGCTTATCCTCCTCCTGATGAGGAACTCTTCAGGATTGGCGTGTCTCATCTCCGTCCGGTATTTTCTGTAAATTCGGTTTAGCTTTTCTTCAAGAGTGCAGAGTTCCTCAATCGTCCTTGCCTTTCTGAGCAGGCTGAACATCTCGAGCTGGGATCTTCTTATGTATTCTGGCGTGTCTCTCTTTCTCGCCATAACTCCTCTCAGCTTTAGCTCTCCGCTCTCAAGCAAACCGTAGTATCTGGCAGCATTGCCAAATCCGTCCTTCTTTGGGAGGAACACTATCCAGAAGTACCTGTCCTCATCCAGGAGCATTCCTGTTTCCCTCTCTATCTTTTCTTTCAGCTTTCCGTTGGGGTTTCTGACGAAGATGCTGTCCACCATCGCATGGATAACCTCTACACCAGCATCCACACCCGCTTCTACCACTTTAATGCTCTTCAGCAGAATCTCCCTGCCAATCCCTGTTATTGCCTCGTGCACGGCTATGCTGCCAAATTTGGCATTTCTGAATCCCGTATATCCGAAACAGGTTACCAGCATCCACTTCAGAGCTGTATCAATTCCCGCAACTTCCGGCTTGCTCTTCTTCATCCTCTTCGTCTTTATCCTGAGACCGAGAAGCGGCTTCAGAATTGTTGACAGAAAACCTCTTCTTCCACTTATCGACTCGGGACTCAAATTATACTTCACGATTATTGTCGGATACATGGAGGTGAAGTCGAGCTGGGCAACATTCTCATAAATTCCCGGCTCCGGCTGGAGGATCAGGCCGCCCTTGTCCTTCTCCCTCAGCTCCTCAACTTTTCTTGGAGTTTCAGCGTTCCACTTTCTGTAGGGAACAGCAATTCCCCTGTTCAGGGCCTCATAGACTTCATAGCTCGAGATCAATGTTCCGGGGGTGAAGCGGGAGGTCAGATTTGCTGAAAGGGCTGTGAGCTTTGAGGTGAAGAGGATACCGTTCAGTCCGTATTCCTGATAAGCGAAGGAAGTCGAATCGATGAGGATCCTGCCCTCAGGAATCAGTGCTCCTTTTCTGTACTTTACCGCTCCGTAGCTGTAGTAGCTGTTTGCTTTGAGAAATCTTATTTTCCCCCTGCTCAGGGTGAAGTCTATTCCGTACTTTCTGCATTTCTCAAACATCAGCCTTGCAGCAATGTCTGCATTATCCATCACAACGACATCGGGATTTTTCGAGTCGAGGTGATTCATGAACTCCTCCAAGATTATCCTTTCCCTCCCCTCAGCCCTGAAGGGTTTGCTTTCAATGGCCACAACCTCTGAAGGCCTGAGCGGATCATCGAACCTCACCCTGCATTCAAAAACTTCCAGCTCTGGAAGTTTGAGGCTGAACCTGTCCTCGAAAGGCTCTGCCATGCATGTCAGGTTTCTGCCGGCAAGGTAATCTACTTCCCTTCTGATGTCAGCGTTGAAGAGCTCAGCCTCCGGAGCCTGTATCTCGATCAGCCTTGCAACCTTTCTCGGAGCGGAAATTCTGTACCCCTCTTTCTCCCCGAATATGGTTCTGATTGTGGCCTCTTCAACTCTATACCTGCTCTCCAGGTCTTCAATAAGCGCTGAATGCTTATGCCTGTCGGGAAAGTGAACCAAGAAATAATCTTCATGTCTGATGAAGACTTTCCTCGCACCTCTCCTTTTCAGCCAGACATTGATTCCTTTTCTCGACGGAAAAACATCCAGAATCAGCATGGTCAATCAGCCTCATAAGTTCTATAGTTAGGGAAAAGAGGGCCGCCTCTTCAGCCGAGTCAAAAGCGTAGTAGCAGACGGAATACCTCTTCTTGATGGCCTCTATCACTCTGTCGGCATACACAACCTCCTCCCTCTTCATCAGGCTTTTAGCCCTCTCTATTTTGGCTATTAGACCGTTCAGCTGAATTCTGACACTCGCAACGCTCCTCCCCATGCTCACACCTCCAGAGTTAGCTGAGTATCAGAGATGAGGAAGCTCCTCACCTCCCTCTTTGGGTTGAGCTGAACCACATCAGCCACATATCCGGGGCGGTGTTTGCTGACAACAATAACTCTGTCAGCGTATCTGGAAATTGTTCTGAGGTAGCTGTCAGTGTTGCTGGAATAGTACACGAGGATATCGCACCTCCCCGCCGTATCCCTGAGAGCGAGTCCGGCATTTTCAGCATCCCTCTCAGTTTCGAAGAGGGATGGGTCGTGCTCCACAAAAACAGCCTGATGGTATGAATCTTCAAGCAGGTTCAGGAGCTGGTGGGATGTGAAAGCTCTTGCCACATAATAGCCGCTCTTTATCCTCGTCAGAATGCTGATTCTGTTTCCCGCTATGAATAGGCAGGAAATGCTGGTGTATGCTATTTTTATGGCCTCATCAACAGCTATTGCAGCAGGAGATATGAGGACATTGAATCCTGATTCTACAATATCCATACAGTACCTGATGGGCAGAGTAGAAATAAGCTTTCAGTGTGGAACGATAGTAATAGGAGTTTATATCTAAAATTTTGTTGAGGATTGAAGGCTTTATGTCGTGGCATTTGGGGGGCAGATAACAATTATCAAGTTAATATTAAAGATCTAAAAGCGCTAGCAATCCTAATCGATGAGCAAGCAAACCTCTAACTTCTGGATAATATACTGATTATTAAAGCTATAACAACAAGTAAGAATAATGGAAACCATATCCAAAAGAGGCCCCAGCCATTTGGTAAATTGAATTCTGCCATCAGATGACTTTAAAAAAAGCAAAAGTTTTAGCCATCGCAATTGAGAAGAATGCATTGAACACGTTATTGCTGTTCAGGTGCAACCTCTTGATTTTTGCTCAAAGCAATATCAGCAATTCTCTGTTTGGTTTCCTCGCTTATAACATCTTCCACAGTTTTCGTATTTTGACTTGAGAGATTTGAATCCATCCTTGTTGAAGTTGTGTATGACTTTGGATACGTAATTCCTAGTATCCAAAGACTTTGCTGATCTCAGGAACTGTCATCGCTTGAGCAAGAACTATTTGAGCTCTCTTTACTTCCACTGTGTCTTTACTGTATCTTAGTATTCTTTTGAGTTTGTTGCCTCCTTCATTCGTGATTTCACGAACCTATATGCACATGTTATCTAATAATATTATGACTTTAAAAAAGTTTTTACATAAAATTAATACAACTTAAATGGAAGTGGCAATAGAATACTTTTAAAGTTCGTGGCAGATTATTGTTGAGGCTTTTGTTTAACTGGGTAAATCAAATTCAGAAAACCAAAATTTTATTAAGATAAATATTTATGGTAATTAACAACAAAACACAAAGTTAAAAAGATCCATATCGGGGGTGAAACAGGGGGAATTTATTGTGGGGGGTAGAGGATGTCAGGAAATGAAACAGAAATAAATGATTTCCACGAATTTATTACAAAAGTTGTAAATCCTAAATTGAACAATGTTATTGGGCTTCTTTACAGTTATGGTGGTACTGAAAGACAAATTTACAGAGTAAATTATGCTCTGGTAAAGCACTCTTCCTCAGAGGCACACTTGGCAAGAGAGATCGAAGAATGGAGAAACGAGATATACCAAAAATATAGTAACAGAGATCTTGAATCGATAAAGGATGATTTCATTAAGGATTACTATAACCTCTTTAAGTATCTGCATGAGAGACTCCAGAGACTCAACAGCAATCTGGCCAAGGTCATTTTTGAAACCCTATATGGGTTGGGTGAAAATTTAGAGGAGCAGTTGAATGGAGATAAAACGTTCTTCTCGGTTTACAACTTGGTAACAGAGATGAACAGAAAATTGGGCGAACTTCATGACCGTGTAATCTCTTTGGAAAAATCTAGCAAAAGCCTATTCAAAAAAGGACTTGTACTGGGCTTCATTGCAGGAGTCTTGGTTATGGGGATTTTGATCTATGAGTTATTCCTTTGAACGATCAATCCTTCATTCTTCTGTTTTGACATAGACGGTATAGTCCAAGATACTCCAGTAGTCATTCCTCTCAGGATCATACGGGTGTTTCAATCCGCTTTTGTTTTTCACGAAGATCACAACTGTGTAAAACCCCTCCCCTTTAACCGGCTTGATCCTGAAGGATATGTCGAATTCGTGATCTGTCTGTCTCCACTTAACCGGTCTCCATGTCTCCACATCTTTGTAGTAGTACGGAGACGGGATAACTCCAGCAACTACATCCCCAAGTTCGTAGCTGTGCCTGTTCGTGAATTCCTTGCTCGGTGGTGGATGGTAGTACACTAGGACGCCGTAGAATTCTACATTCCTGTCAATCTTTCCAGCAGCTGAAAACAGCATGTTCTCGACTTCAGGAGGATTAATCCATTCAACATGCTTTTTGATCATGTGGATGACCAGAACCATTTCGTCTGAATCCCAGCTAACGCCAATATCCACAAAATTGTTGCCCGGATCCAGCAGAGAGTCTCTGTGACCCCAGTCTGAAAGGGAGTCATTGTAGATCATCCTTCTAACAGAGTCTACAACCTTATCTGGAATCTCATTATAGCGAGTACTTCCCCCAATGACTCTGTAATAGCCGCAGTTCTCCTCCATTGCGTATATGCCCCCCATTTTAGTGTAGTAGTGGAAAGGGGGGAATCCTTCAGGATCGTAATGACCAAAATAGTCTCTCTGTATCATGTCTTCTGCCCTGAACTGTGCTATCCCCGTCTGCATCAGTTCGACAGGCGGTAACTCCCTTTTCTTCCTTTCCTCATTTAAATAGTTGAGAACTTGGTTAACAGTTTTGTTGATTATCTCTTCTCCGGTACCTAGCTGATTTTTGCTCTGGGTCTTCTCTTCAGACACGGGTGTTGATGGGGAAACCTCTGTTCCATCCTCAGATACCGGTGTCGGTGACGTTTCTGTTTCCCCCAAGTGTGAAATTTTTGCTACTTCTCTGAAAACCTGTATTTTGTCAAGGTAACCTGTGTTGCTGTCTTCAAAAACGTTGTAGGCCAGAACCCCTATCAGAAAGACAAAAATAAAAGCTGCAATCTTCTTTAACTTACCGGATCTCCTGGATCTCTTTGCCTGTATCCAGTGAGTTTTTGCGTACCTGTACATCCCTTCAGACCTTCCGGTCTGGGAGATTGCGGGTGGAGTCTTCCAGTCTTCTATATTTTTACAGTCGTGATTTGGTGGCAGTCTGCAATCCTCACAGAAGAAACCTCCGCAGTACCTGCATTTGTAAGGCAAATACGTGTTTTTACCGCACCAGTCGCATCTGGCCATTACTGGTCACTAGTATTGTTGAAGAGCTATCTTCCTATTTAAGGGTGGTGTATTTGGTAGGGTTTGGCACTTAGAAGATACTTCACTCTAATTACCATACTTTATGTCACTCGACAGGCTGTAAACGGGTAAATATATAGATCGGGGGCTCAATCTCAGGAGCCTACACGTGAGTTCGAGAACCAGCTCTGGAAGGCTGCAGACAAGCTGAGGAAGAAAGTGGAAGTACATCAGTATAAATACAGTTCTTGAGTTAATATTTCTGCGTTATCTTTCCTACGCCTTCTATGAGAGAAGATAGGAGTTAAAAAAGTTGTTTGCAGACGGAAAAAGCGATTACTACATTGATGATGTGGAGCTGAGAGAATAAAGCCAGATGATTCGAGGTTGAGAGAGCGGGTTTAAGGTTTCTGTTCCTCCCAACAACAATGCCAACTACATGTGGATTCTGCACCTCATCTATCTTCTTGCCCCCCAAAGGAAAAACTGGCTTTGTCATGGCAAATGGAGCTTTATCTGCCGGAGGGGTGGAAGGAGGATAAGGAAGGCCATAGTTAGTTATGGCATTGTTGCCTGCCCGCACAAGCTCTTCTATAATGTGTCACTTCCAGTCTCACTCTGGTTTGTAAGGAAAGAGAAACCGGAGTACATGAAGGGGAAAGTACTTTTCGTAAACGCCAAGGATCTCTAACCCCAATTTCAAGAAGACAGAATGAGATGAATGGTGAGTAAATAGAAAGGATTGTGGATAAGTTCAGGCTTTTTGAGGATGGAGAGCTGGATGAGATAGATGAGGTGGGATTTGCTAAGGTTGTGACAATAGAGGAAATAGCCAAGAATGGCTACGTTCTCACTCCGGGAAGATATGCCAGAGTTAGGCTTGACTTAGATGATGAGAGCTTTGACGAAAAGATGAGGGTTTACAGTGAAGAACTTTCAAAACTGTTGAAAGAGGAGGAGGAGCTGGCAGAGAAAGCTAGAGGAGTTTTTGAGGCATTAGGATATAGATTAGAGGTGTAAGGTTGGATTTGGGAGCCCAGTTAATATTACCTGTAATCTTCGGAATCGTTCTTGTGGATAAAAATTTGGAAAACATGATATAGTTTTTCACCAAATCTCTTCCAAGTATGTGGACATGTTGCGGGAACTATTGTTTCTGCCATAACGGGGGAAAGGTAATGTATGGAGGGGAATCAAATAAAGTTATGAAAAACCTCGAGGAGGTAATCCAGATACTGAAGGAGAACGATAGAATTCTGAAAGAGAGGTTTAAGGTTAAAAGTATAGGCGTATTTGGTTCTGTAACGAGGGGGGAGCAAAAGGAGACAAGCGATATTGACATCATAGTTGAATTTTCCGAACCTGTAGGCTGGGAAATAGTAGATTTGAAGGAATTTCTTGAAGAACTGCTTGGAGTTAGGGTTGATGTTGTGACGAAAAATGCTGCGATGAGAAAGCCATTGTTGTGGAAATCCATAGAAAGGGAGGTTGTTTATGTCTAAACGAACTCCAGAGCTGTTTGTTCAGGATATGCTGGAAGCAATTGAGAAGATTGAAAGGTACACATCCTCGATTGAAGATTTAGAGGATTTTATGAGAGAAGATATGGTTGTTGATGCAGTTTTAAGAAACCTTGAAATCATAGGAGAAGCTGCAAAAAAACATCCCCGAAGACCTTCGCTCAAAATATGGAGAAATACCGTGGAAAAGAGTTGTAGGGCTGAGAAATGTTGTGATTCACGGTTATTTTGTGGTAGATCTTGAAGTTGTCTGGGTGATTGTAAAGAGACAGCTTCCTGAGCTTAAAGAGGTTCTGCTGAAGATGATGGAGGAGTTGGAGAGATCCGAAAATAAATAAGGGGGTGTAGTAATTATGAGAAAATCCATCAAGATTAAAGCTTCGCCACATCTATTGAAAAAACTTAGAGAAAATTCAGGATATACAGAAGAAGAACTGGCAAGCAAGCTTGGTGTGACAACTGAAAAAATTGTAAAGGTAGAAAAAGGTGAAGATAGTTTTACTTTAACCCAGATAAAGAAGCTTGCAGATATTTACAAAGTTCCTTTAGCAGCATTCTTTTCAAAAGAAGTTCCAGATGTCCCATCTCTTCCGGACTACAGAATCAACAGAGAGAAAAAATTGAACCCGGAGGTTTTTGTTGCAATAAGGAGAGCAAAGTATCTTTCGGAAGAGGTTAGGGAATTGAGCGGCAAGAAGAGTGAAATCCCGTCTTTTCCTGATAACTCTCCGGAAGAACTGGCAATAGGTTTCAGGAAATATTTAAGAATTGAAATTCCGAAAGAAAAAAAGGCAAGAGAAATACTCGAATTTTACAAAGAAGTTCTTGAGAACAAACTTAGTATTCTTATCATGGAGTATCCTCTTAAAGCTGATGATGTGAGAGCATTCTGTATATTCTCCGATCTTGCTGTGATAGTGCTCAACGAGAGTGACGAACCGTCGATAAAGCTCTTCTCCCTCTTTCATGAAGTTGCTCATTTGTTGAAAAGGGAAAGTGGGATTTGCTCGATAGACATTGAAGCTGAGAGATATGATGTTGAAAGGTTCTGTGATAAGTTCGCTGCAGAGTTTTTGGTTCCGGCTGAGGATCTATTAACAGAAGCTGGATCGATAAAGCTCACTGATGAGAGAATAAAGAAACTCGCCAGACTTTATGGAGTGAGTGTGCAGGTTATGATGCTAAGAATGCTTGAGCTCGGAAAGATAACGAGAGATAGGTATCAGAAGTTTAGAGAGGAATTTGACAAGTCAAGGCTCAAGAAGAGGAAAGGAGGTATCAGAGACTGGGAGATGACGTACATTAACAGGACTGGGAGGTTGGCAGTTTCTGAAGTTAGCAAGGCTTACAGGAAGAAGGAAATTAGTTTTTATGAGGCTATGAGAATTCTCGATTTAAAGCCGAAATATGCCGAAAAAATCATTGAGTGAGCTTTATGGCTCAGTTGAAGCTTGAGCAGGTGTATGTGATTGACGCAGACGCTTTAATTAATATTGGAAGGTGGTATCCTAGAGATATGAAGATTTTTGAGCCTATTTGGGCAAAGTTGGAGGAGCTTGTAGATGAGGAGCTTTTAATTTCCCACTATGAAGTTTACAGAGAAGTTTCATCAGGTTATGACTATATCTCTGAATGGTGCAAAAAGCATAGCAGAATTTTCAAGGATGTTGATGATGAGCAGATTTCTATTTTTGAAAAGGTAAGGGAGGTCTACGACAAAAATTACTGGGACAGGAATATTACCAATCCGAATCCATGGGCAGATCCTTGGATAATTGCTCTTGCTGTTCAAAATAAGGCTATAATCGTAACAAATGAAAATAAAGAAAAACCAAATAGAATTCCAAGTGTAGCAAGAGCTTTCGGGATAAATTCATTAAAGCCGATTGAGTTTTTCAAAGAGATTGGTATTCAGTAGGTGAGTAATGAAATTTGTCTAATTGGGTGGGTAGGGTGACGGGCAGACTAGTATTTGGAGGAATGCGCAATGAGCGAGCGTGGGAACGAAAGAAAAAATAGAAAACGGCAGGAACAGTGGAGGTATAATGATAGTTACCTCTGGGAGTTCCCCGATACTATTCTCGAGCGCGTGAGAAAGTGGAGAGAAGTGGCCCAAGAGCAGACTGACCCCTTCCTGAAGTTCATCGTAGAGTATATAGCATTCAATGCGTTATTCAGAGCTAAATATGGACATAAGGAAACAGAGAGAAACATTATCGACAAATTAAAGGGAGACATTCCAATGGAGGTTTTTGATGCTGCAAAGATAAAGCAATTAAGAGATCTCACTCCAATAGCCAATCTCAGAAATGTTAGACTTAACAGGGGAACACGGGAAATAACCCCTGAAATGTTGGATCATCCAGAGAACAGCATTGAGGCTATATACGTTACACGAAATAACCTATTTCACGGAGACAAGGACTATTCTTTTGAAAAGGATGAAAAGCTTGTGAGTATTGGGTATGAGATTCTGGTAGATATTAATGATTGGTTACTGAAAGAGTTTCACAAAGTGGAGGGTGAAAGGGGCGATTTAAATTCAGATGAGAAAAATGAGGAGATAAAAAATGGCTGAAGACAGTATTTTCAGGAAGGCATTTTCACATTGTTTAAAAGAACTGAATATCCCTAATATTGCTATCTCTCTTCAGAAATGCGATTTTGAAAAAATACGAAAAGCACACGACTCCATTCACGAATTCATGCTGATACCCACACGTTTGATAAGTTCCAATGAAGATTTTCAGGCAAAATCAGCATTTCTTATTTATCACAACGAGGCTTTCGATCAGGCACACAGATCCCTATTAGAGTCGCTTTCAGGGTATTACAATGCTGCTTACATACTATTGAGAAATACGCTGGAGTTGATTTTAAAGGGTGCTTTTTGGGAGTGCATAGTTCATAAGAAATACCGGGATAGAGCTGAGGTTATCAAGAAAACAGGAGCGAAAATCGGAAAATCTAAGATGACGCTCATAGATTGGCTGAGTGATATAATCAGGAAAAAACCTTCAATAGAAGACGAGCTGGAGAAAACCTCTGCAGGGATTTATGATAAAATTTCACCTCTTTTTGAAGATGAAGCTCTTAGAAAGATCATTCCAAATGTAAAATCAATTGTTAAGCAGCTTACAGATTGGAGAATCTTTGATCCAATTCAGGATATTATAGATCCTGTGGAGTATGTTTACGACTTTTATTATAGAGAATTATCGGCAGATGTTCATGTGGCACCAGATAAAACAAACATTGGTAGAAGACTCCTTGCTGAAAAAGAATTGTTTGAAATTGAAGTCATACCAGATGAGTTGAATAAGTATGCTGAAGCTCTGCTTAGAGTGATGGATATTGGAATAGTTATCGAGCTGAATATATTGAAAGACCTCATAAATGAAGAGTCAAAGAAATGGCTTGATAAAAGATTAGTTGTGATTACGGAGTTGGAACTTAATTATACATCCACAAAGATTGTGGAGATGACAAAGAGATAGAAGGTGGTAAAATGCTAAAATTCCGCTGGGAAACTGAGTTCAGGGAGACGGAGATTGGGGGATACCAAAGGATTGAGATGTTAAGGAACTTGGAGAAATACTGACAAAAAGCCAATCACATTCCATCAACATGTAAAATATTCCCGAAGATGGTCTTTACCCAAAATTTGAAGTAAAAAATCCAAATGAAGCAAAAAGCGGAATTGAGGTCTTCCCAGGTTCATTACTATTAGCTAAGATAACTTCATCGTTTGAGCACGGAAAAGCTGTATTGTTCCAGAAGAAAGTAATTATAAGTGGATAGCTACGACTGAAGTCTTTTCAATCCTTCCAAAAGACGACATGATAAATTTTATGGTGTTCCTACTATCCTCACATCAAACTCCTTTTAGACACCTCTATAACCAGAATAAACAACATATCAATCTTCTCTTATAATGGGACAAAACCAAACAACTCTAAATCAAAAATAAATTGCTAATAAATAGTAAAATTAATAAATCTCAATAATTATTGTTTTTCTCGGTGATTGGAATGAGATTACCAGTTATTCCAGTAAAAGGAGATGAGAAATGGGAGCTTCTATCGAAAATCATAGATAAGCTGGAAAATAGAGAAACTAAGAAAGCTTTGGCAAGGAATAAGATAACTCCCGTCAATAAAGCGATAGAATTCCTCAAAATCATAATTCTGGCAATGTTTTTTGAACTAGAAATTTCTTATGCCGTTAGCGAAGTAAACAGGCGTTATGAACTCAGAAAGTTCTTGAGGATAGAAGATGAGGTTAAATTAAATTCAGTCTACAATTTTACGTCAAAATTCAAAGCAGAGCAATTTATAAACTTTGTTTTCTCAATTCTCAACGTTAATTCAAAGAGAATGAGGAAGAAACCCTCTTTGCTAATATTAGACTGGACAGATATAAGCCTTGACCTGAATCCTTTCAGAAAGAGGGATTTAAAGAATAAACCGTACAAATGGGGCTATTCAACCAAGGGATTCTTTCTGGGCATGAAGATGATGATCCTAATTGATTACAAAACTCTAACACCTTTGTTCTTCCACGTCTATCCAGCTAACGTTCACGAAAGCAGGATTTATCCTTTAATTTTAGAAATGCTGAAGAGGAAGAAGCTTATCAGGTTTGGAGACGCTATAATCATGGACAGAGGGTTTTACGGGTATAAGAACTATCTGATTGGAATAAGATACGGTATCATTCCTTTAATACTTCCAAGAGTTAATTTCAGATATAGAAGGCTTGAAGGGTTAATAAGCTATCCTCTGTTTATCTTTAACTCAAAGAACATAGAAAAGGAGAAGAGAAGGTATAGGAAACTTGTTAAGAAGCTATTTAAAGGATTGAAGATGAATCTGAAGACTTTGAGAGCGATAGTAGAGGACGTAATCAAATTGGGGAAAGAAGCTTACAGTTTGAAGAGATTGCACTGTTATGATTACGAGCCTGTGATAAAGAGAGCTTGTTTTTCTGTCCTTCTCACAGGGATGACTGTTGGTATGGGATTCAGGAAGAAGAGGGTTATCCAGAAATTATCTGAGTGGTGAGATGGAGAAGACCCTAGATAAATTTACTTACCTGTTCTATTTCTTTATAGGGTCACTTTCTTCCAAATCCTCAATAAAATTAACTAAGACATTAAACAGTTCCATATTTTTATCTTTCATCTCCAGTAAAGTGTAATTAAAAAATAGTAAAAGTAAGAGTCTGAATCGTAAAAATAACCAGTAAAATTGGAAAAATTTAAAAACAGACTAATGTTATCTCTTTCCATGACTCCAAGCCATGTGGTTGAGAAGATCAACAAAGGAGAGATGACAGAAGACGAATTCAGGATTATAGCTTTGGAATTTGATAAAGTCGTATCGGAAAAGGCAAGAGGAATGTTCAAAACGAAAGAGAAGTATGACGACTATATCATAGAGTATTATATTGTTGAAACAATGAGGTTCTTCTTCGGTTTCCCTCCAATTCTCTTTTACGCAATTCTTAGAGACCACAAAGAGCTGAGAGAAACTCTCAACCTTAAAGTGCTTAAAACATTCTCAAACTACGAAGAATTCAGGAAGAAACTGCAGAGAATAAAAGTAAAAATAAACAATATAATAAAGAGAAATGTTGCAGAAAAGGTTGATGAAATCTACGGACTGGATACTACAGTGGCAACAGTCGATTTAAACAGGCTAAGACAGGGAAAGAAGATCAAGGGTGGTATTTTCGATGCTTCATTCTGCTTTGATTCTGTCAGAGGAGTAGAGGTTGGCTATATGGTTTGTACTTTGCTCAATCTCACAAATTTCTCGGTTGTTGACGTTAAAATTTATCCGAAGAATAAAGCAAAAAAGGAGATCTGGGATGAGATGGTGATAACAAATCTTGGAACCGAAAGTGGTAAAATAAAGGTTGTAATAGCTGATGCCGGATTTTTCGCCTACAACAATATTTTATTGCCTCTAAACTACAGAATAATCCATGTAATAAAGCTGAAAAAGAACATAGACAGAGAAGAGCTGAAGAGGATGGTTGAAGGAATTCTTACTAACGTCAGGTGGTTTGACAGCAGGTACAACAGGATTTTAAGCTCTCTTCTTGAAGATTTCGAGTACATAATAAAAAAGACTGTTGAAGGGATTGATAGATATGAAGAGTTCGCTGAAATGAGAAGTAAAATAGAGCTAATCTTCAAAGAGCTAAGGCAATGTTCGGATTGAGGGATCTTCACGTCTACTATCGCAAGTATGCCATTACGGAGATAAGAATGATTTTCTATGCTACACAACTATTCTGCCAGTCCTATTTGAAGAACAGGATAAGCATAGAGAGGTTTGTTGAGAGAGTTAGGAAGAGAAGAGTTTAATTCTGTCTACACTCTGTTGGAGTAGATTAATAGTTGGAAGAAAGTCAAGTGCAGCTCATTTAATTTTATAAAGGAAGTAGAAGAAAGAGCCCCTAAATATATCCGAAACAGAAATTCAAGAGATTAAATTGGTCATAACAAGGCAGGACTATTTTTCCAAATTTCTAAACATTTACCACGAACAGCTGTCCACCAGCTCCCCCTCTTGGTTATAGAGGTATGCAATGTCGTGATCGTTGGTCCACACAGGCTTGCCGGAGTTCTAGAAGAGGTCCGTGGAGTTGCCATTCCCGTATCCCGTATGAAGAACAATCTACTCTCCGTGATCAAAGATCATGTCTGGGAAAATGTAGTATTTTCTGGGCTCATCCTGAATCTTCCAGCTGTAAAGTGAGGCAGGAGATTTACCGGAATTGACTATCACCACATACTTATCATTCAGGCATTCCCTGTCATCCGCAGGCGTCGTAATTGACGGCGAGAATCCTGAGTTCGGGTGGTGAGTAGTTCCACAGCCAGGCTCTGTTCACTCTTGCTTTTTCCTCAAGCTGGCTGTAGTAATCCCTCTTCGAAAATTCAGCCTCGCAGTAGTATCTTGCATATCCCTCTGCTATCATTATCGCACCCGAAGTCTTTGCCATCAATGTAAATGTATGCAAGGAGCCTGCCGTAAACATCCCTGAGACATGCCCTTTCATCAGTCTGAATGACAACCTGCTTACCCTCAAGCAGCTCTCTCGCACTGTCCTCAGCCTTCCTTCCCCAGACTGCAAGATACTGCAGGTCGGATATATCGTCGTACTCTTCGGCTGTTTCCTTCAGCATCTGTTTCAGGAGTGTCTATTCCAAGAACTCTGATTCTTTCCCTAGTTCCGTCCTCAAGGATTACATCAACTGTGTCACCATCCACAACATAAAACGACCTTTGCCGTGTAGTTCTTGCCGGGCTGGATTGTTATGCTTTCGGAAAGAGGAGTTTGTTTTGGCACAAGAGTCTTTGAAAATGTGGGAGTAGCTGTTGGAATGGGGGATGGTGGTAGAACTGGATGCTGATTTTCCTTGGTCTGTTAACATCCTACTGTGCCAGGGCGAGCAATGGCAGTAACACAATCAGGATTCCTTTTACGGAAGCCATTATTCTGCATTTCAAGATAAACTCATCTTCAAGTTTTTGATTGGTCTCCTTGTAAAAAGATACCACAACACCAGTGGAATCCAGTATCCCAGAAAGATACCAGCATAGTGCGCCCAGATATTTATGAAACCACCATCAGTTACAATCGATACTGGAAACAACCCGACTATAGCCATCAGATATGGAGCGAGAAACAATAGGAGAATCATAATATCGCTGCTTTTTGGTTTTAGATTTTGAAATACATAGAAAAATGCGATGACAGTCAAAATCGAAACCAGAATTCTGATTACATAACCGCCGTAAGTAAATGCCACAACTGAAACCCCGAGAAGAAAAACGAAAAAGAACGAAAACTTGCATCCCTTGGATTTCTGGTATAAATTCAGCGCTACAGAAAACGCATACAGGCCAACTAACGCTGAGACTATTCCAGAAAAACCTATTGTCTCTAATTTAACAAGCGTGACGGTTGGCGGAATTAATATAAAAAACACTGCAAACGACACCCAGAACAACCTTTCCTGTCCCAGTTTTACCAGCAAGTTAAAGGACAGATATGAAAAAATCAAGTATGCTAAAACATTGCCCAAAAAGCGGTCTAAATCGTAGTGAACGAAATTGGAAATATATTCTGTTAAAAGATCCGGTGATCGTCCCAATTCCGGCTGAAGTATGAAAAGAGCAGTACAAACCACCACAGGAATGAGTAAAATTGAATGTTTAAAGAGGCTGGGAGCTCTCATTCTCTCAAATACTGCCCTCAAACCGGCACAAACCTCTTTGGCTTGACTGTTTCTCGTATTTCTTGATATCTTCAAGCTCAATAGCCAACCATAGTTTTTTCTTTTCCTTTCCTCTGCTTTTCCATCCAGATTTCCAGCGTTCCTGAGATTTAATGTATTCTTTCAGCTCTTCTTTAGTTAAGAAAATTCTATCTCCGTAAACCTCAAAGAACTTCATCGGATCTTCTTGCAGTATTATTCTTTTTATCTTTGCTTCACCAACAAATCCCGTATCTTCATGAGATTGGTAGAATACAAACTTTATTCCCGGCTTGAGCTGCTTCCAGACTGTTGCTGGTTTTACAAATACGTCTTTACCCTTAAAGAACCTGTTCATGTACTGTCTGGGGATTGGATAGGTTACACCTACAACTTCACCCATCAAACCACCCGGGCCTTTATATTTTCCATAACGGCCTTAAGCAATTCCTTACCCATTGGTTTTGGAATCTCCCTTCCTTCTTTCTTGGCGGTTTCAATCCACAGCTCGATTGCGGTCTTGATTTCCTTTAGAGCTTCTTCTTCTGTATCACCAAAAGCAGAACATCCCGGTAGTTCTGGCACAACAGCGATGTACCCTTCATCCTCCTCGCTGTAGAAGATTTCAATCGTGTATCTGTACATATTAATCCTCCTCAAGCAAATTATACTTCTCGATCACTTTTAAAAGTTGCTTTACCTGATATGGCTTGGCTTTGCCTTTAACATTCTGAAAGTTCAGGATTTCTTTAACTCCCTCTCTGACATACACTCTGTGACTACCCTTTCCACCTCTAAATTTGAAACCGAAAAGCTCTGCAGCTTTACAGAGATCTTCGAATCGAACGTTCTTTGGGTTGTTTTTTAATTTCTTGTAGATTTCACCCTTTCTGGTCATGCCGAATCCACTATGAGTTTATAGTCCTCCTCAGGAATCTCCCTCACTGCCTTCCCCATTAAGTGTCCCGTCCACTTCTTTTTGTTTTTGACGAATTTTAGCTTTGGAATGAGTGGTTTGAACTCAACAGGCTCATCAAAGATTCTAACTGGCTTTAGTTTAATCCTCAGAGGGAAAGTTTCGTTGCCCATTCCTGCAGGGGTTTTGAATATCTTCTTGCTGTCTCTGAAAACCTCTGATACTGCTTCATAAACAGCTACAATTCGGGGTACTAAAACTTTTTTTTCTCTCTCCTGTTTGAGGTAAATTAGAAGTTTATCTCCAGGTTTAACCCTTGCAATTGTGCTTTTATGCCTTTCCGGCACACCCCAGATGTTTTTGTCTTTGATCACTCTCCAGTTCTCTTCAGTTGTTATGCAGAGCCAATACTTCATGGATTATTATTGGAAGGATTAGGGCTAAATATATTTTGGAGTACCTTCATAACTACTACTCAAAAAACAGTATAACAGGTTTGAGAGGGAAATATAGTTAAACCTATGTTTTCATAATCCAAACAAAGAACTAAATCCCTTTTGTCCTATATTGCTTAACTTCAAAAAGGATAAGAGGAAGTTTGATGTTTTGAGGTGAAGAAAATGGTAGCTTTTGTAGGATGTTCATGATTTTTATTATTAATGTTGCGAGAAGTGTTAGAGTTGGGTTGGTTGTTGTTTAGCTAGGAATGTCTTAAGTTAAGTATAGTTAAATATAAAAACAAGGTAAATCTAAAAAACAATCAACATACACAGCATAGGTGTTTGACATGAATTTACTAGAAATTAGAAGAATGGTAGAATCCTGCTTAAGCACTGCGAAAGGTCAAGTGGTAAATGACGTGGCTATAATGTCAAGAGCTAGTGGAAGTGCTAGTGGTCTACCCTTCGAGGAATGGACTAAAAATAAGCTTAATGAGTGTGGTTTTAAAACGTTTCTCCAAGAGGAATATCTTTTAGAAGTGGTTCGCGAACTCAAAGAAAAAGGGCATAGCAATTCACAAATTGAGAGGATTATAAGAGATACTTGGTGGGGGACTAGTAACTACATGATTTCCAGAAATCAGTTAAATCATGCTTTTAACCAGCATGCTCTTAACCAGAACGATCCACCCGCTTATCAACAGAGTATAGCCGACATAATTTTGTTCTATGGTAACGATTTGGTAGACAATATAAATGATATAGTAGCGATAAATGTAAAATCGCATAATTTAGATCGACCAAGTAGAGACCCCAATATAATTTCAGCAAAAAGGATAATAGATTATATGAAAGACATACTTGAGACTAAACCAAGTATTATAGATAAAGTTAATCTTTGGTTCATTGGTATTTACTACCGTCAATCAAGTGGTTATGCTTCTATTGAAGAAATATACATAAAAGATTTTTTCAGATTGGATGTTAAAAAGATTCCAACAATAAATTTTGATGCAGCCATTCAGATCCAATGGCACGTAAAAGATATGGTTGAGTTGGAGAGTCAAGATAAACTAACATTCATCGAATCGTTAGCTGAAGAATTTAACAAGAGGTGGGTTGAGTTTGTTGATAGGAGGACTGCCTCGATAGAAGAAACTTTAAACACACTAAGAACCCTCATAAAAAAATACAGAAATAAAAAAACATTATTTGATTATATGGTTTGATATTGATTTTAAAAATTTTTAATTTAGTGTTATCTGTAATAATTTATCAACTAGCTGATTAAGTTCATCTATATATCTATTATAACTTTTATTCATAATTATGGTATCGACAATGGCCACGATATCATTATAAAGTTTTACTTCTTTTGAGTTGTTCCAGTCTATCCTCACTATTGGTATATCCGCAAGAGGTCTTTCTGAGAAGTCAAAAACCCCTCCACGAGAAAAGCCTTTATATAATATATATTCTTGATAAGGTTCTGAGTTTAGAAGAGCCAGTATATATTTTATTCCTTCTCTCACAGTATTTTTAATGCAGATTGTTGTAACATCCTGTGTTGCATAATATGGTCCCTCCACGTACGCGAAGCGGAAATACCCTTTAGAGTCATATCTCTCTTTGCTTGGTACAAAGATTTTCTCATTGTATTTTTCAAGTAAATGTTTATTTCTCAAGAATACCCAATGCCACCAAGGAATCTCAATACCGTAATTATATCTTTTAAGTAGTTTTTCTTTAAAGCTTATTAATTTATTGTAAAAATTAGGATAAAGTTCTTTAAAAATTTCTTCATCATTTATATCATTGACAAATAAATAAGGTACTGGATCTGTTTTTGGTATTAATCTATCTAAGTTACGAGCTTTATAAACATATATTATTTTTTCTCTTTCTTCTGGCGTTAGTTTTTTAATGTCTATATTTTCTAATGAAAATGCCTTATCGAGACCACTAACCATGCCATTGCCTATGTCTGCCAGAGATCCTAATAATGAAATCCTTCTAAAGTGTAGGATAGGAGAATACTCAAAGCTAAATAATGGATTTATCTGTATCTTAGGCACCGGTTTCCAAGGGTCGCCATCTCTAAACTGTTCATGAACAAATGCTTTGTATACTCCTTCTTGGATGTAACTTTCTTCACCTTTAAGTGTTTCGATGAGTAGTTTGACCTTTTTCAGATGATTTACTGTAAGTTTATCTTTTGTGTGGAGATTTATAATTTTTATAGGTTTTTCAACTTTCTTTTTTATGTATTTGAATATAATAATGGTTGAAGATACTTCTTTGAATATTTTCATCTCATTAAGATTTATAAGGACTTCAACATGACCATATTTGGTGAGATAGTCCCTCAATCTAGCTCCATGGACAGTCTGAGTCCAAAATACTGGTGTAATAAAAATAAGTTCGCCATTCTCTTTTAGCATGTTAATACTGTGATATATAAAGGCATATGTAAGGTCAGATAATCCGTTCATTATAGCAGACCAATATTTTGATTTTTTAAACAACTCTTTCCATTCAGTGGGTATGTTCCTCCATCGAACATAGGGTGGATTTCCTATAATAACATCGAACTGTTCATTGGGTTTTAGCTTAAGGAAATCTCTTCGAAGTATTTCGATTTCAGAATGGTTTGGAAGAGTTTCATCTATTTCGTATGCTACTATATTTTTAAAACCTGCTTTGCGTAATGAGATAGGAAATATTCCTGTGCCAGCACAAGGATCTAAAATTAGTGTATTTTTTGGTTTAGATATAAGCGATACCATAAAATCGGCAACATAAGATGGAGTGAAATATTGTCCATATCTTTTTTTAATCTCTTTGTTGTTTTTCATTTTCATCACCTAATAATATTTCGTCCTTAATAAATGCCGAGATAATAGATTTTTCAGCAAGCCAAGAGAAAACAATGACTTTAACTGTCTCTGAATCACTACTTAAACCTAATTTTTTTCTTATTAGTTTTATCAAATTGTATTGCTCATTCGATAGCATCACTTGTACTCGTTTGTATCTTCCACCCATTCTCTTCACCTTTTTGTACTCACTTACTACTCTTATAGCACTCAAATATGAATATAAAGTTTACGATTTATGCTTTCGGTAATACTCCCAAATTAATTTTAATCGATATGTATTTAATGAATTGTAACTAGTGAGGCTACACTGGGACGACGAAGCTTTTTCTTCTTTAGCTGCTTCTCTCTTCCCATCCTGCTTCACACTATTTTATTTACAGTCGCTCCTACTCTTGTATTTCCTGCTTTTCGCCTTGCTTTCGATGTATTCGACCAATTCCGGGGTTAGCTCGATATATGTTCATGTCTGTTAGTGGGCTGATGGATGATATAGGTTTTTACCGTAATCAGAAGAAGTTGCTGAAGAAACTGTCAGGAATTTGAACCCGTAATCAGCTTGTAATCCTTACAGGAATCTCCCTAATTGCCTTCCCCATTAAGTGTCCCGTCCACTTCTGCTTGTTTTTGATGAATTTTAGCTTTGGAATTAGTGGTTTGAACTCAACAGGCTCATCAAAGATCTTCACAGGCTTGAGTTTAATTCTCAGAGGAAAGCTTTCGTTGCCCATCCCTTCAGGGGTTTTGAAGATTTTCTTGCTGTCTTTGAAGACTTCTGATACTGCTTCATAAACAGCCACAATTCGGGGTTCCACAACTTTGTCCTTATCTCTCTCCTGTTTGAGGTAGATCAGAAGTTTGTCTCCGGGTTTGACTTTTGCTATTGTGTTTTTATGGCGTTCGGGAACTCCCCAGATGTTTTCTGCTTTATTACGTTCCAGTTTTTAGAAGTTGTTATGCAGAGCCAGTAAGCCATGTCATCTTTTTTGTTTAAAACTTTTATAATGGTTTCTTTGACAGATTTAGGATCCAACAACACACTCAAAATAATCTTCCTTGAAAGAAGACTGTTTGAGTTGGCAAATTATATACCCTCTGCAACAACAAAATAAATACTGGTGAGATTATGAATAATACTGTGAATGATACACTCTTACAGGAAATTTACAGCGAAGTCAAGAAGATAAGAGAAAAACTTGAGCTACTTGAAGAACTGATAATCCCCTCAGAAAAAGTTTCTGAGCAAGAATTACAGGAGATCAGGAAGCTGAAAGAAGAATCGTTAAAAGGAGAGCATGTTGATTGGGGAGAATTGAAGAGGGAGCTGGGTGTTTAGAGCTGTTACACACAAGAGGATGAATAAAGAACTGAAAAATCTTCAGAAGGCCCATTTAAAGAAATTTGCTGAAGCTGTAGAAGTTCTCAAAACCAATCCAGTTTCATAAAGAATTTGATCAAGAGAGTCAGGTATGAAAAAGAAACATACCGAATTAGAATTAACGATTTTAGATTTTCTTAATCCTGACTCCTGGGTTTTCTCGCAACTTTTCTGGCCTCTGAGCTCGGCTTTGCTTTTCCTGACAAAATCCTCACAGGTTTGGCTTTCGAGTGTCTTGCTTTCTTGGCAATTTTCCTTAAATTGGGACGGTTGATTCTTATCAGGGAAGAGAAAAAGACATTATAATCATGAATTTCGTTCATAGCAGAAATCACATATCTCTTGATGATTACAGGAGGTTAAACGTGGCAGTAACAAGAGCTAAAAAGAAATTAATTGTTGTCGGCTCAAGAAATCTTGCTGGAATCAACGGATGGAGTCACAGAGCAAACCCATCATCTTTCTACAGATACATTAGATCCTGCAAAGATACTGCAGTATTTTTAGCCGACCCCAGTATGTTTTCAAATGAGCTGGAAAGAGCTGAGAAAGAATACGAAAAAAAGATAGATGAATCGAATGAGAGAGATGTTTTCGGCTTTACAGATAGTGACAGGACAATTTTAAGACAGCTCAGAAGCAGAAAGAGATTATGAATTATTATTTCGGTATATTTCATTCGGCATTTCCGGAGTGTTTCCTCTAGCTTTTCAACTTATAGTTATGGTCATAAAAGTCGATTACTGCCTGATCAGACCACTCTCGAGCAGTGCAATAATCTTCCCTTCTTCGGTCAGAACTATTCTGTTATATCTCCCCTCTTTCACCCTCTCTATGTATCCCTCGGATTCCAGCTTGTCAAGTACGAGTCTGTTCAGCTTGTTGATTGCCCTCTGATATTCTCTGCGATCTTTACGCTCAACCCTGAATTCCTGGAATTCCTCTCCCAGTGCTTCTAAAATTTCATAAGTTCTTGCCTGCCTATCACTTTTAAGAAGGAAAGACAGAGCAAACCTCTCTTTATCGGATAGCTTTGCTATTTCTATCTTTGGGAGCTCAAGTATCTCTGGATCAATGCAGACGCTCCTCCCATAATCGTAAAACTCTTTCTCGTTCTCATAATATCTGTCCGGCTCCACATAGTAAACGATGCAGTCGTGATACCAGCCTGCAAGCGAAGCTGCAACAGCAACTAACCTTCCGAAAGCAGATATGTTGATGTAAACTCTCGCTCCTCTCATTTTTTCCTGAACTATCAGCTCAGAAATCTTGCTGAGCACGGACTCAAAATCGAAAAGATCAACATCGTGAAACTCCACATCATAACCCAATTTTTTCAGGTCACCTATCACAGCGTTTGTGAAATATTGCTGCTTTTTGTAAAGATCCGGATCTCGAAGATGTGCATTTTCAGGACCTATCGAGAGTATGTGTACTTTCTCACCACCAATTTTCCTTATGGCTTTGGTTACAATCGATCTTTCAAATCCAAGCGGTATGATGTGAACTACTCTCAATGTTTTCATTGTTATCGATGTTATCGTAAACAAGTATAATTATTTTGTGGTCTAACAAAAGCCATGATGTCGCTGGAGGTGTGCAGACAGAAAAAACCTTGAGGGGGTGGCGGGGATGAGAAACCACAAAATTCTGGTTCTGGTTGTTGTGTGTTTTTTATTTGGATTCGCAATGACAGGTTGTGTATCGGAAACCTCCACAAAACCCGCTGAAACATCAGAACCAGTAAAAGAGCCAGTAAAAACGCAAACACAGGAGCCGAAGGGTAGCTACGCAAACCCCGCATCCATAAACGAGACTGCAGTGGTTAAGACACTCTCAGGAACCTTTGAAATTACGGTCCTGGATTACATGAAAGGCGAAGAAGCATACCGGATCATCAAATCAGGCAATATGTTCAATCCAGAGGCTGAAGAAGGCTACGAGTATCTGCTCGTGAAAGTAAAGTTCAGGTATGCATCGGGTAAAACCTCCCTTCCCATCTCAGAGTACAGCTTCAAAGCCTACAGCAATGGTGCAGGCTATTCGCCAGCTTTCGTGGTTTTGCCGGAATCTTTTCCGGAGTTCAAGACCGTCAACTTGATGCCGGGTGGAGAAATTGAGGGCTGGATTGCATTTGTGGTGCCAGAGGGGAAAGAAGCTTTGCTTGCGTACGAGTACATGTTCGAACCTGTATGTTTTATAAGGGTGTGCTGAATGATGAGTGATAATAATGGCAAGCAAATACGATGATTACTGGATAAAGCGTCTGGATGTCATATCAGATCTGATTCAAGAGGCTCGTGAGAGAGGAGCAAGCAGGAGCATCGATGTCTCGGACATCCTTAAGTACGGTGATAGAAAAAGCTGGTATGGTGACGTTGTTGTTTCCGAGAAGGGAATCGGCAAGGGAGAGATGGCTCACGCCAGATCCCTTGGAAAGATCGTGTTTGCAAACAAACTCATAGATGCCGGGAAATTCAGGTTTGTGATAACCTCAAATCTGAAGCTGAGAGTTGAGAGACTGGAGACAGTTGAGAGAGTAGAAGCATCTTTTCAGCCGAAAAAAGTCGAAACTCCACAAAGCTCGGTTAAATCGAATTATACTATTTCTGCCATCCTCTCAGCAATCCCTGTAGAAATCTGGGACAGAGTGGTCCAAGAAGAGCCGGAATGGAAACACATGCGCGAGTTCCTTGAAAGCTATGGGTTTGGCAGGTTTGCGGTTCTGATGATCGCTGCTGGATTAAACGACTTCCAGCTCAAGGGGAAAGCTGAGGTAGCATACTGGCCGAAGATGAGGGAGCTTTTGAAGAGAAATAATACCCCCAACTCTCCAAGAGAGCTAGAATCCATTCTGGCAGAGTTCTACGCCAACGAGAGGCTTCCGGATCTGAAGCTCAGGAGGCTGAACAGGTTCCTTTCTAGCAGGCTTGCAGAGTGGCTGTGGAATGCTATGCCAGGAGAGGTGACGGAGAATTTTCTCAGAATATGGTATGATCTTGCCGCTACCATGAGGCAGGAGAGAAGTGTGAAAACCATCGTCTTCGCGATGAAATGCCTCGGTATTGCATTACTGATGGCTGGAGAGAGCAACTTCTGCTTTGAGAGGATTCCGATACCTGTGGATTACAGGGTGAGGGAGTTTACGAAAAGAACTGGTGTTGTCGTTAGGGATGACGAGGATGTTAGGACATTTTGGGGTAAAGTCCTTGAGGAGCTGAGGGGGAGAGGCCTTGAGATAAACATGATCCACCTCGATTCCTTAATCTGGCAGATTGGTGTGCTGAGCAAGCCTGAAATTGTGGATTATTGTCCTGAGCAAAACTATTTATACTAAAAATAACAGACCAGTTGCATGGGCAGAAAGCGAATCTACGAAGTTGTAAAGCATTTACCGGCAGAAGAACTCGATAAAAGGATCAAAAAGCTCGAAAAAGATACAAGAGTTCTTAAAAGACTGTACTTCATAAGATATCTCCACAAAGGAATGAGTGTTGAGGAAGCTGCCGACTTGGTTGGGGTTACTAAAGCTACGGGCTATGCATGGCTTAAGAGATGGAATTCTAGCGGCTACGAAGGCTTAATTCCGGAGTTTGGTGGAGGAAGACCCTCCAAACTTACGGAAGAGCAAAAGGAAGAACTCAGAGAAATGCTCAAGGAAAGAGAATGGACAACAAAAGAAGTTCAGGAGCTCATTGAAGCAGAGTTTGGGGTGAAATATTCCTCATGGCAGGTCAGAAGAATTCTCAGATCTTTTAGGATGAAGTACGCTAAACCCTACCAGAAAGATTACAGGAAACCCGAAAATGCTGAAGACACCTTAAAAAAACCTGGATGAAGCTGAAATCAACGATGACGTCATAGGATTCGTTGATGAAATGGCCGTTGAAGCAAATGCAAATACTGCAAGGCTGTGGAGCTTTGGAAAGCCGGTTAAAAGGGTTGCCACGTACGTTAAAGCTAAGGTTTCAGGATTCTATAGCTTGAACGGAGAGAGTGTAATAGAGTTTTCAGAAAGAAACAGGTCAGAAGACTTCATATCTTTTCTCAGGAAAATCAGAGATGTTAATCCTGAAAAAAGAATCGTAATCATTCTCGATAATTTCAGGACACATCATGCAAAGAGAGTAAGAGAGGAGGCTGAAAAGCTTAATATTGCATTGGTTTATCTCCCTCCTTACTCTCCCGACTTAAATCCAATTGAAAACGTTTGGAAGAGTGTTAAAAGGTTTGTTTCTGAAGTATCTCCGTTGAATATAGAAGAACTTAAAGAAACGATTGTTAAAGCTTTCAAAAAGTTAACAGAGTCAATATCTTTTGCGAAGGGCTGGATTGAGAAGTTCTTGAGTAATAAGTTTAAGATGTTATGCACTTAACCATATTTTGCGAAACTGGGTTTGAGGGAGGTTGGGGAGAGAATTGCGGAGGTGGTGAGATGAAGCTTTGTGTAGTTCCCTGTGGGAGCATGAAAATATGGCATAAGAATCCTGATGCAGGTCCGACCAAAGCAAAGGATGTTTATATCGGCCTTTTCGCCAGAACGTGCATCGAGTACGCTGAAAAATTTTATCCCAACAACTATGTCATCCTGTCGGCAAAATACGGATTTCTCTCTCCCGATGAGCTGATTCCGGAAGACTACAACGTGACCTTCAACGATCCCAAGACGAACCCGATAGGTGTTGAGGAATTGAGAAAGCAGGTGGAAGAGAAAGGGTTAATGAAGTATGATGAAATAGTGGTTGTTGCGGGCAGCAATTACGTCAACATTGCCAAAAGAGTGTTTGCAGGCAAAAAAATCTTAACCCCGCTGAAGGGGCTTGGTGGGATGGGTCCAATGATTTCTGCGATGAAGAAAGCTATAAGAGATGGAAAGGAACTATAACTATGTTCTGTGAGCATGGACGTAATATAGCCCTAGCACATAACGAAAGAGTTGTTACGAGAAACACTATACACCTTGGATGCACTGAAGGATTAGAAGTTGAGAGCCGGTAATAGAGGTGAAGACATGAAAGTAATTATTGAAGTTGTGTACGAGAATAGTGTATTCAAACCTCTTAAACCGCTCGAATCGCTGGGAGTATCTCTTTCTGACGGTGAAAAATTAACTGTTGAAATTAAGGTAGAATCTGGATTTCCTAAAGCAAAAGCTGATCGCACCCCAGAAATCAAAATACTGGATGTTAAAGAACTCAGACCAACAAAACCCTACGCAGAAATGGAGGATTATGGAGAAATTAGAAGATTTAAGGTTTTTGCTAAGATAAACAATAACGTAGAGAAATTCACAATTTACGAGCTTCTGGAGGAAATTGAAGATAACATGTGCTATGTCGTGAATGGCCACTGCAAAAGGCTGGAAAGTAACAGGAACAAAATTTTTACTACGATGAGCAAGGTGTATTTTTCCCGGCTTGGGGCATATCTTGGAAGGTGGAATCGAGACACAGGTTTGATGAAGATGAAGTAGAAAAAATATCGGAACTAACTGGCTTTGAATACGCCTACAAACCGGACAGAAGAGGTTTTGCAATATATATAGCCACAAAAAGAGCCTTTGATTACAGAATCTAGACGCAATGAGCAGTTACTGGAGAAGCTCATACTGGGCTGGCTCGCATGTTGGGAGCTGATCTGAATGGTCAAGCATCATAAGGAGTTATTATTCAACCCCCATCCCGCTAAGGTTGGAGAGGTAGAAATTCAGATGTTTGGTGCAGAGAGAGCAAAAATTGCCAGACTTTTCATAGCCGGCAACTTCAGCAGGAGATTTGATGATGCAAAGAAGATACTGGAGAAAGTTTCAGAGATGGACTTCAAAGCTGACTACTTCCTCACTCCGAGCGGATTCGTGAAAATTCCGTGGAAATTCAGCGGATTTGATGAAGCTTTGAAGGATGGAAAGCGGTGGGCTGCAAGGTTGCTCGAAGGAGTTGAAATAAATGCCAAGCAAATTTTCATTGGCGTGGATTCTTACAGCAGCAGTAACCTCGCCAAACCGCACGTTGAGCTGTCGATAGCGTGCTCTCCTGATCCGTGGCACTGCACGGGCAAGGTTTACCCCACAGTTTCTCAGAAGGGTTTGATCAGGGCGGATATCGATTCTCACTTTCTGGAACTCGATGAGAGAGTTGTGGTGCTCTGCTGCCATGATCTGACGATATTCAATCCCAGATCAGACTCTTCAGCAAAGGGCTGGAGGAAGGAGATCAAGGAGGAGTTCAGGGAGGGGGTTGTGGACTTCAAGCCTGAAGTTGCACTCCATCACTCCCATTATACTGACACACCCTTTACGTGGATCGCCTCATGGAGAAACCTTGAAAAAATTTCAGATGTCAGGCATTACGCAACCTCTGGCGTTTATTACAGGGAGGGCGGTGTGAGAGCAGAGATTGAGAGAACTCTGGAGCTGACTGGGAAAGGTAGCGTTCTGGATGTTGTAGTCGATATTTCCTGCTAAAAAATTGGTAGAATTCCAATCACAAGAGGACAGTTGACAAACATGCAACTGTGGAAAGTCCAGCTCACTTGAGATCTATCCTCTTCTTTCCAAGATTGTTTAGTTCCTCAATCCACTCGGTCAGAACAGCTCCGAAATCTTTCTCCCTAAATTTCAAATTAGCTGGACGATATTTAGACGCCTTTAAGCAAAGATACAGAAGCGTATAGTAATCTCTCATGTTCTTGTTGGGAGAGATTGCTGGTAGAAGTGCTCCGTCAAACTTGCTAGGCAAGTATTTAACGATCTGAGTTGGAACACCACTCCTACTAGGTTCCCGATCTTCCTTCTGAACGACTCTTACGTCTAATCCATCTGCTTTAACCTTGACTGGCAACTCCACAGACCTCAAGACTGCGACATTACACTCCTCGAAGTTCTCTAAAACCTGCCTTAGGTTGCCAAATGCCGCAAGTATCATGGGGTCAAATGCGAAATAGACTTTTCGATTGAATTTGGCTATTCTTTCCAGAGTACTAACATCAATAGGCGTCTTGGCAAGAGCAGTGTCGGCATCGTCGAGGATTATAACCTCATATCTAAGCAATTCGTCGAGGTTCTCGACAACATTCCTCGCTTGCTTAATGTTTATATCTACGTCGTAACCCAGATAATCCCTAATTCTCGAAACAATATCAGAGCTTCTCCGATCCGGCAACACTATCACTACTGCTCTGTCGGAATACTTGTATACGTAGTATGCTGCCAATTCTGCCAGTTTTTCAGTCTTACCGCTACCCGTTAACCCAAAGATTACGGCCTTATCCCCCAAACGGTCGACTACATCCTCTTCTATACTACCGATCCTATCAAGGAGGATTTTTTCAAACTCGTTCGCGATGCCCTCCTCCAGATACCTCCCTAGAGTCTCGTGGGCCTTCTTGTTCTGCTCCTTTAGTGGTAAGGACGAAATTTCCTTTAGAAATCTCTCCAACTGTGAAAGTTTGCGAATCTGAAGCTGGTAGTATTCAAACTCTTTGGAAATACTCACGTTCTCCAGACTCGGATCCTTCTTCAAGGTGATGTATCCCATCTCGAACCAGATACCGTTCTTAGCCACATCTATCGTTTTGTCTCCAATTCTCCAAGCATATCTTGTTCTGGTTAACTTACCCTCATTTTCCCACTTCCGCAACCTCTCCATGAGGGCGGCTTTGAACATCTTTGGGCTGTTGGTATCCAACAGAATTACGTCGCTTTCCTCATCAAAAAATACCAGAGCATCATCTATACTCTTCAAGTCAATTACATCTCGAACTTTATACGCCACGACGAACCCATTGGTGATCTCGTAGTCGATAACTTCGTTCTCAGCCAGAATTTTTAGTGCGTTTTTCAGGGTAGCCTTACCGTCCGAGTATCCGAAGCGGCTGTAAAATGGGTTTAGAGGAATGGCGATTTCGTCTCTCTCGTTCGACGCTCGAAAGTTGCCAATTATCTTAACCAACTTGTTAACCTGGTCGTAAGTTATGTGCCTTATTAACTGCCTTTTCTCGTCAAAATCGTCTGGAGAGAAAACTGTTACAGCGTAACTGTCTTTTCGATCTCTCCCTGCTCGTCCTATTTCTTGATAGTACTCCTCCAGAGACTGTGAAACGTGGGCGTGTACAACGAACCTTACGTTTGGCAGATCCACACCCATGCCAAAGGCTTTTGTGGCGACAACTATCCTCGGCTTGCTTGGCGATTTTACGGCCCTCTCAAGCTTACTGATAACTTCCACTTTTTCATCCAGATCCATTTGCCCGTGGAAGTACAAGACCTCCTCCCCTATACCCTCCTCTATCGACCTTGCAATGTAGTCTACATTCTCGTGAATGATGGGGGATCTCACGAAGGATGCAAAGACCAGTCCAATCCAAGGCTCTCCTCTTTCGTCTAAAGTGTCTCTCAACTGTTTAATTACGTTAACAACCTTCCTAAGCTTATCTTCGTCATTTTTGGCCTGTATAACACCTATTTTTATTTCTGGCCTCGTCGCAGGACCTCGCAGAACCAGATTACCAGAGAAAATCTGGACGTCGTCTGGAGTAAAGTCAGAATCGAAGTCTATTTCGATCTCTCGAACTTTTGAAACGCCAATGCCTAACTCTGCGAGCACATCACTGAGAACGTCCTTCGGCAAGGTTGCCGAGAAGCCGTATATGGGCAAAAATCTATTCTCACTTTCCGAAGCTATCATTCTCGCCATGTACTTATAGCTGGGCCTAAACGTGCTACCCCATGTACTCAGGCAGTGAATTTCGTCAAGTATCACGAAACCAACATTTCCACAGCCAAGAATTACCCGCAATTCGTCTCTCTCGAACCTTTCTGGAGTAACGTACAGCAGCACGATGTCTCCGGAGATAGCATCTAGGATCGCGTTAAATCTCTCCTCTGAACTTGTATTGCTGTCTATTTTCGCCACTCTAACCCCTTTCCTCCTCAGCCCCTCCACGTGATCGTGGATTAGGGCCTGAAGAGGTGAGACCACTATCGTTACAGTGCCAGTTAGTTTATGCAAAGCGATGGCTGCGGACTGGAAAATTACACTTTTTCCAGAACCGGTGGGTAAAACGACCACCCCGAAAGGAGATGTCGATCTGTTTAGCGAATACGCCGATAGAAGGAGCGCTACAGCTTTTCTCTGATATGGCCTGTAGCGAAAGCCCCACACTTCTTCCGTGATATTTTCAGCATACTCGACGGCCTCTTCGACGGAGTTCCACACTCGGACAAAAACATTACCACGTGGCCTCTTCCTCCTATACGTCATTTTATCCGCAGCAGCAAGCATTTTTCCGAACTCCGGTATGCGCAAGAAGTCCGAAAACACTCCGGAAGAAAAAGATAAGTAGGCTATCTTATTAGCTTCGATCTTTCTGGCGATGCCGTACACCTTCATAAAACCGTAGGCCAACTTTTCGGCCCAAGTACGCCCTTTGACACCCTTTACTATACTTTTGTCCGAGAACACGACTAATGACTTGAATCCTGAGGGTATTCTTTCGA
This sequence comes from Archaeoglobus sulfaticallidus PM70-1, assembly GCF_000385565.1. Classification (NCBI taxonomy): domain Archaea; kingdom Methanobacteriati; phylum Methanobacteriota; class Archaeoglobi; order Archaeoglobales; family Archaeoglobaceae; genus Archaeoglobus; species Archaeoglobus sulfaticallidus. The sequence goes on along the minus strand of NC_021169.1, from coordinate 1,234,637 downwards.
ACAAGCTCGTAATTGCCACTCCTTCGTTCTCTATAGCCAACCTAAAGGCCGACGAACCGTAATTTTTGTCGTCCACATAAGTTGGACAGAAATCGCTAAAGGCTCTTATTGCGAGACTTTTCTCGTAGTCGTTACTGACCAAAACGACTGCAGGCAACTCAATAACGTCCATCAGGCCTGCAACATTCGACGCGATGTTCAGTGGGTCTAGCGACGATGATTCAGGAAGTAGTAATGCAGGTTTAAATCCCGAATCCACGAACGTAATGGGGTCGAGCTGAATAGTTTCAGATATCTCTGAAAATGCTTTCGCCAGCGAGACGTATGCCAAGACGGTGTCGGATAATCTAAAGAAATCTTTCAGATTGAAAGCTGTTGACAGTACCAGTTCACCATCGTAAAGCACCACTCTGTCGAATTTACCTGTTAGAAATGGAACGTATTCTGATAGCGTTTCGATCGACATTTTAGGTACTTCTCTCTTTTTAACAACCTTTGAAACCTCTAAAATTGCTTTTCGCGTATTTTCGTCGTTGACCCATGTCTTCCTGAACGTATTTGGATCGCCGTTCCCGCACTTGGGGTCACGAATAGCGCACATAGCGGAAAACACTGCAGCACTCTCCCAAACATCTCTGGGAGAGTGCGACGCCGGGTCAACGATGTACGGTGACCACGGATTTGACAAACCTCTCCAATCTGCCACAACGAGCAACTCTCTTCTGTCTTCACCGCCCTGAACACTTTGTTCGCAGTTCTCCGATACGAAATCCGAGCTGTGAGCACACTCACTTTTATCTATGACGTGAGGCAAGCCGGATAGGTACGGGTTATCTTCTAACAGCTCTTTCGCCTCTTTTTCGAGTTCGTATTGTCTGAGCTTTTCAACCAAATGCTTGAGTAAGGTCAAACTCGCCTTAGCGTCTTCTACAGGGTCGTGTTCGTTGTGAGGTACTAACATTGAGAGAGATCTTGGTTTCGATCCGGGTTCAACTAAGCAGTGAAGGTAAAGCGTGTCTACTACTTTGTTTTTTAAATCGATACCACAAACCTCACTCAAAAATTTCAAGTCGTGCTTTAAAATGCCGTGTCCGACCAGAATAGCGCTTGATTTGGATACTACTTCTACGAGAAGCTTTAAAAATTTGTCAGTGTCGCTTCTACTAAAGTAAAAGGTCACGAATCGCTCGTTGTCACAAAAAACTATGCCACCAGCTTCAATGGTTCGACTATCCAAACTGATCTCCACATCCAGCGCTACTACGCCGCCGTCGAGCGATTTCGCGATAACTTTTGCATCTTCGATAAAATCGAGCTTTTCAAGGACTTCAAAGGCCTTCTCTGGGTAATTTACTATCACGTCTTTCCAGAATCTGGTGTATTCGGACAAGCGAAGTAATTCGGGTTTACTTGCTAAGATCTCTTTAAATCTACTATCTCTTCGTTCAATTAGGTAGTCTACTAAAGCCTTAACATCGTCAGTTTTACAGATGCTTAAAAGTTCGTTGCAAGTTATTTTACCGTCTAAATACTTGCAAATAGACTTAGCCGTTTTAAAGATTGAGAAATTAAACGGGAACTTTGATAGAGGTTTGTACAGGGATATTTTCATCTGTTATACTAATTTTACCTGCATGATATAAGGATTGTGAAGGATGTTTTCTTCCCATTTCGTGGAAAACCCATGCAAATGGTTGCAAAAGCAAAATTTACTCTTGATTCTAGAAAGTTGGAGATGCAATTGCCCTGCATCGAGAACTGCGACCTTATGACTGCCGAAGAAAGGGCGATGTACGACTTTTTCTGCTTCCAAGAACTCAGGGAGGTTTACGAGCCGTATGAGGTTGATTACAGCGAGGATAATGCAAGGGAGAAGGTGTTTGTCGAGGTGTATGAATGGGGCTGGGTGAGGATCGAGTTGGAACTAGTTTATCTGACTTTTTTCTTTTGATCTTTGTTGATTTCTTTGGTTAACAAGTTTGGGATTTGGGGCTATTCTGTTTTAGATTGAAATCTGGATGGTATTAAAGCCCATCCACCTGCCCAGAGTTTTGACAGGTCAGAAAGGAGATCTGCAGGTCAAAATTTACGAAATTCAAATTTTCAGTCCATAAACCGGCAGTAATCCTTGAAGTTTTCCATAACTCTGAAAGGATGCACTTCTCTTAAAATTTCTACGGTGTAAACCAGACTCACCCTGAATTTTTCTGAATTCTCCAGTATCTTTTTTATCTCTCTTTCAATTTTTCTGTACAGGATTCTGAGAGTTGGAGACACATCTTTTATTTTACCTTTCACAAGCAATCTTCTGAAACTCTGAATCATTATGGAGGCGGCATAACATCTCCTTGCATCTTCCAGATCTATTTCAAGATCAGGTATGAGTTCGCTCAGTCCAGCGTAGATTTTCTCCAGATCTTTCAGACTTCGGGGGTGCTCAATTCTGAATACCGGAACAGGCCCTTTTCTGGTAAAAACAATCTCAAAGTCATTCCACCATTTTTTGATGTACTCCGGATTTTTTGCCGTAAGGTCGAGAGAAGCAAGATATTCTGAAATTTTTCTCTCTGTATCTTCATGCGGTATTTTCATTTGTTCCGAGTAATTTTCAACTGCCATCTGGAGCAGAAGAATCCACTGGAGCGCATCTTTCAAAAGTTCATCAAAACCATTCCAGATGTATGGCCCCCTCCTGAATACCGCCCTCTCTCCGTGCTCCATCATGAGCCGGATAAAATCTGATCTGAAAGAGAAATAAAGGCCCTGTCTGTCAAGCATGAGTTCCTTGCCAATCAGAGTGGAGCTCCTGCTCTTTTCCATGATTTCACTTGTGTTGATCTCAGCAAGTTCGTTCTCTGAAACAACCAGTAATGATGAGTTTGGCGGAATAAATGCGCCTCTTCCATCGAAATCAACAACGAGCAGAGCTTTCTCGCCGGGTTCAAGTGTTAATGGGTATGAGGGGTAACCATACTGAGGGGTCGATACTTGGATACCGCTATCCAGTTCAAACATGAATTCTTCAGCTAAATCCAAGATTTCCTGATTGGAACTGAGATCAAGTTCTTTCTGTATCTTTTTAAGCAAGGGTGGTGCCGATTCATCCTTTGACAGGATGTAAAGAGGCTTTCTTAGGTTCTCGTCAAGTCTGTTCTTTACAAGCTTGGTAACCGTTTCAATGAACTTTTTTCCACCTATAAATGCGATTTTCTGGATTCTTGGTGCACTTAGAGTAAATAAATATGGTGGTGTGACTGTGCTTATTAAACAAACATCACCACTGCTTTTGCTCCTGAGTATTTCTGGAAGATCAATCCAAGAACATACTACAAGTCTGTCACAGCTTCCAGTGATCAGAGTTTTGAGAATTTTTCGAGTGGCACGAACGTCATGGCTGTGAACAACCACTCCAATTGTGCAGTCCTCCTTTTTAAGTAATTCATTTGCTTTTTCCAATATCTTTTCCATTATCGGGCTACCTATTTCTGGCTCACTTCCGTAAACTGACTTGACGATGGAATTAATCTCATTCGCTTTTTCTTCGCCATGTATATTGTATATCTGAGTCATAATGTAATCGAACGTTAGAATATGTCCTGTGAGCTTACCCTTCCTTCTTAGATTTGCAGGATGGACTGGTGATTTTAACATGTCACGCAAAAATTTAATCATGTCTCTGCCCATATCTCCCTGAAAGATATTTTCTACCTCTTTAACAGCCTCCTCCAAACTGCTGATGCTTTCTGATTCAATAAATTCAACTTCTGGAATACCTCTTTGGTCAGGAAGATCCTGTATGTTTGAAGAAACGGGCGAGGGATAAGTACTGTCTCCACTACCAAGTGCTTTCACCCTTTCAACTACCGGTGCGCAGTCCCATGTGTGGGGTATTACACCCAGATCAAAAATGCTGAATTCACTCGGGTAATTAATGCCATAAAGGTACCGCGCTTCCTGATTTGTCGAAAACATAAGAACGACCGATTCTGGCGGTTCATTCAGGAAATTGATAAATTTCATGCTTTTCGAACCATTTAGAACCATATCTTTTATGAAATCATCCACATTCTGTATCACAACCAGATCCGGGTTGATTGAACTGACCATTCTGAAAATATCTCCGGGATCGATTTCCGCAGATATGAAAAAAAGTCTTGCGGAAGCTGAGTTTTTCAGGTCATCTTTACCCCTGACAGTTGTGTATTTGATAATTCTGGAGGGCCTTTTTATTTTTCGAGAATTTAATAAAACTTCCCAGAGCCACTGACTCCTGTATCTGAGATTTTTTGCTGAATACTGCTGTCTTTCTTCAAGCACAATATCAACAAATCCGTCCTCATTCAGAGCGTCCTCTCTCCACTTTTGAGCATCCAGTTTTTTCCATTTCACAATCCTTACAGCATCTTTGCCAAATGTCTCTTCCAGCTCTTTTATGATGCTGTTTTTACATTTCCTGATCGTTTCTGTGCAAATAAATTCCCTCTGATTTTTTCCTTTCGTCTCTTTGATAACGCAGTTAACAACCTTAACCTTCTTGAAGACCATTTTTCTGTTAAATCTGTTGATTTCTGTTTTCAGATCCTCAAAATCTGTTTTCGGTGAGTCGATGAACACGAGATTTCTGAAAACGTCATCTACAGCTGGGAATTCTATCAGCCCACCACTCTCTTCTTTTGACACCTCACCAATAACAACAGCCTTACTTTTTGGTCTGCTGATTAAAAACTCAGATACGAGGACCGGAACAAATCTGACGTCTTTCCATGGCCAAGTTATGAGATAAACACCTTTTTCAGCTTGGGTTACCCAAGACACATACTCCCTTTCAACCGGATTGGGATTGATCCTCCATACAAGAGGCATGTTTTTCAGATGATTAAGAACCTCGCACCCTTCAGCATTGCTCAGTATTTCGATTGTCCTAGGGAATCTACCTGACGACACCAGATCCACAGATCTGTAAAAATGAGCGCCACAGGAAGGACAGTGGATGCAGTCTTCCCATTCCTCAAGAGGTGAACCACCAGCATGTGGTTCATGACACTGGGGACATGTTGGATAGGTATGATAATACACCCTCATTTTAACAACCTTCTCAGAAGTATCAGAATGTTTTGTGCTATTTTTCCATTGTCCACAAGCAATCCAAGTTCATAGTTTTTCAGCATCCCACCCATGGTTGGATTGGCCGATCCGACCAGTACTTTTCGACCGTCCACAACAAGAACCTTGGCATGCAAAATTTTATCCTCAATATTGTGAATTACGAGATTTCTGAACTCCTTTTTCATTTTAAGAAGCTCTTGAAGAGCTTCTGGTTTGATTGCAATTTGGGGAGAATATACAAAAATCTCAACGGAAACGCCTCTTTCAATGGCTTTCTTCAGGCTGTTTGTCACTGACACGTCAGACATCACATAAACGGTCATAACGACTTCTCTTTCAGCAGATCTGATCATCTCATTTACAACTGAATGAAACGACCTGAATCCGTATCCAACCCATTTTTCGCCCGTTGTAATTATAAAAAATTCACTCATTTTATCAATCACCAAGAATTATATGTCTGTCCAGCCACATGTTTCTGTGTTCACAGGATGTCTCAGAAATCAGTAAACAGCTGTGACAGGCAGATCCGTTCACTCTTTCAGGAGTTTTTCTCACCTCAAGACAGAGAGGATCATTGGAACAGAGTTTCAGTCTCTCAGATGATTTTCTTAAAATTTCCCGAAACACCTTCAGAGAGCCTGTCAAACCACCCATGCTTCCATCCTCTCCTGGAGATGTGGTGTAAATGAGAATTCCTCCGCTGGTGGCATCCCGGTTGATGTAAACCCTCTCCCTCAAGGATGCTGATGAATACCCGGCATGCAGGGACAACGTAAGAATCAGCGCATGTGAAAGGGTGTGCAACCAGACAAAAAGAGGTTCGTGAACAGCATCGCCCCACATCGTCTGCACAAAGTCTGTTTCCGTTCTGGAGTTTTTCCATTCATCAAAGGCCGTGCAAGTGGATAGATCGGGCGGATCTCCCGCAAAGGTTATAAAAACTCCTTCTCCCTGCCCCTCAAAGCCAGGGTACCATAAAGCCCCATCAAGGTACACACCTGAGGAAACCTGAGCAGGAGCTGTTTCCCCATTTTCAGGTAGATATGGCACTCTGTAAAAGCCAGTTTGAGCTGTAACTGTTCTGAGAATATCAACAGGATAAACCTTCATATCCGGGATAATTTCTGCCTGATCGGACCTTATTTCTTCGGGTGGCCCCATGCTGAAATTTTGTGTGGTTCTGGGTCCGGACAAAAGTGATTCCAGCTCTTCATACATGAAGTCAAGAAAGCTCCTGTCCTCACTGTGAAGCTGTTCGAAGAGTTCGCAGAATTTTGATATTCCGTTTGTTTCAACATATTTTTCAATTTCACTGATCGATTCCTCAGGGATACCATTTGAAACAAGGGCATCACGAATCCACTGAACGATTTTTTCCTTTTCAACACCACCTTCACAGGGTCTCCAAGGAGAATTCAGGATTGCCCTTATTGATGCCGCTACGGAAGTTTTCTGGAGAATGTTTGGTAGAGTACCGTCATACTCGGGAATTGTAAGAAGTGTTACCGTCACTGGAAGACGCAGAGACGTTGACTGTCTCTGAAGGACTCTCATTGGACGTTCGCAGTCAAAGGGTCTTTTCGGTTCGGTTACTGATGGTCCGGAGGATGAATGTCTTGGATGTTCCGTTTCGGGGCGCCTCCCGGAGCATCTAAACTTTATGTTATAGATTTCTTTCATGGTTGTTTTTTTTCCACAATCATGACACTCCACAACAAGATCTGAAAGAGAGCTTCCTTCGGCTCTCCACAGATAGTACCGGGGTTTGCACGTCCTGCCTCGATGAACGGCGTAGTCCCAGTCGACCTCGTCCAAATGACCATTAATGCAGGCCGCGACAAACCTTACTGCGGAAGAATCGTCTTTCCGTCCGCATACCGGACATCTTTCACTGTTATGAAGGACCGGTGTGTCATTGGGATGTCCTCCCTCTCTTCCGTAACATATCTTCCAAGTTGGAAACACATAGGTGTGATATATTCCTTCTGTGTTTGGCCTTCCTTCACCGGCGTTTGTTGGGAGGGAAAATACTCTGGCATTCTTTCCCGTAAGGTTTTTTATGACTATTCTAAGCCTGCTGTCGGTTATTTCATATCTTTCGAAAGTTTGCAGTTTAAAACGACTTCCAAGCCCGTGTTCTATCGAGGGTATCATTCTTGGTCCATTTTTACTTTCGATTAGTGCTCCAGGTCCATAAGTAAGAACAAACTGCGATCTTCTGATGTGCTGGATCTCTCTCGCCATATTCTCACACCTCAAAGCCTGTTGTTTCCTCAATCTCTCTGAGAGACTGGGGAGCGTTTCTGTAAACAACCTCTACTGAAGGTGATTTTTCGTGGAGAGGGTCTCCCAGCACCACACTGAACTCTGGCAATCTGTATAGACAATATTCCATAAACTTGAGCACATCCCTTATTTTTGCAGCCACGTATTTCCATCTATCCACCTGAGATCGGAAATAATTTATAAGTTCATTAATCGTACCGTTATCCGTTATTATTCTTGAGATTCTGCTGAGTGTGATGTCAGTAAATTTTTTGATGTCGTCTTCAGCAACAGGATTGAGAATTTCCTTCCCGCCATATTCGTCAAACCAAACCACTTTGGGATTGGGAAGATTTCGGAGAAAGGATACAAGAACGGGCCCTGAGGCTCTGGCAAGACACCCTTTTGAAAAGGGTGAAACTGAAGATGGTTCAACTTCCAGATGAATCCTGTGATGGTAACCAGTGAACATTTCATAATGGCTGAGATCTCTGGGTCTTCCGGCTCTCAGAAATGTGATAACCAGAGCTCCATGAGCTCTTCCAACCCTTCCAGTAGCCTGAACGTACTGAGAAGTCGTTTTCGGCTGCCCATTTACGATCATTAGTGACAGGTGAGGAACATCAACTCCTGTGCCGAACATCGATGTTGTGAAAATTGCATCAGGATTTTCTGAAGGATCTCTCCTCTCTCCCTCCTCAAGCTCATCAAGTATAACGGGAATTTCGGTTGAGCTTATTCTGCTTGAGAGTTCGACTACGTTCTCGGGATCAACCGGTCGCATGCGATCCAGTGAGATCTGCTTCAGTCTTTCAACTGTGTCTTCTCTGTAAAGAGCTCTTCCTCCTCCAAGTTCTCTGATGGCATTGAAATACCCCACTATGGTCCAGAAGTACTTAATCGCTGGGTCGTCTCTGTGATCATAACATGTTTTCAGAAGTCTGGCCCATATTCTTATCTGGGGAGTAAGTGGACCCATGCCAGGGCAGTAAACACCCATGTAAACCCTTCCTGGTCTGTTCTCGTCCCATCCTGCATCCCAGCTAGGATATCTTACAAAAAAGCTGTCTTCAATATCGATGCCGTATGCCGGAAACTGGAAAAGGTTCCTTGCAAACAGCTGTCTGACCTGCAGTTCCGCGTCTTTTATGGTTGCTGTGGATGCTATGTATTTTGGTTTAACTCCTGAAATATTCTGAAGACCTTCAACCACAGTCTCGTATAGGCCAAACATGCTACCCAGCGGCCCCTCTATCAGGTGAAGCTCATCCTGAACGATAAGTTCAGGTGGTGAAAATGGAGACACATCAATTGAATTGGATTCATCTGCGGCACTTTTGGTAGTTGTTTCAGGCAGAAGGTTTTTACGGTAGTATCCATAGTAAGCATTGTATTTTTCAACATTACCATATATGGATGCGGCTCGTGGTTCAAAAGCCATACGTGCAATTTTATCGGCGGTGGAGACAATTATGGTTGGACATCTGTAATATATCTGCTCATCAACTGTAAGAGCTGGAATGGGCATTCTGGAGCCGGAAAACGGATGTTCATGCTCTTTTGTTACAAGCCCGTCAGGAAGTATCTCGCCATTTCCATCCGGATTGAGAGGTACCCCCTCCACGTACTCAACTTCGGTGTTGAGTGTGCAGTGTGGATTTGGACAGTAGATCTCGAAATCTCTCGGAATATTTGATTTCCTGCCTACTTCACTCCTGCATCCAAAATATCCTGGCCTTGAGGCTCTGAAAGAGAGAAGTTCTGCTGCTATTTGTCCCTTCAAATCTTGCCATAAGTTATCCACCTCATTTTCTGTCATTTTTTTATCAAGTTCTATTTCCAGTGTAAAAAACTCTCCACCATGATGAAAAATCCTGAAATTCCTGATAAGTCCAGAGGTTTCGATGAAGGATAAAATTGAAGACTTGATTTCTTCCTCTGTTTTGCCGGATCTGATAAGGAGATAGAGTTTCTCTCCTTCTGGCAACCCACTGCTGGGAACCGAAAGATATGTACCGCAAACAGGACAGCGAATGACCTGTGCAGGCTCACCTTCCGCGTCTTTCCCCATAAGCGCATCTATAGCGTACCCTTTTTTCCGTAAATGGTTTGGAGTCACTGCGCCGCCCACCCAAAGACCGGCGGAAAACCTTGTGGAGCCCAGAATAAAGTCCTCACTCATTTCACACTTTTCAGGCCTCCAGCCACGACCTTTTTCTGTTCTCATCACCCTTAAAAATTCTGCCGCTGTAACCATCCGGAGTATTCTTCTGAACTGCTGAATTGTCAGCAGGCGAAGGGTGTATCTTGTTATGACGGCCGTTCCTCCACCTGTACTCTCTGAGGCCTTTCCCCTTCTGGCTCTCACTCTTCTGAGAGCCATTATAAATGCCATGAGGGCGAGATAGGCCTCTGTTTTTCCACCACCTGTGGCTATCCACAGAAGATCGGTTTTTTCTCTGTCTCTTGATGCTGGATTTGCAAGTGATTCAAGAACCATCAGTATGAATGCAAGCTGAAAAGGCCACCATCTGAATTCTCCACGCCCTTTCCACTTGTGCTGAATCCATATCACTCTGTTAGCAAAGCAGAAGGCAAATCTTGCTTCTTCATCGCTTTTAAGCAATTCAATTCCATTTTTTATTCGTCTCAGCAGCTCTTTCTGATTTTCTATCAACTGGAAACCCAGCTGTTTAAGATTTTCCGGAAGAGGTTCAGAACTGATTCTGCTCTCATTTTTTTGGATCCATCTACGGTAAGCATCAACAACTGGACCCAGAAATCTCTCGATCTCATCTTCATCCCACATCTCCGATAACCTGTATGCAAAAAGCTCTGGAGGGTCACCGAACTCTCTCCTCATCTCCTCGTCCCACTCAAAATTGGGGGCTGAGCTGGGGTAAAGGGGTACAAAGTCACTCCTCACATCACAATCAAAGAATTCGGCACAGTCTTCAAAATAAACTCCATCCGGCCACAGCACTTTTTTTTCGAAATACTCCTGATAGTCGACATCCTTCCATATTGCCGAACACATGTAACCGCGTGCAAGTACAGGCCGATTTCTGTAAAGGAAAAGCATCAAGTCATCCCCAATCTCGGGTTGGGCAAGTCTGGCATCACCGAGAAGTTTGACTCTGATCGAAGGCTGGAAAATACACGCTTCCGTGATTCTTTCCTCGAAGCAGTTTTCAGGCTCCAGATCGTTTACGAGGGTGATCACCACGTTTTGATGATCATAATCCAGAGGCACTCTCCGAACGTAAAGGAGTATCTTGCCGTCTTCTCCTTGGTAGATTGGAAAACTCATAAAATCTCTTTCAAGACGAAAACTGACAATCACTTTGTACGGAAATCTTTTCCAAGTAATTCTATCCTCACGCTGGATTTTTTTATATCTGCCCCATGTCACACAGATACTGAGTTCAGGCTTACTTCCACGAATCAAAAAAGATATCCCGAATGATTTCGGTTTTGTTTTGGGATCAAGTTCGGTTGGTGCAATCACAGGAGCCACTTCTTCTCCGACATCATCTTCAGAAACAAAATTTTCTCCATAAAGTGTTATATCTTCGGAATCCGGATCTGGAACCTTTTTTTTCTTACATCTCACAGGTTCTATCACGCCAGTTAAGTATTCTTTGTATGGGTTCCAGTGCATCTCTTCTTCAGGCCCATTTCTGGGCCCCAGAATTTCTTTGATCAGCTCCTCTATCAAAACCTCCCTCATAAAACACACCTTCTTTTTTGTAAAAATCATTAATAATTCTTATTCTGTAACTGCACATCCACAGTGGACATGCAAAACATTCCGGATTTCTCTTTTTGCAAACCTTTTTTCCAAAGTCAATCATGGCATAGTTGAATACATCCGGTCTCTCCGTATCCAGCAGATTTCTCATAAACTCTCTCATTTTTTTGCTTCTTCTAGATGAGTCTTTTACCTCGATGTCAAACACTCGTCCGGCAATTCTAACCGTGTTGGTATCTAAGAGGGGCTCCGGATAACCGTAAGCAAAGCACCTCACAGCAGATGCAATGTATTCACTCACTCCTGGAAGCTTCATCAGTTCCTCTCTTTTCTCAGGTATTTCTCCATTATATCTTTCAACAATCGTTTTGGCCATTTCGTGCATTAAATCTATTCTCCATCTCAATCCTGCAGACTTTAACATTCTGTGAAGTTCTCCTCTGTCTATTGCTGCAAGAGAGAATGCATCAGGACATAAAGCGACCAAATTGTTATAAAGCGGAATTACCTGTTCTGCGCGAGTTCGGTGAAGGAGAATTTCGGCAAGCAAGACACGATATGGTGTTCTATTTTTTCTCCACGGATAGTTTACAATATTTCTTTCACCCCAGCTTAGCAGTGCCTTTCTGAAGGCTTCTGCAACCTCATCAGCTATTTTCATCTTGTACCACCACCCAAACTCCTGAGTATTGCTGAGGCCACAGCCTTTGCTAGAAGAGGCGGAACAGAATTTCCTATCTGTCTGAAAGCATGAGTGAGTGTGGGGAGAAATATGAATGTATCCGGAAAACTTTGCAATCTCGCGGCCTCTCTCACAGAAATTGTTCTGTGAGGACCAGGACCACCTTTTTTGGATGGATATATATATCTGTAAGAATCCTTGGATATGTGCGCGTCTATTGTCCATGAAGGTTGATTTCTGATAAGTTTTCTGTATCTGTCTTTGAATATATCATCTCTATATCTTTTGAGTTCATCGGGAAGATCAACGTATCTTCCACCTTCTGGGAGGAGTGAGAATGCTCTCAAGTCATCCTCATTATGCCATCTGGTCATATGATTATAGAGTACATCCCCTGCACCCTGCCTCATAAGTTTCTGGTAGGGTGTTAGCCTTCCACTGAAATCATACTCAATTTCATTCTCTCTGAATCCATGCGGAACTTTAGGCAAATCTGAAATCGCTTCCCACACCGTGATGGGCTTTTTAATCTTTTTTTCAGGCCAATTTATCGGACGATTCCCTTTTCTGCCTATAATGAACAATCTTTTTCTCCTTTGCGGAACGCCAAACTCTGACGCATCGAGAATCCTCCATTCCGCATTGTAGCCCAACTTACGTGCAAATGAAACAATATGCTCTGCAAGGTTGCCTCCATTGTAGATGATGTTGGCCATCCCGGGAACATTTTCCATTACGAAAAACTCTGGAGAGAGTTCTTTTACGAATTTAAAGAAATATCGCCATAGTTTAGTTCTTTCGTCACTTTCGGGGTCTCTCCCAAGACTTCTGAGCTTGATTCTTCCAACAGGGCTGAATGTCTGGCAGGGGGGACCACCAATAACCAAATCGATTCTATCAGAGTCGGCATGTTTAGAGACAAAATTTGAAACGTCTCTGATTTTTGTAACATCCTTCACTACACCGTTTTTAAGATTTTGATTGTATGTTGAAATGCACTTGGGATCGAAATCAATCCCAAGAACAACATCGACCCCTGCTTGCTCAAAACCCAGTGAGAGTCCGCCAGCACCGCAAAAAACATCAATTGCAACAATTCTGGAACCGGATGTTTTTTCTGCTCGTTCTGGCAAATTCATCTTATCTATATATTTTGCCATAATATCAGATTTAAGCTTTACGCAAAACAGGATTGAACATTATATTGATGAACCATAAATAACCAAAATCAATTTATCATTTCAAATCTCCATAAACTTATGAGAGCCAAACTTCTGCTCCTGCTCTCCCTGACTTTTCTCGTGCTTGGATGTGTTCAGAATGCCGCGCAACCTCCAGCTACAACAACACCAACTTCTGCAGCTACAGTTACCGTGACTGCCACCACAACCACAACTACTTCCTACCCTTCTTTCTCTTCCCGCTCCAGTTTCCCAGTGGAAGCATCCTGAATTTACCTCTACCATCATAATGGACGTAGGCAGCAAACCCTTTCCGTTTCTTTGCAACATTCCTTAGCCTCCTCCTTTCTTCTTTCGTCAACCTCGCTGAATAGCTTTTAACCTGCACATACGTCTTAACACCGCTTGGAGAAACAGCATAGATATCATGAGGCCCTCTACTGCCTCCACTCCTTCTTACATTTTTGAAACCTAATTTCTTAAGCCAGTTCACAACCTTCTTTTCTGCTATTCTACCACGTCGATAACTGTTTACCATGATAGTTGATTGATTTTTTAATACTTAAATTTTTCGTTAAACTAATTACTTAGTAACCAAAAACGTCTAAAAGTTTAGAAATACTCTCGATAACAAAATCAGCTTCCCTACTCTTCTCCTCAAAAAAGTTCCTGTCTCCATAGGCAGCATAAACGGTCATCATTCCGAGCCTCTTACCGGCCTCTATATCCCGCCTGACGCTGTCCCCAACCAGTATTGCCTCTTTCGCATCAACTCCAAGCTTCTCGAGAGCAAACTTAATCGAGTCCGGCTCGGGCTTTCTCTTGCCTGTCATGTCCGCTGAGACCACAACATCAAAGTAGTGCAACAGACCGGCTTTACGAAGCCTGCTCACCGCATGGCCATTCATAGCATCAGTAACAACTGCAAGCTTCAAACCTAAGTCTCTTAACCTCTCAAGGGTCTCTCTCACATGTGGGTAGGGCTCGATGCTGTTGAGCTTGACTTCCTCGTAGATCCTGCAGCACTCCTCGTACTTCTCCTGACTGTAAACTCCCTTGTCAAGCATATAGTCTGCTATATTCTCCAAATCTTCAAATCCGTGCATACCCCTCAGGAAATATCTAAGCAACTCCTCCTCATCTCCAGCTCCCAAATGCTCAACTACAGCCCTGCAAGCCCTCAGCTTGGCTTCAACGAAGTCAAACAGGGTGTTGTCCATGTCAAATATTACCGCTCTTACCTTTCTGGTGGTCACTTTTCTATCCCCAAAGCCATCAGTCTCCTGCATATTCTCAGATCCCTCTCAAACTCCTCAACCATCTTCTCATCAAGAAACCTCAGCTTGAGCTCCTCGTGCCTGCTTTTCCCCTTAAACTCTCCAAAGATTACGGTTGAGTTCAATCTGATGACACCAAAAACGACAGCAAGGCAATAAACGAGTTCGAGCATTTGTTCAGCGCTACAGTGGTCAGCGCTGATCGCATGCGGGTATTCGAAGAGGAAGTACTCAACGCCTTCAAGCTCGCAGATGTCTACCATTGATACGTCTGCAGTTAGCAAAACTGGCAGAACGTTTCTTTCTTTTTCAAATCTCCTAACGGACTTGATTATTATTCTGTCGTTATGCTCGCTATCGTTTGTCGACTTCTCGACGCCCTCAATCTCCACTGCCAGATCTCTCACCGTCTTATACTCTCTCAGAGCAATGTATGCTACCTTCCTCGACCTCTTCATGCGTTTGTTTACCCATTCATCGAGCAGAAATTCCTGATACTTCACGAGACTCTTGAGCTCGGAGATTTGATGAGGACTGTATTTGTAGTTAAGAGACGCCTCAATCTCTTCCTTAACTGTATCGACGAGCAAAACCTCGTTCTGCTTAAAGAAGGATGAGTTTGAGATGAAGCGGTGGTATATTATATTGGTGTCAGGGCAGAAGTAAACTCTTTTAGTCAAACTCCTGTAGTGCTTGAGCCTCTCTCCGAAGTCGGCCTTGTTTTTATACCTTAATACTCCTGAACTTAATAGACACTCAAGGAAGTCTGAATAGCCGGGCATTTCTTTGGCGTAGTGATCGAGCTTCTCCGTCTCTCTGTCAAAATCGTATTCGCCAGCAAAAACCTTCAGCCTGTATTCTTCTCCTTCCGGCTTCGCTGTCAGAAGCCGGAAGTGTTTGTAGAATGGGTACATAACGCTGATCTCATCTTCCATGTTGAGCAGGATCTGCAGCTCATCCCGAGTAACAACAACTTCATTCACTAGCATCACCTCTGTAAACCTTTGCATCCTCAACGAAATCTTTAAGCTCCTGAATCTGCAGCGGAATCATCCTGTATGGTTTTGATGCGTTGTCAAGCGTTTTGATGGCTAAGTAGAAGACGTGGTCAACACCAATCTTGGAGATTGGAATTAAAGCTCCAGCAACAAGTGCTTTCCTGCCAGGCGTCACGTCTATCGCCACACTGTAACCGTTCTGCTTGAGGTCCCTGATCAAGGATGTGATTTTAAATCCAGCCTCAACAAAGTCCGATTCTCTGACGATTTCCTGCCTTATTTCGGGTTCGAATCCAAACTCCTCTGAAAGAATTTCTATGCCTCTTATCGCTTTATCGAGCTGGTCTGCGTAGATGTCTTCTGCAAAGATGTAAACGATGTCGGGATAGTATGTTTTCTCGCTGAGAATGGCATAGTATGTGTTAATTAGGGCCCATGTGGATCTGCCGAGGATCGTGATGTATGCTTTCACTGTAGTTGATTGGATCATAAATACTTAAATTTTTCGTTCAATTTTAAAGATTATAGCCTACCTTTTTCAACAACTTCTACACGGACAGCTTTTGGAATTGTTACTTCACCAAAAAGCACCCTTAGAATGTTCAGCTTCCCGATTTTTGCCAGTGTGATCAGGGGACCTGAGTTTGACACGACTATCATAACAGCTTCTCCAGTGTTTCAATATCCTCTTTCAGATCTTCGTCATCGTACTGCAGTGGGATGTTCTTCGATGCAAGAATTTCCATTATTTCTCAAGTGGTACAACTTAAATCGTAATTTTTCAGGCATCATCTTCACTCAAACAACGTAGTGTCTCTTCAAGTTCTCCAATAAATTCTGACCAGCCATTTTTGGAGGTTAGATCGTGGATGAGCGAAACTGTTTTTACATGAAGTTCAATATCTTCATCTTTTCCGAGTCTCCATCGGCTTTCTATCTTGCCGTTAAGACCCTCAGGATAGATCAGCAGGCACTTCGTGGTATCTGACTCTTTACAGTAGGCGTACATCTGGTACAGATCCTGTTGTGAAACTCCGTAATTTCTCTCCTCTAAACTGAGCAGCTTATACTTGGTGTCTACTATTGCTTTCCCCACACCTTCTATCCTTATATCGGGTCTGAGCTCAAACTTCCTCTTGCCATTTTTAGTGGCCAAGTGTCCAATTCTTTTCTGGATTAGAATGCTACCCCTCACATTCTCAGGAACTATTCGGGGATTATCCCTGATTACCTCGCCTATGAACTCCTCAAATAACCTCTCCATAGGAATCATTAACGAGAAGAACTCGACATTCGACGCCTGAAGAGTTAGAGAGCATCCACGAAGGAACAACCAGCAGAAGTTTATAAAAGGTTCAAATTCTGCGTTGAGTCTGCTGAAGCTTATCCTCTTTACCAGATCCGGGCTTACAGGAGTCAGCTCGACCGGATCGAGGATTGAAATTATCTGCTTCAAAAGTCTGTAGTTCTCCCTGCTCCTTACCAGCCTCAACATCAGGTAACTTGTGTACTTCAATGTCCTGTTTATTGGGGTGTCCATCGACCTCTCGTGATATATGCACGGGATTCTATGCAGCTTTGCCGGATTTGCACCGTACTTTCTTGTGTCTATTCTCTCCTTCACGAACCTCAGTTCATCATACCGCCTCACATAGCCCCTGTCATGCTTGACCTTAAGGAGATTAAGGAGGTTCTTAGCGAATAGATGCACAAAGACCTCGAAGAAGTCACTCTTAAAATCTAACTCAGCAAACTCTACTTTCCTAATGTTTAATCTACGAGTATATCTTAGCATTTGAAGTAAATTACTCATCACTTTTGGTTTAATTTCTTCTGAATCCTTCCCTATCAGGAACTTTGGTATAATTTCTATCTTAATGCTACCAACCTTGGCAACTCCTGCGTAGTTCAGAGCCTTTATCCTTCCTCTATATATTTCAACGAACTTCTGCTCTCTGTTCAGTCTCTCAAGCTGAAGCATTGTTTTCTCGGACATGTAGAGCTTTTTCTCTGATTCATCGTAGCCCTCTTCTTCGGTGTCAACGATTTCGTATTCAACTGAGTCGTACTCTAAAAGAGTTATAGTGTCTCTCAATGTTACCCCTCTTCCGTTTTGGGCTTTGCAACCTCTTCGAGAGCTCCGACGAAGTCTTTCTCCTCTCTAAAATCGAAATAGTTCTCCCCAACTTCTACGAACTTTCCGTTTAGGACATCTCTAAGCTTTTCTGGACTGTCGTAGAAGTACTCCTGGAGCAGTGGGAGAATCTCGTAGTACCAGATCTGCTTCAGCATTTCAATTGCATCATCTTTTGAATCGCAACTCTTCAACTTCAGGAAATAGCTGTGCCCTATCTGGTGGTCTCTATCATATAGCCTTTTGATCCTCTCATTTAAAGCTTTAAGGACGCTAATTGCAAGTTCTTTGATATCTCCAGCTTCGTCTTCATCATTCATCAGCTCTTTTTCCAAAACCTCATAGTCTGGCATCAGTTCGATGAATCCGAATCTCCTTCTTAAGGCGACATCTATCAAAGCGATGCTTCTGTCTGCGGTGTTCATTGTGCCGATTATGTAGAGGTTGGGTGGGATGCCAAACTTGGTCTTTGAGTATGGCAGTGAGACTATCAGCTCATTCTCTGCAAATAGTCTTTTATCTGGTTCGAGTAGCGTTATGAGTTCGCCGAAGATTCTTGAAATATCACCTCTGTTTATCTCATCGATTATGAGGAAGAACTTAGGAGCGTTGTTTAAGGAACTCCCCACCTTACTGAGTTCATCTTCTGTAAGTGTAGGCAGGTTTTCTCCAACTCTCCACTCTTTTTCAACACCCGCATGGTTGAGCAAGGCATTATGGGCATCTCTGCAAATCCCTTTGAAGATGCCCTCTTCGACTTTATAAAGGATTCTACTTTCATTGTCCGTTTCGGGTTTTAGCCCCTCAATAAACTCTTCGTAGGCATAAGAGGGATGAAATGTGACGATTCTTACAGTCTCGACTTTTTCGTAAGACTCTTCAATACTCAAGCCGAGTTCGTCCAGATTTAAGTTAGATAATTCGAGAATCCTCAAACCTTCATCTGGATCAAGTGGAAATAAAGTTCCTCTGGCACCCATTCTTACTGGAATAGAATTTCCAAGAACTGAGTCTTCTTTAAGATCTTTCCAGCTAGGGCCATCAAAGATTTTCTGAACTTTTACATGGGGCTTTCCGTCTTTTTCCTCGTATGTTCCGACAGCATATATCCTTCCAACTTTGCCACCTACATAAACGAAAACTATATCTCCATCGCTTATTTCTTCAAAAGCTCTCTTCCATTGTCCATACCACAATTCTATGCCTTTACCTTCCTCAAGTTGAGTGTAATCCCATTTGCGTGGGTTTATTGACCACCAGAAAAACTTTACATTTTCCAGAACATCTTTTTTTGCAATCTTGTAAGTTTCTGGAGCATTTTCATCCACGAAGTTTTTAGCAAGCCAAGTTTTTCCAGTGCCTGGCGGGCCGTAGAGGATTACCTGTTTTTTGGAGTTCAGGATTTTATTAAGTTCATCGAATACAAAATTCGTCTCCTCAGGAATTTTATTCAATATTTCTTCAATCAAATCCTTTATCCCAAGCTTTTTAAGATCTCCTTCGCTCAGCTCATAAATTGTGCCTCCAAATTTTCCTTTTAGGTTTTCAGGGATTGGTACATCGAGATCTGTCTTATGCCATTTCACCCTTCTAAAAATTGGATACTCTAATTCCAGACCAATTTCTGGGTTTGACTCAATTATACCAATACCAATAATACTCTTTCTCCCTCTGTTTGAGATAATAATGTCGCCTTTAGATACCTCCTTCAAGAATTTCCACAATTGATGATAACTCTGATGGGGTTCCTTGAACTCGTTCTTCATTACCTCACTAAATGAACTATAATCGCTGAATTCGAAAAGTCTCTCTCCCAGTTTTTCGACAATCTTTCTCCATCCGACGCAGATTATATTTTTGTCAACGCACAACTCCCAAAATCTAGCATTCTCTCCTGGAGCAATTTGCCAATATCTAGGTTTCTTGATGCTGCTATATAATGCATAAGAAGCTCTAACGAGATCTCTCTCTTTCTTTAAAATTTGTTGAAATACATTAACTGCTTCTTCAAAGTTCTTTGTATTCGCAAGGTGAAGTTTTGTGAGATCCAAACTCTTTACGGCCTTTGATATCCTGTGATTCAGCGGTATAAACCAGTTAGGTTTCAAAACATGTGCTAAAGTCGAAATTACTGTCACCTTTGCATTTTTAATGTTGCCTCGTTTAAAAAGGTCATAAGCGAAATCCTTAGTATCTGATGTTTCGATGTTCTTAATAAATTCAACAATAGCCTCTCTTGTACTCTCATTTTTCAAAGCTTGGGATAGATTTGCAAAAAATCCTGTTTCTATGTATTCAATTTCTTTGAGCAACTTTAAAACATCTTTCCAGCCACGTTCATAATCACTGTCCTTTAATTCTTCGAGTTCTTCTATTAATTTATTTTTCACATCGTCTAGTATTTTTCTCCAAGTTGCCAATTTCTCCTCACTTAATTTATACTTCCTCAATAAATTTTCAAGATCCATTATTAACACCTCTTTCCACCACATTAGAAATTAAACTCATACTGAAGCTTTCTAACACATTTTTTAACCTTATCTATATCATCCAGATCTAAAACATCCAGCAAATTTTAACATTTTTTCAGATTTAATCCCGCAAGGTCTATTTTTGCACCTTCATAATCCATCAGACCAGTAGAGACCAAATATCCAATGTAAAACGCGTATAAGTCCAGATCTCCATTTAACCGATAGGCTCTTCGCAAAACCTCTGGTATGCTAACAATCCCAGCTATATCAAGAAATTCAATACATGCAGACTTAAAATATTTCTTCCGTCTTATCCGGCTCTCCTAGATCCTCGTAAACCAGAGCCATGTTGTAGTAAGCCACTGCACTTTACATAGGGGGAACATCTCTGTGTTCCAGCGCTTTTCTTAGATACCTTAAAGTCTCCTTGAGCCTGTAGGCTTCGTAGTAAAAAGTTCCAAAATTTAACGCCATAATTGCAAAATCTTCCCTGTAGAGGGGGTCTTTTTCGTAAAGCTCCCTCATTATTGTGTAAGCATCTTCAAGCATGATCTCTGCTTTTTTGGGTGTTTCATTCTGATGTATTATATTCCGAGCCTGTTCATCGTGTTAACTAGTAAAAATGCTCTTTCAGAACCATAGAGCTTGCTTCTTAGGTTGAAAGTTTCGAGCAAGAATTTTTCAGCCCTTTCATATCCTAAATCAAGATAGAACGATCCAGTTTCAGAGCACACTGTAGCGAGAAGCTCCTCATAATCTGGATTTTCTGCAAATCTCCTCCTAACTTCCTATATATTTTAAGCAAAACCTCTTCACCCTTCGCATCAGAGTAATAAAGCTCTAACATCTCTGAACGCATCCACATCGTTTCTCTTTTTTTCAAGAAAACGGCAGGTAATCTCCAGATAAATAACTATATCGGATGAGATTCCAAATAGCGCCTCAGTTAACCTCGATGGTTTCACCATCTTTTAACACCACCACATTCTCAAAGTTCTCCTCAAACCATACCGAATTTTCAGTATGGACGGGGATTATAACATCAGGATCAATCTGCTCGATCACCCACCTCAAATCACCCTTCGACGCATGCCCGGAAGCATGAAAACCTCTGATGAAACTTGGGACCAGCCTGCCATTATCCAGCACCATCTCAAATCCGTAAACTCTCAACCCAAACTCCTGCAGCCAGTTGTAAAGCCTGAGGAAGTCGAACTCCTGCTCCTCGCTGAATGCCTCACTCGACGAATAGATATAAGCCCCACCATCAGGCTTAATGTCCAGCAAATGCTTCATGTCGTAGAATGAAAAGCAAAGGATGTAGTTCTCCGGATTACTGGAAATGTCGCTGGGATCAACATACCTATCTTCCCATTTTCCTCTGACAACGATTTCTTCCCACTTGTTTTTTCTGTCTCTCAGCTCATGGTAGATCCTCACATCCTCAATTCTGCGCACACCATCGGCACATTCCATCGCATGGAGCATGTACGCATCCTTGGCTGTTACAACAAGCTCTCTTGAAGTTCTCCCTGCAATCTCGATGAATGTCTCAAGCCTCTCAAAGTTTCTTGGTGAAAAATCAGCCACAACAACACCTTCTGACTCCTCGACAGCCTTCAGGCAGTTCTCAAAGACAGTATCTTCAGACTCGTTAACATCCTCATTCCTGCTCGCTCTCGTCCCCTCGATGATTAGAACTGACGCACCCTTCGCCCTTTTAATGAACTCCTTCGATCTGTCTGCATACTTCCCGTGCATCCTGATGTCGCCGGTGTAAGCTATGGCTGAATCGCCCCACAGGATGTATGCTGTAGCACCGTAAATGGAATGGTCGACCTCGTAGACATCGATGTCGAAGGAGAGGTTGTGATCGTTTACGTGACAGATGTTTCCGGGGTTGAGCTTCTTCCTAGCATTTTTACTTTCCTGTCCTGGTTTATAGCACATAAATTTGGCGAGCTCATCAGGTATTCCGCCAGTGCAGATGAAGTCCCTACCTTTATAGAACTTGGATTTGATCGACGAAAGCACCCTCCCATCGCCTACCGGCTCTCTGCACGAGAAATAGGCAATCTCGGAGCCAATTCCCGATGCCGAGACATCCCTCATGGCCTTCAGGATCGCCATAGTCATAGGAGATGCCATGACGGGTATGCTTTCATCGAGCAGAGATATGTTCCCGCAGTGGTCAACATGGGCGTGGCTCAGCAGAACAGCCTCCACGTTTAGTTTAGGATAGATAGACATGTCGAGGTCTGAGGGTATCAGGTCTGAACGGTAGATGTTCAGCTTTGGTATGAGATTGAGGTAGAGCAGATCATGTATCCCTCTCGTGCTCCTCTCGTTCAGAAACTCTGCAAAATACCTGCTGTATCTGGCAAAATTCATTCCAAAATCAAAAAACACCCCCTTACCATTCTCCTCAACATAAATCTTGTTCCCACCTATAGTTGTGGCACCATCAAAAACAGTAATTTTCACTCTCCCACCTCAACATCAAAATTCGAAATAGTTGAGTAATATCCCCTCAAATCCGTGTAGGACTGCTGAACTCTCGAAACATTGTTGTAGGCATTGTTTATATGTCTGAATAAAGTCTCAAGTCTCGAACCGAGCTCATCTATGTAGCCGCCCATTAAATCCATCTTTCTCTGAATTTCTTCAGCTCTCTCCGATATCTCTTCAGCTTTTATTCTCGCCGATACCAGATTCAGATATGCTGGCAGGACAGACGGTGAAGCAAGGATAACTCCTGATTTGGACGCCTCAACAGCAATTTCAGGTGATTCGGAAACAATATGGTAGAATATTACATCTGAAGGGACGAACATGAATGCAAAGTCAAGAGTGTTTTCCTTTCCAACGTACTTCCCTTTTATTTCTTCAATATGCTTTCTGACATCTCTTAGAAATTCATTCCAGTATTTGCTCTTTTCCTCAGCATTTTCAGCTTCGCTGTATTTCCTGAAATTCTCCAGAGGGAATTTTGAGTCTATGCAGAGGTACCTGCCTTCTTCAACAAGAATGCATGCATCTGGAATTCCAGCACCGATATTTTTCTGAAAATTGAGCCTTTTCGATGGAAATATGTCCTTCAAAAGCATCTCAAGCTGAAGTTCTCCGAACTTCGCTCTTGCCTGTTTAACCTGGAACATCGATTTCAAATCCGAAGTAATGCCCTTCAGGTCGGATGAAGCTTCCTTTAATTTGCCAAGATCCTCCTGAATGCCGAGCTCTTTCAGTGATGTGGCAAACGCCCCCTTTATGACATCGGCATTTCTTGCTATTGCTGATGAGAATATGTTCTCAAAGACACTTGAGGAGCTCTGAAAGGTCTTTGCCACCGCCCCCTCAACCCAGAGAGGGACGCTCTGGTTCAGTTCCTCAATTTTAACCTTAAAATCTGCAAGACTTCTTTCGGTCCCCCTCTGTCTGAGGATGATATAGACCGCAAGAACAAGCACAAGCAAAGAGAGGATAGCGGTTACATAATCCACCAATAACACCCCCCAAACTAATCTCTTAATTGTGTTTTGGATTCTTTTTCAATTATTCTGTTTTCAACCTTCTCTGCAGCTTTTGGAAGCAAAAAGACTCTGAAACCTGCTCCTTTAAACTCGCAGGGATGATCCATCCTGTTAAGGTGATTGGATTTCCCAGCATAGGCTGTGTTGAATCTGAAATCAATTTCGTAAACATTTGATGCCTCCTCAATATGCTTCTCCGAGAACAGCCTTCTCTCCACCAACTCCATCCCCATCTGCACCCCCCACCAGAAACCTGCCTAAAGGAGTAAGGATTATTCTAACGTTCCTCCCACTCTTCACCTTGATTACAGCCCCAGCCTTCTCAAGCTTTGAGATGTGGTGGCTGACCCTGCTCCTCTCCTTTTTGAACTTCTCACTTCCCTTCTCCATGCCGGGGTTCAGTCTGAATATCACCTCATCAAGAGAGTTCACACCCTCCCCAATTGCCCTGAGAATCTCGATCTGCTCCTCAACAGGGAACTCAACAGGCAGGGTCGGGATCTCTATGACCTCCTCAATTCCTATCTCTTCCTCTTTCTCATTGTATCTTGGAATTGATGTGAATATCCTCGATGAGGTCACACAGGCAGCAATGTAGCCAGCTACTGCAAGAGTTCTCAGAGAGCCGGAAGCGTTGATAATAACATCATTCCCTTCAGCTTTCTCCCGCTTTATGATGTCTATCAGCTGCATTGCAGCCCTTATAACATTCCTCTTGTCAATCCTGGCAACTTCAACTTCCCAAACCACTTCCAGCTCCTTTTTCAGTTCGTAAACAGTCTCTCTTGCCTTTTTTTCGCCGGGAAGTTCCTCTTCACCCATGAAGAGAATGATCTTTGAAGTGGGTAGTTCCCTAAGAGCCCTGATGGACTCAACAATCCTCTCTTTATGATGGCCTACAAAAACGATCTGGGTTGCTGGCATTAATAGTTGATTGATTTAATAATACTTAAATGTTTTGTTTAATTACTCTACCTCGAAGTGTCCATCATAACGAGGCTGGAGGTTTAGGAAGACAGTGAATTGAGGGGTCGGTGAACGTAACGGCTATTCATACTTGGGAAGTTATCTGTTCAGAGGTGATACATGGTCCTAAAAGGAAAGGCACACGGTAAAGGTGTTGCATATGATGCAAACGGTTCGGTCTCTCAGAAGACCGGAGTTGTGGAGGTCTGTGCATGCACACCATGTGAAACCTCAACAAACATTCTCACCCAGTTCACCACGATAAGCGCGTCCAGCTCCTCTGCTTGAGTTCGAAGCAGGTACGAACAAGCAGTGCTGGGTTGGAAAGGTTGAGGTGTACTTGGACGACAAGAAGGTGTTCGAGAAGACGTACAACGACAACAAGTACTCGGTCAGGGAGAGTGTGGATCTCAATGACTTTGTTACATTTGGTGAGCACTACGACGTGAAGGTTGTAGCCTACGCCAAGACTGACAAGGGACTGTGCACCACAGGAAGCTGTGTTGCTGGTGATGAAGTTTGGTTTGAGACATGTTATGGTAACCGCACAATAGATCTCTTTGAAGGTTAGCCCTCGCAGACAACACAATATACTTCGTCGGAGAATACAACGGAAAGACGTACAGTGTCCATCGCTTAAAGTCTGCTGGCAAATGCCGGTGGATTACGGTTGAGGAGTTCCGGTATAGGGCTGGTTGTAAGGCAGGAGAGAGTAAATTTCTTTTGCAAACTTATGTGAAGGTGTAAGGTAATTTCTTCTGTAAAGTGAGATCGGGTAGTGAGACAGGATAAGGGAAACAAGGGTAAATTTTCCGGTCTGGTGACAATAAGCATTCCGGATGGGGGAAGAGAAGCAGTGGTGGAAAAGAAGCAGTGATGGAAAAGCAATAGGCAGCAGCAGGAAAGTAAGGTGAAGGTAAGTAAAAAGTAGAGAAGCATAGGTGACGGTGATAGGTGGAGAAAGCGGTGATGGAAGCAATAGGTGGAGAAGCAGAGGGAACCAAAAGCAAGGTGAAAGGCAGGAGAAGCAGTAGTGGATAAACAGTGGTGAAGTGGCGGGAAAGAAATAAGGTGGGAGATAGGTGGTAGGTAGCAGTGGTGAAGCTAGAAGCAGCGAGAAAATAAGGTGAAAGATGAAGGCAAAGGAAGCGGTGAGGGAGAATCACTCTGCAACACTTTCCTTTTTTCAACTAACCACCTCCACAAGCCGGGGGTTATTACAGAATAGCTGTGATACGGTGGCCACTCTGGCGTCTACTTAGGTTCTGACTGGTATCCAGGATGCCGGGGTGGGCATGAATGCAGCCCCTTTTGCATCCTTCCCCGGCTTTTTTGTTTATTTCAAGAAATTTGTGATAGAGATGGTATATAAAGTTTGAAAAAATGGGGGGTGTGAATTACCAGCGGGTCGAAATTAATAATTACTTATTCTGACAATTAATGACATGCCTAAATCTAGACGTAGCCTCCTCAAACAAACGGAGCATGATGAGGCCGTAAAAAAATTAGCTTCTAGATACAGAAGGCAGCATCCAAGCGCCACAGTTTATGCAGATGCGTCGGGATTTCTTAAACCCAGGATGATTGGAAGTCATAGGCCAGACATAATTGTTGTCTTCCGAAATGGTAGAGGGAGAATTATTGAAATCGAGACAGAAGATACGATCAACACTGAGCATGCAAGAGCTCAGGCTAGAAGTTTTAGAGGATACGCAAACCTCAAAGGGTTCAAGTTTGATGTTTTTTTGGCTGAAAACATTGTTTAATTTATTTATCTATTATTTTCTCTTTTAAGCTCTCGAAAAAATTCCTGTTTTTGAGAACCTGAAGTATTATAGAAGTGTCAAATATCAAAGTTCCTCACCCTGAATTTCTTTCTCTCTTCCTTCACAGTTCTTTCCAGCTCATCGTCTGCAAGCTTTCCAACATATCTTTCGAGAACCTCAAAGCTTTTCCTCTTTTTCTCCTCGATTAGTCTTAGTATAACGTCTGAGAAGGATTCTTTGCCCCTTTTATCTTCTGTAATTTTTCGTAGACTTCATCTCTCACCATTATGTTTTTCATGTATGAATGTATGTAGATATCTATTTAAGGGTTTTACAATTAAAAGGCTCTCAGCGGGAATGTTCCATTCTCCTTTGGGATTCGAAAATTCTTGATGAGCCTTTGAAAAACTAGAAACTTTTAAACCTGCAATTCACGGTTCTTTGACTTCCTCAATCCAGCTCAGTTGTAATACAGAGCTAGTATGGCGTGGAATATTGATAGATAAATCTTATCTAAAATTCTTCCAAGAGTTTCTCCATTCTTTCAACAAACTCAAATGCGATATTCAGTGCAGATTCTGCCTCTTCTCTGGTTGCGAAGTAGGATACATCGTACTGGTCTGCATGCCTCGTTTCCCTCAGCCTGTCGAGCAGATCGACCCACTCCCTTTCAAGTTTGCCCTTTTTAACATACATTTCTTCAAGATATCTGGCAATACAGAAATGGCTCTTCTCTCTCCACCCATCCCTGTATAACACAGCTCTTGCTGAATGGAACATCGCAAGATAGGATGATATCAGGCAACTATCATAAAGCTCATTGTTCAGACTCTTTTCAGCTTCCTCAAGCCATCTTTCAGCCCTCTTCATGCTCTGTCTGGCCTTATCAGCAGATGGAGTTACTCTCCTCAACAATCTTTTTCTCACACAGCTCTCAAAATCCAAAGTTCTCAAAATCCAACCCCCTCACCCCACATAACAAAAGAGTTCGCAAGCTCGCAGTAGAAGATTGGATCGTTCTCCCTGAGCCGTGCAATCCTTTCGGGAGTGAGTATCAGGATATGCACCCGTTTTCCAAGCTCATTTGAGAGTTCCCTTTCAATTCTTGCAACCTCCTTCTCTCCTGGATGACTATCAACTCTAATCCAGATGTCAATATCGCTATCCTCTCTGTTTTCTCCTTTTGAAAAGCTCCCATAAACTCCAAGGCTCACTATCCATTCCTCTCGGTGTTTAACAAGTGATGTTTGCAGTTTTGTTATGTTGAGCATAATTTTGATTGCTCTCACTTCCGGAGCTTCGTGAAGAACTGCATATTTTCTCTTCTGCTTTCTCAGAATTCCCTCCTCTTCAAGTAATCTGAGAAACTGTGAAACAAAACCCTTGCTCCTCCGTAGAGAAGTTGCAACCTCTTCTACACCAACCGCTTCTCTTTCCAGAATGAATTCTAGGGTTTCTATCCTCTCCCTGCTGGAAAGAATTTTCCATATGTTCATGATTTATGAACCTGTAGTTCATGATTTATGAACTTTTTGTTCATAGTTTGTGAACCGCTTAACCATTCTTGGAAAATTCAGTCTATGGGAATTTTAATCTGGATTTCAGAATTTGTTGAAGCCTGCGAAAATAATATAGCGTGATCAACATTAACAAATTTATGAGTAATTATGTTAGAAATAAACTTTCACAACCAAGTTATCGCCGTCTTGGACGACATCGATTTTGGATATCCTGTTTATATTATCACATAATTCATTTTCAAGTTTAAGCTTAATTGCTCTTGTCATTGAATAAATGACGATTTCATCCTCTCCGTAGCATTTAGCCAGTTTAGAGAGAGGTGGTATTTCAACAATAGAGTTCTCCTTCTGAGTTACTTGATTTATCTCAAGCAGTTTAGTAACTTCATCAGTCAGCTTTTCTGTATTTACCTCGATTGAAGGATCTGATAATTTTGCCACCCCACACTTTTCGAGTTTTATTTTTTTCTTGTTCTTGGAATCCAAAACTTTTAGCTGGTAAATTGTTGCGGTTCTTCTATTCCAAACTCTTAGCCAAGCATCTAATGTCAATACGGGAAGCTTTTGATCTAAAATATACAGCTTTTTGTTTACCTTAATACCAGCAGCAACATGCCAAGGGATCGAAATAAAGTAGATCTGGCTGTTGGGGAATAAGTTATGGAGTAAAACAGCCGTAAGTTTTGCGTAGTCTCTACACATCGCAAGTCTATACTCTATATAGGGCTTCCCTTTATCAACTCTCTGAATAAAATCAAATAACAATTCTTAAACCTCTATATTTTTATCTCTTAATTCCTGAAAAGTGCCTCCAAAAAATAAACCATAAAATCAATCTAAATCAAAAAATAAGGCAAATAAATCGAAAATTTTAAAAAACAAAAGCATACAATTCTTTTTCATGATTACGAATGAGATAAGGGAGAAAATAAACAGAGGAGAAGGGGTGTGAATTTAGGATTAAATCTCTCGCCAGATAAGGTATCTCGTCAGAGGTGGTGCTGTCCATCTAAATGCCAGCCCAAGGAGGATTCCTATAAACAAAAACAGAATTCCTAAATACCAATTATATAGCATTACAACACCACCAGGCCAGCTAAAGGATCCAGTAGGTCCCCATATCCAGAAAACTCTGTACAATGTTGCAAAAAGCTCATCATAGTGTAGGTATGGTGAACTACCCCCCTGCTCACGCAAGGAGCTTCCTGCTTCCTTCACCGAACTTACCATCATCGGTAGCTCTTTCAGCCGACCTAGGCAGAGGTTCGGTGTCCACAGGCGTAACTTCGGGCCGTCCCATCCCTAGGCTACCTTGCGGTAGCAAGGAAATATATGGTAGAGAAGATATAAATAATTTGCGGGCTATCATCCCCTCCCTTGCGGAAAGGGGACTTCCCGCCCGCATTAGTTAAAATAAAAAGTAGGACATATATCATTAATCCCATTAGCCAAAATGGGAAATAAGATGCAATGACCTGATCTATTAAAAACGATATGGTGTACTTGGCTATTTCGTAAGAACTCGGAATGCCGAAACTCATGACTAAGCCGATACCAAATGCCGAACTTGCAATCTTAAATACCTCTGATTTACTCACGTGTTTTGTTTAGAATAGACTAAGATAAATGTTTTTAGCATGTATTTAGGGCTAATTAAAGTCTCAGAAACTTTCCACCCCGGCAATCCTCTCCTTTATTTCTCTCCCCTCTATTTTTGAGAAAGGTAGCTGCGTGTAGTATTCATTGAAGTTATCTCAGTATGCCCCTGATTCATGCAGATGAGCGGAACTTTATCAGGGAAGAAAATCATGAGCAGCTTTACCCACTCCTGAAGTTCTGTTCACCAGCTCACCACATCTGTCAGATTCCCTGCAGCGTCAAATAGGTAGGCAGTATCTCCATCATTGTTCCAAATCGCCCTGTCCGATCCCCAGTAGAGGTGGCCAGCCGTATCCGTGCCGCTCCCCGTGTGCACGTACACAACCTCTCCAGGTCCGAAGGTATAGCTCGGGAAGACGTAGGTGTGCCCAGCCTCATCTTGCAGCACCCATCCCTGCAGGTTGATGGATGCTGCTCCGTTATTCGCGATCACAACATACTCATCGTTCAGGTTGTATTGGTCGTTTCCTGCAGCGTCGTAGTGGATGTAATAGAAGTCCACAGTTGCTGTTGAAGCAGTATTAGTTGGTGTGGGTGTTGGCGTTGAAGCAGGAGTCAGTGTTGGCGTGGAGGCGACCTCAACACTGCAAGTCCAAAGCCCTACACTGTTCTCCATCGCAGTACTCTGATATGCCACGTATTCCGATTCTCTCTCAAAGTTCCCCTCGGTGTAAACCCTAGCATAGCCCTGCTTTACGAGCTCAGCAGTGAAGTCTGTGCTGTCGTAGTAAATATAGGCCAGCAAACGCCCATAATATCCTCTCATTCTCGCTATCGGGTCGAGCTCGATGTAAATGTACTTGCCTTCCAGCTTAGATTCGGTGTACTGCTTGGCCATCAAACCCCAGTAGGCCAAGCACGAAAGATTGGTTATGTCATCGTACTCGTAGGGCTTGTTTTTCGAAGCTGCTGTTTCAGGTGTGTCGATTCCCAGCATCCTGACTCGCTCTTCTTTTCCGTCGGGCATGATCACGTCTATTGTATCGCCATCGACGACTTCCACGACCTTGACCTTGTATTTTACTCCGTATTCAAGTTTGAAGGGTGTTGGGGTCTCTGAAGGCTGCCAGGGAGTGAGAGAGGGAGTAGCTGTCGGAGTCATGTGAGGTGTGTGCATCGGGGTTGGAGTTGTAGCAGGCATCTGCGTTGGCGTATGTTGCGGGGTTGGCGTGTGCATTGGGGTTATTGCAGGTGTGGGGGTGGGTGTTGGAGTCTGGATGGAAATCTTGCCCTCTTCTGCACAGCCGAGAACAAGCAGGCTTAGAAACAGTAGTGTGAGGAATTTAACTCTCATGTTTGAATGTAATCTTCATTAGTTAAATACTTTCCACATACTGTTTCAAAAACCTATGCTGAAAGAGTCAAGGGGGTTTATATATCCTAAATAGGGTTTTAGGATGTTTCAGAAAGATGTCTTTTTGAAAAGCTCAGAGAGTCCTACTTTGCACTTATTCATTCACTTCTTGCTCATAGACAAATATATATGGGTTATGTGGGTAATTTGGCAATAATGGTAAGCATATCAAGAGCAATTGACTGGCTTAACGATAATTCAGGAACTATTCAGGCAATAGCTACAATCATTTTGGTAATTGTGACCTACAAGTACGTAAGGCTTACCCGAGAACTAGTGAATGAGACTAGGAGAGAAATACAATCCAAGAGGATGGAAGAATTGGTAAATAAGATCATGATCCCTCTAAAAGAGCATGCAAAAGCTAACTATGAGGATCTAGCCAATAGGGAATATGGATATAAATTCCGTACTAAAAGAATCCGTACATTTAAATTAAACCTTAATGACACAACGATCTTAATGAAAGACTTCAAACAAGACTATCCGAGCATATATGAGAAAATAAAGACACACGATGAACTCCGTGAAAAGCTTAAGACTGCGGTTAGAAATCTGGCAGAGAGAATATTAGAACTTCCAGATTTTAAAAAAAGATGTCACCAAATGGTAAAAGAATATAACGATAACGCTTCAGCAGAGGATAAACTAACTGGATCGCAGCTGGAAGACTTTCCAGAAATACTTATAGGAGACATAATCGACAGAACCGAGAACTTCAGAGAGCAAGACATTTTCAGGAGATTTTGGCAAAGATATAGAAACGAACTAATTGGATTTTTAGACAGAGAAGAAGTTAAAGAAGAAGTTAAAAAGGTACAAGAGTTAACCGATGAACTTTTGAAGATATTAGCAACAATTGTAAGCGAACTAGATAACGAAATCCTCAAAATCTGGAGGAAATACAAAATCGAATTAAGAGATTACGTGGTCATTTAGATCCAAGCATTAGTAAAGCTACCACCCGTGAACATACTTTTCCATCATCCTGCGATCGTTCTCGGTGAATGGCATGTTGAGGTAGTGTTCCACAGCTGTTAGTAGTGTGTGCCCCTGGCTCTGGATTATTTCGATCCTCCTTTCTGAAAAGTAAAACATCAGCCAGCTTTCCCAGGTTTTCCTCGTGGTCTTGGCACCCAATCCTGCAGGATCTAATCCGACTCTCTCCGCCCACCTCATGAGATTTTCTTTCCATGTGTGTGGATCTGGAAGAGGTTTGTTGTCGAAGAAGAATGGCAAGATCGTTCTTCCCATCAGGTTGAGCCTCATCTCTGTCTCTGCTTTCTTCGTCTTGTCACCTTCATCTCTGGTATCCTGATAAATATGCCGTCGAACCACTCTGGGTGCTGTTTCAGTCTGCGAGCCTCCTCATACCTAGGTCCTGTGAGTAGGAGTACATCGAGGTTGAGCTCTTTTTTTCTTGGCTCCTTGCTTGAGCAGCTCATACTCTATAGGGTGGAGAATACGGAAAGGTCGCTTATGACTTGGCTTTTTGCCCTCTCTCAAAAAACTATCTCTTAAATTCGTAATGTGATAGGAGTATGGCCAAATTTTCAGAACCTTAAAAGCGCGCTAAGGTTTGCTCTAATGTCTGTTACGGTTTCGAGGCAATATGGAAAATGTCTCAGTTTTGTGGTAAAAGTTAAACAATGTTTGAATTGATCATGAATGAGTTAGAAGAATTTATTTCAACTTGGAAAGGCATAATTGATGAAATTAAAAATAGCTCAGTTGGGATCGATGGAAAAGAGGCCAGTGTAATCTGGCTTCATTTTAGGTCAAATGAAACTTTTTTGAAAATTAGAATGAACCGTATCCGGTATGAAAATAGTTTTCTACGAATCCAACTTCTTGAGTCTGAATTAGCTGCTGCTTTAGCTGTAGCTGTCTCAAAGTTTAAATTACACCACAGGGGGATATTAGCAAGAATTTTCGGTGGGATCTTAACATCATGGAGACCTGATATAAAAGAGCAAAAACTATAGTGGATTAATGTTTTTTAATAATTTTCCGTTACTACAAAAAGCTATATTCCATTGATTTTTCCTTCTAAATTATCCAATCTCTCTTTAATTCTTAATTGACTCTCAACTTCATTAACCGTCGGCTGTTCAATCTTCTCTAATTCCAAGAAATCGTTGAGAATTTCGTAATATTCTTCATGAATAGATTCATCTAATTCTTGAATCTTCTTGGGAATTTTCTCAAGTTTTTTTCTAAGTTTCTCCATTATGTCTTCATATGTTTTTTTAGCCATAAAGATTCATGTTAAAACTATTATATCAAATTTTCCCAACCCTAACCAAGCTAAAATTTAGTTTGATGTAGGAATTAACTTTCACTTTCACTCCACTCAAAACCACTTTCAATGTAACAGACATACCTTCAACCAATGCACAAAATCGACAAGCCCATCGAAATTCCAGCAAGGACTTTAGCAGCTGTGACAGTCCCATCAGACTTTGCCATCTAGGGAGTGTAGGACCTGAAGAAATTTGGAGAATATTTGAGGGAATTTGGAAGGTATAATGGGAAATGAAGATTCTGAGACCATAAGAAATATCATTATTGCTTGGTTATCTGAGAAACAGTTTATCAAGAAGAGTATAAAAGAAACCGGTGGATCATAAATCTTCATTCTACATTTTTTTTGATCTCGACTACCCAGACCTCTTGTTCAGGATCCCACGAGCCATTGATTTCTTTCCAGATTCGTTTGAACTGTTCGATGCTGTAGCCTCCCTATGCCCATGCATCCTCGGGAGAGACGTCTCCAAGGCGTTCTTTCCTTAATCCAGTAACCCGTAGTCTTTTGAGAACAGCTTGTTTTGGCTTTGTGGGTGCTAAGATTGGTCTTGTTGAGATTCGGGATCTTCTCTTTGAACTCGGCGATAATTTCAGAGTAAGGTCTGCCTTCAGCAAGTATGTGATTGATGTCATCGTAATACTCGCTTTGACAGATTTTACATTGCGGGTTTTTGTTAAAGCTCATAAAAGAGCGTTAAAGCAAGACTTTAAAAAAGAGAGTCAAGAGCTACCTAGTAGCAATCTTTAAAGCTTTAAATTTTATAACGCTATCATGGGGCTGCGTGATATAATCCTTAAATACCCTGAAATTTTGATTCTTCCACCAACATTATTTGTTAGTATAGGTCTCTACTTGATGAAATCGGATGTTTCAGTTGAGCATTTAGATACATTTTTAGTTGGGTTTTATTTGGGTGTTGGTGGAATTATTTTGGGCATCTATATCGGATTCATAATTATTTATGTGAGATTTTTGAAAAAAGAAGTTAAAAAGAAATTAGGGGAGAAAATTGAAGGAACATTATGGAACCAATTCATGATAAGTTATATCGCAGGAATTTATGGAGGCCTAACAGTTCTTGCAGCTAATCTAATTTTATCAGCCAATGACATATACTCCAAAACAATTACAACAATCACGTTTATCGGTATGATGATTCTTTTTGGTTTGCTTGGACTTGCTGGCCTAACCTACGTTTTAGAAACTAAAACTGGGGGGAAAACAACTCATAATTAGGAGGTGATAGGTACAAATGAGTCTTCCATGGGTTCTAAAGCTCATTCAGCTACTTGCAGCTTTTATATTTATTTTGATGATTGCTCCATCTGTAAAACGACTTCCGTTTCGAATCTGGTTCGGCAAATCAATCGTTCTCTTTATCTACCTGCTGTTCATATGCGTCGCTATCCTCCACGAAGGGGGACACATGTTTGCTTACACTATTTTCGGCGTCAAATTCACTTATCACTTTGATTTGCTATCCCTCCTTCACGTCACCGCTGAGAGTCCTCCACCCCCTACAGTACAGCTCATTTCTCTGGCAATGGGACCCATTTTTCAAGCAGTTCTTGGATATATCTTCCTGTTCTCGGATTGGGATTTTCTCAAGAAGTTTAGAGAAGGGTTCCTTGACAAAAACTTAACAAATATTACCTTGTTTTTA